>JBIKRV010000059.1:0-14289 GCA_044348985.1 Chitinophagaceae bacterium
TTTAGTTCTTGGCTTGACCGAACGCTATTCAGCAACAGAATTTGTTTGTAACTACATATCTTTAATCAGCTCCAGTTCCAAGCAGGACGACTAAAGCCGTCCTGCCAACGTAAAGCCTGGGACGTTGTAAGAAACCCCAGAGCAGAAGATTAACAATTAGACCGAAACAAAAACATTAAACAGCGTAACATGGCAGAAGTAATACTAATGAGCAGAGAAGCAGAACAGCAATACGTTTGCAGCACATTTGCAAGGCACACAAAGCCAATCGCACAAAACCTAACCTTGCAAAAGAGCTGCAAACGCAGCATTATTGAGCAACCCAGCAGAGAAAAAATTATTAATCAGAGGAAAATCAAATTGGCATTCAAAAGTTTGTGCTTCGCAAAAATATCCATGCCCACCCACCACCCCGCAATCTCAGAATATAATTAAATAGAAAATAAAAAAAGTAAAAGTTGGTTCATGGAGAAACTTTATTAAAGCATGACGCTGAACATCCGCACCACGGCGAAAGACAGGTGAGGTTCACAATCTAAATTTTCAAAAATGAAAAAATTAGAATTATCACAAATGCAAAATATCGAAGGTGGTAGCTGGCAATCATTATTGTGCAGAGCAGCTTTCGGTATTACTGGTGCTTTAATTGCAGGACCAGCAGGTGCAATGATACTTGGCACAGTAGGTAACATTGTATGTTACCCTGGCGAAGCACATTAATTGTACTAGGGGCTAACACGAAATTTAGTTAGCCCCTTTTTTACAAAAATTAATTATGAATGATATGGATTTAACAGAACAGATAAAAAACAGGGTCAAACTATTGATAATTATTTTTAAAAAGCAGAATGTTATTGGTATAATAATAAGTGGAATTGTTTTAAGTATTCTGTTTTTTCAAGAAAGTCAATCACTTGGGGGAATAATTGTTTTAAGCATTTTACATTACGATAGAAAAGATTTAGGGTTCTGTCAAATTACATATGCAGATAATTATAAGAAAATACTTTTCCTCGAATATCTTCTCATATACACATTATACACATTTGGTGCATTTTTTTTTAACGACCCTATAATACTATACGCACCCGTATTATTTTTAGGGTTTATGTTTATAGTAAATACAGAAAAGTTATTAAGGTTTAAAAACAATTACAGACTAAACTTAAATAAATATATATCATCCGCTAATTATGAATGGAAAGTGGGTTTTGCTAAAAATGGGCTTAAATTAATAATATTAACAACAGGATTTTTAGGATTTATCATTTTAATAAAAGTTATTTACTTATATAATATTTATTTATTCTTGACACTACTAGTTGTAAAAGATTTTTATATCGCAAAAGAACCGTCCATTTTTTTAGAATTCCGGGGTAAAACGAGAAAACAAATTAGCCTATCTACAATAAAGATGCATTTTAAAACTTTTACAGTCTTAGTACTACCCGTAACCCTAATTCAAATATTTATTTTTTATAATAACATTTTCATTATCTACTCTGCATTAGGTTTAATCTCATCTTACTTACTTGTGTTTTTCTTTGTGGTGGAAAAATATAAAAAGTTTTGGATAGAACATTCAATGAAACTAATTAAAATAAAGAATGCCTTCCTTTCAATTGCAACATTATTACCCCCAATAATTTTATTCATTGCACCAATAAATTTTATTTGGTTAAACGAAATAGAACAAAATGATACAAATTAAAAACTTCTCACTTAAATTTCCTTCAAAAACATTGTTTACAGACTTAACAATTGAATTTGAGAACTCTTTAATTTATGGCGTTTTCGGATTAAATTCTGTAGGAAAAACTTCGCTCTTTAAAGCAATATATGGTATGCATAAATATGAAGGAAGTATTGATTATAATTCCAAAAAAATAAAAAAAGATAACATTAGCTTCCTAGAAACTGAATGTTACTTTTATGATGGGCTAACGGGAAAACAATATTTAGAAATATTTTCAAGTCAATCAACTCCAATTTTTGATGTTTTTTCATTAGCCGAGTTGCTTGCACTTCCACTTGATGAGCTAATCGATAATTATTCAACAGGCATGAAGAAAAAAATTAGCTTTTTGGGTGTATTAAAAACCAATAGGGAGATATTTCTTCTTGACGAACCTTTCAATGGTGTAGATATAGAATCTATCGAAATAATGAAAAGTATCATTAAACAGCTAAAGAAAAAAAGTAAAACAATTTTTATAACATCACATATAATTGAGCATCTTAAAGATTTATCTGATTTCTTTTTTATAATTGACAACCCAACTAATCTTAAGCTTTGGAACGTTAATGAATTCTCTTCATACTTAAACAATCTAACAGATGTAATTGATGAAAAAGTAGAAAAATCAATCTTAAAACCCTACAATATCTAAAACTAATTCCCCTATTTCTTAATTTAAAAATATGAACTTAAAAAATCTTTACAATTTTAAAGGATGGGAAATGCTTTTGATATTTAGTTTTGCATATGCTGCCATCACTTTAAGTATGAACATTTTTGTATTGAATGATAATTACTATTATTCAGCTTTTGGAAATCAATTAGACCAAGCAAGGATTACTGAAATTATTGAAATAAATAAAAAGACTGAATGGCTAACGTATTTAATTACTCCTTTAGGTTTATTTATCAAATGGTCGATAATCGCCGGGGCTTTGCACACAGTTTCGATAATTTCAGACCGTGAAATTTCATTTAATGACTGTTTCAAAGTAGTAAGTTTTGCAGAAGTTATATTGCTACTTTCCAGTTTAGTGAAACTATTTTATTTTATGATATATACTCCAAACTCAATCGAAGATTTGCAAAATTCTAGTTTTCTATCTTTTCTACAGCTATTTGATATTAATATAGTACACTCTTTATTAATTTTCCCATTACAACAATTAAATGTTTTTGAAATTATGTATTGGCTTCTTCTTAGTTATGGAATTATGCGTTTTATGAAGAAAGACTTTTCTGCTGCTTTAAGAATGACCTTATTCGGATATGGACCTATTTTTCTATTAATTATCTTATGTGTCATATTCATTAAACTACAATTTTCTTAAAATGAAAAAAAAATACATTTACATAGCCAGCATACTCCTGTTTGTTTTGTTTTTACTAGCAAGTATATTGAACATAATCTTTACAAAAGAAAATAATGCTAAAACCTTATCCACAATACCAAGATTTTCTTTCACTTCAGTTAGTCATAATAATATCATAACACCCACTGATTTTAAAATTGGAAATCTTATTATAAATTATTTTAGTACTGATTGTGACCATTGTCAATATATGGCGACTTCATTTTTTAAAAACAGTTCACGACTTAGGGATTTTAAAATAATTATGGTAACAGCAGATGATAAGATTAATGCAAATGCTTTCATAAAAGCGTATAATTTAAACTTAGTACCAAATATTACAGTTCTTTTAGACGAAAAGAGAGAGTTTCTTGAAAAATTTGGTACTTCAGTAATACCGTCATTCTTCATTTATAAAGACAATAAATTTCGTAAAAGAATTATTGGGGAAACAAAAATCGAAAACTTAATAATCAATGATTAAACCATATCCTCTTATTCTGCAGCAAGACCAGTCCGATTGTGGAGTTGCCTGCCTTTTAACAATTACAAAATACTATGGAGGTTTTAACACTTTTGAAAACGTTAGACGTCTAAGCGGCACTCACATAAGTGGCACTACTCTTTTGGGTTTATATCAAGCAGCAATGCAAATGGGTTTTACAGCAGAGGGTTGTGAAGCAGATATTGAGGCTCTAATAAATCACAATCAACCATGCGTACTGCATCTTACACTACAAGACAGTTTGCAACATTATGTCGTTTATTATGGTGTAAATCAAAAAGATAATACCTTAATTATTGGCGACCCAGCTAAAGGCATTGTGCATTTCTCGAAAGAACATCTCAACAACATTTGGCAATCAAAAACATGCTTAACACTTACGCCAAATCATACATTTATAACAAAGATTGAAATTAAAAAAAAGAAAATCGAGTGGATAAAAAACCTACTTAAAGAAGACAAGTCATTACTAATTATTGCAGTAGTACTAGGTGTTTTTATGGCGACACTAGGATTAGCAATGGCAATATTTTCGCAAAGCCTTATTGATGAAATCTTGCCAAATAAAAATTTTGCAAAGCTAAATATTGGAATAATTTTAGTATTTATGTTGATGATTGCTAAGGAAAGTTTATCCGTTTTAAGGCAGCATCTTTTACTTAGGCAAACTAAAAGTTTTAATTCTAGAATTATTGACTTTTTTTTTAATCATTTATTGCAATTACCAAAATCATTCTTTGACACTAGAAAAATTGGCGAACTAACCGCAAGATTAAACGATACATCACGAATTCAAAAAGTCATTACACAGTTGGCAGGTAATGTTGTAATTGATATTTTAATGATTATTGTATCAATAAGTGTAGTTTTTACATATTCTATTACTATAGGTTTCCTATGCATTGCTACAATTCCTGTTTTTTACTTACTAATATACAAGCATAACAACAATATTATGACGGGGCAGCGGGCCATAATGAGTAGTTATGCTAATACTGAAGCTAATTATATTTCATCTTTACAAGGAATAGAACCTATTAAAAACCACAACAAGCAGGCCTACTATGCCTCAACCAATAACACAATATATAAGATATACCAACATGCCATTTATGAACTTGGGGCAATTCAAATTCGTGTATCGTATTTTGCAAATAGTTTCGGCATTCTGTTTCTAATTGGCATTTTATTTTATGGTAGTCATCAAGTTTTAGGTAATCATCTAAAAGTGGGGGAGCTAATAGCAGTACTTTCTTTATGCGGTTCAGTACTCCCAAGTGTTGCTAATCTTGCTTTAATAACTTTACCCATTAATGAAGCAAAGATTGCATTTGATAGAATGTTTGAATTTACAGCAATTGATCCCGAAAATATTACTAACACAAAAACGATTGACCAGCTCAATTCGTTACAAGTTCAAAACCTATCCTTTCGTTATGCAGGTAAAAGCCAGTTATTAAAAAAACTATCATTCAAAGTTAAAAAAGGAGAAATAATTGCTTTAATGGGCGAAAATGGATGTGGTAAATCAACCTTAATTCAAATTATACAAAAGCACTATAATCAGGAATCGGGAAATATTATTATCAATCAAAATATTCAATTACAAAATATATCATTTACGAATTGGCGAAATATATGTGCAGTTGTACCCCAAAACATCCACGTTTTTAATGGTTCTATTTTAGAAAATATTGCTTTCGAGAATGCAACAACCCAAACAGAACAAGTAATAAATTTTTTAAACGAAAATGGGTTTACCCCTTTTATAGAAAGTTTACCTCAATCTTTTTTTACATTTGTCGGTGATGAAGGAATTAATCTTTCAGGTGGTCAAAAGCAAATGATTGCTATTGCAAGAGCATTATATACTAACCCACAATTATTAATTTTAGACGAAGCTACCGCTGCAATGGATCGAGAAAGTGAGCAATTTATACTTAGCTTATTATTAAAAATTAAAAAAGACATAGCTATTATATTTATCACCCATAGGCTACATGTTTTGAAATCATTTTGTGATAATATTTATGTTTTAGAAAAAGGAGTTGTTTCGACAGAGGGTAATCATGTTGTTTTACTACAAAGCAATAATCTCTATAGTAGATACTGGTCGGATTTAGTTTCATAACTAATTAATAGAATTGTCAGCACCTAATCTACATTGGCAGTAACGCAAATCCAAAAATTAAAATTCAACCTAACCAAGATTTTATTTTCCCCTGTTGGTATTGAGGAGGGGGCAAGGTGTGGGAGGTGTACCAACAACATTTGTTAATTCCTTTATACAAAGGTTTATGTTTGGCTATCTGGCGGCTTCGCCGAGCGGCTAAACAAAAGTTATTTTACTGCAAGGGCTAAATACAAGTTATAAAAGCAAGTTCAATTTAGAGATGGCTTGCTAGCCCAAGGCGAAATAATAACACAAAATATGAGGTTATAACAACGTTTCTACTACAACATAGTAAAGCAAGTTAAAAAGTAATTGAAAATCAATAATTTACAATCATTTACTATAAAGAAATGAAATTTAGCTGTAAAGAAAACGAGTTGTTCAGCAAAGAAATTACAAAAGTAATTCGAGAAATTAATATTATCATTCAAGAAATGAATATTGTCAGTAAAGAAATTACTATTTCTGTAAGGAAATGAAATTTGTCATATAAGAAATGATATTAGTCAGTAGAGAAATTAAATTTAGCAGTAAAAAAATTATTATTTCACTACAGAAATCGTCAAGTGTATTAAAGAAATAAAATTTATATACAAAGAAATAAAATATAACTTTCGAGAAATTAAATTTAATACTTCGGAAATAATATTTGTTAGTAAAGAAATTAAATTTAACAATTCAGAAATTAAATTTATAGATAAAGAAATATAAATTGCTACTTAATTATTCATCTTTAAATTTAAAATCATGAACGCAAAACAAGAGGCTAAACTCAATATGTTTAGAGCCACACAAAAACATTGTGCAGATAACGCCACAATCATTGCCACAATACCAGCTTTGCAATCAGCTGTTACTTCTTTAAATGCAAAAATTGCATCCATTATTGCAACAGCCCAGCAAGAAGATTTGGTTACAAAAGGTATTACAGTTGATAAGGCAGAAGCAAAGAAAACGCTCTGCCAATTAACTGCAGATGTTGCAGCCCCAATCATTGCCTATGCTTCAGCAAATAGCAATAACCAATTATTAAAAGAAGTAAGTTTTTCTTACTCCGATTTATTCAAAACAAAAGACGACCAACTTGCACCGCGTTGTAAAAATATTCACGATGCTGCACAAAATAATCTTGCTGCATTAGGGGCTTATGGTATAACAGCAACTACCGTAACAACTTTACAAAGTACAATTGATAATTACCAATCAAAAGTACCCGACCCACGTAATGCAGCAGCGCAAAAAGTTACCATAAGAGCAAATCTTAAGAATTTAATCAAAGAAGCAGACACAGTTTTAAAATTGCAGATTGACAAAACAATTGTGGCTCTTAAATCTTCAAACCCTGACTTTGTTTCAACCTACAAGACAAACAGAGTAATACTCGACCCTTCAAAAACTTCAACCACTTTAAAAGGAGTAGTTAGAAGTTCTGCTGACAATTCTTTTATAAAAGGAGCATCAATATTAATTGTTGAAACATCTGCAAAAGCGACAAGCAACGAAATGGGAGAGTACGAAATAAAACCAGTACCAAGTGGAAAGTATTCAATAAAAACGACAGCCACTAAGTATAAGGAGAGTTTAAATACAGAAGTCTCCATTAAACAAGGGCAAATTAATAAACTCGACATAAGCCTTGACATTGCATAATAAAAGCTATGCTGCAAATAAAGCACTTAGGCAGGCGCACAAACCAACCGCACAAAGCCAACCTGCCTAAGAGCTTCATTTGCCCAACGCACGGGCAGCGTTCTTTTAAATTCGACATAGACCGAAACGAAGATGACCGAGAAGATTGGGTATTCTTACAACATGGGGTTTGCCGATATGGTGGCGGAAGGAAGTAGCAATGACCATTTTGTTCTCTATTGTGCATCAGTTTCGGCTTGACAAACATCGCTGAACATTGGTAAGTTAAAATCATCTTTTGTACAAAGCCAAGCATCGGTTCCGGGCGGAAGGAATACCAATACCACCACATCGGCAAGCCCTATCGTTGTAGGCAACTTTATAATTTAGTTTTCTCAACTTATGTAACAACGTAATAATTGCAATCGTGACAGACACAACGCAAAAGTTTAAACTGCTTTTTCTACTTAACAGCATCAATTTTTTGGCTCATTGGCATCGTAATTACGTTTAGTTTTTGTAGTACTGGCTTCTCTCCTTTTCATTTTGGCAAAGCAGCCTACAACAAAAGGTTTTGCAAAAGTGTGGCAGACGAATCTACACTTCAACAATTGAAAAAAAATGAACTTCAGTTATCGGCTTTCCAGAATAAATCCAAGCTGAAGTTGTTAACTTCAACTTTAAAATAAAACCAAACTCCTGTCCCAAGCTTGACGCAAAGCTAATGCCACACCTTCGCAAAGCCTGGGACGTTGGCTGTAATTTTATAAAAAAAAATTTCGTCTAAAGTTTTCTAAACTTTAAGTTGCTTTAATTCTGTGCAGACAAACAACGTTTAATTTTTTAGTTGTTTCGATTCTTTTAGCTTTTTGCTGTTGTTTTTTAGAGTATGTTTTTTTGTTTTAGCTTCACTCCTTTCCAGCTCAAAAAAACTACAGCCAACAAAAGGTTTTACGTCAGCAGGGCTGACGGGTCAAGCTTCCCAACTTCAGTTTTTCAATGTGGCTTTAGTTCTTGGCTTGACCGAACGCTATTCAGCAGCAGAATTTGTTTGTAACTGCATATCTTTAATAATCACCAGTTCCAAGCAGGACGACTAAAGCCGTCCTGCCAACGTAAAGCCTGGGACGTTGGCAGAAATAATATTGAACCGCCTAACTTCTAAAGTCAATATAGGACGATAAGGAGCCTTACTAAATGACATAGAAGAGTGAGAAAGTCAGTAATATCATGCTAAAGGTTAGGGACACCGACATCTTTCCTCAAAGATTGCAGGTCGTAGAAAGCCAAACTATGTTAAGGGTATTCCTATTTTGGCAACTAAAAAACACACTATGAAAAAGAAGCGTAAATTTCTTTTAAAATCAATTGGTGGACTTTTTCTTATCAAAATTTTATTTTTCTCGACTTTTTATTTGTCATCATGCAATAAGGAGCAAAGCAATCAATCTACTTTTGAATTGACACTAGAGCAAAAAATTGCTTGTCAAAATTTTGTGAGTACTTTAAAAAAAGAAAGTTCTAAAATTAAAGAGTTTGTATCCAGACATGAAACAGAGATTAATGAATTGAGAAAAAATGAGAAACAAAACATTCGAACTACTAGTAGAACTAATATTTCTATAGAAGATTCTCTAAACTTTATTTTATTACCTTCAACACGAAATGCCCAAAAAGTTATTCTTGCTTTTGGTGCAACAGAACAAGATATAATAGATAGTTTAGGTAGTCTAAATGACTCTCGTCAAATTACAGCAGCCTTTGCCCTTCTTAGAGGTCCTTGGGATAATCTAACATTTGACTCTTCAATGGTAAAAAATACTATATTTAAAGAGTTTTTTGGGGCTTCAGCAAGTGCTGCACCAAAATGGCTTGAATGTGTTGGGGAAGCTCTAGGATTAACCTTTTTCCAAAATATCTCTACACTATTTTCCGAAGGTGGCGAGAGAGCTGCAAAGAAAATTTTAGGAGAAGTGGTAAAAAGGTACTTAGGGCCAGCAGCAGTTGTTGGCGTAGTTGCAACTTATTTATGGTGCATGTGGTAAAACTCTAAAAAAATGACAACTTTAAAAATAATTTTGGGACTTATTGTTTTAGGGATAATTATATATTCACTATTTAATTTATTCAAATCCCTATTTATTAAAAAGCATAGTATTGCTGTAACGGTTATTATAATAATTCTAATCTTGTTTGGAGTGTTAATATTAATACCGAACATTGAAAAATTTACAAGCATTTTTAAATAGCTTGACAACAAATATGCTATTAACATGGGTTATAGAATTAACTGTAACCCATGTTTGAATATTCACAAATTTATTATGAAGACAGTTTAGTTACAAGAATAGCATTTCAACTATTACTTCTGCCAACAATCGGTTTGGCTAAACTGTGGTTCGACGGAATAAACTTCAACTTTTTGTTCGCTATTCAGCTACTGTTCCAACCGACGAATAACGCCCAGCTTTTGTACTAAACTTCTACTTTTAATTAGTAATTTAGCACCTGTACCCAGCTTGATGGAATGCTATGCCACAGCTTCGCCAAGCCGTGGACGTTACCTGCCATTTCAGCGAACAGCCTTATGGTCAGTAGTTTTCTTGACAATTTAAAAAATATGGACAATTATTTAAAAGAAACAAAAATTTTGAACTACTCTGATAGTTTAATTCAAAATTTAATAAAAAATCGTAATTGGTTGTCAATGGATACCATTGAACGAGTGAAATCAATTTATAATTTTGTTAGAAATGACATTAAGTTTGGCTACAACCTCTCTGACGACATAACTGCAACAGAAATTTTAAAAGACGGTTACGGACAATGCAACACAAAAGCAACATTGCTGATGGCTCTTTTACGAGCAACAGGAATTCCCAACAGAATTCACGGATTTACTATTGACAAAGCTTTGCAAAAAGGAGCAATTAGTGGGATATGGTATAAACTTTCACCAAAAAATATTTTACATAGTTGGGTAGAAATTTATGTGAATGATAATTGGTATTTTCTTGAAGGTGTAATTCTTGACAAAGAATATTTAACTAAGCTACAAGCAAAGAACAAGGACTGCAAAACAACCTTTTGTGGTTACGGAGTTTACACTAACAATTTTGAAAATCCACCAATTGAATGGAACTTAAATAATACTTATATTCAAGACAAAGGCATCAACCAAGACTTTGGATTATTTGACACACCAGACGATTTTTATGCAAATCACCAACAAAAATTAGGAGCAATTAAGAAATGTATTTTTCGTAAAATTGTAAGAAACAAAATGAATAGAAACGTAGAGCGAATAAGAAACGGCAGGTAACAAAAGGTTTTGTGCAATTGGGGCATGACGTTGAAACAATCATCGGCAGTTCATATCCAGGCTTTAGTTTCGGCGGACGGAATTCTGCCGGGCAGTAGTTCTAAACTTCGGCTTTTAGTTATAAATTTTGCTTCAGTTCCGGGCAGACAGTTGGTCAATTCCCCAACTGCACAAAGCCTCAAACGTTATGTGTCACCCTCTGACGATACTGTATTGAGCAGACATTTCTAATCATTGAGCGACAGTATTTCAAATTTGTTTTAATTCTGCTATGCTTCTTGGCTGACACACATTTTAGCACATTTGCAGGCACACAAATCTTGACACAGACCAAACCTGTAAAAGAGCTAAAATTTTGCAGACGCTTCTAAGGACGTTATAATGACAAAGTTTGCTGAATTGGCAACTTATTTTTTGAAGAATATGACTTTACAAACTGTTCATAGTTTTTCCCTTCCATTTCTTCATAAATCTGTAATGCTATTGTTTCAATTAAGTTATAGTATTCATCTTTCAAAAACTGAAAAAGTTTTGCATCATGGGCTTTAGCTAAAGTTCTAGCAGATCTTAATTCACGAAAAACTTTATAGCTTAATCTAGCATATACAAATTTTATAAAAAACTCTTTTACGTATAAAGGTTTGACATAAGTATCCATTACACTTCGACTAACACCAAGCATATCAGCTAATCTATAAAACCAAACTTTGTGAAATATAGATTCGTAAACTCTTGGTTCAGTCAAGATAACATCTGAAATTTTAGACTTCCCATCACGAAGTTCAATTTCAAGTAATAATCTATCAAGGAAAGCATTTGACTGTTTATTTTGAATTACAAGTTCTGGCCCAAAAAGCAATTCATTAAATTTTTGCTCTTGAAGCAGTTTGGTTTGCTCTTTTAGGCTGATTTTTTTTGTAACTTGATGTTTCATTAATAGACGTTTATTAATTTGTAAAAATTTTACTTTGGTAATACTTAGCAAATTCTTCTGGAGAATTTGAATGCGATAATGAACCTAGCAAAGAAGATTGTAATCTAATCCAAGGAATACGAATAAATCTTGAATATGATGAATACTTATCTGGATTGTCATAGCAATAGTTATCATAGATTATGCTATAATGCACATTGCTTTCAATTGCAAAATTCTTAACAATGACTGGGTCATTTATTTTAGAAGAAATTTGCTCAAGTCTTTTACGTGGAAACATATATTCTCTTGCAAACTCATTTGCTTTTAATTCCTTATCATTAACAAATTCGTCATCATCAGTAACATGAAGACGACCTTCTAATATATCATTCCAATCAAAAACAACATGATATAATTCATGAATAAGCGTAAACCAAAGTGTAGAATATTTTTTGCCAATATCTGTAAGAATAATTGACGGCTTCCCATTTGATTCAATTGTTAAACCACGAGCACCAGATAATGATAAAGAAGGTTGAATAACTACAGTTATTCCTAATTTATACAACTCTTTTATTAATCGTAGTAATCCAGTTTCTACATCTAAGGAATAGGCTCTAATTCTTGGGAAAAAAGCTTTTAGATTATCCTCACTATAAAAGTTGTTATTTATTATATGGTTACAAATTTTAATTGCTTTATTCTTAAAATTTTTCTTAGGACGAGGGTCTTTTAAGTTAGCTTTTATACTACTATATAATCCATGCAACTTGTCTAATTCGCTATATTCATAAATATCATTTAATCCAAATGACCTTAGAATAGATTTTTCGATATGTTCAAAATCTTTTATAGACGTTATAACACCGTCTTTTTTTAAAGCATGCAAATTAAAATTATCAAGAATGTACGTTCTTTTCTTTGAGTCCTCTAATTGTAATTGAGAGTTTTCTGGCATATATGAAACACATTCTTTTAGTATTTCATCAGAGCTGACATTTAAAAAGTTAGCAATCTTTAAAAGGCTAATAGGGTCAAGATACTTGAAGTTTCCATCAAGAATAGCATTAATTGCCCTAAAAGTCATTTCATAACCTTCTAAAAATTGGTTAAGAGAAATTCCTAAAAATTCTAGTCGTGTTTCAAAATGCTGGCGTAGTAGAGTTTTACTTTCACCAGATTTAATAGCTTCATTTATTAAGTCATCAATTTCTTTCATTTTATATAAAAGTTGTGTAGCTTTACAAGATTAAAATCATTGATATTCAACAGATTTGTTGCAAAATACAAAAAGTAATGTAAAGTTACATTACTTTTTTATCAACAAATCGTGTAAAACTTTTTGGTTAAAAATGTTGTTTATAAAAATAGCTTGACGTGGGCAAATACTTTTAAGAATGTCTTTAAGAATTTAAAAAAAATTTCAACAATAGCTAATCTGAATTTAACGTTGTATATTGTAGTTATAACATACCTTCGAAAAATAAAACTTTATAAAAATTTAATAAAATGTTAGAAAAAGAGATAGAAACATACAATAAGGTAATTGCTTCTCTTAAATCAAGATACACTGATGGAGGTTTTGTTGTTATTAAAGGCGATGAAGTTATTGGTGTATGGCAAACAAGAGTTGACGCATTAAAATCAGGTTTTGAAAAATTTGGTGATGTCCAATTTTTGGTAAAAAATATTGACGACCAAAACATTGTCGCAAATTATTCAAGAAACCTAAAATTTGCTTAATGCCTTCTTTAACAAAAAAGCTGGGGGATTTACATTATGAAGGTCCAACTATTGAGGTTAGAATATATCCTCCTGCGACTGTAATTAATGAGTTATCTGCCAAGGGTATGACATTACCTTCAAAAAAAATCATAGCATTAATTGATACTGGAGCTTCTCATACTTGCATTAATGCAAGTATTGTAACAGAACTGAATCTTATAAGTCGTGATTTTATAAACATCCTAACTCCTTCTGGAACTAGTCAACACTTTACTTATGATATTGGGTTTCAGTTGCCTGCACAATTAGGCCATAAAATGTTTTTTATAGAAATAACAGGAGTTGATTTAGAAAACCAGCCATACGATGCACTTATAGGGAGAGACATATTAAAAAGTTGTACTTTAATTTATAATGGTGTTGAAGATTCATACCAATTATACTTATAATCATTTCCCTATAAATTTTTTTTTCAAAGAACTAATTGGCTCGACAAAGCACCACACATTTACAGCTTGACACAAAAGCCAGACGCTTCGTAAAACTGTGTTGCTTCCAGACGCTTCTAAGAAAGCCGACACACAATTAAAACAACGATAGACAAGAAGGGCGAACACATAACAAGAGGTTTGCCAAAATACGGGCTGACCAAATTATGCCTCAACTTTTGTATCGCTATTTAGCTGCATATCCAGCTTGACGTAACGCAACTCATCTAAAGAACTTAACTTCAACTATATTACAAAACCAAGCAACAGTTCCAAGCCGACAGAACGCTAATCCCGTACTTCGGCAAGCCTTTTTCGTTGCATGCAATTTGTTGACAGCTTTCAAATCTTAAATTAACAACACAATTTCAACTTTACCAATTACAACAATATGTTATTTAAAAAGCAATCAATCGTTTTTCTTTTTCTTTTCATCTATTT
>JBIKRV010000083.1:0-3928 GCA_044348985.1 Chitinophagaceae bacterium
AATGTTCATCAGGCAACTGTTGTAAGGTTATCCATTCTATCTTAACTATACGAAATTGTAGCAAAATTCAGTATATGCTGATTATGAATACATATTAATTTATGTTTATTAAATTGGTCTAAATAAAAAACGCCTTCAAAGAATATTCTTTGAAGGCGTTTTTTGCTGTAGGGGAAGGGATCGAACCTCCACGAGGCAGTTAGCTGTAGTACAAAGTTCAGTGGTCGACCCTGGTCGCTCAAGTATTGCTACCCTTGCGGCTCTATACTACGTTTATCCTGTTATCCTCACCCCCGAGACAAGAGGGCATGTCTGCCAAAAATTTCATCACCCCACAGTGTAAAGAACTTTTATCGTTACTTTGATAATGCAATATTACAGTAAAAAGCGTATTCGTTGCAAATATTTCAATAATTATTTTTAAATTATTGAAATTATTCAATAAAATTGCTATTATTGTAAATAATATTTAAAACAGGAGCTCAAAATGTCTGCAAAATTAAATCTCGACAAATTAGACCTCGACATTATTCAGGCATTAATGGAAGATGCCGAAATTTCTTATGCCGATTTAGGCAAAAAACTTTTCGTAAGTGGCGGTACAATTCATGTTCGAATAAAAAAACTCGAAGAACAGAAAGTGGTGATTGGCCGTAAACTGGCAGTTGACTTAAAAAGCTTAGGTTATGATGTAATTGCTTTTATTGGTATTTTCTTGGAAAAGAGCTCTTTATACGATACCGTTGCTAAAGATTTAAAACAAATTCCTGAAATTGTTAGGGTAAACTATACCACAGGCAACTATAGCATGTTTGCAGAAGTGGTGTGTAAAGATATTCAGCAGCTGCGTTTGGTATTGCACGATAAACTGCAAAGTATTAAAGGCATTGAAAGAACCGAAACCTTGATTTCTTTAGAAGAAAGTTTCAGCCGTAATGTTCAAGTATCGCCTGAGCCATAAGCTAATGGCATAAAATACAATTTCTTCTTTGTACATTAGCCCTCTATGCAATCATCTGAATTGAATTTAGTAGATGTTGTTGCTGTATTGCAACAACAATTTAAAAAAATAATCCTCTTTGTTTTTATTTGTTTGGTTATTGCAACTGCTACGGTTTTTGTAATGCCCAAATATTATAAAAGTACAGCCATTGTTGTTGCTGCCAACCCTGCATTGGCAGATAAAGCCCGTTTGTTTAATACCAATATTCAAGGCTTGTATTCCAACTTTGGAAGTGGTGATGATTTAGATAGAATTGATGGTTTGGCCAATTTGGATACCACTTTTAAATTAATGGTAGATGAGTTTAAACTAATCAACTATTATAAACTGAAAGATGCAAATACGGCTTTAGCAAAACGTAAAGCTGTGTTGAATTTGAGAGAAGATGTGCAATTGCAGAAAACCGACTTGGGTCAGTTTAAGTTTATGGTAACCACAAAAGACAAACAACTCTCTGCCAATATTGCCAATAAAATGGTGGCAACCGTTCAACAGATGGAAGAAAATATTTGGCAAAAAAATTATCAATTATCTCTAGATAAAATCAATACTTCTGTTAAAGAATTAGAACAGGAAGTTGCAGCGATTAACGACTCTTTAAAACTCATGGATATTACCAAAGATGCTGCATTAATGTACACCAATAAACGAGAGGCTTTATTACAACAACTCAAACAATATTATACTGCTGCAAACGAATTTAAATTGGCCATTAGCAATAAAGCACCTGCTTTATATATTATTGAAAATGCATCACCTGCTGCTAAACATGATAAACCTAAAAAATTAGAAGTACTGATTGCGACATTGATTATAAGCTTTGTATTTGGTTGCTTAATTGCATTGCTGTACAATAGAAGAAAATAAACATGAATCGTATATCACGAATTACTCGAATTTCACTAATTACACAAATTGGAATATGATGAAGTGATGAATTAGTTTTTGAATTTTGTAAATGCAGTTTATTTTAAATAAAATATGTTCAGCAGTATTCAACATAATAAACAATTTTGGCTAGCTGCATTGGTGTTTATGCTTTGTGGCGGTATTGCCATTGTTGCACAAGAGCCTTTGCTTATTGCCATTGCATTTGCTTATGTATTGATACCTTTTGTTGTTCAGTTTTGTATTACGCAAACTGAGCAATTATTTTGGCTAATGATATTGGCTTTGCCTTTATCTACCGAAATAAATATTACTCCATCATTAGGCATCGATTTTCCTGATGAATTATTGTTGATGTTAATTACAGGAATAGTGTTGATTAAAATCATTTATCAACCTTCCATTTTTCCTTTCGCTGTTTTAAAAAATAAGTTGTTTTTTATTGTTATATTACAATTGTTGTGGTTATTGTTTTGTTGTGTGTTTTCTCAAAATCCGCTTTTATCAGTAAAGTTTTTTTTAGCCAGAATATGGTATGTTGTTCCTTTTGTTCTATTACCTCAATTTTTTTTAACCACACAAACACTATTCAAAAAAGCAGCTTTATTATTACTGCTGCCCATGGCATTTGTAGTAATACAATGTTTGGGCAGACATGCACTTACTGGTTTTTCTTTTGAAGGCATTAAACAAACACTTTCGCCTTTTTTTAGAAACCATGTAAACTATTCAGCCATGTTGGTTTGTTTACTGGCTGTTTTGTGGGCTGTAAAAAAACTAACACCTAAATCCAACCCATATTATCGATGGATAAATATTGGTTTAGCAGTTGGTTTGGTGGCTTTGTTTTTTGCCTATTCACGTGGTGCATGGGTGGCTTTATTTGCAGGTATTGCAACGGTATTGATTATTCAAAGAAAATGGATGACGCAAAGCATTGTTCTTGCCAGCACCGCTTTTATTGTTTTAGTAACATGGCTTGTTGCAGATAATAATTATGTAAGATTTGCACCTGATTATGAGCATACCATTTTTCATGATGATTTGGGGGCTCATTTACAAAGCACCACTTCTTTGAAAGATTTAAGCAATGCTGAACGTTTTTATCGTTGGGTGGCTGGAGCTAAAATGATTGCCGAAAAACCTGTTGTTGGTTTTGGCCCAAATACTTTTTACGGTAACTATAAAAATTATACGGTAGATGCTTTTAAAACTTATGTAAGCAATAATCCAGAGCACAGTAGCGTACACAATTATTTCTTGTTAACCGCATTAGAACAAGGGTTTGTTGGCTTGCTATTATTCTGTGCTTTGTTGTTTAAGATGCTGATGTACACACAAAAATTATATCATGCTTTACACAATACTTTTTACAGAACAGTTGCACTAACAACGGGAGTAATTATTGTAATGATTACTGCTGTTAATTTAATGAGTGATATGATTGAAACAGATAAAATTGGCAGCTTATTCTGGTTGAGTGTAGGTGTACTAATTGTATTAAGCAATCAACTTAAAATCGAAAGAGAAAGCCTAGCTTAATGAACTTATACCTCATTTATTTATGTGTATAAGCATTGATTTTCTATCTTTTTGAAGCGTAATTGGCTCAGGTATGAAAGTACTATCGAGTTGTAGCTCATCGAGTATCTCTTTCCATTCTGCTTCTGAAATTACCAATAACCCTTGCTTCTTCTTTACATAATAATATCTTGAGAAACGGAGTTGTAGGATAAAAAATAGTACTGAAAAGAAGGTTCCTTTCTTTAATGATTGTTTTAACAAGCTGAGCAAATCACGCCACAATCCATTATGTACAATTAAGTCGGCTAACAAAATAGTAGCACCAGATTCGGTATAGGGTAACAAATTTTTTAATAGTTGTTTTACTTCTTCTTTATTGCGATAGTATTAGACCTCTTTCATAAATCCAAATTCAGATATGTTGATAAATATCAGATACTAAAGTTTGTTGCAATTTCGTATAACAAATATGCATTGGATAACCATACAAAATTTGCCTGATGAACGTTTTCA
>JBIKRV010000084.1:0-3893 GCA_044348985.1 Chitinophagaceae bacterium
TATCATGTTAGAAAGGCTTTTATGCCTATTAGGTTTTACCATCTTATTCCGCCCTTTGTTCTTTCAATTTTTGTTATTCTTCCGACCAATAAATTTAATAAAATGTAAACATAGGATGGGGTTTGGCAAAAGTTGGGCTGGACGCAACGCACATCAACATTTGTTCGCTATCAACTTTAGTTCAAGCAGACGAATAATGCCAAGCAGAAGTAGTAAACGTCAACAACAAAACAAAACCTAGCAGCAGTTCCCAGCTTGACGTTTTCCAAATACCCAACCTTCGCCAAGCCCTGTTCGTTATGCCCAATGCTATGACGACCGTGCAACAAACGAACATTGTAGCTTGACATTAAACCTTTTTGTAAAACTTGACGACCAAACGGGACAGATTTAGACCTTAAAACATTAACTTCGCGACAAATATTTTAAACAAGAATGAAACAAAATTTAACAATAGAAAGGCTGATTGAAGAAGCACAAAAATTTTGTGTAAACGAATCAACAGTTCAAAACGCTGAACTTTATGGTGTGACTGATGGAAAGAAAGTAGGAACTCACATCGAACACAAATTTAAAGAACACTTAATTGCAGTTTACGACACCATTATTGGTTCATCTGCCAGTGGCATTGACCTGCCATCAGAAAATATCCTTACTGATATAAAAGTAACCTCAATAAATAAGCCTCAATCTTCTTATCCTTACAAAGATGCCAAACAAAAAATATTTGGACTAGGCTATAATCTTTTAGTTTTTGTTTACGACAAGAAAGACGATGCACAAACTCAAACGTCCATTTTAGATTTTGTAAGTTGTTCTTTTGTTCCATCAGAATACACAGGTGACTACTCAACTACTCGAATTATAAATGATATGAAAAGAGTTGTTAGCAGTATTGAAGATTTAGTAGCCTTTTTGACAGGTATAAATTTACCAGCCGATGAAACAACTAAGGAATATTTGGCTAATCAAATTCTTGAAACAGAAATTAAAAATGGCTGTTTGACTATTTCTAATGCTCTACAGTGGAGACTTTCGTATAGTTGGATTTGTCCCAATAGAGATGGGAAAACCAAGCCGTTGAATAACCTTGATGGCGTTCACAATATCCTTCATAAAGTTACTGAACAGTAAATGAAAGTTTTTGAAGCAAATATTACTCATCAAGTTTCAGATTTCTTAAATGACAATCTGAAAAAGATTACATCTTTTGAAAAGGCAAATCAAAAAATGTATGATGCCTTCGGCATTATACATTTTTTTGATAATGATGAAGAATTGGAAATTCTTAAAGAAGTTCTTTCAATTACTAATAATGTTGTCGAAGAACCCGATAGAGCAGAATATGGCGACTTCCAAACTAATTCTGATTTAGCAAACAAAGTAACGATATACTTAGCAACAAAAAATATTTCACCCGAAGTTGTAATTGAGCCAACGTGCGGTAAGGGAAATTTTATCATTGCTTCACTTCGCAATTTCAAGAATATTAAAAATGTATTCGGAGTTGAAATTTACAAACCTTACGTTTGGGAAACCAAATTCAGCATTATTGATTTTTTCCTTTCAAATCCAAACGCTAACAAACCTGAAATTTCGATAGTTCATTGCAATGTTTTTGACTTCGATTTTAAAGCAATAGCTAAGAAGCATTCAACAAATGATATTTTAGTAATTGGTAATCCACCTTGGGTAACTAATTCAAAATTGGGTAGTTTAAACTCAACCAATCTTCCTAAAAAGACGAATTTCAAAAATCATAGCGGTTTAGATGCAATGACAGGCAAGGGCAATTTTGACATTGCTGAATTTATAACGCTAACTATGATTGAAACCTTTCAAAATATGAAAGGGAATTTATTGCTTTTGGTAAAAAATTCTGTTATCAAAAACATTGTCTTTGACCAAAATAAAAATCGTTACAAGATTTCAGCTATTGAAAAACATTGTATTGACAGCAAAAAGGAGTTTAATGTATCAGTTGAAGCAGCTTTGTTTTATTGCAAACTAAATACACAGCCGACATTTGATTGCTTAGAATTTGATTTTTACAACAACCAAAAACCTCAACTCAAATTCGGTTGGTTGAACGATAAATTTGTTTCAAACATTGACACATATATTCACACAAAAGAAATTGACGGTGAATGTCCTTTTGTTTGGCGACAAGGTTTAAAGCACGATTGTTCTACTGTAATGGAATTAGACAAAGTGAATGGCCATTATGTAAACGGACTAAACGAAGAAGTGAGATTGGAAGGCGGTTTAGTTTACGGTATTCTTAAAAGCTCTGACCTTAAAAACACAGTAATTAATCAAACACGAAAGTTTACGATTGTAACACAAAAGAAAGTTGGGCAAGAAACAAAATATATTAAAACTGAATATCCAAAGACATATCAATACTTGACAGAACATCAAGCAAATTTTGATGCAAGAAAGTCAAGCATCTACAACAACAAACCTTTGTTTTCAATATTTGGTATTGGTGACTATTCTTTCAAACCTTACAAAGTTGCTATATCAGGTCTTTACAAAACATTTCATTTTACACTTATTCTGCCACAGGACAATAAGCCTGTAATGCTTGACGACACCTGTTATTTGATAGGTTTTGACAAAATAGAATTTGCCGTTTACGCATTAATTCTTTTAAACTCTAACACGACAGTTCAGTTCTTACAATCAGTCACTTTTCCAGACGCTAAAAGGACTTTTACAAAAGACGTTTTAATGAGAATTGACCTTTTAGAATTAGCAAAACAAATTGACAAAGCCGACTTACAAACAGAACTTGAAACGCTAAACGTGAAGTATAATTTCAATTTGACACTTGACTTGTGGGACAGTTTTATTAACGAAATGACACCCGTAAACAATGGGCAAATGGCAATGTTTGCATAGACAGACCGAGAAGAAGCACTACGCCCAACAAAAGTATTTGCAAAAGCAGGGCTGGACATTGTAACATCAGCTATGTACAGGCATCAGCATCGGTTCGGGCTCGACGTTCAATATTCAGCTTTAGTTTTTAACTTCAACGATATATTTTCAAATGGGCATTTGTACCGGGCTGGACAAGCAATGAATTCCCTGCCTTCGCAAATACTCGAACGTTGGTGGCAATTTTTTGACAACAGACACTTCACCTTATGACAATAGAAAAAATAGAAGACTTAATTGTTCCTCATAAAATCATTGGGCTTGACTCAGATTGGGAGAGTGAAATAGAACCAATATTAAAAACCTATGCAGACTATTTAGGAGAAGAAATGTGTGAAGGCACTTCGGCTGATAGAATTAAAAATTGTGAACAGACTTTGGGTACAACTTTGCCAAATGACTTGAAGCATTTTTATTTACGCTTTGGTGCTGCACTGTTGACAGAAGGACTTTTCAACGTTGAAGAATTTCAATATGTCACAGCAAATTGGGGACAAAGTTTTCTTGACAATTATAACAAGGAGGAACAAATTGTTTTATCAAAACTTATAGTATTTGGTGACTATTTAGGAAATGGGAATGTTTGGTGTTTTCATAAAGACACAAAAGAAATTTTCTATTATAAGCACGACAGTACGCCTAACATCAATCAAATGTTTGGGACATTTTATGAATATTTACAGTCGCTACTTATTTTTACACAAGGAGAAATCGGACAAGACATTGAAAATTTTGACAAAGAGGTTGAAAAATTGGTTATTGATTTAATCGGTAAAGACCGTTTAAAAGTTTGGCAATACTTTTGTGGTTGGGACTAAAACTGCCACCAACATGAACTGTGTAAAAAACCAAATAAAAATTGATTTTTTTTAAGGTTTAGGTGAACAATAATTTGGTTGATACAAACTATTGTTTTTTACTACTGCAAAAACCTGTTTTAAAAGTTTATT
>JBIKRV010000028.1:0-43163 GCA_044348985.1 Chitinophagaceae bacterium
CCAATTATTTGGGCAAACAAAGTTATTTTTGACATGGGAGAAAGAGATTTTGTTTTGCAACCTCAAAGCTAATTTGAGTTACAAATAACTTTCTCTCTTTTTTAAACGTTTAGGACGCTATTGATATTATTTCTGTTTTTAGGTAAACCATTTTTAAAAGTATTGGGGATTGACGTAAAAAGCTTTGCAGTTGGTGGCTCTATCGTAATATTTTTATTGGGATTAGAAATGGTATTGGGTCATGAAATTTTTAAAGGCGATAGTGATGCAAAAAGTGGAACAGTAGTACCCATTGCATTTCCTGTAATTGCAGGTAGTGGTACACTTACCACAGTCATGAGTTTAAAAGCCAACTTCGATGAAATTGTTATTCTGTTGGGCATACTCATCAATCTTGTAGTTATTTACATTACTTTAAAATCTTTAAAGTGGATTGAGAAAGCTTTGGGCAAAGCAGGTTTATTAGCAGTACGTAAATTTTTTGGAGTAATTCTTTTGGCAATAGCAGTAAAAATATTCAGTACTAATATTGGTTCATTTGGTAAATAATTTTTTTAACGACCCGAATTTTGCACACTTATTTTATTTAGTGTTTATCCAATTAGCTATTACAGCAAGCATAAATTCAACACTTCAATTTATTATCAGTTTTTCATAAAAAAACATAGTTGCTATTGAACTAAAAATTAATTATACTGTTCATTAATGTCTAACAAAAAAAAATCAAATAAAAAAAGCATTATGAAATTAATTAAGAAAAGCATTTTTTTAATTGCAGCGAGTTTATTTACATTGAATGTAATGGCACAAGACATTGTTGATGTAGCAGTTTCATCAAAAGCACACACAACTTTAGTTGCAGCTGTAAAAGCAGCAGGTTTAGTAGAAACATTAAAAAGTAAAGGTCCTTTTACCGTATTTGCACCAACCAATGATGCATTTGCAAAATTGCCTGCAGGCACTGTTGAAGGTTTATTAAAACCTGAGAGCAAAGGAGCATTGACTGGTATTTTAACGTACCATGTAGTTGCAGGAAACTTAGATGCAAAAGCAGTTTTAGCAGCCATTAAAAAAGGTGGTGGTAAAGTAACTTTAACAACAGTAGCTGGTGGTAAATTAACTGCAAGCGTTGTAGAAGGCAAAGTAATTTTAACCGATGAAAATGGTGGCAAAGCAACTGTTACTGCAACTGATTTAAAAGGTAGCAACGGCATTATTCATGTAATTGATGCAGTGCTTTTACCAAAAAGTAAATAAAAAAAATTGTCAACTTAAAAGCAACTTGATTTTTCAAGTTGCTTTTTTTTGCACACACCGCAAATAACTTTGGGCACAAATGCTGTTTGCTCTATCTTGGTTGCAAAGATTTATACATGAGCAACATTGCATTAACCTACGACGATATTCAGCTAATTCCAGCTTATTCAAACATTGCATCAAGAAAAAATATTGACCTCACAACACAAGTAACCAAACGTTATGGATTAAGAATGCCTTTGGTTGCATCTTGTATGGATACAGTTTGTGAAAGTGAAATGGCCATTACTATTGCTGAATTAGGTGGTGTGGGTTGCATTCATAGATTTATGAGTATTGAGCAACAAGCTAAAGAAGTTGCAACTGTTGTTAATGCCCTGCAAAATGATGAAGTAATAAAATTTTGGAATGTGCAAAATGCAGAATGGTCATACACAAAATCAATTCCTATAATGGCAGCAGTTGGTGCCAATGGCGATTTTGAAGAACGTGCCATTGCCTTGGTACATGCTGGTGCCAATATTATATTAATAGATGTAGCTCATGGTCACCACGAAAATGTAAAACAATCTATTGCAACTTTAAAAAAAGTGTTATCGGCACATGTCGATTTTATTGCTGGCAATATTGCCAGTGCACAAGCAGCAAAAGATTTAGAAGCTTGGCAAGCCGATGGTTTACGTGTTGGCGTTGGTGGAGGTTCATTGTGTACCACTCGTTTAAAAACAGGCTTTGGTGTACCCAATGTTTCTTGCTTACAAGAAATTGTTGCTGTAACAACATTACCTGTAATAGCCGATGGTGGTATTAGAACCAGTGGAGATATTGCCAAAGCATTGGCATTGGGCAGCAGTTGTGTTATGCTGGGAAGTTTAATTGCTGGCACAAAAGAAGCCCCCGGACAAATTATTGAAAAAGCAAGTGGCTTATACAAACGGTACAGAGGTGCAGCCAGTTTGGAAACTAAAATGGCACACAATCAAGAGCAAAGAAATGTTGAGGGAGAAAGTACTGTTATCCCTTTTAAAGGTGGTGCTAAATTTGTAATTGAAGGGCTACTTGACGGAGTGCGTAGTGCATTTTCTTATGGTGGTGCCAATACCATTAAAGAATTTAAACCCCATTATGTACAGGTAACCAATGCAGGTTTAGCAGAGGCAAGACCACATTTGGTGTATTAATAATTTGAATCGTCCTTAAATAAAATTATAAAAGTAAAAGCCATCAATGTTGATGGCTTTTACTTTTATAACTTCAAAAAACATTAATTCATCAACCCTTTCTTACTTGCTTCTCCATCTACATAATCGAAAATGGCATCTATATTGGCATTGGTTAATTTAGGAAAGGGTGTCATTATGGTTTTATTCCACTTTTCGAATAACTGTTTTGCGTATGCATCCTTTTTAATTACTACAGTTGAGTTTTTTATGTATTCATACAACATTTTCTTATTCTTCCAGCGATTTCGTACACCATAAAAACTTGGCCCAGTTAAATCTCTTGTTGGATGATGGCAAGTGCCACAGTTTACCATGAATAACTGTTTACCATCTGTTTGCAAACGATTATTAATTGTTGTTTCATTTTTTGCAACAATAAATGCTGAAAATAAAATAACAAAAACACCTAAAGCAAAAATTTTTCTTATCATACTATTCTATCGGTTTAGATTAATTCTTACTTGTTTCAGCTATTTCTTTTTCTCTTTTTTCTTTATAAGAAGGGTCTTTCAATAGTTTTTGAACATTGGCCAGTGCAGCAATATAAATACTTCTGCCATGTGTACCAACCACCAATTCATTTTCTCTTGTATGAATAACCAAATCATGTACAGGCACACTCTTTGGCATTCCACTATTCCATTGCATGGTGGTATTTCCTGCATCTATTGTAACATACAAACCTCCATCAGTACCAATATATAAAATGCTATCGCTAATATTATCTTCAACAATTACATTAACTGGTTCGGCAGGTAAATCTTTATTAATTTGTTTCCAATTATTGCCATAATCTTCACTTACAAAAACATAGCTATTAAAATGATCATTTCTATAACCATTTAAAGTAGCATATACTTTAGATTCTTTGTACTTGCTTGACGTAACTCTTGTAACATACAAACCTTTTACGGTTTTAGGTAAGTTCTTGGAAACATTCGTCCACGTATAACCACCATCCTTACTAATTTGAATATTGCCATCATCGGAACCAGCATACAATAAACCAAACTTCAATGGACTTTCTGTTATTGTTGATAAAGAACCAAATGGCACATCGCCTTGCGTTGGATTGGTGGTTAAATCTGAACTCAAAGTTTCCATATTGGCACCTTTTTGTAAAGAACGATGAAACTTATTACTGCCCATGTACAATACATCTTGGTTATGTCTGCTCAATAAAATAGGCGTTTGCCAATTGTATCTTAACAATGGTTCCCCTAAATCGTTTGCAGGATGTATTCTTAATCTGCTCAATGCACCATCAGTTGTACTAGTTCTATTGGTAGATGAACGCATATAGTTGCCAAATTGAGAGCCTGAATAAACCGTTGCATTATCTCTCCAATCAACTTGAACCTGCATTCCATCGCCTCCATTAATTGAAGTAAATGGGTTATGTCCTCTATCGTACCAATCATAATTTTCAACCGTTTTACTACTACCAAACCAAGTACCATTGTCTTGCAACCCCCCATACACATTGTATGGTTTAGCCATATCAACAGCAATTGCATAAAACTGACCAACAGGTGGGGTATTGGCTTTAAACCAATGTTCTCCATTGTCGTAAGTTATATTACAACCACCATCGTTGCCAATAATCATGTGGTCATCTTTTGCTGGATTGATCCAAGCAACATGATGATCGGCGTGTACGTTTTCTTTATCGATTTTTTTAAATGTTTTACCTCCATCGTTACTTACTTCTATGTCAAAACCAGTAATGACTACCTTATTTTCATTGGCCGGACTCACAAATATTTTTCCAAAATAATAGCCATAGGTATTAAATAATTTTAAAGCTTTGATGTTTACTTTTTTCCACGTTAAGCCAGCATCGTCGCTTCTATAAACTTCACAACCAATAATAGGTGTTTCGAAAAGTGCAGTATTGGCATCGTACAAATAATCCCAAATGCAAGATGGTTTTAACTTATCGGTAGCAACCATTTCTTTTACTGAAGCTGCTGTATATTTTTCAGGAATACCATTACGCTTTAAGAAAGTGTCTAACTTTTTATTGTCCAATACTGCAAACAGTTCTTTAGTTAATTCTTTAAAATCTTTCAATGCATAACGTGTAGAATCTGTTTTACGTTGGGCTGTATCGGGTTGCCTGTTTTGATTATCAACTACTGCATATACCACATTGTTTTTTGAAGGTGCAACTGCTAATCCAATTCGTCCAATGCCATTACCTGTAGGAAAACCAGCACTTTCCTTGCTTATCAGTTCCCAGGTTTCACCACCATCGTTGCTTTTATAGATACCACTTGTTTTTCCTCCTTCTTCAAAGTTAGATGCAGTACGGGTTTTGTACCAACTTGCTGCAAACAGTTCATTTGGATTTGTGGGATTAGCATCTAAATCTACCACACCTGTATTTTCATCGATGTATAAAGTTTGTTTCCAGGTTTTACCGCCATCTGTTGTTTTGAAAACACCTCTTTCTTTATTGGCAGAATATAAATGCCCCAATGCTGCCACCCAAACTGTATTATCATCGGTTGGATGTAATTGTATTTTACCAATATGATGACTTTCTGGAAGGCCGACGTAAGTCCAATGTTTTCCTTTATCGTTACTTTTATATACACCAATACCTGCATAAGAAGAACGGCTGCTATTTACTTCGCCAGTGCCTACCCAAATGGTACCAGTTTTCCAATTAACAGCAATATCTCCAATACCAATTACATCGGCAGAATCGAAAATTGGTGTAAAGCTTTGACCATTATTGATTGTATGCCACAAACCGCCTGTAGCGTAAGCTACATAAAACTCGGTTGGGTCTTTTTCGTTTACATCAATATCTACCACTCTCCCACTCATAACGCTAGGTCCAATATTTCTAAAAGAAATATTATTGACCAAGCTTTTTTCTTGCAGTTGTTTTCGAATAGTTTCATTTTTCAACCTTTCGGCTGCTGAAGTTGGTTTTGGCTGAGCAATTACTTTTACTGAAAAAACAATTACCAGCAATACAAGTAGTTTATACATAACAGTAGCTAATTTTTGGTGAATAAAGAATAGAACACTGAAGGGTGTCCTGCTAGTCAGCAGGTTTGTTAACGACTCCACCCAATAGCTATCGGGTAATATTAAATAGCATTACAAAAGCTGGCTACCCAAACATTTATTCTTTTGTTCACATAGTTTAGTTTTATTTTTGGTTGACTAAAATAATAGAAATATGCGATTGTTATTGGTAATTGTGATAAGCGTTTTTGCTTTGCAGTTGAATGCCCAATGTAAAACTTATAAATTAACATCCAAGGGAGATACCTTGAATTGCACCGATCAAAATGATAAAAAACGTGGCAAATGGCTTATTCATGTAGATCCATTAAGAGGCAACCCAGGTTATGATGAAGAAGGTGAATTTTTAGATAACAGAAAAGAAGGTGTTTGGCGTAGATACAATACCATGGGTGATTTAGTTGCTGTGCAAAATTACAAATGGGGAAATATGGATGGTATTTCTCAATATTTTACAGTAGCCGGTTTAGAAAGAGAAGAAAGCTGGAGGGCTATGAACCCTGCAAATGCTTTTGATACAGTAATGGCACAAGATCTTAATGATGAGAATAAATATGTTCAACTAATTATACCCAATGATGGTAAAAGTTTAAAACATGGAACCTGGACTTGGTATAGACCAGGTGGTGGTGGAATTATAAAAACAGAAACTTATTTTTTAGGTAAAGTTAAGCTGCCTAGTGAGAATAATAAAGCTACTGAAACGACTGTAAAAAAAGAAGAAACCAAAAAAGAAAAACCTAAAGAAGTGCAAGATTTTGAAAAGAAAAATAGTGGTAAAAAAGCAGTAAAAACAAGAGATGGAAAAACTGGTGGCTAAACTGCTTTCTTAATATTCAATAAAAATGGGTTCTCTAAAGTTGAACCCATTTTTTACTAAATTATTTGTTTTTCTTTTTGAAATGTTCTTTAAAATAAAGCAGTTGATAACGAACTGCATTTGCCCAATAAGACCAATCGTGTTTGCCTGGTCGTTCAATATAATCGTGAGGAATTTTTAATTGAACGAGTTTCTCATGTGTAGCTTTACTCATACCATAAATAAAATCCTGCAGGCCACAATCTATTATGATGCTTAATGAATCTTTTGGGTACGTTTCAATTACTTTTTGCACACTCCACTCGTTATAATAGTTTCTATTGGTAATGGTGTCACCTAAACGTTTATTTATGTCGTATCCACGGGTAATTAAATTTACAGCCAAAGCACCACTCATGCTGCCACATGCACTGAAGGTTTGTGCATGACGGAAAGCAATAAACATGGCACCATGACCACCCATGCTTAAACCTGTAATAGCCCGATTATTTCTATTGGGAATTGTTCTATAATTGGCATCGATATATTCAGGCACTTCGATACTCACATGGGTTTCATATTTATAAGTACTGTCTATTGGGCTATCAAAATACCAACTGTTTACTGAACCATCGGGGCAAACAATAATAAATTGATGTTCATTAGCCATTTCTTGTAACTCAGGCACTTTTCTAATCCAGTTTGTAGAAACACCCATTGCCCCATGCAATAAATACACCACCGAATAAGTATTTGATTTCTTTTTATAAGATATTGGTTTTATAACTACCGTTTTAATTTCTTTTTGCATGGCTTTACTGAAAATAAAAACAGTATCTACATTGGCAAAGGCAGCAAAAGACACAATTGTGCAAACAAGCAATAGTAGTATTTTTCTCATAAACAGATTATTTGAACACAAATTAACGATAACTAATCATTGATGACAATGGATGACGTAAGTTTCGATACATCATCATATCTACCTTAACACTACCAATTACAATTGGACTTTCGATTCGTAATGGAATATGATTGGCATCATCGCTTACCCAAACTGTCATTTTCTCTCCACCATCGAAAATAGTTCCTTTTACCAAAAGTGGTTTAAACTTAATTGCCCTGAATTTTCCGTAACGGGTTTTGATTGTTTCTTTTCCCAAATACTTAATGTATAAATTAAATACCTCATTGTCCAAGAACATGGAAAACGGGATTTTATCCTCTGTTTTGTACTTATTAAAATCGATATTTCTGGCATAATAAATTGCACTTAAAACATCTTGCACACAACTGGGCACTTTATAAATTCCCTTAGTAGTTATAGCCGAATTGGTTTGTTGATTGAAGGTAATGTTCTCATAAATTTTGTGCCCCCCTTCATCTACATTTCGAATAAATTTTAGTGGCTGAAGATTGGTTGTATCTATATACGACTCATAACGATCTCTAACTTTAAAAATCCAGTCGTAGCTTTTGTTAGAAGTACCTGTACCAACAATATGATACACAGGTTTTGCACCCATATTTTCTTGTGTAACTGTAAAATTAGCTGAGCCTGCATCTACATAAATACCTAATGCATTATAAAACACTGTGAAGGTGATATTTTCTCCATTTTCGAAAGAGTAATTTCGAATACCACAAAAGTCATCTCCAGATGTTAAGGTGACCCAACCAACAATTGCTGCAAAAAAGATAACTATTTTTTTCATCTGTACGTTTTTAATTGTTTGCTACTTATAAGAAATTCAATATTTATTAAACCATCTTTAAGTAAGCATTAATTATTGTTTAAGTATTCCTTGTGAATTATCAAAAACGAATACTTTATTTTTTAGAGAGCTTTATTCCCAACATAAACAAACTACCAGCAATTGCAGGAATTACCCTGTTAATAAGCCAAATAATTGCTGCAGTTACAGCAATTCCAGAAGTATTGGGGCTTACTAAGCCAAATAGTAAAAGACTAAATTTCCCCCTAATTCCTAACTCTGCAATAGGAATGGTTGGTACAACTGCTAACACTAAAAACATAACACATACCATCCATGATAATTGCCAAACAGTAGCTTGTACATTAAACAACTCTAACAATAATAAATACTGTGCCACAAATACAACGTATCGTACAAAAGAAAGTAATAAAATTCTTGTTAATTCTTTCCAGTGAAAGTCTTCTAACTTTTGGATATAAAAAACATACTTAGCAACAAAGGGAATTTTTTCTATCAATTTAGTCAGCCACGAAAGTTGAAAATAGATGAGTAAAAAAATGATTGTCCAAAAGCTAATGGAATACATCATGGCTTCCATCCAAAATTTGCTGAGTCCTTGCAAATGATGGGTTTCATCTAAAATATTGATGCGTAAATAAATCAAGCCCAAAATTCCCATTACCATGGTAACAATAATTTGACTTAAGCTGCCTACAATGGATAAAGCCACTGCCCGTAAGCGATTACCATCTTCTAAGTAAACAACCCTACCCACATATTCTCCAACGCCATTGAATGTATTTAATGCAATAGCTTGACCAGTAAATATGGCCCTGAATGCTCTAAGAAAAGATATTTTTTGAACCCCTGATACCAGTAGCTGCCATTTCTTAGCTTCTAAACCCCAGTTCACAAACATTAACACAAAAACTAAATATAATTTCCAACTAGAATACCCATAAAAAGAAAGTTTAATTTCTCTCCAAGCTTCAGGTAAATTGGGTTGTGTTTGTACTTGCTTATAAATAGAAAAACTAAGCCAAATAAATAAAACTGGACCAATAATATAGTTGAGAAATATTTTTTTCTTCTTTTTCAGCAGCAAAAATTTTATAACTGCAAATTACGGATATAGTATTGAGATAGAAAAGTATATAACAACAATCACTTACTTTCACGTCAATGAAGAAGCCACATATCATACTTGGTATAGACCCCGGTACTCAAATACTGGGTTATGCATTGCTGAAAGTGGAAGGCAATAAGCAACAGGTATTGTTGATGGATGTATTGAAGTTATCGCAGCATAAAGATATTTATGAGCGTTTAGAAAAAATTCATACCAAAGTTTGTGAACTGATAAAATTGTATAAACCACAAACATTTGCCATTGAAGCTCCTTTTTTTGGCAAGAATGTACAAAGTATGCTCAAACTTGGCAGGGCTCAGGGTGTTGCAATTGCTGCTGCTATGCAAGCAGGATTGGATGTAACAGAATACTCACCCAAAAAAGTAAAACAATCTATTACCGGTAATGGTAATGCCGATAAAGATCAGGTTTGGAAAATGTTGCAACGTATTTTAAACATTGAAGAAAAGCCACACTATTTTGATGCTACCGATGCTTTGGCTGTAGCATTGTGCCACTGTTATCAAACGTCAAATGTATTGAACACTACAGCACAAGGTTTTAAAGGTTGGGATGATTTTATTAAGCAAAATGCAGATAAAATTGTGAAGAAGTGATGGGAACGCTGATTGAACGGATTAGAACAGATTAAAAAAATTATTTCAACTATACAAGGCTTCAAAATTAAAATCAGTGAAAATCCTTCTTATCCGTGTCATCCGTGTTCCAATTTTAAAATAAACTCACAAAACCTATATGAATTTTGGTTTGGCGTAAGTCGAAAATCAGATCGTTTCTTTTACCCGTAGCTATGTTAATATTGAAAATTCCTTGTTTGGTTTCGAATGCTAATCCAGCTCCAAATCCAATATAACTGTAGTTTTTGTTGATGATGCTATTACAAGTAGTTGCTACATCTGTAAACACATTGAAATAAGCATTCAATCCAAATAAATAGCGATATTCTGCTGTTGCTATTGCAAACTGATTGGCAAAAATACTTTCTTCATCAAATCCACGTAAAGTTTTAAAACCTCCAATTTGAAACATTTCATTTCTAAAAATACTTGGACTTTGCAGCAAGCCTGCCTGTAAACCAGTTTTAATAATAGCAAATTTACTAACAGGAAAATATTTAGCTGCATTTGCTCTGATACGAAGTTGATAACTGTTTAAATCTAAACTATCATATAAAGAAGTATAATTAAACGTATTGCTCTTAATTTGTGTAACTGCATTATTCTTTACAATTTTTCTACTACCTGCCGCTATTGTAAATTTTAATTCACTGCCTGCCGATGGATTGAATCTGTAGTTGGTTCCACTATACTCATAATCTATAGCTAAACTGTTGGTTACAACATCTACAATATCGGGTAACTTTTTGGTAAGTTTAATAGTGGTTGTATCTACATCCAACAAATTCGTTCTATAAGATTGAAAAAGAATTTTGGTCTTTTGTTTGGTACTTATTTCATACAACAAACCAATATTAGATTGTATGTTTAAAAAGGAGGAGTCTTTTTTAAACAAGTCAAAAGAAAAATCTAAACCAAACTGTGAATTAAAAATATAAGGCTGCTGAAATAATACGTTTAAACGTGGCGATTTAGGTTGAATTTGCTGCCAGTTTAAACCAATAATTTCCCCTTTTGCAAAAGCATTTTGCAGTTTCACTTTTGCATCAACTGTAAACAATAATGCTCCATCTATTTGCTGGTTATTGGGCAACATACCAATAATGGCATCTACCTGATTACTTTTCTTATTATCTATAAATAAATCCAGCAAGTAAGCTTTGCCCAACATTGATAAACGCCAGGGTTGTGTTTGTTGTAAATAAGGTAACTCTAGTAAACGCTGGTTAATAGTTGCCAGCTTTTTAGTATTGTAAATACTGTTAGGTATAATACCTAAATATTTGTACAAAAATTGCTTACTTATTTTGGCATTGCCATATAAGCTAATATTATCCATTTTGTATAAAATACCTTTATCAATCAGTAGTTTAGCAGATACATTTTTATCTTCAATACTTAAGCTATCGAATTTTATACTTGCAAATGGATAACCATTAGTTTCAAAATAATCGAGCAGTTTTTCTTGTACTAACTTTACTTGCTCAGGGTTAAATGGCTCGGCAGCAAACGTATTTTTTTTAATACCTGCATTTAATAAAATTGGCCAGTCGGCTTCTTGTATGATCAGTTTTTTCCAAAGATATTTTTCACCAACAAATAAATAAATAGTAAATACATCTTCTTGTTTAGTGATGCTATCAACCGATGCACTTAAATAACCTTTGGCTTGTAAATTGGCTGGTAATTTTTCTATATAATCGATACAAGACTGCGTATTTGTAAACTGATTTTTTATGCCAAGTTGCTGTTGAATAAATACTTCTGTTTTATCAACTGATTGAATTTTCAAAACTGTGTTTTGTGCAACGGTATGTTCAGCAAATAAAAATACTGTTGCCCATAAACACATATATCGTAGTAGCTTTACCTTCATTTCAGTAAACAAGTTTAATAAAACTTCTGTAGAAACCACTGTTAACGTTAAAACTTTACCATAAAATGGCAGGTATTTATATTCATATTCCTTTTTGTAAGCAGGCTTGCCACTATTGTAATTTTCATTTTAGTACCAACCATTCACAGTTGCCTGCAATGGTTGAAGCAATTGTAAAAGAAGCTTCTTTAAACAAAAATTATTTAACCGAAAAAGTTGAAACAATCTATTTTGGAGGAGGTACCCCCAGCTTGTGTTCTATTGAAGAAATAGAAAAAATGATTGACCATTTTAAGCAAACTTTTACAGTAAATGAGCATGTAGAAATTACTTTAGAAACCAATCCTGATGATATAATCGAAGAAAAACTGATTGCCTGGAAAAGCATTGGCATTAACCGTTTGAGTATTGGCATACAAAGTTTTGTAGAGGAAGATTTACAATGGATGAACAGAGCCCACAACAGCCAACAATCGTTAAATAGCTTGGCACTTATTCAACAATACTTTAGTAATACCACCATTGATTTAATTTATGGCACACCAACATTAAGTTATGAACAATGGATTCAAAATATCGATACTGCTTTATCCTTCAACATCCCACATATTTCTTGTTATGCATTAACGGTAGAGTCCAAAACTGCATTAGAAAAACTGATTGAGAAAAATAAATTAGCCAATATTGATGCCGATAAACAAGCCCAGCATTTTGAAATATTAGTTACCAAATTAACCAGTGCAGGATTTGAGCATTATGAAATCAGCAATTTTGCAAAACCGGGTTTCAGAAGCAAACACAATAGCAGTTATTGGCAGGGAAAACATTACTTGGGGTTAGGCCCATCGGCTCATTCTTATAATGGTATATCGAGGCAGTGGAATATTGCCAATAATGCATTGTATTTGAAAAGTATTGAACAAAATACCATTCCTTTTGAAATTGAAATACTTACCAATGAGCAACAGTTGAATGAATATATTATGACTGCATTAAGAACGATAGAGGGTATTTCATTAAAGCATGTTGAAGATAAATTTGGCCTTAACGAAAAAGAAAATTTATTAACCAGAGCTGGAATATTTTTAGCCAATGAAACCTTATTAAATAAAAATCATTTTTTACAACTTGAACCCCGAGCTAAATTTTTAGCCGATGGCGTTGCTTCCAGTTTATTTAAAGATTAGAAATCAAAACTGGTAGTTGTTGCAGGATTATCCAGCTTATAGCTTTTCTCTTTTCCATTGGCATTTACATGAAAAATATTCATTTGCTTTTCCTGACATTCATACAGCAAATTACAATTAACCTGTACCTTTTTTAAAGTGGCAATATTATCTATTTCAAAATAAAGCCACACACTTTCTTTCTTAATTTCATAACCTACATATTCAAGTAGAACAGGTTTACCATCAATTTGTAAGTACATTTTTTGTTTGATATAGCTTACAATGATTTTATCAATTGCTTCTTTATTAGCAGGATTTGCCAAATCAACTTTTGTGTTGCTGAATTTCTTTAAAGCACCTTCAAAATCATCTGTAAAAATCCGCATGCTTACTTCTACAGATTTTTCTTTTGCATTGTGGTTAATTTCTATCACACTTACAAAAAAAGGGTGCAATAAAGCAAGCAATCCTATCGTCAACCATTGAAACATACTATTTGCCATTTATCTACATTATTTTGCTACAGCAAACATCATCATTAATTTTCAGAATTAGGAGATAAACTAACTTGTTTTTGATTGCTATTTTTTAGTACACTTATGAGTAACTTTCAAATTTATTTTGAATTAGGGTTTAAACATATTGCCAATTTAGGGGCATTAGACCATATTTTATTTATGGCTGCATTGGCATTACGTTATCAATTTGCCGATTGGAAAAAGTTATTCATACTTGTTACTGCTTTTACCATTGGGCATTGTATTACTTTGGCTTTGGCAGTATTTAATGTGTTGCATTTACCTAAAAATTGGATTGAATTTTTTATTGCTATAACCATTATTGCAACAACAATCAGCAATTTATTCGTTAAAAAATTCAATTATAAAGGCAAATTTTCGCCTATCTACTTTTTCGCTTTGTTCTTTGGTCTAATTCATGGATTGGGCTTTGCCAGTGAGTTTGTAGCTATTGAGGGCAATGGATGGAGTGCAGCACTAAATTTATTGTATGCTAATGTTGGTATTGAAGCTGCTCAACTTTTAGTGGTATTATTTAGTTTAATCATTTCATTTATTTGCCTTAATATTATCAAATTAAACCGAAGAGAATATCTTTTATTTACTAGTGGAGCTATCTTTGGAATTGCCATTGAAATGGCTCTAACTCGTTTACCTTTTTAAACCAAATACAAAATGAGAAAATTGATTGTACTGTTTGCTGTGCTGATAACTGCTTTATCAGCTACTGCTCAAAACATCATGAACAATCCAACGTCTAATCATGGCAATAAGTTCGAACAATTGGGTACCATTTTAGCTACACCCAATGAGTATAGAACAGCCAGTGGTGCCCCAGGAAACAAATACTGGCAGCAACGTTGCGATTACGACATTAAATGTGAGCTTGATGAGAAAAATTTAAAGCTTACAGGTTCTGAAACCTTAACCTATTTCAACAACTCACCAGATGTATTAACTTACTTATGGTTGCAGTTAGACGAAAATGAACACAGCACTAAAGATAATGCCAACTATCAAGATGGTAGTACTTTAAGTCGTGTAGTTGCTACCACTCAGCTTGATGCAATGGCTGAAGATAAAATGGATAATGGTTATGGTATAAAAATTACTAAACTTACCAATGCTTTAGGTAAAACACTTAGTTATACAGTAAACAAAACCATGATGAGGGTTGATTTACCAACTCCATTAAAACCTGGACAACAGTTTGTTTTTAAAATAGATTGGAACTATAAAATCTCTAATCGTATGGTTATGGGTGGCCGTGGTGGTTATGAATTTTTTCCTGAAGATGGCAATCATTTATTTACCATGACGCAATGGTTCCCTCGTTTGTGTGTGTACAGCGATTTTCAAGGATGGCAAAATCATCAGTTTACTGGTCGTGGTGAATTTGCTTTAACATTTGGTAACTATAAAGTACAAATGACTGTTCCAGCCGATCATACGATAATGGCTACTGGCGAATGTCAAAACTATAATCAGGTTTTAAGTCCTGCACAACTACAGCGTTGGGCTGCTGCTACAAAAGCCTCTGAGCCTGTAGAGGTTGTTACTTTAAATGAAGCAGTTGCTGCCGAAAAAACCAAAAGCGACAAAAAGAAAACATGGATTTTTAATGCAATCAATGTTAGAGATTTTGCTTGGGGCAGCTCTCGTAAATTTATTTGGGATGCAATGCCTGCTTATGTAGAAGGCAAAAAAGTAATGTGCATGAGTGGTTATCCTAAAGAAGCTTATGGCTTGTACAGAAAATACTCAACAAAAGCTGTTGCACATACCATTAAAACGTATTCTAAATTTTCTATTCCTTATCCATATCCTGTTGCTCAAAGTATTGAAGCAAGTAATGGTATGGAATATCCAATGATTTGTTTTAATTATGGCAGAACTGAAAAAGATGGCACTTACAGCGAAGCTACTAAAAATGGTATGTTGGGTGTTATTATACATGAAGTAGGTCACAACTTCTTCCCTATGATTGTGAACAGTGATGAGCGTCAGTGGAGCTGGATGGATGAAGGATTGAATACTTTCGTTGAATATTTAACTGAAGAATTATGGGATAACAAATTTCCATCTAGACGTGGACCAGCTTTCACCATTGCTGATTATATGCGTTTACCAAAAGAACAATTAGAGCCAATTATGACGAATAGTGAAAACATTATTCAATTTGGTCCAAATGCTTATAGCAAGCCAGCTACAGGTTTAAATATTTTAAGAGAAACGGTAATGGGTAGAGAATTGTTTGATTATGCATTTAAAGAATATGCAAGAAGATGGGCATTTAAACACCCAACACCAGCAGATTTATTTAGAACTATGGAAGATGCAAGTGGCGAAGATTTAGATTGGTTTTGGAGAGGTTGGTTTTATGGAATTGATCCTTGTGATATTGCTATAGACACTGTTAAATATGCTGTGGTTGATTTAGAAACTGCTGCAACAGGTGGTGGTGGAAGAGGTGGTTTTGATAACAGTGCTCCTAGATCAATTGACAAACCACAGGTAAATAGTTTTGAAGATATTTCTAAAATTAGAAACAGAACCGATAAAAAAATCGTGTTCCAAACAGATGCTGATACAACTTTAAGAGATTTTTACTGGCGTTATGCAAGAGGTATTGAACCTTATGATACTTCTAAATATATACCTACACCAAGAACAGCTACTGCTGCTGAGCCTTTAGATGCAGCTACCAAAGAAAAATATGCTGGCACTTATTTGTATGAAATAACTTTTAGCAATAAAGGTGGTTTAGTAATGCCAATTATTGTTGAATTTACTTTTGCCGATGGAACTAAAGAAGTAGAAAGAATTCCTGCACAAATTTGGCGTAAGAACGAAAATAAAGTAGCTAAAGTTTTCATGACCAAACAAAAAGCAGTGAGTATTAAATTAGATCCAATGAGAGAAACTGCTGACATTAATGAGAAGAACAATGTTTGGCCAACTGGCGAATGGACAGAACCAAGCAAGTTTGCTTTATTTAAAGCAGGTGCTGGCAATAGACGTAACCCAGGTGGATCAGGAAAAAATCCTATGCAAGCTGCAGCTGAAAAAAAAGGGGGTAAGTAATAACCCCGCTGTGTATAAAAAAACATCATCTTTTAAAGGTGATGTTTTTTTTATACGCAGAATTGAATGATAATTGTATATCATGCAATTATTTATATTGGTTATGTTAAACCTGTTTTTTACATTGTATTTTCTTTAAAAACGTCATAACACTTTATACGAAAAGGTGTAATTGAAAAGCCTATATAGTAAATTAATCTTACAGGGTAAATAATTAAAATTCTATATAGCAGAAACTGGCTTGGTATAAATAGTATGTAAACTTTAGCTTATCAATATTTTATACTGTTAATAAGGCATCGATTTTAGCAGCCAATGCCCAGTCTTTTTGTGTAACAATATTACCAGCATCATGGGTATTTAGCCAAATTTCAACAGTGTTCCAAACATTACTCCAATACGGATGATGATTGACCTTTTCAGCTTCAATTGCAACTCTTGTCATAAATGCAAAAGCTTCTGAAAAATTATTGAACTGAAATTTTTTATATAGTTTATTATCTTGCTGCTGCCACATCTTTTTTACAATTTAAAATTTAGTTACTTTTTTACCTTACACGTTTACGCTATCAACTTTTCAACCTTTCTTAAAACACCATATTTCCTTTCGTTTTTATTTGCTCATTGGTTAACTCAGCCACCAACTGAACACCTGCAATAGACTTAACAGCTTGCTTAATCCAATTGCATTTTTCATCTTCTACACAATCACCTTTCATTAACCATAAAAAATCCATGTGTTTAAATTCGGGCAATAAATATTCTCCATCAAATTGGTTGTGGTATAAAAAATGGCTTAAAAAACTATTCGGTTCTTTCGATTCGTAAATATTGAAATAATAACTTCTTGTTCTTTTCTTCAAATGAATTTCAATATCAGCATTCAACCTAAAATTAAAGCCCAACAAGTTGTTTAGCTGCCAACATAACTGAAAATTTTTTACTGGTGCAATAATGCCCAACAACCTTGTATCTTCAAAGAAGTCTTCGTTTAGTGAATCAATATCTAGCTTAAGTTTCATTATTTATATTAAAAAACTATATCAAATTCTTTCTCTTCTTCAGCTCTTTTAATTCTTAATTTGGTAGTATCGCCTTTCTTAAATTTACCCAAGGTTTGCATATAACTATTTACATCTACAAACTTGTATTCGCCCAATTGTAGTAAAATATCACCACCTTTCAATCCTATTTTTTCTGCCAGTTTTCCTGCACTAACACCTTCTATTCTTACTCCAGTACCTGTGTAACCATAATCAGGTATTACACCTAAGCTAACGCTAAATCTTACCTTACCCATTTGTGGTTCGGTAGTTTTTGCAAACGAAAGTTTCCCTTTTGCATCTACTGTTTGAATAATTTGATAAATAAATTTTACTATGTCTTTTTGTGCGTTGTAATTAATTTTATCCCAATCATCTGTTGCTTTATGGTAATCGGCATGGCTACCTGTAAAGAAGAACAATACTGGCACACCAGCTCTATAAAAACTTGCATGATCGCTAGGTCCACTACCTGCACTATCGAATTTTATAATTAGATTTTTGTTAGGTAGTGTGCTAAATATATCTCCCCAAACTGGAGATGTACCATAACCACCAATGGTTAATTTATGGGCTGTATCGTAACGCCCAACCATATCCATATTAATCATGTAATTAGGCGTAATTTTTATTGATGGATTTTCGAGCCAATATTTACTGCCAAACAAGCCCAATTCTTCTCCACTAAAATTGATAAATAAATAGTTGTTGTTTTTAGGGGGTTCTTTTTTAAGCATGGCAGCCAATTCTAATAAAGCAGCTGTGCCACTTGCATTATCATCTGCACCATTGTGTACTTCATGCAACGCATCCAAAGCATTTTTATCTTCACCATAACCCAAATGATCGTAATGAGCTCCTAATACAACTGTGGTTGCAGCGTTATTGTTTATGTAAGCAACAACATTTCTGCCCTTTCGTATATTACTTTCAATTTGTACATTTAATTCAATTTCAAGGGTTGCAGAAGGGTCTTTAAAAGAATGTTTCACCCCTTCTTTAGTAAGATAAACAATAGGTATATCGGCTTGTGCAGTTTTATCATTTTTATTGAACAAAATATTGTCTGTTGTTGAAGATGAGTTGTAGAGGAATAATGCCGTTGCCCCTTTTTTAGTTACTTCTTCTACTTGTTTTTTAATAAACTCTTCTATATCGAAATGAGGATTGGTTTTATTAGCTTCTAATTCATCTTTAACATCTAAAAACCAAGGCTGCCCTTTTTCTCTTAAAGCCATTGCTGGAGAGCCTTTAGTTGAAGTATTTTTACTAAATGCCAATGGATAATAATCAGTGTTTAACACTAGATTTTTACCATTTACCATAAGCTTAGTATTATCTGTAACGCTTTTGCCTTCATTAATTTCAAATTCTTGTATAAACCCATTGGTTCCTTTTGGTTCTATGCCCATTGCAGTATATTGTTTAGCAATATATTCCATGGCCAATTGTTCTCCTTTAGTACCAGTCCTTCTGCCCTCTAAAGAATCACTGGCTAAATATTGCACATGCTGTGTTAGTTTGTACATCAAATAGGCATTTGCTTTTTGCTCGGCGTACTCCAACATTTTAGCCTTCTTTTTTTTGCTTTGAGCAACAACAGTAAATGGCAATAACAGCACAAGAAAAATCCACTTATACATAGCAATAATTTGTACAAAAATAAGTGCAGCAAGGAATACAATATTGTAATTTAATTTAGAGTTGAAACTTCAATGATTATCAAGAATTGAGGTTTATATCAAAACATGTATTAAACGTAGAATTTTACTAGCCTAACTATACCAGATTTTAGGTTTCGTGTAATTTGCTATTGCCTGATTGATGTTTTTTCTTTTTTCTACATATAAATTTTTCTATCTCTACTGCAAAAAATACCAAAGACGATGCGATTACAACAAATATAAATTCTCGCAGGCTGAGCGTTTTTGTTTTGAAAACTGAATGTAATACTGGTATGTAGGTAACTGCAATTTGAAGTATTACAGCAGATGCTACAGCAAGAATAAGTGGTATGTTAGAAAATAGAGGAACGCTAAAAAACGATTGTTTATTTGAACGAATAGCTAAAACATGACCCATTTGGCTTAAGCAAATAATATTGAACACAATTGTTTGCCAATGTAATCCATTTTGTATAGCCCAATTTTGAGCAAGTAAAGCTACTGCTGCCATAAACAAACCAACCCAAATCATATGTAAACCATTGCCATTGGCAAATACATTTTCCTTTGGATTTCTTGGTGGTCTTTTCATTATATTTTTTTCGGCTTTTTCGAAAGACAATGAGATTGCAGGAAGACCATCTGATATTAAATTAATCCACAAAATATGAATGGGTAATAATGCAATAGGTAAACCTAAGATTGGTCCAATTAATAGTATCCATAATTCTCCTGAATTGGTAGTCATTAAGTATTTTATGAACTTGAGAATATTATCATAAACTCTCCTGCCTTCACGTACAGCTTTAACAATGGTAGAGAAGTTATCATCTAACAAAATCATGTGTGCTGCTTCTTTAGAAACATCGGTACCGGTTATACCCATTGCAATACCAATATTGGCAAGTTTTAAAGAAGGAGCATCATTTACGCCATCACCAGTCATGGCAACATAATGTCCTTTTTGTTGTAAAGTTTTTACAATAAGCAATTTTTGTTCTGGCGATACTCTGGCATATACCTTTATGTTTTCTATTTGATTTAAAAAACTCGTTTCACTTAAATCTGCAAGTTCTTTACCAGTAATTACCAAATCATTTTCATTGTTTAAAATGCCAATACGTTTTGCAATGGTTTTTGCTGTTAGTGGATGATCGCCTGTAATCATTACAGTTACAATACCAGCGGTTTTACATTGAGCTAATGCAGCTGTAACCTCTTCTCTTGGAGGGTCAATAATACCAGCTAATCCAATAAACTGTAAATCATTTTCATGCGTTGCTGCTGTTATTTCTTGTGGCAATTCACTCCAATTTCTATATGCAAAACCAATTACTCTGTACCCACTTTCAGCCATTGTATTTACTTGTTGCTGTAATTTTATTTTATCTATATCCTTGCATTTTTCAATTAAAATATCGGGAGCCCCTTTGGTAAAAGAAATGATAGCATCATTATGCTTATGAAAAGTGGTCATTAGCTTTCTTTTTGAATCGAAAGCTAATTCAGCTAATCTTGGCCATGTATCAATAATTACACCTTGTTCTTTTGCAAATTGCATTAATGCAATTTCTGTACTATCGCCTTTTAAATTTTTTTGTTCGTCTTCAATTGTGTCATTATTTAATGCAAACGATTGGAGCAGTAAAGCAATGTTTTGTTCAGATTTTATTGTAGCAACTTCTTTTATTTCAATTAACTGATTGTTTACAAAAAGTTGCTCTACATACATTTTGTTTTTAGTGAGTGTTCCTGTTTTATCAGTACATATATAAGTTACTGAACCCAATGTTTCTACAGCAGGCAACTTTTTAATGAGACTGTTTAATTTTATTAATCGCTTTGCAGCTAATGCAAGTGATATGGTAATTACCGCAGGCAGTGCTTCGGGTATTGCTGCAACAGCAAGGGAAATACTGGTGAGCAGCATTTTCAAGAGATTTTCGCCACGCAACCAACCAATAAAAAAGAACAAAATACATAATAGTAAAACCAATAACGAAAGCTTTTTACTAAAGCTTATCATACGTTGTTGTAATGGTGATTTAGATTCTTCTTGTTGCAACATTTTTGCAATATTGCCCAATTGTGTTTGCATACCAGTAGTAACTACAATGCCTTTGCCTCTTCCATAACTAACAAATGTGCCTTTAAACAGCATGCTATTTTGTTCGCTTATTGATGCATTGTTAATACTTAAAGCTTCTGAAAATTTTTCAACTGTTTCAGATTCACCAGTTAGTGCCGATTCATCGATTTTTAAATTTACCGACTCTATAACTCGTATATCGGCAGGCACAGCATTTCCTGTTTCTAAAATAACAATATCACCGGGTACAAGCTCAGTTGCAGCTACCGAAATATTGTTTCCTTCCCGAACAACTGTGGCTGGTGTAATAGCCATTTTTTTTAAAGCTTGCATTGCTTTTTCAGCCCTGTACTCTTGTATAAAACCAACTGTAGCATTTAATAAAACAATAACTAAAATAAAAATAGTATCCTTAATATCTCCAAGAACGCCTGAAATAACCGCTGCTGCTAGCAAAATTAAAATCATCAAATCTTTAAACTGAGCAAGCAAAATGCCCAGTGCTGTTTTCTTTTTACCTTCTTGTAATTCATTATTGCCAATTTTTGCCAATATATTTTTTGCATCAACATCATTTAACCCACCATCGCCTGTGTGCAATTGCTTAAATATTTTTTCAATACTTTGATTATACCAATCCATGCTATTAAAGTGTTTGTTGATGTAGTATTAAACCAATTATTGTATTTAAAACTATAAGGAGGGTATAGCATGTAATAAACTAAATGGTATTATATAATGGCTCAAAAAACAAGCCAACTGCAATTGGCAGTAATTTTGTGACCAATGCAAGGTATTGTGCTAATATTTTGAATACACATTTAGTTGTTACTAAGTTTTTATGCCAATTCAGGTATTTTTATAAAAGGGTTATCATTACTGAGTTTGCTAAACTGCTTAATGAAAATTGATAGCTCATATTTCTGTTCCTAATCTCGTAACCAAGTACCATTTAAGGCATCTACATTTGCTGCCCTTGTATGACAACGGTAAATACCATCAATATTGCATTAGTGGGTAACCCCAACAGCGGAAAAAGTACGTTGTTTAATAGTCTTACCGGATTAAACCAAAAAGTGGGCAATTTTCCCGGTGTTACGGTTGATAAAAAAACTGGTAAAGTTTCATTAGATAACAATATTACTGCCAACCTGATTGATTTACCAGGCACATACTCTCTATATCCAAGAAGGGGGGATGAATGGGTTACTTACAGAGTATTGATGCACGCCGATAAAGACATTGAAGCCGATGTGATTTTATTAGTTGCCGATGCTAGTAATTTAAAAAGGAATTTACTTTTTTGTAGTCAGATTTTAGATTTAAAAGTACCTGTTGTGGTTGCTTTAACCATGAACGATTTAGCTGGCAAAAAAGGCATTAAAATAGATGTTGAAGGTTTATCTGAAGAGTTGGGTATTCCTGTAATAGAAGTAAATCCAAGAAAAAGTAAAGGGTTATCGCAGCTTAAGAAAATACTGTTACAAGTTACTACTCAACCCAAACAAATTACTAAAGATTTTATAGCCAATAAGGCTATTGCCGAAAGCAGCATTCAGGAAATACAAAAACTACTTCCTACATTAAACGATTATGCTGCAGTGCATTATTTAATTAACCACGAAAACTTTCCGTTAACCAATGCAACCCAACATGCAATTGAAGAAATAGAGTTACTTACAAAATTTAATCCTACCAAAACGCAGGCCGAAGAAATTATGCAGCGTTATCAAAAGATTAAACTGATTATGCAGCAACATGTTACAGAACCCGACCCAATGGAAAGGAAAATGTTCAGCGATAAACTCGATGACATTTTATTACATCGTGTTTGGGGTTACACCATTTTGCTAGTTGTATTGTTTATTTTATTTCAAAGTATTTTTTGGTTGGCACAGTTTCCAATGAATTGGATTGAAAGTAGTTTTCAATTTTGCACCGCTTATCTAAATACACATTTACCGCAAGCATGGTGGAGCGATTTGCTAATTAATGGTGTGGTTGCAGGCTTAAGTGGTATTGTTGTTTTTGTACCACAAATAATGATACTCTTTGGTTTAATCAGTATTTTAGAAGACACTGGTTATATGGCAAGAATTAGTTTTTTGAGTGACCGTCTCATGCGTAAAGTGGGTTTAAACGGCAAGAGTGTAATGCCAATGATTAGTGGCTTAGCTTGTGCTGTACCAGCAATAATGAGTGCCAGAAATATTGAAAATAGAAAAGAAAGATTATTAACTATTTTGGTTACACCACTCATGAGTTGCAGTGCAAGATTGCCTGTTTATACCATTTTAATTTCTCTAGTAATTCCATCCGATTATTATTTTGGGTTTCTAAGTTTACAAGGGTTGGTAATGATGGCATTGTATTTATTGGGTACAGTAATGGCATTAATTGTAAGTTATGTAATGAAGTGGTTTGTAAACATTAAAGAAAAAAGTTTTTTTATTTTAGAACTGCCTGTTTATAGAAGTCCACGTTGGACAAATGTTGGTTTAACCATGTTGGAAAAAGCCAAAATTTTTGTTACCGATGCAGGTAAAGTAATTATGGTAATCAGCTTACTCTTATGGTTTTTAAGCAGCTATGGCCCAGGCGATACCATTGAAAAAACAACAGCAAAATATGCTTTACTAACTGAACAAAATCCTGCTGCGAAAGATTCATTAGCCAAAATTGCATCTACCGAAAAACTGCAAAACTCTTATGCAGGAAGATTGGGAAAAATTATTGAGCCAGCCATTAAACCATTGGGCTACGATTGGAAAATTGGAATAGCTCTAATTACATCATTTGCTGCAAGAGAAGTTTTTGTTGGCACAATGGCAACCTTGTATAGTGTTGAAGAAGATGACGATAATTCTTTAAGAGAAAAAATGAGAGCAGCCACCCACAGTAATGGAACCAAAGTGTACACTTTACCTGCTGCATTATCGCTAATGGTATTTTATGTTTTAGCCATGCAATGCATGAGTACTTTAGCAGTTGTAAAAAGAGAAACCAAAACTTGGAAATGGCCTGTTTTTCAGTTGGTGTATATGACGGTTTTGGCTTATGTTATGAGTTGGGTAGTTTATCAATTGTTTAGTTAAACAAACTCTATTCCTTCTAATAATAAATGATCTCGTTCCTTTTTAATGGCTTCCAACTCGTACCTGTTGTACTCGTAACCCAAATTAAAGGTTTCTAAGAGATAAGAAAGTATAAAACGAATCTTTCCTTTTCGTTTATATTGATACACATGTGCAATTTCGTGTCTAACCCATTTAGGATTACTCAAAAATTCTTGTTTAGTTGTGTTATGCAGTCTAATTGTATCTCCAATTACCAGAGCCATTTTTTCAGCCTTCAAGTTATGGGCAGCAAGCCTTGCAAGTAAGGAGTTTTCTTTAATCCGTACAATCATGTATTAATCAAGTTTAATGTGTAAGCGGGGGCTGCTTATTTGCAAAATAAAACACTTCTCTTATTATAAAAAGCAATTATTTTAAAATTTATTCCTAAAGAATGACTTTTGAAGATAAAATCAGCCTATTTTTTGTAAGCTTCTACAATTTCTTCGGCATGCTGTTTACTTTTAGGTTTCAGGAAAATGTTCTTAATTATTCCTTTTTCATCAATCAAAAAAGTGGTTCTATGTAAGCCCATGTATGTACGACCGTACATTTGTTTTTCTCCCCAAACACCATATTTTCCTATAATAACATGTTGTTTATCAGCAATTAAAGGAAATGGCAAGCTATTTTTCGCTTCAAACTTTTTGTGGCTGCTTTCATCATCTGGACTAACACCAATAACAACAAATCCTTCTTTTTTTAACAATGCATAATTATCTCTTAAGTTGCAAGCCTGCACTGTGCAAGTGGGTGTACTATCCTGAGGATAGAAATAGAGTACAACTTTTTGTCCTTTAAAATCGGCTAGGGATACTTTTTTGCCATTTTGATCTTTACCTGAGAATGCTGGTGCTTTTTGTCCTTCGGTTAAATGCGTCATTATTTTTTTCTTTTTTTAGCAGATGATTGTTTTTTCTTTTTCCTTTTAACTAACATTTTCTTTTTGTTTTTGTTTGCCTTTGGTGGTTCTTTGGTAAAAAAGTATGTTTTTTTTGTAATGTTACCAACAATATCTTCCGCTAAAATGGTTAGTTGATGCTTTCCTAAACCACAATGCTCATCGAAATCACAAATAAACAAATCATTTTTTCGGCTGAATAAAACCCATTGACTATCTAAAATGGCTGTGTATTTTTTTATATCACTTATTGCATCTTTTACCTGTACAACAAGTTGTGTTTGATTATTAAAAGTGAAATTATCTTTCCATCCAACAGGTTGTATAGTTGGTGGTACAGTATCTAACACTAAACAAATAGTACCCAACCTATCGAAACTTGTACTGGCCATATTATTATTCCAATCAGGAATTTTAGCCTGTGCAAATGATTTATTTTTAAGCAATACCACTACTTTATTTTTTAAAGAATCATCGATTGTTTCTGTTAATGGAAGCTTTACAACATAACTATTGTGAACAGGCATTTGTGGGCTAAGTAGAAACTCTTTTGAAACTGCTGTTTTACTAAACCCATTGCTAACTGTAAGATTTAGTGGAATGGTATCGTAAAATGCAGCTTCATTAAAATACAATTGGATATCCTGTTTATTGTACTGTACAGCTGCATTTGGAACAAATACTTCTTCGTTAAATTGATGTTGTACAGCAGCCAAACTATCGTTCTTTTGTACCCTCAAAAACAAAGTACTTGCATTACCAGCAACATCTTTTATAATAATTTCTATTTGCTTAACAGTTGTATCTTTTAATGCAATAATTCCATTGCCAGTATTGGCAGAAAAAATATGAAGCAGATTCCCAGGCAGTTTAGATAAATGTTGAATGGTTGCACCTTTGTTGTGTGTTACTACATAATCTATACAGCCATTTACATAACGTGAATCATTGTAAGAAAAATCGTTTAATCTAAACGCAAAAGCCATAACACTATCTGCCCAAACCTCGGCCTGATAAATACCAAATTTAAAAGGTGATGTATTGGTAACATCTTGTGCTGCTATGCCAAAACTTATTGTACTGCTGCTTACATAAATAATAGAATCTTTTGTAGCGTACCCATCTTTATTTTTTACAATAGAAATTTCTGTTGGCGAAATTCGATATGTACTTACCCTTCTATCATACACAAAAAAATTTTCTATTACAGGAGGCATACTATCTTCGATATTTAAATTGAATAATAATGGATTTACATTATCACCCTGTTCATTTCGTATTTCAAAATGCAAATGTGCCCCCCGACTACCACCGGTATTACCACTAAATGCAATGAACTGCCCTTTTACAACTGGAAATTGGTTGGGTGCAAATTCAAAATCCTGCTCCCATTTTTGTTCAGTGTACTGTTTGGTTTTTACATAATTGTGTAGCGTATCATAAAAATTATTGAGATGAGCATATAAAGTGGTATATCCATTAGGATGCTTTATATAAATGGCTCTTCCGTAACCATAACGTTCTATTTTAATGCGACTGATATAACCACTTGCACTTGCATAAATAGGCAAATTTTCTTTACGCCCTGTTCGTATATCTAAACCCATGTGAAAATGCTCATTACGTACTTCGCCAAAGTTTCCACTTAACTGAATGGGAATGCCAATCGGATTGCTGAAATAATCTTTTGGATAAATTTTTGATGGAAAGTATTGTGCTTGAGCAGTATTGATGCAACTACACACAAGAAGTGCAATACTAAAAACCAATTGACCATAAAACCTTAATTGTTTCCAAGGATTCATGCTTCAAATTTAGTAGTTCATTGTACGCTTGGGCAATAGTATTCTGCACAGTGCTGTTAAAAAGAATACATTAGTACCTATGAGATTCATTATAATGTCCTTAACACTATCTTCTATCGGTACAAACAATACACGGTTACTAATTGTATTTTAAAATATTCATTCATTAAACCAATTACATTAAATAATAAAACATTAGTTAGCAATCTTTGAAATCTGTTTTATCTTGTTTTAAAATTATAATGCTTAAATAGATATACACTTTTAAACAAGTGACTATTGCAAATGCGATAAGCTCTGCATTGTTTAACCACCAATCAGTAGGTAGGTTTAGATAATTTAAATTTTCTGAATTGTTCAATTAAAACACTTGCATATGCCCAAAAGAAAAAAATGTACACCTTGTAACTATGCGTTAAATACGGCTTTTGTATATTTTAAAACTCAAGTGATGCTTGCATTGCAACAATATCATACAACAAAGCATACTTATCGGCAAACAATAAAACAAATGTAAAACTGCACCCAATAGCGTAATTAATTGAATAGCAAACTTTGATGCTTTTTTGCTTGCTCTGATCAGTGAAAGGAGTAAAAATAAAGCAAAAAATAGCCATTGAATAGACATTCAACGGCTTTGTTGTATTTAACCTAAACTAAACTGTCGTTTTTTATTGACCAATACCGCCCCCACCACTTTGTACACGGTTGGTTTCATCTTCAGATCCTGTTTTTCTTTGTCTCGCTGTCTTAACAGTTAATTTTCCGAAGCGATAAGAGAAATTAATTTTAAACTGACGACTTTCCCAATTGCCACTTGCCCTCATAAACTGACCTGCAAAATCACTTTCTCCTGCCCAACGCATGGTATAAAAAATATCACTTACTGCTACTTTCAAATTACCCATTCCTTTTAAAATGGTTTTTTGTAAACCAACATCAACACTACCCATTCCTTTACTTTTAAATGTTCCTTGCCAAATTTGAGGAGATGCATACCAAGCACCAATTTCTCCTGTATATCCTTTACCTAACTTAATAGTGTGCTGTGTAAAAATATTGTATGCCAATGCATCTAAATCAATTTTACGGCCAGTACCAAAATCGGCTACATAATGAGAATAATTGGCACTTAAGTTGGCAAATACACTATACCATTTCCATTGAAAAGGATAGCTGATGTTTAAACTAACTACATCTTGTATGGCTAAGTTTTTCTTAGTAATAAAACTTTTAGATTTTTCAGCGGTATCTATTAATTGAGCAAAAATATCTTTTACATGGCTGTAGTTTAACGATGTAGTTAATCGGTATTTATACGTGTGTGTTATACCAAAGCTATTGGTGTATTGTGGTGTAAGTAGCGTATTGCCTTTTTGAAAAGTGTATTCATCTAACTTAAACTCAAATGGATTTAAATCTTGATATGCTGGTCTGTCAATTCTTCTGCTATACGTTAAACTAAATTGATTCATTGGATTTTTATTAAACGTAATTGCTGCACTTGGAAAAAAATCAGTGTACTCACGATTAAAAGTAGAATCATAAGCAACCAATTTATTACCACTCAATTGTTTAAAGCCTTTTGAAGTTCCTTTTGCATGTGTATTCTCTGCACGAACACCCACTTGAATCATAAAGCCTTTGTATTGCTTATTGTAATTAATGTAAGCAGCATTTACATTTTCGTTATAATTAAAATTATTGCTGCGTAAAGAATCATATACTTTACTAATCGTGTAAACATCATAACGTTGAAAATCTGGTTTACTTTCTACAAAAGAAATTTTGGCACCATACCCTAAACGTCCTTTATTCAAGTTCTGCTCATAATCGGCTTTGATATTGGCAATATAAATTTTACCAGGAGAAAGCATGTTGTAAACAGTTCTTGTTAATTCGGTTGTACCAACAAAATTCATATAAAAGTTTGGCTGATACTGATCGCTGTTGGTTTTAAAGTAACCGTAGTTACCATCAATATTTAATTTTCTTCCCAAACTATCGGCATAACGATAGTTTAAATTTAGGTTCACATTATCTCGTAAACCATCTTGTGTATTATCGGCTATTAAACGTCTATACCCAACACTTGTAGGAATATAAGTAATAGGTGTGTTCGTGTAATTATTGTTAGAACTGGTATTAAAAGAGCCCGTTACAATTGCACCAAACGTATTTTTCTTATCAATAAAATAATCTAACCCTGCTTTAAAACCATGAGTGGTACTTTTACTGGTAATTGTACCTGTTTGATCGAATAATGTGTCTAAAACTGTACGGTAAAAGTTCATATTACTTTCGTTATTGCTGGTATTAAAATTGTAATTACCAAACAAATTCAATTTATCGTTGCGATTGTTTAAATTCAAGCCAGCATTGTATTTACCATAAACACCAATGCCATATCCAGCATTTACACTACCATTGGTACCATAGGCTTTGTTCTTTTTAAGCTTAATGTTAATAATACCTGCATTGCCTGCTGCATCGTATTTAGCAGATGGATTTGTAATAATTTCTATAGCTTCGATTTGGCTGCTTTGCAGTGTACGTAAAAAGTCAGCCAGTTCCTTTCCAGATAATGGAGAGGGCCTTCCGTCAATATAAATCTGAACACCATTTTTACCACTTAAAGAAATATTATCATCTTTATCTAAAGTAACGCCTGGTGCCTTACGCAATAACTCTAAGGCATCGTTGCCAACTGAGTTAATGGTATTTTCTACATTTAATATTGTTTTATCAGCCTTTACTTCAATCATTGGTTTTCTGGCAGTAACTGTAACGCCTTCCAATTGCTTAACTGCTTTGGTTAATACCATCTCTGGTACAGTAACATCGTTATTGTTCAACTCAAATACCATTGATTTTTTAACTGCATAGTTAAGAGCAGTTACAGTAACAAAATATTTTCCACTAGCAATATTTGTAAAGCTGTATTTACCTACATTATCGGCCACAGCTATTTTAACAACTGTGCTGTCTTTTGCTTTTTGTAAAGAAATAGATGCTGCATTTATGGTTTTTCCTTTTTCATCTTTTACTTCGCCAATTATACTTTGTGCTTGCACAAATATTGTGGAGAGAATAAATGCAATCAGTGTAAAAATCTTACTCATATTTATTTTTTTATTCTAATAAGTAGCAAAACTGTTTGTTTTGTTACAAGTGTTTTACAAATTCCTGACAAATGGAGCATTATGGCTGATGAACGGTTAGCGAAAAACATTAAAGCAGCATAACAAACAATTGTTATTTTTACAGCATGAGTAATACCGCAGCTTCATTTATTGCAAAAAGCACTATTAAGGCAGCCGATTTAGAACATCGTCGTAAAATAAATTTCAACATTGGCAAATACAATGCTGTAGTACCTATTGGCAAACAGCAGTTTAATAATGTAATGAGTGCAAGAGAGCAAGCCAAAAATATTAAGTGGAATGCGATTGAAAACTTAGATAAATATTTAGAAGAATTTGAACAAAAAATAACTGCTCGTGGTGCAAAAGTCATTTGGGCAGAAGATGCTCAACAAGCTTTAGACGAAATTGGTAAAATATGCGATGCTAAAAACTGCAAAACTTTGGTGAAAAGCAAAAGCATGGTTACCGAAGAAATTCATTTAAACCATTTCTTAGAGCAGCGTGGCATTGAAAGTGTAGAAACCGATTTGGGAGAATATATTCAACAGTTAGATGGAGAACCACCTTACCATATTGTTACACCAGCCATGCACAAAAGCAAAGAAGATGTTGCCCGATTATTTGCAGCTAAATTGGGTGTGCCTGGTGGATTATCCCCTGAAGAATTAACGCAGGTTGCACGTCAACTGCTTCGTGAAAAATATGTTCAAGCCGAAGTAGGTGTTACAGGAGCCAATTTTATTTTAGCCGATATTGGTGGTATTGCCATTACAGAAAATGAAGGCAATGCAAGATTAAGTTGCAGTATGCCTAAAACGCATGTTGTATTGGTGGGCATTGAAAAAGTTTTGCCATCGGTCAATGATTTGCATTTGTTTTGGCCATTGCTCAGCACGTATGGTACAGGACAAAAAGTTACAGTTTACAATACGGTGATAACGGGTCCACGTCAGGAAAATGAAAATGATGGCCCTGAAGAAATGTATGTGATATTATTAGATAATGGACGAACCAATTTATTGGCCAATCCTACAGCCCGTGAAGCATTGTATTGCATACGTTGTGGTGCTTGCTTGAATGCCTGCCCAGTTTATAAAAATATTGGTGGGCATAGTTATGAAACTACTTACAGTGGTCCTATTGGCAAAGTAATTACACCTTACCTCAGTGGAATGGGTGAATATAAACACTTAAGCTACTCATCGTCTTTATGTGGTAATTGTACAGAAGTTTGTCCGGTAAGAATTAACTTACATGAGTTGTTACTCGACAACCGTCATGAAGCTGTATTACAAGGCAGCAGTACTATGGCAGAAAGAATAGCTTGGAAGGTTTGGAAAAAAGCCAGCTTAAACCGAAAAACCATGAATATGGGTAGTGGATCAATAAAAAACTGGGTAGTAAATAAAGTGTTTAAAGGCTGGACAGCCCACCGTGGTAATTTAGATTTCAGCAATAAAACTTTTAACCAAATGTGGCAAGAGTTTAGAAGTGATTTATAATATGCTTATTTACGCAAATACAAGTAGCAACCGTTTTAATTATATATCAAGTGTATTGTTCGATACATGGAATATAAAAAATGGCAGTGTCACACAAAGTATTGATGAATTTAACAACTACGTCGGACCAAAAATTAATTATTCTAACCAACCTATTTCACCAAATGAACTATGGATTCAACCACATGGTTTACTTAACGAAAATGGAATTAGCGAACAAACAATTGAAGTTTTTGAATGGAATACGTTAAAGGTATTTTTTAAAACTGAAGGTAACATTCCATTCGATTTTTTAGCTGCATCATTTTATTTAATTACTCGTTACGAAGAATATTTACCACACGAAAAAGATATGTATGGCAGATACGCCCATACCAATAGCATAGCATTTAAACATAATTTTTTGCATTTGCCATTAATTAATTTATGGTTAGTTGAGATTGAAAAATACTTTGCCCCATTCACCATTCACCATTCACTATTCATCTATATTCCTACTTACGATATAGATATTGCATATAGCTACCTACACCATAATCCAATAAGAAATGCAATTCGTTTTTTTAGAGATTTTTTGAAATCAAATTTTGATACTGTTGCCGAAAGATTGCAAGTTTATACAGGCAAGCAAAAAGACCCTTTCGATATTTACGATTGGTTGAGCTTCATTCATCAACAATACCAATTAAAACCAGTGTACTTTTTTTTATTGGCAGCCAATAGAAAAGGCTACGATAAAAATTTGTCGCACAAAACAAAAGCAATGCAGCAGCTACTGCAGCAACATGCACAGCGTTATACAGTTGGTATTCATCCATCATGGCAAAGTGGAGATGATGATGTGTTGTTAAAAGACGAAATAATTACTTTACAAAACATCATTCAACAAACAGTAAAATACAGTCGCCAGCATTATATACGAATGAGCCTGCCTAAGACTTATCAAAAATTGATTGAGCAAGGTATTGAGGCAGAATACTCCATGGGATATGGCAGCATAAATGGTTTCAGGGCTTCTTATACATTACCTTTTAAGTGGTACGATTTACAAAAAGAATTACAAACCAATCTCACCATTCATCCATTTTGTTACATGGAAGCCAATAGTTTTTTTGAACAAAAGTTAACCATTGATGAAGCAGCTGCAGAATTACAATCGTACTACAATATTGTAAAAAAAGTAAATGGTCATTTTATAACAATTTTTCACAACCATTTCTTAACTGAGCAAAAGCAATGGATAGCATGGAGAAATATGTACGAAAACTTTTTACACAGTAATTTTGAAATGTAAATATTTAAAAATCAAATAGTTCCGTCGGTTTTATTTGCAATGCTTTCGCTATATTAAACACCTGCGATATACTTGTATTAATTATTCCACGCTCAATTCTACTCACCTGCATAGGCTCTATATTGGCTTCCCATGCTAAAGCTTCTTGTGTTAAATTTTTAGACAACCTGATTTCTTTTAGCTTTTGCCCAAATTTTTTAATGCCAATATCGTCTCTTAAATATTTCAACAAGCCAAAAATTGGCTTTTAGTCAAATTTGTTTATAGTCAAATTTGACTAATTAAATAAATTGTACTAATATTGACTATATCAATTAAAAGCATCAGAAATTTAGAACCCATACTAAGCAGGTTTTTAAAAATGCATAATGCCTCATTTAATGAGGAAAGGCTTTCACTATTACTGAATACGCATCCCAATGTATTTTCAATAAATAATATTACCGATGCGTTTGACGAATTAGCAATACCAAATGCTGTAATACAAATTGAACCAACTGAATTACAAAAGCTACCATTACCGTTTCTTTCTGTGGTTGTCATCAATAACCAATCAAGTTTTGTAATTGTAAAATCCATTACTAACGAATCTGTAAACCTAATTGGAGAGGGTTTAGAAGTAATAGTAATCGACAAAGAAACATTTATACAATCGTGGCAAAATGTTGCAATTGTAGTTGAAGTAGAGGTAAAAAATACTTTCTTTTCTACACTTAATTTGACAAAAAATTGGGCTAATTATTTGTTTCTAGTTTTGCTATTTCTTGGTATTTCAATTTTTAACAATTCTTTAAATTCATTCATATACAGCTTATTTTCATTAACTGGCTTAGTTATTAGCTATATTATTTTTTTAACAGAAAATGGCAATACAACTGTTAGCAACAAGTTTTGTGGTGGTAGTTCTACAATTAATTGCCATGCTGTATTAAACTCTAAAGGCAGTAAAATTTTTGGTAAGTTCAAATTAAGTGATGCATGTATGTTGTACTTTACTATACTTATTATTTATTCATTTTTCCCAAATCAAGATACATTAAATGCAACAATGATTTTCAGCTTTGCAGCTTTATGTATAATTCCTTTTTCAATTTATTATCAGTGGCAAATAGTTAAAAAATGGTGTACCCTTTGCTTAGCAATTGTAACCATTTTACTACTACAATTTGCTGTAATTGTACCTTTTTACAAAAATTTGTTGCTCTTAAACTTTGTTCAATTTATAGGTATTTCTGCATTGGTTAGCCTATTTGCATTAGTAATATGGTTTGGGTATAAAAAACAATTTGTGCAACTGCAAAAACTTAAAATAGCCGAGTTTGAAGCCCTTAAATTTAAAAGAGATGATATATTGTTTTTAGCTGCTTGGCAAGCTTTACCATTTATTAAAACTAATTTTTTTGCCTCACCAGTATATTATGGCAACCCAAGTGCTGCTCTTAAAATTATAGTAGTGGCAAACCCATTTTGTGAGCCTTGTGCAAATACCCATGTAGAAATGAATAAAGTATTTGCGAAAATACCCGATAATGTATTTATACAATACAGTTTCTTTTTTAATGAAAACGACGCTAAAGATGAAAGAGCTATTGCCGCAAAAAACATTACAAAAAATTGTTTGGTAGCAAACGACACAGAAGAAAAAAAGGAAATATTAGACAATTGGTTTAAAACAAGGCAACTACAGCATTTAAAAAGTGAAGTTTTAGTTGAACAAAGCGAAAAAGCTATGCAAGCATACACACAATTAACAGCAGCAAACAATATTGCAATAACACCAACCATAATTGTTAACAACAAAGTTTTACCCATGGTTTATACGCCAGATTGTTTGCCATGGATATTACCTTATTTAACCAATACATTAACGCATACAAATAGTTAGTTGCAACAACCAAAGTTTAGTAGTTTAAAGCACCGCTATTAAACTTTGTATATCTTGGTGCATATTTAAATAACGATTAAAACATTAAATTATGTTAAAATCAATTAGCTCTTTAACAGGAGCAACTATTTTGGGTAAAGATGCTCAAAAGAAAATTAGTGGGGGTACTGTAACTTGCGGTTTTAGAGAATGGGATGAATGGAATGGCGGTTATATATGGGTTCCAGCTCCTGACGCAAATGGAAACGGTGCAACAAAAGATGATGCAAGAAAACTTGCTGCTGCTGTAGGGGCAGGTTGGTGTTGTAACAGTTGTCCGTGGAATTAAAATTAAAGTTAGTGAGGGTGTAATACCCTCACTAACTAATTGCTGAAAATAAAAATTTATATAATGAAAAAAATATTGCATTTATTAGTATTCATAATATATTTTACTTCTTGTAATAGTCAAGATAGAAATTCCAATATATCAAAAGAAGATTTCAAAAATCCAAACTATATTTACTTTGAACTGAATAAAAATGAAAAAAATAAATTCATTTGGCTCAATGTTTTTAATAAACTCAACGACGAGCCAACATTGATAAAACTTCAACCCAAAGAAAACAAATTTATTGACAGCATTTCGACAGAGAAAGAAGTTGAAGTTACAACAAGTTACATAGGAGAAAAATGTAGCCAATCCAGTTATAGATTTTACCCAGGAGATTCGGTTTTTTTTGAATTTGATAAAGATAATCAACCGATTGCAACCATAAAAAATAGAAAGATAAATTCTAAAGAACTTAATTTTTTCAATTATCTTAATGAAAGAACTATAGGTATAAATAGATACCGACTTCAACAAATTTTTGCTAAGTCAAGAAATCTACCTAATCTACCAATAACAAAAGAAGAAAGTATTTTATTAACTAAAAATTTTCTTGATACTTTTCATATTGGTCAAAATATTAGCGATAGTTTTTATAATTCTATCAAAACCCAACTTGAGTTAATTGAAGTTAGTTTTTTACTTAGTGAAAAAGAACATGCAAATGGTTTACTATATAATAAAGACAAAATAGATACTTACATAAATCGACCAGAACTATTAAAGAATCTTTATTATAGGTCATTCTTAAAAAAGTATTATGAACTTGTTATACTAAATGGTACTCCTCAGGAAACTCTAGCACTTTCTAAAAGCTATTCATATATTAAGAATAACTTTGAAGGGTCAATAAAGGATTATTTCTTATTCATTTCGATTTTAAATCTAAAAAAATCAAAATTATACACTATTTATCTGGATAGTTTTTACATAGATTGTAGAACAAATAAGTACTTAGATTATGTTAAAGAAAATAGCATAGATATTCATGAGAAAGGAAACAAAGATGTGTTACTAACTCAGAAAAAAGAGTTTAGACAATTAGATTCTCTTTTAATAACTCTAAAAGGGAAAGTAATCTATATAGACTTCTGGGCTAGCTGGTGTTCTCCTTGCCTAGCTGAAATGCCTACTAGTATGAAAATGAGACAATCATTTAAAAATCAAAATATTGTTTTTCTTTATATTTCTACTGACAATAATTTTTCTGACTGGAAGGGGGTACGCTCTAAAGCATTGTTGGACAATTATCCCTACTCATTTTTATTAATTAACTCTGAACAGTCTTCAATAAAAAAAACAAATAATATTATAACCCTCCCTCGCTACATCATTATCAACAAAAAAGGCAAAGTAGTAAATATGGATGCCCCACGCCCTAGCGACCCTAAACTAAAACCCTTGCTAGATAAATTAATTGCTGAGTAAACCCATGAAATTCCCATTTCAACAGCAAGCCGATATAATCGATTGTGAACCTTATTTAAACTTATTATGAAAAAACTGCTAAAAAATAAATTATTTCTTTCATTTATTTTTTTGATATCATGTTCATATTTTAATGTGGAAGCAGTTACCACAAGTAGTCAAATAAAAATGAAGAATATAGATTCTGTGTACATTAAAATTTTTATCAAAAAAAATAATTTAGCTGTATTTAGCTATTTTGATGCGTTTAATAACTTTGTACAACTAATTTATGAACCAAAAAAAGTGGATACTGTTTACAAAGTTTGCATTGAAAATAAGCAAAAAAATTTATTATATTTTACCAATCAATTTACTAGTATTCCAATTTTATTGGATAATAATGATACTATAAATATTAATTATAACAACAATACTTTATCAATTAATTCAAATTTCTACAATAATTCTACTTCCAACCTTTTTAATAGTTTGTATAAAACAAAAAAATCGATATTTCAATATGAAATTGAAAGTCTACGAATACCAATTGCTCAAAGAAATATTGTATTGCAAGAATATTTTGATTCGACTATTTTTTATTTGAATAAAAATAAATCATCTATAAAAAATATAGTTTATGATTTATCTATTAACGTTTCAAAATATATTTACTATAAAAACAAATTAATTAGATCTGCAGTTGATAAATCTAGTACATTAAATCTTCTTCTTGATAGTGTAACAACCTTAATAAATGATAGCTCTTTTTGTTATCTAAAAGAGCATAAAGATCTAGTTAGAACTTATTGTCTTACGAGATGGGGTAACGATTTTGTTAATCCTACACATAATAAAAAGATATATGATAGTGTGAGCAAAAATCTTTTTGGGAGAATAAGAGATGAAAAACTATTTGCAGAGCTATCTGCTATGAGAGCAAAAAAAGCAGAATATTATCCTCTATATCTTAAGCAATTTTATGCTGATTGTAAAACAACTTCTTTATTGGAATATGTAAAAGAAAACTATGAAGAAAACGAAAGAACAAATACAAGAGTTTTAGAAAATTCAAATAAACAAAAGATTACTTGGGATGAAATGATTAACAAAAATAAAAATGCAGTTTTATATATTGATTTTTGGGCTAGTTGGTGCAGGCCTTGTAGAGAAGAATTTCCAGTTGCAAATAAAGTAATTGAACTTTATGTAGGAAAGCCATTGAAATATGTATTTGTATCTATTGACGCCATAAGATACAACTGGATGAATGCAATCAAAATGGAAAAAACTGATGGGTATATGAATAATTTTTTAATTTCTGATGTGTTGAATTCCAGTTTAACAAAAGAGTTTAATCTTAATACAATCCCTCGCTACATCATTATCAACAAAAAAGGCAAAGTAGTAAATATGGATGCCCCACGCCCTAGCGACCCTAAACTAAAACCCTTGCTAGATAAATTAATTGCTGAGTAAACCCATGAAATTCCCATTTCAACAGCAAGCCGATATAATGGATTGTGGACCTACTTGTTTATACATGGTGGGTAAACATTACGGGTATAGTTTGTCTATTGAAAAATTGCGAGAGCTAATGCAAATAGGCAAAGAAGGGGTTAACCTTTTAGGTATTAGCGATACAGCAGAAAAAATTGGCTTTAAAACATTGGCCGTACAATTGCCTTTCACTAAATTATACAAAGAAGCCCCATTACCATGCATTGCTTATTGGGGGCAGGAGCATTTTGTTATAGTTTATAAAATTAGCAAAAATGGTAAAACAATTTTTGTAGCCGACCCTGCTAAAGGGCTAATAAAATTTACCCAAAAAGAGTTTACGAAAAATTGGGTTAACGACAATATAAATGGAGAAGAAACTGGTGTTTTATTGCTGTTAGAACCTACCCCATTATTAAAAGACACTGCTTACACAAAAGAATTTTTAGAACAAGCCAATAACCGTTTTACAAGAATATTTGCATACATACAGCCCTATAAAAAATTAGTACTACAACTTTTTTTTGGAGTAATGCTTGCAAGTTTATTGCAATTAATTGCTCCATTTTTAACGCAAAGTATTGTAGATATTGGCATAAATACCAGTAACCTTCATTTTATTTATGTGGTATTATTGGCACAAATTGCTTTGCTAGCTGGTAGGTTGGGTGTAGAGTTTATTAGAAGCTGGATATTGTATCACATTAGCAGCAGAATAAATATTTCTATATTAACCGATTTTTTAATTAAGTTAATGAAGCTGCCTGCTGCCTATTTTGATAGCAAAAAAACAGGCGATATTTTACAAAGAATGAACGACCACCAACGTATTCAATCTTTTCTCACAGGCACATCTTTAAGCACTATCTTCTCTTTATTTAACCTACTTGTTTTTTCTGTTGTTTTAGCTATGTTTAATACAACTATTATGCTTATTTTTTTAATAGCCAGTATTTTATATGCAAGTTGGATAGTGTTGTTTTTGCAAAAACGTAAACAGTTAGATTATAAACAGTTTGCAATAGCTAGTAACGAACAAGGTAAAACCATACAGCTAATACAGAGTATGCAAGAAATAAAGTTGCAGGGTAACGAAAACCAAAAACGTTGGGAGTGGGAGAAGTTACAGGCACAAACATTTAAGCTAGGCATTAAAGGTTTAGCATTAACACAATGGCAACAAACTGGTGCATTTTTAATTAACGAAGGTAAAAACATTGTAATCACTTTTATTGTAGCAGTTGCTGTTATTAACGGGCAAATGACGTTGGGCGGCATGTTGGCAGTACAATACATTATTGGGCAATTAAACAGCCCAATAGAACAATTAATTGGCTTTGTACAAAGTTGGCAATTAGCAAAAATTAGTTTAGATAGGTTGAATGAAATTCATAATTTACCAGACGAAGAGCCAATAGAAAAAAACTTATTAAATGTATTACCGGATGATAAAACGATAGAAATAACTAACCTATCCTTTACATATACTGGTGCAGGAAATGAACCAGTTTTAAAAAACATAAATTTAAATTTGCCTGCTGGTAAAGTAACAGCAATTGTGGGTGCAAGTGGTAGTGGTAAAACAACGTTATTAAAATTATTGCTAAAATTTTATACACCGCAAACTGGTGAAATAAAAATAGGTGGTAATAACATAGAAAACATTAGTCACAAAACCATTAGAACAAATTGTGGTGTGGTAATGCAAGAGAGCTATATTTTTTCGGATTCTATTGCTAACAATATTGCAACAAATACTGAAAGACCAGATGTAGATCAACTAAAGAAGGCTACAAAAATTGCCAATATAAATGCTTTTATAGAAAGTTTACCATTAGGCTATAATACTAAAATTGGTGCAGAAGGCAATGGTATTAGTGCTGGTCAAAAACAACGTATATTAATTGCTAGAGCAGTTTATAAAAATCCATCCATTATTTTATTTGATGAAGCTACCAATGCTTTAGATGCAAACAACGAAACCGAAATACTTAAAAATTTAGATACATTTTTTAAAGGTAAAACCGTTTTGGTAGTTGCACATAGGTTAAGTACTGTTAAAAAAGCCGATCAAATAATTGTATTAGAAAATGGACTAATTACCGAAGTTGGAACACACCAAACACTTACACAATTAAAAGGTAGTTATTACAATTTAGTTAAAAACCAACTAGAGTTGGGAAACTAAAAATTTACTTATGCCAGAAAATAATATAGAGCTTAAAACAACCAAAGAAAATGAAGAGAATAAAATTAAATTATATAGTAATGAAGTGCAAGAAATAATATCCAATAAACCTAATTGGATAATTAGAAATGGAATAGCATTCTTTTTATTGATAATTGTGGCTTTGATTACGGCTACATTTTTTATAAGCTACCCCGAAATAATAAAAACTCCTGTACGTATTACTGGTATAAATACGCCTAAACTTTTATCTGCAAAAACAGAAGGAAAATTATTAGAATTATTTGTAAAAAATGAACAATTGGTTGATAGTAATCAAACCATAGCAGTTATTAACAGTACTTCAAACTACAAAGAAATTAAACAACTTGAACAATGGATTGAAAGTATAGAAAAACAAATACTAACTGATAGTATAGAAATACTTCAAGTATTGCCTTGCCCAATACTTACTCAATTAGGCGATTTACAACAGCCTTACCAAGAAGTACGAACCTCGGTTGCTCAAACCTTGCAAATTTTAGGTAACGGATATTATCAACAAAAAAAAGAAGCACTTTTAAAAGATCTTGGTATAATTACAGCTTTACAGCAAAATATTAAAAAACAAAAGTTATTATTAGAGAAAGATTATTCGTTACAAGAAATAGACTATAAAGCAAATGAAAGTTTAGCAAAAGATAAAGTAATTGCTCCTCTAGAATTTAATAGAGAAAAAGCAAAATTGCTAAGTAAGCAACAGTCGTTAGAACAAATGACTGCTAATATTTTGAATAACACAAACATAAATTTGAATAAGAAAAAAGAAATTTTAGAACTTCAAAAAATTGTAACCGATACAAAGCAAGCATTTCAAACAATTTTATTTAGTTTAAAAGGTAGAGTAATTGGTTGGAAAGATCGTTTTTTAATTACAGCACCCGAAAGTGGAAATATTCAATTTGTTTCCTATCTACAAACAAATCAAACAATAAAAAGTGGTCAAGAGCTTTTTTATTTGATACCAAAGCAAGCATTATATTATGCAGAATTAATTGCACCACAACAAAACTTTGGTAAAGTAAAATTGAATCAACAAGTGATAATTAGACTAAATAGTTATCCATACAACGAATTTGGCACTTTAAAGGGATGTGTATCTTATATACCTGAAGTGCCATTTAAGGACACTGCCTTTTTATTAAACGTGCAGTTGGACAATGGGTTAAAAACCACTTATAATAAAACTCTGCTATTTAAAAATAATTTGGTAGGTAATGCTGATATAATTACGGAAGATTTAAAATTGAGTGATCGATTTTTATACACTTTTAAACAGTTGGTAAGTCGTTAGTTTTTAAAACAAATTTAAACATAGGGTAGAACCAAATATTTACATTCTGCAAAAACTAAACATTTATTTTTGCCTCATGTATCCATTCATTAGAAATTTACTTTTCAATTTTCCTCCCGAAGCGGTTCATCATTTTTCGATGAGCTGTTTAAAACAGGCTTGTAGTATAGGTTTTATGAAACAACAAATCAGCAATAGTTTTACCTATAATCATCCTGCATTAGAAAAAGATGTTTTCGGTTTACATTTTAAAAATCCAGTTGGCTTAGGTGCAGGTTTCGATAAAAATGCTTTGTATTTAAATGAACTCGAAGCTTTGGGTTTCGGCTTTGTAGAAATAGGGACTGTAACACCTAAAGCCCAAGCTGGTAATGAACAGCCAAGATTATTTCGATTGCCAAAAGATAAAGCCCTTATTAACAGAATGGGCTTCAATAATGATGGTGTTCAAGTTGTAAAAAAACGTTTAGCCAATTGGAACAATCGAAAATCAGCAATCAGTAATCAGAAACTAATTGTTGGTGGAAATATTGGCAAGAATAAAGTTACACCCAATGAAGATGCTTGGAAAGATTATGAAATTTGCTTTACTGAATTGTTTGATTATGCAGATTATTTTGTAGTGAATGTAAGCAGCCCAAATACACCTGGATTAAGAGAACTTCAAGAAAAAGATGCATTGCTTAAAATACTGGGGCATTTACAAAATATTAATCAGGGAAAGAAAAATCCAAAACCTCTATTACTCAAAATTGCTCCCGATTTAACACAAGAACAATTAGATGATATTGTTGCATTAAGTTTTGAAGTAAAACTCAGTGGATTGGTTGCTACCAATACAACTATCAGTCGTGCCAATTTACAAACACCAAATTCAATTATAGAAGCAATTGGTGCAGGTGGGTTAAGTGGCAAGCCAGTTACGTCAAGAAGTACAGATGTAGTTAGCTATTTAGCCAAAAAAACCAATCATCAAATACCCATTATTGCAAGTGGTGGAATTTTTACAGGCAACGATGCTAAAGACAAATTAAATACTGGTGCAAGTTTGGTGCAAGTTTGGACAGGCTTTGTTTACGAAGGTCCTGCCATTGCAAAGAATATTTGTAAGGCATTGGTATAAAATAAAAACTAGTTCATAATTTATGAACTGGCTTTTAAGCTTAAATAAAATAAATTATTTTTTTCTTTTCTCTCTAATTTTCTTAGCCCCATAACCTACACCAGCAGCGACCAATAATGATAGACCTCCATCAATAGGCACATCATTCGTATCATCGGTAAAGCCTGGTTGGGCATGTAACAATGCTGGTAGTAAAAAGAATATACAAGGTAGTATAAAGTAGATAAGGTTGGTTGTTGATATTTTACGTTTCATGATAAATAGTTTAGAAGTTTAAAGAGTTTGAAAGTTTAAGAAGATTAGGAGTTCAATAAACTATTCAACTCCTAATCTTCTTAAACTAT
>JBIKRV010000061.1:0-13577 GCA_044348985.1 Chitinophagaceae bacterium
CAGCTTATTATCCCGTCCACTACGCCTAAAAGAACTTTTTAAAACATACCCCCCCCCTTTTTTAAAGGAGTGCAAATGTAGAACTCTTTAAATCTTAACCAAATTTATTTTCAAGGAAAAGTAAAAGTATAGCCTACAACCGTTATTGACACTGAACTTTATGAAATAAAATATTTTAAGAAAATGAATAGTAAATAATCTGTTCTATAACCAAAATGTTGGATTCTGAAAAGATTAATATACTTCAAACTATAATGATAGGTATTAGTACGCTTAGGATAAATCAGAGTGTATAATCATGTTTATACAGAAGTTTAAACGATAATTGATGTTAGCCTAAAAATACTTTTCTATTCTTTTGAACTTATTGGATGTAGGGTTACTTATATATACAACTATTTAGTAAGCAACCCATCTTTAAAGGATACCTTACAGAGAAACAATCCATCGGAAGGAGCACTAAAATCGGCGTAAGCAGAATTGCGTTTTTGTATGATTTCGCTAAACTGTTCTACATTAATTTTCTCTCTACCCACTTGTAGCATTGTACTCACCAATCCTTTAACCATGCCTCTCAAGAAACGGTTGGCAACAACGTGATAAACCAAACATTGTTTCTCAGTATCATAAACCCACTCAGATATTTGGATTTGGCATTGAAAGTTCTTGACTTGTGTTTTCTTTTTTGAAAAACTCTCGAAATCATTAAATTGAAGCAATAAACTTGCTGCCTGATTTAATAGATTAATATCTACAGTATAGGGATAGTGCCAAGCTTGGTTAAATAGAAAGGGATTTCTATTTCGAGTTATATAATATTTGTACTCTCTTGAAATTGCATCAAACCTACAATGAGCGGTATCGGTAACTTGATGTATCGAAACAGCAACAATATCATTGGGCAAAATTGAATTGATATTATATAATTGAGCAGATGTTAAATGAGTTTGTTCATCAAAATGAAAAAAATTACTTAAAGCATGAACGCCAGCATCAGTTCTGGAGGATCCTGTTAATTCTACAGGTTTACGCAAAAAAATGCTTAGTGCATTTTCTAATTCGCCTTGAATACTATTTGCATTTTCTTGTATTTGAAATCCACTATAATTGGTTCCTACATAAGCTACCTCAATGAAATATCTAGACATTAAAAAAATGTTTTGCGAAATTGATCAATGTTAGCAGTTAATGTAAATTGTGTTTCTAAAGAAGCGTAATTAAGCCTATCGTAAATGAATGGCTTTGCTATAAAAAAGAATTTTAATTTACTCTGTTCAGACAAAAATAACAAGCCTAAACTTTTTCTTTGATTGACATAATAACATTTGTTACTAAAAGATTTTCTAGCAGATACAATCATTTTTTCATCAGCGGTTTCAAGAGACATAAGCTTACGAGTTTTGCTAAAATCTGTTTCTGTAGTCATTTGAACACAAGATGTATTGTATTGGTAAGTTTTATCAGGATTCTTACTTTTGCTTGTATCAATAGCCGGAGTAGTTGTTACAGGTTTGTTTTGTTGTACAACCTCTATTTTTTCTGCAACTGGAATAAAAATTACAATGGTATCGTTTGGATTTGATGTATAATCTACATATCCCTCATCAATACTTAGTGTACCAACCTTCTGATAAGTTCTAACAATTTTTTTTTGACGTGCTTCTTTTGATTCGTTTGATACTAGAACAGCAGAATCCTGTTCTTTTGCTACTGGCTTTTGCTCACTAGCAGCCACAGTTTCACTATTTTTTGAGGAATCTTTGGCAGTCTTATTTTCTTTTTTATCGTTGCTATCTGATATTGAAGTTTTAGCTGTTGGTTGCACTACAGTAGTTTTCACTGGGACTATTGTATAATTATCATCAATTTTAGTTGTATCGTTGGTTGCTTTGTCTTTTTCCCAATCATCAGCATTTGCCATTGTACTTGTAAATGTGATTAGGTTAAATAAACCCCAGCCCTCTTTGCCATATTGCTTTAATACAAAGCCCAAATCTTTATCGGCAATTACACAAGAAAATTTTTGTTCGGCATACTTATCTTTTGGAAAGCCTGCAACAAAAAAATATTTTCCGCTTTTAAGTCTTGGAATAATTAAATGCCCATTTACTGTAGAACTATAGTTTTTATTATTAATTGTTACGTAAAATGGCTGCTTTTCTTCAGCCTGGATATAAATGAAATACTTTTTTTGAGCATTAGAAGTAAACGAAGAACATAAAAGGCTGATAAACAATAAGGAAACAATGAATTTGGATAGACTTTTCATTCAAGAATATTATGTGATACACGAATTTATGTAAAAACGTTTTTAAACGCTTATCAGTATGTAATTGCAAAAATCTGGTGCATTTAACCTTTTGTAAAATTGTTAATCATTTACTTTGCTGCGATTATATCTTTATAGCATAAAAAAACAAATTCATGAGAAAAATTTTTCTGATTTTGGGATTAGCAGCCTTTACCATCTCTTATGCCCAAAATACACCTAAGCCAGCTAAAGACGAAAGCTGGAAAAAGTTATATCGTTCTTTCCCCGCAAAAATTAATGATTTGGTACACACCAAACTAGAAGCCAAGTTCGATTACAACAAAAGTTATCTGAATGGAAAAGTATGGATTACATTAAAGCCACACTTCTACTCAACAGATTCTTTACTGTTAGATGCCAAAGGCATGCAAATTAACAAAGTTGAAGTTGTTAAGATGGGCAAAAACACCCCTTTAAAATTCAGCTATGACAATAATTTTATCAATATCTCTTTGGATAGAACTTATAAAAACGATGAATCTTACACCATTTACATTGATTACATAGCCAGGCCAAATGAATTAAAAGTTGAAGGCAGTGCTGCAATTACTGATGCCAAAGGTTTATACTTTATTAATCCAAAAGGAGAAGATAAAGATAAACCAACACAAATTTGGACACAAGGTGAAACTGAAGCAACATCTGTTTGGGTGCCAACCATTGACAGACCCAATCAAAAAACTACCCAGGAAATATTCATGACGGTTCCCGCAAAATATGTTACCCTTTCGAATGGCAAATTAATGACACAGGTAAAAAATGCCGATGGTACAAGAACCGATCATTGGAAAATGGATTTACCACATGCTCCATATTTATTTTTTATGGGTGTAGGCGATTTTGCAGTTGTAAAAGATACTTATAAAGGCAAGGACGTAAATTATTATGTTGAAAAGGACTACGAAAAAGTAGCCAAGAAAATTTTTGGCAATACTCCAGAGATGATGAAGTTTTTCTCGGAAAAAGTTACAGGAGTCGAGTATCCTTGGAACAAATATTCACAAATTGTAGGAAGAGATTACGTGAGTGGTGCAATGGAAAATACAACAGCTACTTTGCATCAGGAAAGTGCACAACAAGATGCTCGTCAGCTTGTTGATGGCAACAGTTGGGAAGGTACAATTGCCCACGAATTGTTTCATCAATGGTTTGGAGATTATGTAACTGCAGAAAGCTGGAGTAACTTAACGGTGAATGAAAGTTTTGCCAACTACAGCCAAGTTTTATGGAACGAATATAAATATGGTAAAGATGCTGGCGACGAAGAAAACTTTAACGACATGCAAGGCTATTTGCAAAGTGGCAGCCAAAGCAAAGATTTAGCAAGATTTTACTATCGTGATAAAGAAGATATGTTTGATGCTGTGAGTTATAATAAAGGTGGTAGAATTTTACACATGCTTAGAAATTATGTTGGTGACGATGCATTTTTTAAATCATTAAATAAATACTTAACTACCAACAAATTTGGTACTGGTAGTGCCCACAAATTGCGTTTAGCATTTGAAGAGGTTACTGGCAAAGATTTAAACTGGTATTGGAATCAATGGTATTTTGGTGCTGGTCATCCACAGTTAGATATTAGCTACAACTATAGCATCGACAGTAAAATTGCATCGGTATATCTTAGGCAAACACAAAGTGGTGATAAAGTATTTAAACTTCCTGTTGCAATTGATATTTATACAGGTGCCAAAAAAACACGCTACGATGTTTGGATGAACAACAAAGCTGATACCTTCAGCTTTGCAGCAGATGTAAAACCTGATTTAATTAATGTTGATGGAGATAAAATTTTATTAGCCACTAAGAAAGATGCTAAAACTTTAGATGAATTTATTTTCCAGTATAAAAACGCTGGTAAATTTTTAGACAGAAAAGAAGCATTAGACTTTGCTGCTAAAAAAATCAAAGATCCTAAAGCAGTAGAATTATTAAAAACTGCCTTAAACGACAAATATGCTCCTTTAAGAATTAAAGCAATACAAGCTTTAGGAGACACCGATTTAGATGATGCTACACTTGCACAAATTGAAAAAATTGCAAGTGCTGACGTAAACCGTCCTGCAAGAGCAGAAGCAATAGATGTATTGGGTGCATTGAAAAACGACAAGTATAAAGCTTTGTTCACTAAAGGTGTAAACGATTCTTCTTATTCTGTTGCAGGAGCTAGCTTAGAAGCTTTGGCTTCAATAGATTCAGCAACTGCAATTGACTTAGCAAAGAAGTTATCTAAAGATCCAGCAAAAGGAAGATTAAGCAGTGCAATCTCTAGCGTGATGGTAAAATATGGAGATGAATCGGCTTACGATTTTATTGCTGCTAACTTCGAGAAAATGCCTTTATCTCAAACTAAGTTTCAGGCTTTGCAATCATTTGCCGATATTTTAGCCAAAGTAAAAGATGGAGCTAAATTTAAGAAAGGCATTGATTTAATTGTAGCGTTTAGAAATGCAATTCCTGAGTCAGTAAAAGGTCAAACAGATCCTTACATTAACGGTGTAATTCTTAAAGGCATTGCTGATAAGAAAAGCAAAAACGGAGAAACTGAATTAGCAGATTATGCTACCAGCAAATCAAAATAAATATAAAGATTAATTTGATGGATGCAAAAAAGCAGAACGTGATGTTCTGCTTTTTTTATGTGTGGGTATCATTATTAAATCCGTATCCAACAATAGTTGGGGATTTTCGTTAAATAGAATAATTCAGATCATCATGCCCACAAAAAAGAGCTGCTACTTTTCGTTAGCTGCTCTTTAAAAAATACTGTATTATATAGATTTTACCAACCACCACTAGCTCCACCACCACCACTACTGCCACCACCAAATCCACCAAATCCGCCACCTCCACTATTACCCCAACCACCACCACCACCACCTCTTCCAAGGTTAGAGAATATGAGTGGTAAAATAATATCCGATGCACCAATTCTGCCACCACGGCCTTTACCACCACCACTACCTCTACCCACAATTACAATTACCACAATTAAAATAATAATAAACAGCAATATGCTACCACCACTACTAGTATTGCCTTTGCCTCTTTTGTCATTTTTTATTTTGTACTCACCTGCTGCTGCTTTAGATAAATTATCAACAGCTTTATTAATACCTTCTACATAATTGCTTTGTTTAAAAGCAGGTTTAATATCATTGTTAATAATATCATTGGCAACAACATCGGGTATTGCTCCTTCTAAGCCATAACCAACTTCAATTCTTATTTTTTTATCGGCTAATGCAATAAGTAATAAAACCCCGTTGTTGGTTTTCTTATTACCTATACCCCATTCTCTAAAAGTTTTTACAGCAACCTCTTCAATAATTTCGCCATTTAAAGAAGGTACAGTAACCACAACAATTTGATTACTGGTACTATCATCAAAAGCAATTAATTTTTTTTCAAGTTTATCTGCATCATAACTATCTAAGAGTTTGGCGTAATCGTTTACCAAACGCATAGGATTGGGTTTAGGTAAACTTTTTTGAGCCCCAATTTTAGTTATCAGCAAACAGAAAAATAGGTATAGTAATAATTTCTTCATGTAGTAATTTGCTCAAAAAAAATTGACGTATGCAATCTTGTGATTTTATTTTCCAAATACAATATCATCAGGCAATTCATTAACGTCGGTTTCGTTGTTATATGGAAAATGGGTTTCTAAAGCAGTACCTACTTTTTGCACAACAGTAGCTATACCTTCAGCATAGTTTTCTTTATTAAAAGATTGTACCATTTGCTTTATCTGATTGTTCCAAAAATGGCTACCCACTTTTTCATGAATGCCGTCATCGCCAAAAATGGCCAACTGCCTGTCTTTTAGTGCTATGTAAAGAAGTACTCCATTGTGTTGGGCAGTTGTGTGCATATTAAGCTGTTCAAACAGCTCTTTTGCCCTATCCAATGCATCTACAAAACGGCATTTGGTTTCGACAAAAACCCTCACTTCGCCACTTGTTCTGCATTCGGCAGCTTTTATGGCAGAAGTGATGGTTTCTTTTTCTTGAGCAGAAAAAAAATCGATGGCTTTTTTTCTAAAAATTCCAATCATGTAAGTGAATTACTTGATGTTGAATTGAATATCTGGTGCTTTTTCACTTCCTGCATCTGCCTTGTAAAATTGTTTGGCTTTAAAACCAAATAATCCGGCAAAAATATTATTGGGAAAAGTTCTCACTTTTAAGTTATATCCTTCAACAGATTTATTGTAATCTTGACGAGCTACATTAATCCTATTTTCTGTACCTTCTATTTGAGCCTGAAAATCCTGAAATGATTTGGTGGTTTTTAAATCTGGATAAGCCTCTGCAACAGCCATTAAACGACCAAATGCACTTTGCAACTGACCTTGGGCAGCTTGATATTTAGCCAATGTTTCTGGATCGTTGATATCTACTTTAATTTGTGTTGCACTAGCACGTGCCTGTAAAACTTCTTTTAATGTACTTTTTTCAAAGTTAGCCGAACCTTCAATTGTTTTAATAACACTGCTGTACAAATCGGTACGACGTTGATAGTTGGTTTCTACATTTGACCAAACTTTTTGTACATCGACATCAGCAGTTACCAAGCCATTGTATTTTGTGCAGGCACATCCACCCAAGAATAATAATAAAGCTCCAATAACAATAAGTGTAAGATTTTTTGTGTTCATCTCTTTTAAATTTTATGTAAGTTACTTGTTTGTAGTAAACTGGAATCAAATATTACAAAGCAAATGCCAATATTTATTGTTTGGCATTTTGTCGTGAATAGCTAATTTAAGTGTTTGTTAAAAATATTTTTATGACTAATGGCTTATTCCTAATGCATTTGAATAAAAGTTTTTAAAACTTACAAAAAAGTTTTGGCTTAATAACCTCATGCTTCTATATTTGCAACCCAATTAACAGTTGGAGCGTTGGTCAAGGGGTTAAGACGCCTCCCTTTCACGGAGGAATCACGGGTTCGATTCCCGTACGCTCTACCAAATGAGAATGATGGTCGTTTTTTATTAAACGGCCATTTTTATTTTCCTCTGTAACCCTTATCTGGCTTGCAATTGCGGAGAACACAACATTAACTCTTGGAGTTCGAACTTCCTTTTTTTCTTTATTATACCATATACCATCTGGGAATATTAAATATTGTAAAATTTGCTTATCATCATAATCGCTTGATTGCCATAACTGCAAGGGTTTACGAGCAATACTTATTGCTTTTTTAATAGCTCTTTCAAGGTTCGAACTATTAAAACTACTTTTATCAATTTCATCGGTTAACTGCTTCTTTTCTTCCTCAAATATTTTACTATACTTTTCAAATAAACTACTGTTAATTTCACCATTTACGAAACGTAATTCTAATCCTTCAAGCTTCTGATGTAATTCTGTTAGTTTCCTCTTTTTAATTGTAACTTCATTAAGTTGCTCTCCTAATTTTTTATATAATAGAGTGTTTACATTTAATTCAATTTGTTTAATATTTTTTTCGGTAAGAGTAAATTTTGATATCTCATTTTGAAAAAGAGTATTTACAATATCCGCTCTTTCATTTACAGCTGCTCCAATTCCTCTAGTTTTATAATAATAAATTCCTTTTTTTATATAACCTGTAAATGGTCTTTGTGTAGTTTCATCCTTGACAAACGATTTTAAAGGAATGTCAATAATTTTCACCTTTTTCGAAATTCCTTTATGAGGATTACAATTAGCTTCACTATTTGCTTTTACAAACAACTGTTCAGAAATTAAAGCAGGATGCTTCCCTTTATAAATTTCACCAGGTATTAAACCATGTGTAATATACCCGCAGTAAAAGGGGTTACTGATTATTCTAACAAAGCTTTTATACTTGATAGTAGAACCTAGCTTCTGCATTTTTTCAACTATCGCTAAATTGTTCAGCTTGCCCTCTGCTTTCCATTTGAATCCTAATCTTAAAATTTCTCCATCTTTATTAATTACATAGTTGTGATTCTTAGCTTTTTCTCTAGGGTTCAAATTAGTATAGCCAAAAGGAAGGTGAGTTACCCAATAACCATTTCGCATGTTTTCAATCATGCCCTTAGAACTCTTATCACGACGTAGCACATTATCATAGTTGCCAAAAGCATAAAAAATATCCTGTTGCAATTGTCCTGACGCAGATGTTACATCAACATCTTGAAAAACCGACAACACCTTTACACCGATTTTAGCTAACTCCCGACTTAATATTGCCGCATTTTCGCTACGAGAAAACCGCTCATATGAATACACTAGAATAGCACTAATATTCTTATTCTTTTTCACATAATCTAGCATACGCTTGAACTCTTTTCGTTCATCTGTTTTAGCAGACTCATAAGTACCACCAAAGAACTCAATAATATGCAGGCTCCTTCTTGAAGCATATTCTATGCTACTCTTTTTTTGAGTTGCTAAACTCGTGTTTTCATTTTGGTCAAAACTCGAAACCCTTGTGTAACTGACAATGTCATTGCCAGTTCTCCAAGTTAATTTGTTGCTTTTTTTTACAAACTCACTCAGTTGGTTGTTCATCTTCAGATTGCTCATAAATTTCTTCTTCAAGCGTGTTAATAATATAATTTACAATAATCTCAGATAAAATCATCAGGCTTTCAGATTCAGAGAGATCTGTTTTTTTTGCCTTCGTGTCTTTCAATCCAGTTCCACATTTGCGTAACATTTTATGATGTTATTGCAAATCCTGTTGGTCGTCTACCATACAGTCTTTATGCTTATAATGGGTCTGCGATTGCAGTACCTATAAACTAGTACAAACTAGTCATTGTCAATTTTAATTTTAGTTGTTTCTTCAACAAATACCAATTTGTTGTTTTCTGTTTGTATTTTAATTTGTTTGAACTTTCCCTTTTCTAATATGCCATTCAGTTTATTTTTCATTTTTTCCAGATTCCCCGTTTGGACAACTTCAACCATTAATGTTCCTTTCTTGTTTGACAAATTGAATTTAACCCTTAGCTCTTTAATGTTTTCTTTTCTTAACAGCTGTACAATTTGTTTCTCTGCTTTGGTCAATTTAAACAAACGTTGCCAGTCTTCTTCTTTAATCTTAGGGCTTAGGAAGAATTCGTCTAATAAGTGATTTAAATAAATTACATGATATGACTTGCCAAGTAGAAAATACTTTTCTATGTTATATAATTCTGGGTTTTCGGGAGTAACAACATAAAGCTCAAAATTTCCATCTGGAAGTGTAATTATATAAGTTGGATTATTTAAATCCAATAATCCTATTACCATTAATATAAAAAAATTCAATTCATCTTTAAGAAGGCTTTTTATTTGTGGTAAATTGGTATAAAACTCCTTAAAGTCTTTATCACCCATTAATGCTGCTACTTTTTTAAAGCCGGGTTCGTCTGCAATCATCGTAACAATCATATCAATAATTTTATCATCTAGCTTTGAAAATAAAGTATCCTTAATAGTCTTTATTGTTTCCACATTCACTCCAAATTTTCTCATTTCGTCGATAATCTTGAGCCAAATGAGATCAAAAAAATTGACTTTTCTCCATTCTCTTTTTTCTGTTGTTGATTCATTAAGGCTAATTAGCTCCTTTTCTTCCCAAAACTGAATCTCCTGTCGATTAATACCAACTTGACCAATAGAAAATCTTGGCTCAAACAAGCCATCTACTAAAGGATAAAGTTCTAATGGGTTTTCCCTAAAAGCATTAAGCATCCACTGCTTTTCACGATCAACAGGCTCAAACTCATTTTTGTTTTTTTGCTCCATACTTACAATTATATTACATTTGCATTTTAAAATGTAAATATAAGCATTTATTATGAATAACTAAAAATGATTTAAAATGAATAAAAATTATATAGAAATAGAATACCACGTAGAAACAATGTCTTTGCGTGAACACGCAAATCATTTATTGACCAATAAATACATCGATAGTAAATGGTGTGAAGAGATAACAAAATGTTTTACAAGTATTGTTCGTAATGCAGAATTAAAACCATTTCTGCATGTATGTAATGAATCAGAAAAAGAGGACTCCTATTATCAAAAATATATTCGCCTTGAAAAACGACTACCGAAAGATGAAATACCAGACTTCTTCTTAGAAAACGGTGATTTTTATGATTTAGATATTACCCATAATGTTAGCATGTCGAAAATTGCTTACGATGATTTTTGTATCTTATTTAATTTGAACCTATCGAAACTAGAGAAAGAAGAACTTTCGGTAAAATCGTTTTTAGATTTTCAGTTGTATGATAACTTTAAAGGCAATAAAATCCACTTTTGCCATATTTTACGACAGTTACTAGAAATTGATGACAAGTTCTATCATTTGCCGGAAACTACCGACAGTTTGCAGCAATGGATTAAAGAAAATGACGATTTTGATGATGATGAGCAAATCGAAAAAAAAATCGATGATTATTCGATAATTATCGAGAATGCTATCGATAATATTGAAGAAAATAATGAACTCAATGAAACATTATTTAATGATGTTGTTTCGATAATTGAAAGGAAAGATATTAAGATCGAAGGGAAATTTACAGATGATGAAATCAGAAACTACTTTTCGTTTTTGTGCAAAGAAAAATCGTTCGATAATAAACCGTTTTTATCAGAAGATGCGGTTAATGAAATTTTCAAAAATGGATTAATGATCCCAGCTGTTCCCCTAGAAAATAAATTTAAGCTGAATTGTGATCCTAGGTTTCCTAAAAAAATAATTGAGTTTGCGATATATACATTTTATGTTAATAATAGTATTAAAAGAACGGACAAAATAAAGTACTTGAAATTCTTCGGCAGTTATTTAGAAGATTTTAGTAGTGTATTGGCCTCAAATAAAATGGCTTCCAATGTGGCATCCAATATTAGTGGCGAAAAAAGTCCAAAAATGAAATTCGACTTAAAAAAATATCTGCCAGGAGGTTTGAGGTGACCGATTCTTTTATTTTATAAAATAACAAATTATTATTTAAGCTAACTAGTTATTTTATATAATAACCATCCAATAATTTCTAAGTTTATTTCATTTTAAAAAGCATACGAGGGCTCGTACAGTTCGTATACGAATTTTTATAGAATTCAATATCAGCAATGGTTCTATTGATTTTTGTTGTTTAATTTTGTAATAACAAATACAATGTAGCCAATTATAATTTAGAAAAGAGTTAGAATAAAGTATTATAAATGGCTGAAATAATTTTTACTATTTAAAAACAAAAAAACATATTTTATGGTACCAACATTATGCCACTTATGCCAGGAAGAAATTCCATTCACAAGAAAGCAAAACAGTAAATTTTGCTCCTATGAATGCTATTATGAGAACAAAAAATCGGATGCTGCTATAGCTAATAGAAAGAACACCGAGCAAAGAATACTTCTGTTCAATGATGAAATCATTCATGAGCTCTTTCTGAATTACAAATCGGATTATTACATCTCAACAGAATATTTAATAAAAAGAAATTTTAAATGGAATATTAGTTCAGGTGAACTTGATATTTATGGCTTGAAAGCTAAAAAACTAATTCGCTATGCTTATACATTATTTCAAAATCAAACAGTACAACTATGGAAACTTTAAATAATCTACTATCAAATGACATGGGCTACATCCAAGCTTTAAGGTCAGCACAACCGCTGCCTAAAACTGTTTATGCTGCTCCTACATTACCAACGAAACCGAAAGTTAATAGAGGGCAGGTAAATGCTATACTAATAGCTACTGGAATTATTATAGGTGTTTATGTAACTATACAAATACAACAGTATTTTGAGGAAAGGAAAAATATGAATAATGCTTACCCTAATTAAACTACTGACTTTTATCTTTCGCTTTAACTATTTATTATTATTTAAGTTGGTTAGCTTTATTTCTGTTATTATTTCATTAAAGGCTTTTGTCAATTGCTGGTAATTACTAGCAATTGATAATTGTTTTTGTAAACTTGATAGTTCAAATTCAATTCACAATTTAGAGCAATTATTAACTGATAAAATATACAACATGAATCGAGCAGAATTTATTAAAACATTTTCAGTTTTTGGAGCTACTTCAGTATTGCCATTAGAGCAATTATTTGGTAAACCTCATACCAGAAAACTTCATTTGATTGGTCTTGGTGATGCAGGTACCGGCATGATAAAATATTGCTCTGAGAAAAACAATAGTCTTCAATATACAATCATTAATACACACTTTAAAGAAAAGTACAATGCTGGTTTTCAGTTTGTTGAATTCGATAGACCATCTAATGCATACTTGGAAAATAACCAAGCTCTCAAAAAAGTAAATATTGAAACAGTTAAAAAAAATAATTCTTTGCCACAAAATATTGCACCATTTTTTTCTGATAAATCTAAACACTATGTTTTGTTTTCTTCTTTAGGTGGTTTTACCGGTAGCTATCTTACTTTACAGTTAAGTAAACAATTACAAAAAAGGGGTTTAAAGTACACTACTATTGTAAATATTCCTCCATATATCATGAGCCCATTTAGGAGAACCGCTGCACTTACAATTAAAGAAGAATTAAATACTATAGACAATATACATTTTTTTGATAGTGAGAATTTGAGAAGCTTATATGGCAACTACAGAATGAAGGATCAATACACTCTTGCCAATAAGGAATTGTATAAGATATTTAAAGTAAAAGCTTGTACTTAATTGCTTAGAATAATCTCTGTTATTGAAATATTAAGTTAATTCCGAAAATTACTTCTAGCATATTTTTAATTTGGATTCTAAATTATCAAAGTGCAAAGAATTAAATCAAATAGAACTATTAAAATTGATGGAAGCTTACTTGAGCATTTAAATGATGAAGCAATTATAATCGTCAATATAACAATCTTAGGGCCAAAAGAATTAGAAACTGATTGGTGGGTAAATATTGATCCTAGATGCTTTATAGATAACCACAATAACTCTGGAAAAAGTCTTCAGATGATTCACTCTTTCAACATCGCTGTTGCTCCAACTATGGAGTATTTGATTTCAAAGAATCATAATAAGAAATTTACATTGATTTTTCCAGCAATTCCTGTTGATTGAATGACTTTTGATTTAATTGAGGATCGTAAATTTTCTAATGGGCTTTTAATTATTAATATCCTCCGATTGGAAAATGGCATATACAATAGACCTCTTTCATAAATTAATTTTTTAATTCAAAGTTATAGATAGCTGCAATTAGGTTTAAACGCAAACAAAACCGCTTTCTTCTATTCCTGTACCTTTCGGCTATAATCTTGAATATTTT
>JBIKRV010000029.1:0-40929 GCA_044348985.1 Chitinophagaceae bacterium
TCTCTAATGAACTAGAAATTGAAATTGTAAAAAAAATAGTTATATTATGTGGAGGTAATCCTGAAAAATTAAATGAAATTTTATTAACTAATACTTCATAAATATCTTTCCAACAGCTATGGTGTCCCACCAACCGATAGAACAAATTTTTTGCAAAAAAAATTGCAATTTTGCATATTTATTGTCATATTTGCAAATAATAAGTCAAATATTATGATTGATACGGAAATTGACTGGAATGAAAAAGCAAAACGGCTACTTAAATCTGAACTTGTTCGCCGTGGTATTTCGTCAGAGGATTTAGTAAGTCTGCTGGAAAATATTGGCGTAGAAGAAACAAAAGCAAGTATTGATAGTAAAATAAGTCGTGGCACTTTTAGTGCTGTCTTTTTAATTCAGTGCTTGAATGCTATGGGCATAAAAAATTTTATACCTGAAATTGAAACCGACTTGGTTTTGCAAGAACCAATTGTTGTTTACCAAACTAAAAATAGTAAAACTAAAATCAAATAAACAATGGGAGCAATTAGATTTATTGATTTGTTCGCAGGCATCGGTGGTCTAAGACTTGGGTTTGAAGAAGCGTTTAAAGATGCTGGTTTTGAGACCAAATGTGTAATGACTTCTGAAATAAAACCTTATGCATTAAAGACATTGGAACACAACTTTAAACACGACTATTTTGTTGGCGATATTTCAAAAGTCAAGAATAGTGAAATCCCAGATTTTGATTTTTTATTAGGTGGTTTCCCTTGTCAACCCTTTAGTGCAAGTGGTAAACGACATGGTTTTGTTGACACAAGAGGTACTTTATTTTTTGAGATTGAAAGGATAATTGATGAAAAAATGCCTTATGGATTTATCCTTGAAAATGTTGAAGGTTTAGTAAAACACGATGTTATAAATAAAAGCGACAAAGTTGGAAGAACCTTGCAAACTATTATTGATAAACTTACCTCTTTAGGGTATTGTGTTTCTTGGAAAGTTTTAAACTCTGCGGAATTTGGTTTACCTCAAGCAAGAAAAAGGGTATTTATTGTCGGCACATTAGATACAGAAATTAATTTGAATGACTTTGAAGTAAAGAAAAATAAACTTAAAAATATTCTTGAAAAAGGGTTGCCCCCAATGAAATCTAAGTTTGCTGATTTATTGCTAAAACATTTTTCTATTGAAGATTTATATGGCAAATCAATAAAAGACAAACGTGGTGGTGATGATAATATACATAGCTGGGATGTTGAATTAAAAGGTGCTGTTTCCAAAGAACAAAACATATTATTAAACAAGCTTTTTAAAGCAAGGCGAAGTAAAAAATGGGCAGAAGAAATTGGGATTGACTGGATGGATGGAATGCCTTTGACATTAAAGCAGATTGCTACATTTCATGAATCGCCAATACTAAAAGAAATGTTGGAAGATTTGGTAATAAAAGGGTATTTGAAATTTGAGCATCCGAAAAGTTTGGTTACAGAATATACTTTACTTGGCAATAAAACTTTTCGACAAGAAAATAAATCATTGTCCCCGGGCTACAATATTGTTTCGGGTAAATTAAGTTTTGAAATAAATAAAGTGCTTAACCCAAATGGGATAGCTCCAACTTTAGTAGCAACTGATATGGCTAGATTAGTAGTTCCTGACGGCACTGGATTAAGAAGAATGACACTTCGTGAGGGACTTCGTATGTTTGGTTATCCCGAATGGTTTGAATTGCCCGTTACAGTAAATGAAGGCTTTGATTTATTAGGAAATACAGTAGCAGTTGCAGTTGTAAAATCTGTTGTAAAAAGGTTAGCAGCAGTTTACGAGCCTGTACTTATTTGATAACTAATTTTATTCCTGTATGAGCTGCATAATTTTTCAAAACTTTTTTCAACCAATGAGAATTATCATGATGAGTTTTTGAATATTGATAACGGGTTTCGTTCAAAGCTTTCAAAAACTCCTCTTTGTTGTTAAACGCTTTAAAAGTTGAACGTTCTGAATACCAATTTATAGGACGCAGATTATAAATAATCTGTTTTTTTTCTTGTACTTTGATTGGATAAGTGCCACTTCCCCCAGCAACTTCCCAAATTTTTTTCAGCCAAACGTTTTCAATAGTAATTTGAGAGCCACTCATTTTATAGCCAATAATCAAATAATCCGAATCAAGCCTGTAAGCGTTTGTTAACAAAGAGCCACAATATGACTCGAAATTCGCAAGGTCAAACCCTGCCCCACGATCAAAGTCAAAAGTTTTAATTTCTAAGAGGTCTTTTTTTCTGTCGTCAACATTTAGATAAATGTCTGGAAATGTTTGTGAACTTGGGTTTACATCAAATGATATTTTCTCACTTTTCATCCATTGAACCAACCAATCTTGTATCAAATTTCCAACAGTATCCCGTGATTCAATAGAAATGGTCAAGTCTTTTAATGTAAAGTTAATACCCCCTGTTTTACCAATGAGGTCATAATCAACTGTTAGTCGTCTATATAATTCTTGAGCTGATACTTTCGTTATCATTCACATTTTTTTTTGTATAGAAAGTAAAAATAATCATTTTTTATAATTGCTTTTTTAAGTTAATTAAGTAAAATCAAATCTTCATAGTTGTGGTCTGCTATAAATAACCATTAGCATTCCCTCAGCTCAAAATTCAGTCCCGATGGCAGCGTAAAGCCCACAACCTTGTTGCCAAACAAGGTGAGGACTTGCAGCGTACAGCGAGACCAATGCCCATTAAAGAACCCAATGCTGTGCTGCCTAATTTATTCATGCTTTTTTAACACCGCCATCAATTACATTTGCCTCGCTAAAATGCAATGATTATGACATTAAGTGCAGATATTAAAAAATTAGAACGCCATTTTTTACCAGCCAATTTTACCGTAACCAATTGGGAAAGTTTAGAGCCTTTTTTTAAAAGCCTAACCGACCGTGAACTGAACAGCAAAGCTGATTTGGAACAATGGTTAAAAGATATGAGTGAACTGGAAGCTGTGGTTAGTGAAGATGCTTGCTGGCGACAAATAAAAATGACTTGTGATACCACTGATAAAGCATTGGAAGAAGCTTTTACTTACTTCTGCATGGAGATACAACCTCAATTGCAACCTTATGCTGATGCATTGAATAAAAAGTTTGTGAACAGTGCATTTACCAAAGAATTGGATGAGCAAAAATTCTTTACCTACATACGCAGTGTAAAAAAGAATATTGAATTGTTCAGAGAAGAAAATATTCCTATTCAGGCAGAGTTGAGTGTAATGCAGCAACAGTATGGTGCCGTTGCTGGTAAAATGACGGTTGAAGTAAATGGTCAGGAATATACTTTGCAACAAGCCAGTAAGTTTTTGGAAAGTCATGACAGAAGCCTGCGTGAAGAAGTGTATAGAAAAATACAGGACAGAAGATTGCAGGATAAAGAAGCGATGCATGGTTTATATACTGAGTTAATTGCAAAACGTGATGCAGTTGCTAAGAATGCAGGCTTTGCCAACTACCGTGATTACAAATTTGTAGAGTTGGGCAGATTTGATTATACCAAAGAAGATTGCTACAATTTTCATGAAGCTGTGAAGCTGCATGTGCTGCCTTTGATTGAAAAGATTTATGCAAAGAAAAAAGAGAAGTTAGGACTTGATACATTAAGGCCCTGGGATACTGAAGCTGAACCTGCAGGTATACAACCATTGAAACCATTTAATGGTGGCCATGAATTGTATGAAAAATCGGTGGCTTGTTTTGAAAAGCTGAATCCGTTTTTTGCTGATTGTTTAAAAAAGATGCATGAGCTGAAACATTTTGATTTGGAAAGCAGAAAAGGCAAAGTTCCGGGAGGTTATAATTGTCCACTGACGGAAAGCGGTGCTCCATTTATTTTTATGAATGCAGCAGGACAGATGAGTGATGTTACAACAATGGTTCATGAAGGTGGACATGCCATACATTCTTTCTTAAGCCACAATTTAGAGTTGAGTGCTTTTAAAGAATATCCGATGGAAATTGCTGAAGTGGCAAGTATGGCGATGGAATTGTTCAGCATGAATCATTGGGAGAGTTTCTTTGACAATGCAGAAGATTTGAAACGTGCCAAGGAACATCAGTTGGAAAGAACGATTACTATTTTCCCATGGATTGCAACCATAGATAAGTTTCAGCATTGGGTATATGAAAACCCAACACACACTGTTGAAGAAAGAACAACCAAATGGATGGAAATTTTACAGGAGTTTAGTACCAACGCCATTGATTTCAGTGGATTAGAAACTTATCGTGCAATTGGCTGGCAGCGTCAACTACACTTGTTTGAAGTGCCTTTTTATTATATTGAATATGGCATTGCACAATTGGGTGCTATTGGTTTGTGGATGCAGTACAAGCAAAATCCTGAGCAGGCGATTACCAATTATATCAATGCATTGAGTTTGGGTGGTACAAAAACTTTACCTGAATTGTATGAAACAGCAGGATTGAAATTTGATTTGAGTCCGAACCATATTAAAACTTTGATGGATTTTGTGAATACACAAATGGAGGCGTTGTAGGGTTTACCACATGTTTACCACATAGGCATATAGAAACATAGAATTTTAGAAAATGAATTTGCATAGAGAAGCACTTGATTTTTTGAGTGCTTTTCTTATTCAACTATGTGCTTATCCTCCTATGTGGTAACAAAAAACCTGCAAGGCTTACACCTCACAGGTTCTTCAAAAAAAATCAACGAAATATAAAATCTAAATCAAATGAAAAATTATAGAACAATTACGCTATTGTTTCCACCATAAACATTGGGTTGTTCGTTGTCGGCTTCAGGCTCATTTAACCAAAGGGTTTCATCTACTCTATACTTAAATTCGTGGGTAGAATCTTTAGGTAAGTTAACATCAGCAGTAAAGCTGCCATCTTTCTTTTTACTTAAAATAACTGCATTTTCCCAGTCGTTGTTTAAACCTAAAATTTCTACGGTTTGTGCATTTTCGGGTGTAAAAGAGAATTTTACTTTACAGTAGTCTTTTGTTTTGTAGTACGTTTTCTGTATCATAGTTGCTTGCTAGTTTTAAAATGAAATTCTACTTTAATACAAAAACTACTAAAAAGTAACCCAAAGTGCTTGATGGATGTGGGTTTTGTGTGAATGAAGGATATAAAACGACTGATAATCAAGCTGACGCAAGTGTACTAACAATCGTTTGTTATGGGTGGTTTTATTGCAAATCAGTTGTTATATTGTGGTATTGAATTTGCAAAAAACTGACAAAAAAACAGGTGCTGCTCATTTTGGTAAGCTATTTGAATAATAGCAAGTATTATGTAATTGAAAGACAAGTGCTATTTTTAACTTTCGTATTTGTGCTCAATATTTTATCTTTAACCTAATAAAAAATAAATACTATGTCACTTTTTAAGTCGGGAAACCCAACTTTAACGGAGAAAATTTTTGATAGAAGCCACAGTGCCGAAGCTGAAATGAATGGCACCATGACCGTTAGAGGAGCAATAAATAAGTTTGGCTTCTTATTGTTAATGGTTGTTGCTGGTGCTGCATTTACTTGGCAGCAATATTATAGTGGTCAACCAGAAGGTATGTTTACGTACATGTTAGTTGGTGCAATAGGTGGCTTAATTGCTGCAATCGCTATTTCATTTAAACCAAATTGGGCTCCGTATTTAGCTCCTTTGTATGGTTTATTAGAAGGTCTTTTCTTAGGTGCAATCTCAGCAGTAATCAATGATGCCATGTCTGAGAAGTATCCAAACATTGTAATGCAGGCAGTTGGTTTAACTTTTGGAGTTGCTATAGCCATGTTCTTACTCTATAATTTTGGTGTAATTAAAGCCACTGAAAAATTTAAGAGTATTGTATTTTCTGCTACATTAGGCATTGCTGTATTTTATGGCATTACCATGTTATTACGTTTATTTGGTGTGCAAATGGAGTTTATGAATTTTGGCAATGGAAGTTTATTGGGAATAGGAATTAGCTTATTTGTGGTTGCTATTGCTGCTTTAAATTTAATTATGGACTTTGATATGATTGAACAAGGTGCTGAAAGAGGTGCTCCTAAATTTATGGAGTGGTATGGTGCATTTGGTTTATTGGTAACCATTGTTTGGTTATACATCGAAATATTGAAATTGTTAAGCCGTTTGGCAAGCAGAGATTAATTGAATTGTATTTATATAAAAAGAGAGGCTTCGTTTTTAAACGAAGCCTCTCTTTTTATTGTAGTTTGATGTTATTAAAACATTTCTGCAGTCCAGCTTTTAGTCCAGTTTTCATTAGGAGCTAAACTTAAAATGCCTTCTTTTTTGTCTAATTCACCCGTGCTGGCTTCGGTATCATTTAAACCAAACCAAGGTTCTAAGCAAACAAAATTGGCATCTTTAAAAGCCCAAATTCCATAGTAAGGAAAACCAGCAGCATTGAGTGTTAATCCATGTGTTGATTTATCTGACTGAATGGTAATTGCATCAGATTTCAAACTTTTAAATATCAGTGCATCACCATAAAACAATGGTTTACTCAATGGCAATTGTTGGGTATTTTCTAAACAAGCTATGGGCTCATTATCGATTAATCCATTTTTAGAAAGCACCCATTTAGGCGTATTTTCTACAGATGAAAATTTCAAATACCAATCTGTGTAAGTTGTATCACTGGTTAATGGAATATTAAATGCAGGATGAGCTCCACAAGAAAAATACATGATTTCATTGCCTGTATTGGTTACACTATAAGAACAGGTAAGTATATTTTTATTGATGGAATAGGTAACCGAAAATGAAAAGTTGAATGGATATTGTTCTACTGTTTTTTCATTTTGGGTTAATGTAAACGTTACACTAGTTGCTGTTGAGTGGGTGATTTCAAATTCAAAATCTCTTGTAAAACCATGACGCCCCATTTGATAGCTTTTGCCATTGTAGTTGTAGGTTCCATTTCTTAATCCACCAACAATAGGAAACAACACAGGACTTTGTTTTGGCCAAAAAGCAGGGTCGCCGTTCCATAAATATTCTAAGCCCGTTTCATGATTAAAAATGCTGGTTAGTTCTGCTCCTTTAGGGTTAATCTTAATCGTTAAAACTTCGTTTGATAAGGCTTGCATCGTTATTGTTTTGTAATTGAAAACTGGGTTTAATAATTATAACTTCTCGTATAAAGCTCTTAGTTTTTCTCTGGTCATTATTTTTTCCCAGTCTTTGCCCAAAGCATTTTCCCATAAGGGTTTCATGCCAAGGCTTACATTCATCATTGCTTCAAATTGTTCATCCGTTAAGTTGGCACAAATGCCTTGTGGAATATCGAAACCACCTAACTCTACCATCTTTTTAAACTCTGCAACGCCTGCAGGATAATATTCTTCTAAATGGTTCATTACAATACAATTGCCAATGCCATGTTTCGTACCCAATAAATAACTTAAACCATAACTTACTGCATGTGCAACACCCACCTGACTATAAGCGATACTCATGCCACCAGCATAAGAAGCCATCATTAATTTATCGTCGTGTTCATCTGTCCATACAGGATTTGCTAAAAATATTTCTCTACACAATTGCAATGCTTTTTCACCATAGCTTTTACTAAACTCATTCAAGTAAGTGCCTTCTAAACTTTCTATGCAATGAATGTAACAATCCATACCTGTATAAAAACGCTGATTTTTTGGAGCATCTTTACATAATTCAGGATCTAAAACAATTTGATCAAAAGGTGTAAAATCACTGTTCATGCCTAATTTACGAACAGGGCCTGTTAAAACTGTTGTTCTGCTCACTTCTGCACCTGTACCACTCAAAGTGGGAATACCAGCTTTATAAACACCTGCTTGTTTTACCAAATCCCAACCCTGATAATCAGCACTGCTACCAGGATTGGTCATCATCAAAGCAACAGCTTTTGCTAAGTCCATTGTACTGCCACCACCAATACCAATTACACCACTCACTGTTCCAAACTCTTCTTTCAATTGTTTAGCCAAAGCATCAACTTGTGTAGTTTTTGGTTCATGGGTAACATCGGCAAAAATAATTTTGTCTTTGCCTCTTACTGGCACACGATTTACCAATGATTTTCCTTCAAAAAAATGATCTACTAAAAATATCATGGGAGCATCACCTTTGCGTTGTGGTGCTAAAATTTCGTCTAATTGATTAAAACTTCCACGGCCATATACCACATAACTCACCATTTTAAAATTCCTGAATTGCATTATTTAAAGTTTAAAAGTTCATAAGTTGAAAATTCAATTGGTTAGCAAAATTGAGCTAATTCATTTGAATAGTAGAATGAATTTTTGTGTGAAGTAGCATTCGTATTTCAATTGAGCGACATGGGCGTTGTTGACTAAGCCTGCTGACCAGCAGGGCAGTCTTGTACTAAATAACTATAATTAATAGAAATTATAAAAATAGTTCAGCTTTTACTAAATCTTCTGGTGTGTCAATTTCTACACCCATATATTCAGTAACGACCATTTTTAAAAGAATACCATTTTCTAAATAACGCAGGCATTCTACTTTTTCAGCAGCTTCCAATGGTGTCATTTCCCAATTGGTAAAGTTGATTAATGCTTGCTTACGAAATGCATATACACCAATATGTTCATAATAAACAGGCGTTACAGCTTTATCTCTATGATAAGGAATAGGGCTACGACTGAACATTAAACTGTTCATATTTTTATCTACTGCAACTTTTACATAATTAGGGTCGGCAATACTTTTTTCATCTTTTAAAATTTGCATTAAGCTGGCTACTTGAATATTGGTATCTTCAAAAGTGACCAAAAGTTTTTCTAAAGGATCACGTTTTACAAATGGTTCATCGCCTTGTACGTTTACCACAATATCTACATCCATATTTGTAATAGCTTCAGCAATACGGTCGCTTCCACTTTCGTGTTCTTTAATGCTCATTACAGCTTTACCCCCATTGTTTACAATTTCATTGTAAATAATATCGCTATCGGTTACTACCCAAACTTCATCGAATAAACCTGTGGCAATTGTATTATCATAGGTATGACGAATGACTGTTTTATTGCCCAACATTTGCATGAGCTTTGCAGGAAAACGAGTAGCAGCATAACGTGCAGGAATGAAAGCTGATTTTTTCATGTTGTGGTTTTTAATTGCCATATCTTATGGTTATAATAGATTGATTTTCTAACTCAATTATTTCTGTTTCAGCAAAGTTTTCAAACTCTAAACTGAATAATATGTGCCAGGGAGATTTTAGAAATGTATCTTTTTTAGTGTCTGTAAAAATAGAAACTTTACATTCCTTATTTCTTGTAATCACTTTGTTTTTTATTGGGAAGTCGTCGTTTTTTTCTACGGAGGTTGAATCTTCATTTTCAATTAAACGCAACAATTGAAAGGCTTTTCTGCTATCAAAGCTGGGTAATATATAAGTTGCTGACCCATATTCATAACACTGTCTTTTTATTATTTCAACACCATTTTTAAAAATGCTTTTATAAGTAATATCGATAGATTCTTCAACCCTTGGATTGTCGTCACCAAATTTTAAAGAGTCAACAATAGGCTTGCTAATACTTCTTATATAATCTTCGATTGTTTGATGTTTAGTTGACGGAGGAGGAATAGGAAACATAAATGCATCAACAACATAACCCGAATCCTTACCTTGTTTTATCATCATCCATTGGCATGGGAAACCATCAACAATGGTTGTAGAATCTGAAGTGTAATCAAAGTGCATAAACTCAACTTTATCTCCATAGGCTATTTTTTTAACCAATGGAGATTTTAGACTTGGTGACTTTCGAATACTTAGTCCACTTTTTGCGGCAACGTAATAGTCGAGTTTAAATATTTGGGTATAAGAAATTTGTGAAACCACAAATGAAATTAAGAGAAAAAATATTTTCATCTAAACAGTTTTAAGCAAAGAAACAATAACTGTTGAATATAGAACAGAAACCCGAAGTGTGCGACGCAACAAAAGTTAAATAGTAGTACTTCAGCTCGTTACAAAATATTACTCCATTTTACCAAACGGACTTTTCATTAGCTGAACAAAATCTTCGTCTTTATCGTTGGGATAATATCGGTCTAAGCCATACTTAATTTGCTGGTGGTCTAAATGCTTGAATGTGCCTAAAATTCTATCCCAAATACTGAGAATTGCTCCATAATTACTATCGGTAAAAGGTTGCTTCCAATGATGATGTACTTTATGCATATTTGGAGAAACCAACACATAACTCAATGCAGCATCTAACCATTTTGGTAAACTGATATTGGCATGTGTAAATGCTGTAGAAACTATTAACATTGTTTGAAAAATCATTACCGCATACATGGGTGCACCACTAACCGTAATGCCCATAAAAAAGAATACGCCACGCAACAAACTTTCTACAGGGTGGTGGCGTAAGCCTGTTGTTACATCTACATTATTATCGGCATGATGAATTACATGAAAACGCCACAGCACAGGCACTTTATGCTCAGTAATATGCACCAACCAGCCTCCAAAAAAATCCAATACTAAAAATGAAATAATGATAGTAAATAGTGTTCCTGCATTTGTCCAATACACCAAACCAAATTGTTCTGTTTTGCACCAATCACTTAGTTTTACAATAAGTATTGCCAAAAAAGTATGAATGATTAAATGAATTACTGTAAATCCAAAGTTTACTGCTGCATGTTGCAGTTTATTCTTTTTATAATTGAGCTGAATGAGAGGAATAGATCCTTCAATAATCCAAAAAATAAGTAACCCTCCTACCAGAAAAGCCATTCTTTCCAATGGTCTTTGCTCTAAGGTAGAAAAGTGTTGAATGATAGTATGAAACATGGCAGCAATTTTAGGTGATGAATGTACAAACAAAAATCCCTTTGTTTTTAGCAAAGGGATTTAAAATATTCACTTCTTAAAAAAAATAGTCTAATTATTTAGCATCAAAGGCATTACCAACATCAACAAATCTTCACCTTCAGCTTGTTCAGTTGGTTTTACCAAACCAGCTTTCGTTGGGGTAGATAATTCTACACGAACATCTTCTGTATCGGCAGCTCCCAACATTTCGATTAAGAATTTGGCATTGAATGCAATTTGTAAGTCTTCGCCATTGTATTGGCAATTCATACGTTCGTTACCTTCAAAACTAAAGTCCACATCTTGTGCAGCCATTTGCAATTCACTACCACTAATGCTTAAAGCAACCTGGTTGGTGCTTTTGTTACTAAATACACTTACACGGCGTAAAGCATTTTGAAAATCGTGTTTGTTTACAACTAAGTGATAAGGATTATCTGCAGGAATGACCACTTTATAATCAGGGAAACGAGCATCAATTAAACGACAAATCATTTGTACATCACCATGACTTACAAAAAGGTGATTACCATTGTAACTGATGTTGATTTCATCATCATTATCAGGCAATGCATTCTTTAATAAATTCAATGGTTTTTTAGGTACTATGAAAGAATCTGTTTTGGTTGCTTTTGCATCGGTTCTTTTATAACGTACCAAACGATGAGCATCGGTTGCAACAAATTGAACGCTGTCTTTAGTAAGTTCAAAGAAAACGCCAGTCATTGCTGGTCTTAAATCATCACCACTAACAGCAAATAAAGTTTTGTTGATGGCTGTTACCAAAGCACCACTTGTCATAGTAAAACCAGTTGTATCATCGGCTGCAGGTTCTTTAGGAAAATTATCTGGATTTTCGCCCATTACCTTATACTTACCATTGTCGCTGGTTAATTCAACACCATAATTTTTATCGATGTTAAAAGTTAAAGGCTGATCGGCAATATTTTTTAAAGAATCCATCAAAATTTTTGCAGGAATACAAACCTTGCCATTTACTTTACTTTCAATATCCAATTGTACACGCATTACAGTTTCTAAATCAGTAGCTGTAACACTTAATTTTTTGTCTTGAATTTCGAATAGAAAATCTTCCAAAATAGGTAAAACCGTATTGGCATTAATAACACCACTAATTTGTTGCAGGTGTTTTAAAAGGGACGATGATGAAACTATAAATTTCATGGCTCATTGTTTTAGTTATGGCAATTCCGAAATTGCTCGGTTCGGGCAAACCTAATGTAAATTGATTAATATTTCGCTATGTAAAAGTTCACATTACAGGTTATCAACAGAAAAATGTTGAATAATGTGAATTGAGTTGATTATTTTGCTAAGGCTGCCACAATTAATTGATCAAAACGACCTCTATTAATGGGTTTAGTACTGTATTTGATAACAAAATTATGTTTTTTCGATTTTTTAATGTCATAATCATCTTTCGAAGCACTAACCCTGTAAATAGCTATCTTCTTGTTTAAATCATTCAGCAGGGTTTTGAACTCTTTTGAAAAAATGTCAGCCATCCTTAACCGGCATATGAATATTTAATAAAAAATATCATAAGAAGAATTGGTATTTAAACGATTGCTTTTAGAAACTCAATGGCTTCTTCTCCATTAAAAAACGGTAATACTGTTTTTGTGAGGTTGGTAGATTCAATAATTTTTTTGCAGTAAAGTCATAAAGTTTATCGTCTTTAATAAAACAGCTATGGTATTCAAACAGGTTCACCAACAAATGATTGGTATTTTAAATAAAGCGGTAAATTGCAATGTAAAGTGTACTATTCAAAAATAACCCAATTAAAGCCGATAATTCGTTTAATTAAAATTGCTAATCCTTTAATTTGCATCTATAAAAGTATTGATTTGTTTAAAAAAAACTTTACCCCATTACAAGCTTTACAAAAAATCAAACATTTTTGTTCTTATCAAGAACGCTGCCATGCAGAAGTAAAAGAAAAACTATACTCCTTCGGGTTGAATAAAAGTGAAGTGGAATTACTTTTAAGCCAGTTAATAGAAGAAGATTACTTGAATGAACAACGTTTTGCCGAACAGTTTGCTGGAGGAAAATTTAGAATGAAGCAATGGGGTAAAATAAAAATTGTTTATGAACTGAAACAAAAAAGGATTAGTGAATACGCCATCAAAAAAGCCCTTAAAGTAATTGACAATGAAGAATATACACAATTATTGTTGAAACTGGCAACTGCCAAATGGAAGTCTTTATCGGGCGAACAATATATAAACCGGCAAGTAAAAACTACCAATTATCTCTTGCAAAAGGGATACGAAATAAAACTTATTGGAGAAACTATTGCTCAAATTCGTTCTTCAAATAAAGATTAACTCTTTAAATTGCCTAATTACAATCTGTTTTACATGAAGTTAATTATTAGTTTTTGGGGGCTATTACTTTGCACAATGGTAAGCGGTCAGAATAATGATCATTTCACAAAAGAAATTTCGTTTGTTACTGAAAACGATTTTTATGCATTAAAATCCAATGACAGTTATTACACCAATGGCCTTTTTCTGCAATTCTCCAAAGCAAAAAACAAAAATGGCAAGAAAGTAATTAATAGGTTTGAACTGGGACAAACTATGTTTACCCAACAACATACAGGCGATATTTGGCGAGCAATTGAGCCGCTGGATCGTCCTTTTTGTGGCTATTTGTTCGTTAAATATTCTAAAGACAAATTCCTCAATAAGTCTCAAATATTTACCTATAAACTTGAACTGGGTTTAACTGGTGAAATATCATTAGGTCAATCCCTTCAAGAATCTTTGCATCACACATTAAAATTTTCAGGGTATTTCCCTCAATGGGAAAATCAAATACCCAATAGCATAGGACTTACTGCTGGTGTAAAATATGCAACAACGATTGCTGCTGAAAAAGCAAATCAATCTTCTTTTAAAATTGTTCCTGTTGCTGAAGCCAATGCAGGCAATTTTTTTATCAATGCAAAAGCTGGTGCATATTTCTGCTTAGGCAAATTTGAAAAAACAGAAAATAGTGTTTTGCTGAATGCAAGAATTAATGCTGCTGAGGTAAAAACAAAAAGAAACTACGAGTTGATCTTTTATTATTACCCACAAATTTTTGTACAAGGATATAATGCAACCATACAAGGTAATTTATTTGCTAAAGAATTACCTGCAATTGTATTTGTTTCAAAACCTGAAACAATTATGATACAAAATACTTTTGGTATTGCTTATGCAAAAAAAAGATGGACCACAAGAGTAGAGGCTGTTTATCAAACAAAAGAGGCAGTTAGTCAATTGAATAACCATGAATACATAGGATTACAGGCTGCTTATCGTTTTTAATTTTTTACTTTTACCACATGAGCAATACACTGACTTTTTCATTGATACAAACCAATTTGCATTGGGAAGATAAAGTTGCCAATTTGCAAATGCTGGAGCAAAAAATCAAGAGCATTGACTCTAAAACTGAAATTGTGATTTTGCCCGAAATGTTTAGCACAGGCTTTAGCATGAAACCTGAATTATTTGCTGAAACAATGGATGGAAATACTGTGGGCTGGATGAAAAAAATAGCTATTGAAAAAAAAATAATTCTTACAGGCAGTATTATTATTGAAGAAGAAGGCAACTACTACAATCGTTTAATATGGATGTTACCCAATGGACAATATGGCTATTACAATAAACGACATTGCTTTGGTTTTGCAGGAGAAGATGAACATTATACACCAGGCAATAAAAGATTAATCACCAGTGTAAAAGGCTGGAAAATAAATGTGCAGATTTGTTACGATTTGCGTTTCCCCGTTTGGGCAAGGCAGCAACAAAATGAAGAGCCTGAATACGATATTTTACTCTATGTTGCCAATTGGCCAGAAAGAAGAAATCATCCATGGAAGACTCTATTAACTGCTAGGGCAATAGAAAATCAGGCTTATGTTATTGGTGTAAACAGAGTGGGAAATGATGGTAACAACATTTATCATAGTGGTGATAGTATGGTGTTAAATGCTCTGGGCGAAACCTTGTATCATAAAGCCAATGACGAAGACATATTTACCATTACTTTAGAAAAAGACAAGCTGGAAGCTACCAGAAATAAATTTCCTTTTTTGAAAGATGCAGATGAGTTTAATATTATTGATTAGTTCATGATTACAGATGGTATTTATACAGCAGATAAAATTTTCACTGGAGAAGAGTGGTTATACAATCATGCAATTGTAGTAAACAATGGACAAATTGCTGACGTAATCCCTGTTTCACAAATTTTAGTTCCTGCAACTAAGCATTTTGCTTGCTTAATTCCTGCGTTTATTGATATACAAATTTATGGAGCTGCTGAAAAGCTATTGGCAGTTTATCCAACTACTGAAGCTTTAGCTCTATTACATGACTATTGTTTAAAAGGCAAAACACATAACTTTTTACCTACTGTTGCAACCAATTCTTACAAGGTTATTTATGATTGTATAAATGCTGTAAAAGCATATTGGCAACAAGGTGGCGAAGGCTGTTTAGGCTTACATATTGAAGGTCCATGGATTAATACCGAGAAAAGAGGTGCTCATGTTGCATCGCTCATTCATACTCCAACCATAGAAGAAGTAACTGAACTTATAGAATACGGAAAAGGCGTAATCAAAATGATTACACTTGCTCCGGAAATTTGCAATAAAGAGATTGTTGAACAAATTCAATCTTATGGTATAATCGTTTCAGCAGGACACAGCAATGCAACTTACGAACAAGCTACAAGTAGTTTTAATAATGGCATAACCACTGTTACACATTTATACAATGCCATGAGTGGATTACAGCACAGAGAGCCAGGCATGGTTGGTGCTGTATTGAATCATTCCAATGTAATGGCCAGTATAATTCCTGATGGTTACCATGTAAATTTTGCAGCTATTCAGGTAGCTAAAAAAATTATGAAAGAAAGATTGTTTGTTATTACTGATGCCGTTACTGCAACTACTTCAGGGTATTATCAACACAACTTAACTGGAGACAAATATGAGAGCAACAATATTTTAAGTGGCAGTGCTTTAACAATGGAAAAAGCAGCACTCAATTTAGTAAACCATTGCGGAATTGAATTAGAGGAAGCTTTTAGAATGTGTAGTTTATATCCTGCTAGAGTATTGGGTTTAGATAACAAGTTGGGTAAAATTAAAAAAGAATATAGAGCAAGTTTTGTAGAGTGTGGGAATATTTAATATTCAAAGGCAAGGGGTTCGCTTAAAGAAATGTTCAACTCTGTTGCAATTTCTAGAAGAAAAAAAATAGAAGGGTTTATTCTTCCCTTTTCAAGCCTATTAAGGTTTTGCCTATCCTTATCACATCTTAAAGCAAGCTCTGTTTGGCTTAAATTTTCAGCTTGCCTTATTTTGGCTATACGCTCACCAAGTTTTATAAGAAAAGCTTTTTTATTCATCAACCTGCTTAAGAATTGCAAGGTTGATTATTGTGAATAAATTATTGTAAACGCATTTGATTACAAAATATAGTAACTATATATTTGATGAAAGAATTTGTTAATTTTATAAATATGATTATGAAAAATGTAGTTAAGACAAAACAACTATTTAAAAATTTTGTGTGGATTGCATTAGTGTTTTTTACATTCTTAGGCTGTAGAAAGAACGATGTACTAAATAGTGACAAAATCGAAAGCTATGAAGAACTTAAAAATAATTTCTTTAACACCAACTCAACAAACGATATTGAGATTAAAAAACTTGCTGCGGACATTAAAAAGCAGGATTCGATTTTTAAATTCTTGCCTGACTTTGTTCGTAAAAATGGCATTCCAAAATGGGACAAAGTAATTTACAAAACCAATAATCATACAAATCTTTCTGGGCGACAAAGTTCATCTATCTCAAAAAATTCTAGCCCATCTTCATCAAATAATTCATCAAGATCAAATAGTAACAACAATCAAGGTGTATTCTTTATACCTCTTCAATCACAAAGCACTCAAGCTGTACAATCTTACATTACTGCTTATAAGCATAACGACAGTCTTTACACTTATCGTGTTTACAATAAAGACTCATTAAATGCTATTCAAGCAGGTTCAAATACCACCAAAAACAACTTGCTTAATACACAAGCTGTTTTTGGTTACTTTGAAAAATCGGTTAATAACGTAGATAGCATAAACGTCAATTCGCCAGTTAATGCTACGCTTAAAAATGTAAACATCTCTTTTGATGGTTCATCTTCGAAAATTACAACAAATGGTATCAATGCAAATTCAATGGCGAGGAGTAGCAGTTGCGACATTTCAATTATGGTTCAAATATCTTATGAAATAACTGGCTGGTATGTTGGGGATACTTTGGTAGCTGCTCAAGTGAATGTTTCGATAGTTATGGTAATTACTATTGATTGCTCTGGTGGAGGTGGAGGTGGGGGTTGTGGATGTGGTGGTGGTTCTTACGGCGGCGGTTCTACTGGTGGGGGGAGTACTGGAGGAGGTTCTACTGGAGGCGGTAGTACTGGTGGGGGTAATAATTGGTGGGGTTATGGTTCGGGTTGGCCTTGGAATTACGGCGGTGGTGGTTCTTACGACCCTAACTGGTATTGGTGGTGGACTGGTGGTGGGGGTTTTGGAGGCGGTGGAAATAATACTGGCTTTTCCTCAACGGTAACAAGTCTTAGCTTACAACTTGGTTTAACTTATGCACAATCATTATGGCTCGAGAATAATCCAGAATTTGTTACATTAATAAACGAGCAGCTAACAGAAAATGATTTTTCAGAAGAATCAAAAACTACATCTAAAATTTTAATTGACTTAGGCATAAATAATCTTTTAGAAACTACTTGGGGTGCTGATTTTGGCAACACTGCTATACCACATCTTAGCAACCTCTATAGTTGCTGCCCTGGCTTATTAATGATTCCCAATTTTGGTTTAAAGTGGAGTACTCAAACACTTGCTAGTTATGTACTTATAAGACAAGAAAACCCAGGTTGGTCAAAGTTAAGGTGTGCTTGGGAGGCCTTACAAGAATCTGTTCATACTGGGCTTGATATGGCAGGTTTAATACCAGTTATTGGAGAGGTTTTTGATATTACCAATGGGATTATTTATACAATTCAAGGAGATGGCCTAAATGCAACTTTGTCTTTTGCTGGTGCTGTACCTTTTGTAGGGATGGCTGCAACCACAGCAAAATATTTCACAAAAACAATTACTGCTATTGGTGGAGCTAGCATAAAGTTAAGGTTTATAAAACTTACTAATGATGCTATTGGTTTTTCTAAAAATTCTAAACTTTTTAGAAAATCTTTGGGATTGTTGCCCGGCGACCCAAGGCAAGCACATCATATTATACCATGGGGTAATGAAATTCCTATGCATGATGCTATACAAAAGGCAGCAAAATCATCACATGCTTTTCATATGGATGATGCCTTAAATGGAATACCTGTTGAAGCTTGGAGAAATCAACCCAATCATCCTGCATTTAATAGCTTAATTAAAGCAAAACTTGATGCCATATCAACTAATTTAAGTAATGAGGCAACTTACAATGCTGTTTTAAACATTATAAACCAAGCAAAACAAGCTATATTAAATAACCCCAACGTACATATAAACAATATAACTTTCTAAATATGAACTACTATAGAATTCAATTTACAGTTAGTACAAAAATTAGAGGAAATGACTCATTTATAAAACATACAAATCCACTAATTCCAGAGAATGGAGTACCCTCTTATGAGGTAAAAAATTTTATAGGCAATTTTGAAGATCAGAAAATAACCACTACCCCTTATCTAGTCAATATGGAACTCTTTAAATCTGCAAGAATATTGGATTTGCTAATGACTTCTGGAGGAATTTCAAGAAAATTAGTAATTAGCACAAAACTAAAAACAATACTTGAAGCCTTTAATAAAAACGACTTGCAGTTTTTTAACATTAGCGTAAAAAAAGGGTTAGAGGTTTATACTAATTATTGGGTTTTGCATGTACACGCCTACAAGCAAAATTTTATTAATTATGAGAATATAAATGTAGTTTATTATAAACATAAAGCTGACTTTTCAAAAACTTATGAATCTGAAACACTGAATCTAACTTTGAAAAGTATTGATGAATTTAATGCTCATATGAATAATAAAAAACCTGAGGAAATTAGTTACATCGAACCAGTACAAATAAAGAAAGATTGTACTGAAGACTTTTTTTGCTTAAAAAATGTTATTGGGGGTTTAGGGTATTATGTTTCTGAAAAATTAAAAAATGTAATTGAAAGAGAAGAATGCACAGGCATTGAATTTCAACCTATAGAATTTAGATTAACAGAATGGCTTCAAGGTGGTGAACGAGAAAAAATATATGGAAAAACGTGATGTTTTCGACTTGTCTTGTGAAAGCAAAGTTTTGGGCTTAGCAAAAGGTGATCCTAGAGTTGCTCATCATATTATTCCATGGGAGAAAGCAACACATGATGCAATACAAAAAGCTGCTAAGGGTACAAACCCATTTCATTTAAACGAACTATTAAATGGTATTCCACTAAATACTGCTGTTCATAATGGCAATCATGCCGCTTATCTTAATAAAGTTCAAGCTAAACTAAACGCAATTCCAACAAACTTTTCGGCAGATCAAACACGAATTGAAGTTGAAGCAATAATAAATGCTATCAAGACTGCAATTCAAAATAATCCAACAACACATATTGATAACTTAGTTTTTTAGAAATGGAATATTTTATAATCAGAGAAAGTCTTGACGCAAAAATCATTGGCAGAAAGTATCCACAGGTTAAAGAAGTTATCATTCCAACAACATGTGATGATAACCTCTTTATTCAATCATTTCAAGAAAAAAAGGCACCAGAAAATGTACTTTTGCCAAAGGCCTTATTGTGGAAAAGTGCTAAGCTCACAGACCTGCTTTCGGCAGGAATGATTGGGCTTAATAAAAATTTATTAATTAGTAAAAAGTTAGCTTACATTTTACAAGAAAGCAATTTAAGCGGCTTTCAGTTTTTTGAAACAACCGTTTTAACCCAAAGCGGCTTAGCTACACAATATACAATTGTTCATCCTTGTGATTTTTACTTTAAAATTATAGATTACAGCCAATCTGAAATTGGATATTACCTTTTCTCCTCTTTTGATAAAGAGCCCAAGAAGAAACTTAATGTTAATAGTGAAGAGGAAATGATTGCTGAGGTTCAAAAATTTGAAGAATCCATTGCTAATGGCACTCACGATTTTAATAATTTACTAATTAAGAAGGTTAGATTTCTAAAAAATAGTAACATTGATTTTTTTAGCTTACGCTGCGTTTATGGTGGTCTAGGCTTTTATGTTTCCGAAAGATTAAAAGAAGTAATAGAAAAAGCAGGTTGTACTGGGATTGTTTTTACAGAACCCAATGAACGATATCCATAAGTACAAAAAAAATAATAAGAAAGCAAGAATTAAATAAATGTTAAAATATTGATAAATTGTTTTTTTGAGTTTGCGGTCAGAAAATTGTTAAAAAAAGTCTTAGGTCTAGCAAAAGGTTATCCAAGAGTTGCCCATCATATTATTCCATGGGAGCATGCAGTAGATGATTTAGTTCAAAAAGCAGCACAAGCCCCAAACGCTTTCCACTTAAATGAATTACTAAATGGAATGCCACTAACTACAATACAACACAATGGTAGCCATTTTTTGTATAATCAAAAAGTAAAAACTAAGCTCACCCAATTATGGAATAGTAATGGACAAGCTGCAATGAGCCCACAAACAGCAGAAGCCTTAATAAGAAGTCTTGCAAATGATATAAAAACTTGGATTTTAGCTCACCCGAATGAATCAATAAACAATATAATACTATAAAATGAATTTTTTTAGGTTACTAGAAAGTACAGGAACTGATATAGGTCAATATCCACAAGTTATTGATGCAAATGTAGGTTTTGATATTTATGAGAAACGCTCTTCGTATCATCTAAATTTTACAGAAGCTATCAGTACCACAATTTGGCCTATTCCAAAACTTTCAAATAAAGCAAAAAAAACAGATTTGATTTCTGTATCTTATATGGGTCTTTCAAGTAAATTGCTTATTTCAAATAAATTGTACATAATTTTAAATGACATAAATTCAAAAGGTATTCAATTTATAAGTTCAAAATTAATTTACAAGAAAAACCTCGAAGAAGACTATTGGATAGTAAACCCACACATTTCTGACTTCTCCTTTCTTGATATAAAGAATTGTAACTTTATTTATACAGATGCAATGGGGAAAATTGAGATTTCCGACGAAAATTTCGAATCAATTGAAGAGTACATAAAAGGTTACTTAAAAAACAAACAAGATGCAATATCAATTGGTTATCCTAATTTCCGTCCCTTGTTTTTAAAAAAATTAGCAATCAAAAGGGATACATCAATAGAGTTTTTTGCTCTTTCTGGTGTTAGCGGCGGTATAGGCTTTTATGTTTCCGAAAGATTAAAAGAAGTAATAGAAAAAGCAGGTTGTACTGGGATTGTTTTTAAAGAGTTAAATGAACCCCTATTTTAAATTTTCCTTATCAATAATAAATTTATGGATAATATATTCTCTACTAACGAAATAAGCTGGTTGTCAAAACACAAAAAAGTATATGAATCTATCAATATTTTGCTAGAAGATAGCAAAAATGTGAACTCTTTGCATGACGGAACTCCTGATCTAGAACCTTTTTTAGAAGCACAATTGGCAGCACAAATAACTATTGAAGTAGCCAAAAAAAATTTAATTGGTGGGCCCTATGATTTAGAGCATTTTTTACTGATTGCAAAGTATAAGCAAGAGCTATCAACATTTAACAAAGATCAACAAAAAAGCTTTTGGCATCTTTTTTCATTTCACTCTGGTTGCAGTTTCGATGAAGATGAAAGTAAAATACCAGAACAAATTTACATGGAGGCTATAATAGCAACATTTGGGGAATTGGACATCATTGATTTAATTGACAATAACGCAACCCAAGTTTATGACTTAAACACCAACACAAAAAAAGATATAGCTGCAAAAGGGTTGCAGAATTAAATGGTCTAAATAAAGTGCAGCTAACCTTTTACTAGAAAACTAAAAATGCTTTTTTATAGCCAAAGTTTTATTATCTAATATCAGCATTTTTTTACTAAAAAATCATTCTCATAATAAACCTTTTATTTAGACCAATTTAATAAACATAAATTAATATGTATTCATAATCAGCGTATACTGAAGTTTGCTACAATTTCGTATAGTTAAGATAGAATGGATAACCTTACAACAGTTGCTTGATGAACATTTTTAAAGATTAACAGGTGTTAAAAGAGTCACATTCGATAAGACGTTGACCATAACAGATTCAGTAAAATCAGTAGGTGGGCGGGGTCGTTCGCCAAAATTATGTAATGCTGGTAAGGTATTAATGATACTCATGTATTACCGAGAATATCGTACTTTCTTCATATCAGCATCACTTATGGCATTAGTGAACCTCAAACAGGCAGGATTATTCGACAAATGGAAGACTTACTTATTCATACTAAACTTTTTCATTTACCGGGTAAGAAAGAATTACTGAAAGATGAAAATGAATTTGAAGTAGTTGCAGTTGTTACTGAAAACAGCAATAGAACACCCTAAAAAAAACAGGATAACCATTATTCAGTGAAAAAGAGGTGACACATCATAAAGAGCCTGCTAATAGCAGATAAAAAAGAGCAAAAATAATGTGCACCTATATTACCAATGAACGTAAACATAACTTTATAATGTTCAAAGAAAGTAAGATTCATGTACTCAAATACACACAAATGCTTACAGGTAGTGGTTGTTAGGACATACAGAAAAACCATTAACAGCAGAAGCTGAAAAGCACAACCATACCATTGGCTCACAAAGGGTAATGATTGAACACATTATCAGAGAAATCAAAATATTCAAAATTGTAGCCGAAAGATACAGGAACAGAAGAAAGCGGTTTTATCTGTGTTTAAATCTAATTGAAGCCATCTGTAAACCTGAATTAAAAAATTAATTTATGAAAGAGGTCTAATCTATGGTAAAATCTATCCTAATTCACATAATGATAAATTTAACTTTTAAACAGGCTTTTTAATCAATTTTTACTGAAGTCATAGTTAATGAACCACCAACAGCTTTATCATTAAAAAAGCTCACTTTTTCGTTTTCTTCTTTTAATGCCAAAGTGTACAACAATGGCAAATAATGTTCAGGTGTTGGAATAGCTAATTCAAAAGCTTTTCCATTGATTGTGTAATTAATAAGCTGATTATGATTACCATTTAAAATATACTCTTTCATTTTTGTATTGGCTTCTGTAGCCCAATCATAGGCATAATTATCTGCCTTTAATTTGTCCCAGGCAACCATACGTAAGTTATGTACCATGTTACCACTGCCAATTATTAATACTCCTTTTTTACGAAGAGCTGCCAACTCTTTAGCCAGCTCATAATGGTATTGCGGCTTTTGTGTATAATCTAAACTCAATTGTATCACAGGTACATTTGCATTGGGATATAAATGTTTTATTACACTCCATGCACCATGATCTAAACCCCATTTTTCATCTAAACCAACATCCGTTTTTTTGACTATTTCTTTTGTTTCTTTTGCCAAAGCAGGATTGCCGAGTGCTGGATATTGTACATCGAACAAAGCTTTTGGAAAACCACCAAAATCATGTATGGTTCTTGGATGTTCCATTGCTGTTACAAATGTGCCTTTGGTTTCCCAATGTGCCGATACACAAAGTATGGCATTGGGTTTAGGTATAGATTTGCTCACTTCTCTAAACCCTTGTACAAATTCATTTTCCTCAATGGCATTCATGGGGCTGCCATGCCCTAAAAACAATACAGGCATTTGATCTGTATTGCTTAATGGTTCAGTTATTTTACCTAAAGCATTTATTTTAGTGGTAATGGTTGCCATGCCTGTAAGTGCTAAAGTTTGAAGAAAATTTTTTCTGTTCATGTTTATTAATGGGCATTAATTAAACCAAGCTGCCTGCACACAATATCCACCAATCTGTATTGTTACTTTGATGTGCAGATTTTATTTGAACAGACAAATCTAAACTTTGCTTATCGATAATTCCTTTAGCTATTAATTTTTTCTTACTCTCGACAATTTGCTCCTGTATTAGCTTGTGCTGCATCCACTGTTGTTGTGGTGGTTCGAAACCAACTTTATCTTTACGCCAAACAATTTCTTTGGGTAAATAATTGTTCATTGACAAACGAAGTATATGTTTAGTAAATCCATTTTGTATCTTACAATCAGCCGAAAATTTAAAAATATATTCTACCAATTCATGGCTTAAAAAAGGCAATCGAACTTCACGGCTATGAGCCATGGAATTTCTATCGGCGTAACGCAACAAATCTTCTAAACCGCTTTGGAATGTGTTGTAGTACAAAATATCATTCAAGCTTTTGATAACTGGTTTTTCAAAAACATTTTTATCAAAGCTGATCTCTATAAAATCTTTAGTGAGTAATGTGTTGTGTTGAACTGAATGAACCAACTGCTGCTGTAATTTTTTTGCAGCCATTGATGGCAAAAATGCTGCAGCATAATTTTTATAACTCCAATCAATGGTGTTGCCATTTGCAATAGCAGCATTTTTTTCTTTCGACAGTTTGCCCAATTGAAAACTGCTTACCAATTGTTGCCAATACCAATGATAATATTTTGTGTAACCACCAAGCGTTTCATCGGCACCTTGACCGTCTAATAAAACAGTTACACCATATTGTTTAGCCAGTTCATATACTTTATACTGGGCATAAATGCTAGACGATTGAAAGGGCTCTTCTTGATGATATAAGAGTTTATCAAAATCGGTTACAAAATCTTGTGCAGTTGGTGTAACTGAATGACTTTGTAAATTGAATTGCTTGTTTACAAGGTTGATGTATGTTGATTCATCTTTTTCAAAACCGGGGAATATAGCTGAGAAAGAATTGAGTGTAGCGTTTGAGTTTTGGAGTTGATGTATTGTTGCTACAATACTTGAACTATCTAGCCCTCCACTTAAACTTGTGCCAACTGTAACATCGCTTCTTAAACGCCTTTGTACAGATTGATTGAACTTTTCTGTAAAAATTTCTACTGCTGATTTTTCACTGATAGGGAATGGCTTTGTTGCTTTATTGATTTGCCAATATTTATAAGTAAAAATTTCATTACTATCTGTTGAATAACATAATCTATATGCAGGAGGTAACTTTTTAATGTTGTTGTAAAATGTTTCAGTTGCATTATTTGGGTTACTTACTAAACCTGCACCTAAATAGTTTAACAACATACTATTGTTAACTTCCTTTAGTACACCTGCGGCCCAAAAGGCTTTCATTTCACTTGCAAACAATAATTTTTCTCCATCGAAAAAATAGTACAAGGGTTTTTCACCAAAACGATCTCTTGCAATAAGTAGTTCTTTGTATTGTTCGTTCCAAATAGCCAATGCAAACATGCCATCGAGGTACTGTAAACAGTCGTCGTTGTAACAATCGTATAAAGCAAGAATAACTTCTGTATCGCTATTTGTAGTAAAATGATAACCTTTCTTTTTTAAATCGTCTCTTAGTTCAATGTAATTATAAATTTCGCCATTGAAAACAATGCTGTATCTGTTTTTATAGTGCATGGGTTGTGCAGCAGCAACACTTAAATCAATTACCGCTAAACGCCTGTGTGCAAAGCCAACGGTATGTTGTGGGTTTATCCAAAATCCTTCACCGTCGGGACCACGATGTTGCAAAGCATTGCCCATAAGTTGTAACTTATTTTGTTGTACAACTGTTGGGTTTTTAGATAGTATGCCTGCAATACCACACATGAACGAAAAGTTGAAAAGGTTGAAAGAGTTGAAAGGCCTTTTAGTTGATAAAGATATTGATGCTTGCTTAAAACTGCTGAATAGAAATTCTATTGTTGAAGGGCAGGCAGATTGAAGTGGTAGCTACCGATTTTATCGGTACTACAAACGTAAAGCTGCAACTGTAGCTGAATGATATTGTATGGCTAATTGCCCCAAATAAAAAACCTCCTATTACGGAGGTTAATTTTTATAAGTTGATTGGAAGTGTTGCTTTAACATCGTCCCACATAATAATTAGATTGGCTCCTTTTTTTGTTTCTTCGAAATACATAGTTAATGCTTCTACGAGTTCAGTATTTTTTTCGATACTAATATCGGTTCTTAATAAATCTTTTTTTGCATCGTAGGTAAAACTGCCCCAAGAGAAATTGTCTTTACTAACAATAATCGTCCATTTGTTTTCTTGAGGAATACAGAACAACGTGTAACGACCTTTTGCAACCGGCTTATCAGCAATTTTTACATTTTTGAAAAACTCTATTTCTGTTGCTTCATTGGCACCTAAACGCCATATTTCATTGTATTTATTGATGCCGCCAAAAATATCTCTTCCGTTTTTTTGTGGACGACCATATAAAATTCTTGCTGTTGGTATGTCTTTACTTTTGCCACTCATTTTAAGTATTGGATAATCTTTTGGCCAATAGCTCATATCCATTGGGCTTTTATCAAGCTCTGTTGGTTTTTGTTGGGCTATTGCTGCTAAACCAAAAGCTGCAATTAAAAGTGTAAGAATTGTTTTTTTCATTACTCAAATTTTGACAAAGATATACGGCTGCAAATTTTAATACAATTGAATTTGCTGAAAGGCAATTTTTTTAACGTCGTCGAAAAACAAATTGTAACAGTCTTGCAATGCTTCATAATTTTTTTCGAATGCTTCAAACGCTTCGTTGCTGTTGTTTAAATAAGTAGCACGACGAACCACCCCTTCGAAACTTTTTTGTATACCCCAATTAAATTGATAGTTGTACAACCAGTTTTGTGATTGCATGTAGGGCAACATTTGTTGCAATTTTAATGGCAATACATCTTTGTGTAATTGTAATTGTTGATAAGTATTGGTTGCAAAGTTTTGTAATTGTTCATTGGTAGGAAACTGATTTTTATCGTTGGCTAAAAAATGATCGTACACCACATCTACAAAAGCACCTGCATATAAACCAACAGATGGTTTAAAAAAAACTTTTGCATTTGCTGTTGCTGGGTGTTCATCGGTAAATGCATCAATCAATCTATGTAAAGCAATACCATTTTGTACGCCTAGTGGATAATCGAATTTTTTTTTGCCTTTAATAAAATCACTGCTCATATTGCCCAGCAAAATTTCGATGCGATTGAAGGATAAGTATGCATGAGCCAGATAATTCATATAAAAAACCACCTGCTTTTGCAGATGGTACAATTTAAGTGAAAAAGTTGAAGGTTTATTTTACTGTTTCATTAATCCAGTTGGAAATGGTTGTTAACGCTTCTATGTCGAAAGTTTCTTCCAGTGCAATATATTCTTGAACACTACCACATTGTTTACAATGTTGAAATAAATGGTTTACACCAAGCACTTCAATTATTTTATAGTGTTTGGTTTTACTTTTTTTAAGTGCTGTTTCGAAGGCTGTAAGGTTGGGTTTACTTTCTACCTGTTCATCTTTTTCACCATTTAAAACTAAAACTGCACAACTTAATTTTTGAATATCTTTGGTTGGTTCATAAGTTAAAAAGAAACGCCACCAAGAGTTTCTAAATGCTGCATAGCTTTGCTGAAAGCTTTTAATTACCTGCTCATCTTTACCTCGGATTAAAATTTGTTTGGTTTTATCGGATTGATTGTTTTTCCAGTTGTTATAAATTTCTTTAATGGCAGTTTTAAACAATGAATCTTCTTTTATAGTAATGGAAGCATTGACTAAATTATGATGAAGCACTAAAAAACTATCGATATATACCTGTTCAATTCCAGCATTTTTAAGTGGTAAAATATTTTGAAAATCGTTGGTGGCTTTACCGCCAATTGCTGGACCAGCAAGGGATACAATAAAGTTTACATCTTTACGCATGGCTGCAACATAAGGTGCAATAATACCTCCTTCACTATGTCCAATTAAACCAATATGTTTTGTATCTATATCTTTTCTCGATTTTAAGTAATCGATACCAGCCATTACATCGGTAGCAAAATCGGCAGAAGAAGATTGAGCAAAATTGCCTGTACTTTTTCCTTTGCCTCTATCATCTACACGTAAAACTGCAATGCCTTGTTGGGTTAAATAATCGGCAATTACCCAAAATGGTTTGTGCAGACCAATGGTTTCATCTCTATCTTGTTGCCCACTTCCAGTTATCATTATTACAACAGGAAATTTACCTTCTCCATTTGGTTTTGTAAGCGTAGCTCCTAGATGCACATTTTGAGTAGTGTTCTCATATTCAACCTCTTCACTTGTATAATTAAATGGTGGTTTAGGTGTTTGTGGTTTAGCAACATTTGCATTTGCCGAACGTTGAAAGTTTGCAACAGCAAGATTAGTACCTTGGTTAATTGTTCCTGTAATTTCATCAGCCTTATTCCATTTGCCTTTGTAAGTACCTTTGATAGATGTAAGTTCTATATAAAGGCTATCATTTACTAAGGATACTTTACCACAAACTAATCCAAATGCTCCTTGATCGGGGCTATCGAAAGTTGCTGTGTATTGTTGATTTTCTTTTTTGATGTGGAAAATGATTTTTATTTTTTGCCCCATCATTTCAGAAACAGATGTCCAATTGCCAACAATGTCTTTTTGAGCAGTTGCAGTGAGCAGTATAAATGAACAGGCGAATAGCAGAATAAGTTTTTTCATTTTATTTTTTGGTTTCGTATTTTTTAAAATAGATGTATGAATAAACGACAGGGATAATTGTAATTATTGTAGTAATTGATATGAAAATGATAAACCCTATAGAACCTGTTATAAACAAAGTACTTATTGCAACAATTAATCCGCCAAAAAACCACAATTTACCTGCAAGTCGATGAGTGGCTTTCCAGGTAGCTTCACTCTCTAAAGTCCAGGGTGTACGAATACCAGCAAAATAATTAGGCTTGATGTTGTACATTAAGTTACCCAAAAAAGCAAAGAGTAAACCCATCATTGGAATGATGAGTTTGGTAATATTAAAGCCATTATTAGCAGTTGCATAAATTATAGCACAGTTAATAACTGATAAAAATAAAATCACTACAACTGCAATTTTATTAAATGTGGCTTGTGGTAATTTAGCAGCTTTTTTAGGATCGATTGATGGCAAAAATTTCACTAAGAAATAAACTGCCAAGGCAACAAAAGAAACAATTGATATGCCTGTACCAAATTCTGCTGGTGAGCCATATCGATCAGGCTTCCCATCTCCACCAAAATGTACAGGCACTGTTTCGGGTAACGTTGGCAGTACTTTGAATAAATAGAGTAATGGTAATAACCATATAAGCAATACTGTAGCATCTATACGTGAAAACTTGTTCATTATTTTTTCTTTTTGTTTGAAAATTGCATCAGCCATTTTAGCATTTCATCCATGACTGTAGTATTGATAGAGTAATAAATAAATTGCCCTTCTTTTTCTGCTGCTACTAAATCAGCCTGTTTTAATAAATCTAAATGATGAGAGATACTCGGTTTAGAAATATTGAACTGATTGGCTATATCGCCTGCTGTCATATCCTTCTCTTTCAGCAATTCTAAAATTGCTCTTCGGGTTGGGTCGTTTAAGGCTTTAAATAATGTATTCACAGGTGATTATACTGTTTATATATTTAGACAAATATCTAAATACTTACAAGATTTTCAAATTATTTTCCCTTTTAAACACCATTCATCTGTTTTGTTAATACCATTTTTAAAAATTAACTCACAGTTAACGGCTTTTTGCATTTTATTAAGATTTTGCTCCAAATACCTGTAAATAAAGGATTGTAGCCGTTTTTTAACTTTGGTTAACTTAACTCGTATTGCCACTCATCCAACAAAACAGCCTTTTGTATTTACTACATCAATATATGGTTGATTGGGCTGTAACAAAAAATACTTTTACATCGTCGAACAGTACAGTTGAACAACAAAAACAAACAAAACATAATCAACTTTAAAATTTAAAAAAATGAAAAAATTAATTATTGCAGCTTTTATTGCTGTATCATTAGCCACAACTGCATTTGCTGCAGATGTAAACAAAGTAAACAGTTTAGTATTAAATGCATTTAATGTAAATTTTGCCGATGTTACAGATGTGCAATGGACATTGGAAAAGAACTTTGCAAGAGCTCGTTTTCTTCAAAATGGAGAAAAAATTGAAGCCTTTTTTAATTACGATGGTACTGAAATTGGCACCAGTAAAGTGTTTGCATTAGATAAATTGCCTAAAACTGCATTAAGAACCTTCACTAAAAAATATCCTTTCCCTCCATACAAATTAAAAGAGTGTATTGAATTTACCGATGCTGATGGCGAAGTAAATTATTTTATTTCTTTAGAAGAAGAAGCCAAAGCAAAAACAATTTTAAAGGTTACCAGCTACGGCCTTATCAGTGTTTTTAAAACTGAAAAAACTAAATAAGATATTTATTAAAAATACTTACAAAATCATGAGCGTATCAATTCAAAATGATACGCTCTTTTTGTATATAGTTTTCAATTGTAACAAATTCTCCTTCCTTTTTAATATCCTGAATTAACTTTTCCAGCCTGCCTTGCAAAGCTTTACCGCAAAGCTTTTTTACATAACTCGGTAAGTTGAAACTGTGAATATTTGTAAACTCCCAAGGATGAAAATACAAGCATATGTAACCATCTTTTTTAAGTGTTTGTACCACCAATTGTTTAAACAACCAGTAAGGATAATTTTTAAATGCCAACCAAAATAAAGGCAATCGTAAATTGGGTGAAACACTTGCAGGTAAACGTAGCATACCTTCTTGCTGATATAATGTTCTGGATAAATGAAGATTGTTATACCTGCCTGGTAGCCATGTTGGGTTTATTGAAGAATCGTACAAATAGCCAGCTTTTTTTACTTCACTCATTTCTACTTTACGCATACGTGGCATACGCAAGCCTGTAACAGTTTTACCTGTAATTTCTTCTAGTTTTAGTTTAGAAGCAAGTAAATCTTCATTTTTAAAAGTTGTATGGTAAAAAGTATGCGATGCAATTTCATGCTTTGCACTCATTGCTTTAACAGTATTTGGAAATTGCTGTGCAAAGTTGGCTGTGGTAAACATGGTGGTTGCGATATCGAATGTATTTACAACAGGCAGCATTTCGTCTAAGCCTTGCTTGCCTATTTGCATTTGCTCGGCAATATCAATTTTGTAGTTATACTCCAACGGAATATCGAATTCTTCTACATCAAAACTCATTAAAATAAAACGGCTCATTGCAGATTGGTTTCTTTAATGATGTAGTGTGGGCGATCTTTACTTTGTAAAAACAGTTTACCTAAGTACATGCCAATAATGCCAAGAATCATTAATTGCAAACCGCCGAAAAAAGCTATGGTTACAATCATAGAAGCCCAACCTGAAATAGCATGACCAAACAACAAAGCATACAACGCATAAGGTACATACAATAATGATAATATGGAAAAGGTAAAGCCTAAATAAATTGCAATGATTAACGGTTTAATGCTAAACGATGTAATGCCTCTTAATGCAAATTGCATCATCTTTTTGTAAGTGTATTTGCTTTTGCCAAATTGCCTTTCTGCAGGTTCATATTCAATACCCACTTGTTTAAATCCAATCCATTTTATTAACCCACGCCAAAACAAATCCATTTCTGTAAAGTTTCTGCAAATGTCAACTACCCGTTTGTCCATTAATCTAAAATCGGCAGTACCAGCTTCTAGTTCAATGTCAGATAATTTATTCATCAAGTTATAAAACATATTACTAGTAGTACGTTTCATCATAGGCATTTCTTGATGATCTTTTCGAATAGTATAAACAATATCATTGCCCTCTTCCCAATATTTAATTAATTGAGGAATTAATGCAGGCGGATGCTGTAAATCTCCATCCATACTAATTACTGCATCGGCATTACTTAAATCTAAACCTGCTTTTAATGCATTTTGATGGCCAAAATTTCGGGATAAAGAGATAAAAAAAACTTTGTTGTTGTTTGCTGCAATTTCTTTTAAAACTTCAGTTGTACCATCGCTGCTGCCATCATCTACAAAGTTGATGGTATAGTTGTAAGAAAGCGTATCCATTACATTGCACACTGCTTCTGTTATTAAAGGAATATTTCCTTTTTCGTTGCAAACAGGAATTAAGATGGCAATTTTTTTACTCATAATTGAGTTTAACAGTACTGAAATCTTTTTTAATTAGTTGATAAACCAATACCAACCAAACTAAAAAGCAAGGTAATGCTTTGAGTGAATATGGGCGAATAAAGTTAATACGTATATACTCAGGAAATAAATCTGTTGCCGATAAACTGGTAAACAACAATGCCAATATAAGCAAGTAATGCGTTGCTTTATTTTGTGTGTTTTGCAAAATATACCATATCGAAACACCCAACATTGCAATTACATAAGTTGCACTCTCTGCGGATGTACTAAATATTACTACACCAATTAAAGCCAATGCCAAATAGCTTAACTGAAAGCCAATGTACTTAAATTGTTTCCATCTAAAAAATGGCAAAGCATAAAGTAAGGCCACCGGAACTGTGATATAAAAATTTTTCAATTGTTGAATATTGAATATTCTACGAATCATGCCCAATACAGAAATGTCCTGCATAAAATTATTGGCTTCTGCAAACGCATTTTTTGCATTTTTCTCCGAAAGAGAAGCATACCAATCTTTATACGATTGAATAACAAAGGCAGGAGATGAGATAAGCATTGGCAAGCAAAACAAAACAGCCAGCCAAAAAATAAAAGACAACACAAATTTTATTTTATGCTTCGAGAACCAGAAAAATGCAATACCAACCACCCCATACAATTTAACCAGTAAACCTGCTGCAATAAAAAGTGTAGCCCAAAAATCTTTCTCTTTTTGTATCATTGTATAAGATAAAATAATCCATGCCGTTAACATAGGATTAAACTGCACATTGTGTACAGATGTCATCATTTCTATTACACCTACCAATAAAATAATTTGTTGCTTACGCTCATTTACAGGTAACTGTTGCACAGCAAACAATAATAAAAAGGCATTGGCCATGCACCACAAAAAACAGCCTACATATACATTCATCCATGCAAAAGGAGCAATTAATAAACTAAAGGATGGACCATAATGATTGCTATCGAAATATTCAGCAGGATATTCATTGTATAAATGCTGATATTGGATACTATGCCAAAAAACACCTTTAAAAATGAGGTAATTATTAATAGACTCAAAGCCACGAAGTACTTCACTTAAAGTAGCAACAATTGCTAGTATTATCCATAATAATACAGGCAAAGCAATTTCCCAGCCACCAATATGTATTTTTCTAAATAATAATAGCTTCATAGCAATGCTACAAACATAAATATTGCTATTCATTAAATAATTTAAAATAAGATAAAACAGGGTTTAATTTTTTGAACGACTAAAAAAATTACTTTTGCCTTCCTTAACAAAACGAACAAAATCAATTTGTATGAATAAAGGTCCGGTTTCTAAGTTTGTTGAACATCATTATCGCCACTTTAATGCAGCCGCTTTAGTAGATGCTGCAAAAGGTTACGAAACACATTTATTAGAAGGTGGTAAAATGATGGTAACCTTAGCAGGTGCAATGAGTACAGCAGAATTAGGTATTTCTTTTGCCGAAATGATTCGTCAAGGAAAAGTAGATATTATTAGTTGCACAGGTGCTAATTTAGAAGAAGATGTAATGAACTTGGTTGCCCATAGCCACTATAAAAGAGTACCTAATTATAGAGATTTAACACCACAAGATGAGTGGGATTTATTAGAGAATCACTACAATCGTGTAACAGATACTTGTATACCAGAAGAAGAAGCTTTTCGCAGATTACAAAAACATTTGGTAAAACAATGGAAAGATGCTGCTGCCGCTGGTGAACGTTATTTCCCTCATGAGTTCTTATATAAAACTGTTTTAAGTGGAGAGCTTGAACAGTATTATGAAATTGATAAAAAAGATAGTTGGATTGTAGCTGCTGCCGAAAAAAATATTCCAATTGTTTGTCCAGGTTGGGAAGATAGTACCACCGGTAACATTTTTGCCAGCTATGTTATTAAAGGAGAGTTGAAAGCCAATCTTGTAAAAAGTGGTATTGAATATATGGTTTGGCTTACCGAATGGTATCGTGCAAACAGTGCAGGCAAAGGTGTTGGTTTCTTTCAAATTGGTGGTGGTATTGCAGGGGATTTTCCTATTTGTGTGGTACCAATGATGTATCAGGACTTAGAATGGCATGATGTACCTTTTTGGAGTTATTTCTGCCAAATAAGTGATAGCACTACTTCTTATGGTTCTTATAGCGGTGCTGTACCTAATGAAAAAATTACCTGGGGTAAATTAGACATCAATACACCAAAATTTATTGTAGAAAGTGATGCAACCATTGTTGCACCCTTGATTTTTGCTTGGATTTTGGGTTGGTAGCTTTTTTTTAATTTCTTGCACGGTTATTGTGCACGAACAATTTCTCATTATAAACGTTATACTTAAAAAATTTAAAAAATGAAAAAATTGATTTTAGCTGTTTGTTTGGTTATCACCATTTTTGCAGCACAAGCACAAACTAAAGTTACAAAAGCTGCAATTACTGGAAAATGGGCAATAGCTGTAATGAACATGGATGGAATGATTTATTATGACATTGAAAAAGACTCGCTAGCATTAGGCAAAAAAATGATAGAGCAATTGGCAAGTATGGGTCAAGATAGTTCGGCAGCTGTAGATATGATGAAAGGGCAACTAGAATCTGTAAAAGAAGTGAGTTTTGAATTTAATGAAAACGGCACCTATTCTATGGAAGGTTCAACACCCGGTGGAGGCGTAGAAACTGGATCTTATACAGTTGACGAAGCCACTGAAACTATTATTGCAACTTCAAAAAAAAGTGGTGAAAAACAAGAGATGAAAGCCTCTTTTAAAGATGGTAAATTAATCATAAACATGCCTGGGGGTCAAGCAGGAGCTCCAAGTGTTAGTATGCACTTTAAAAAAGCAAAACAATAATTGTAATTCAAAATCGCATAAAAAAACTCAACTTTTAAAAGTTGAGTTTTTTTGTACCAATCATTTTTTACTGTCTCCAACTTCTTCCTCTTCTTGCAAAAACACCATGACCACTTTTAGCAGCAGGAGCTACTGATTGTGCAGTTGGGGCAAAATTGGCATACGTCATTTTATACGGATGTTCTTCTACTACAGGAATATTTAACCCTATTAGTTTCGTTATATCTCTCAAAAAAGGTCGTTCATCAGCATCGCAAAAAGAAACGGCTATTCCACTTGCTCCTGCACGGCCTGTACGTCCAATTCGATGTACATAGGTTTCAGGAATATTGGGCAAATCGTAATTAATAACATGGGTTAAATCATCTACATCAATCCCTCTTGCAGCAATATCGGTTGCCACCAATACTCTAATTTTTCCTTCTTTAAAATTGCTCAATGCTCTTTGACGAGCATTTTGAGATTTATTACCATGTATCGCTTCGGCGGGTATATTGCTTCTAAATAAATCTTTACAAACTCTATCTGCACCATGTTTGGTAGTTGTAAAAACCAATACTCGTTCAATCTTTGTATCGGTTAATAAATGCGTTAGTAGAAAACGCTTGTTGGTTTTTTCTACGAAGTACAATTGCTGGCTAATTTTTTCAACCGTAGATGATACTGGTGTAACCTCTACTTTAACAGGATTGTTTAAAATGGCATTTGCCAAGCCTGCAATTTCTCTTGGCATAGTTGCCGAAAAAAATAATGTTTGGCGTTTAATAGGAATTTTAGTAATTATTTTTCTTACATCGTTAATAAAACCCATATCTAACATTCTATCGGCTTCGTCTAAAACAAACATTTGCAAATGTTGTAAGCTAACAAAACGTTGTTGCATTAAATCTAACAAACGGCCAGGAGTAGCAATTAAAATATCAACTCCTCTTCTTAAAGCATTTACTTGGCTGTGTTGAGAAACACCACCAAATATTACAGTATGGCTAATTTTTGTATGCTTACCATAAGCCGCAAAACTTTCATCTATTTGTATGGCTAACTCACGGGTTGGAGTAAGTATTAATACTTTAATATGTTGATGATAGGCAGCTTCTTCTTTTCGTTTTTGTAAAAATAAATTTTGTAAAATGGGTATTGCAAAAGCTGCCGTTTTGCCTGTACCTGTTTGGGCACAACCTAATACATCTTTACCACGTAAAATATGTGGAATTGCTTGTTGCTGAATGGGGGTTGGGTTGGTATAGCCTTCTTCTTCTAGAGCCCTGGCTATGGGCTCAATTAAATGTAAGTCCTTAAATAACACAGTATAACTTGTTTAAAATGATATTAACCAACCAATCTTGTAATGATGGGGTTAACGTTAAAAATATATGCTCTGCAACCTATGACTTGACGAGCTTTTTAACGGAAGAAAAGTTATCCAGTCTTCTAAGAAGGAGTATATGAACATAACGAAGATAGGAGATTTATATTAAAACATAATTATAACAGCTTAAATAACACAATTGCCCCCAATAAGAATATTGAGGGCAAATTAGTACCTAATTAAAAAACTACTCATGTGCAATTAGTAATGGCACATGACTATGAAAAGCCATCATTTTGGTGTGGCTCTTATTAAACAAGCTATCGAAGAGACCATGTTTTTGAGGAACAATAATGAGTATATCAATGGAATTGGAATCAGCAAATTCATTTACCCCTTGAATAAAATTACTATTGTGTACAAAGTGGTATTTTGGTTCATACCCTTCGAAAAGTGTATTTAAAGGTATACTTTCAAAATAGGTACCAGAAAAATCGGCTGTTGCAGGGTCGGGTTCTACATGTAAAATTTGTAAAGTGGCTTTCGTATTGTCTAAAAATTTAGTAATTAATTCAACAGGTGTAGTTTCATAAATATATTCCAAATTACAAGACAATAGTACATTGCGTATTGGATTAAATGCAGCTTTGGGCGGAACAATCATCACCGGAATTTTGGTATGCTTTGCAACATCGATGGTGTTGCTGCCAACCAGTACTTCTTCCACTGCATTGCCTCCTGTAATACCCATTACAATTAAATCGGCTTTTAACTGTTTGGCTGTTTCTGTAATACCCGTTATTACTGAATTATAGGTGTTGCAGGTTTCTAAGCTAAACGGAAAATAATCGATATGGCTTTTTAATTTTTTCAATAAGTTATGTAACGCTTCAGTGCTGTTTCTTTTTACATCATCTACACTTACCATTAAAGGGATTGCCAATCCACCATCGGCTGCAACAGGTAGTTCGTATGCATGATACAATACAACTTTATTGGTTGAAATCTGTTTTGCTAATTGAATTGCATATACAGCAGCATTGTATGCAGTATCAGAAAAATCGACAGGGACGATAATCGTTTTCATGGCTTTTGTTTTTGTAATACAAAAATCCATAATGTATAAACACTAAAACATGACGATTGGCAGTCGTAAATATGATTGTTGTTAGATTGAACCTAAAAAAACAGCTTGATATAGGGAGACAATTTTTTTGACAAGGAGTATTCCTCATCTTAACTAGCATTAAAAACCATTGCTTTAGTTACAAATTTTATCGGCACAGCAACTGCTGGCAAAAGCTTCTGGCTTGGCTTTAAAAGCAAAGCCCATTCCCAAAATGTAACCCATTGCTTCTTTTAAAGCATCGTTGCTTTTAAAGTTTGGATTTGTATTAATGTCGGCATGTACTTCCATTTCCACACCAAACTCAATAAATAAATCACATAGCTCATAAGCAATTTCAATGCTTTTAGCTACTTCTACCAACATTCTTTCTTTAATGTGGTAACGTTGTTTGGTTTTATCGTTGTGAATGTACATGAAGCCACCACTGTGTTCTCTTAAAAAAACAATAACTGTGGCAAACTCTGTGTCTGAGCCTTTTACTTGGCTATCAGTGCCAATACATACTTTAAGGCGAATGCCTTTTTCTGTTTCCTTTTTAATTGCTTCGGCTACTGCCTCTTTAATTGGCAGATTAATGGATTCTCCGTTAAACTTTCTCCAACGCATATTTTTTAGGTTTTCCTAAGTTACGTATCAATCCATGTTGTTTGTATTATTTTATTATTAACAGCCGTGAATAAAGCTTATTGAAAGATTGAATTCAATGCTTAACTGACCTATTTACTATTGATGTATTTTTTTATAGTGCCCAAATTAACCAGCCACAAAACAATTAATACTGCTATAGATGCACCAACTGTGTAAACAGAAATAAAATTATTTAAGAAGATATTTTGTTGCTTTACATAATTGCACAATAAATATTGAATGACAGAAATGGTAAATAAGGAGAAACCAACAATTATAATATTGGGCGGGAAAAATTGTTTCATTAAAAATTTTCTCAACTGGTTAGGAGATGCTCCTAAAGTAATAAGCAACTGAATTTCTTCTTTGCAAGATGCAATGGTTAGCTGAATAAATAAAGTAAACACCAACAAAGCAAATAACAACATTACTGCACCTGTTACCCAACTAACATTTACAACAACTTCTACAATTTTACGGTATTTGCTGAAACGTGTTTTATCTGCATCGGTAGTTAGGCCTTTTTGTTTTAAATAATTGACCAATGCAGGATTTCCTGGGTCTTTTGTACGTATAACCACCCTGCTGGGTTTGCTGCTTTGTTGGTTACCAAATTTGTTATTGGCCCAATCCATAAAGTTTTGTGGAACCAAAACGCTGGAAATTCGATCGCTGAAACCCACTATACGTCCTGTGTAGCTTTGCACCTGACCATACCCATTGTACAGGTTTACTTTAAACGATAACATTTTTAAAGCATCGGGAGTTATTTGTGGATAGCCTTGTGAAACGGAGAACTGAAAATTGTAAATATCTAAAAACATATTTGGAATAATCATAGGAATAAAATTGGAGTTTTCATTCCAATGCCAGTCGTTATTATTCACATCAATAAAAGCATCGCCAACACTTTCGAAGGCAATATCTGTGTAAAATGGAAAGGCTTTAATAAGACTTTCAATGGATGCTTTATACCTGCCCGGGCTGATATTGCCAACAGCTTCCACAAAAGGTTGCTTTTGTAAATCGGTTAAGGTTTCATCGCTTAATGTGGTGGCGTTTAATGTTTGGTTATTTACTTCTTTATTAATTACTAAAAAATTGGCTGTACTATCCTGATTGGTTTTACCATTGAGCAAATCATTGTAATTGGCTTGTAATTGAATGGCAGAAAGTATTAACAGTAAGGCAATACTAAGCCCAAAAAATGCCAGTACAAAACGGGTTCGCCCTGCAGAAGTTTTAATTATTTTTCTAAGAAGTATAAATAACATTTTTTTTATTTATTTCCATAAAAAGTAAAAACGAAAAAGATTTATTGCTCAGTTCACTTTCAAGGATACGAAACAATTATTTATTCACTGTTCAGGTTCAATAAAGAATTGATTTTTTCTGAGTACTTTCTAGATAATATTCTGCGTGGCGGAAATTATTCTACGGTTTTTTGTTTTTCTTTAAACTTAATAATAAAGTTTTTGCTGTAATCACTTAAAATTAATTTACCGCTAATGGTTGCTCTTTCTTTGAGTAACTCATCCCAATGTTCAGTCCCTTTCCAGAAAATTTTTTTCAACTCTTTCATGGCATCTGGGCTACTCTTGGATAATGTGGTGGATAAACGTGTAATGCTATCATCCATTCCTGCTGCATCACTGTGCAACTCGGCAAATAAACCTTTTTTTCTTGCCCAATCGGCTGGTCGCCATTTTGTAGAATCGATACACAATTGAGAAAATGCACTGAATCCTAGTTTTCGTTCAACTGCAGGACCAACTACAAATGGACCAATACCCACAGCCAATTCACTCAATTTAATTTCAGCTCCTTCACAAGCAATTGCATAATCTGCTGCTGCTGCCAGCCCAACGCCACCACCCACACATTTACCTTGTATTCTTGCAACGATAAATTGTGGGGCTTTACGCATGGCATTAATTACATTGGCGAAACCACTGAAAAATTTTAACCCATGCTCCTCTGTTTGTATAGCAGCCAACTCGTCGAAGCTTGCACCGCTGCAAAAAACTTTATCACCAGCACTTTTTAAGATGATGACTTTGGTTTCTTTATTCAATCCTTCGGCATGAATATCTTTTGCTAAAGCATCTAAAATTTTGCCTGGCAAAGAATTGCTTTGCGGATGATGAAATTCTATAGTTGCAATGCCATGTTCACGTTCTACGCTTACATAGCCTTCTTTAATTTGTTCTATCACTTTTTATAGTTTTAGTTATTAAATGATTAATGGCTAGTTGTTTTATTAAAAATTACTTGAAGATACCCTAAAGTTTGATATTTATGATTGTTAGTGTTAAATTAGAGTGGTATTTAAAATAGAGTAATTATGTTATTTTAAATGATTTTTTATATACTATTCTTATAATACCATAAACAATTAAATGCAATTATAAAATCATTGATTTGTTATGGTCTAAAATAAAAAGAGATTGTTGTTTTAACAACAATCTCTTTTTATTTTATGTATAAGGTATTAATTTGAACTAAGTGAAAATCTATAACCAACATTAAATATAAAATGACTAGGGATAACATTTTGAACATACTGCCCGTTGGTTTGGTTTGCAGGTAATGCAATCAAGGCTTCAGCAAAAATCTTTGATCTTCCAAATGAGTACTGACCACCTAAACCACCATTAATTGTAAATCCACTTTCATTTTGCTTTTCAATTTGATCTGTAGGTGTGCTAGTAGCAGGTATACTGGCCTTTAAATTTTCTTGATAACTAACCAATAGCGTCCTAAACGTTTAAAAAAGAGAGAAAGTTATTTGTAACTCAAATTAGCTTTGAGGTTGCAAAACAAAATCTCTTTCTCCCATGTCAAAAATAACTTTGTTTGCCCAAATAATTGGC
>JBIKRV010000030.1:0-40474 GCA_044348985.1 Chitinophagaceae bacterium
GCCAATTATTTGGGCAAACAAAGTTATTTTTGACATGGGAGAAAGAGATTTTGTTTTGCAACCTCAAAGCTAATTTGAGTTACAAATAACTTTCTCTCTTTTTTAAACGTTTAGGACGCTATTGGATAAAAATGATGAATTGTTCTAAGTAAAATTCAAAAGTTGGAAATACATTGATATGATCCCAAGCAATGCCTGTAAGAATGGCCACATGCGGAAATAAAAAATGAAACTTCGGTTTCTTTTCAATCACACTTGCAGGATATTCATCTCCCTCACAAACAATTACTGGAGCGTTGGTAATGTTAACAGATTGAATAAAGCCATCGAGTTTTGCACCAACCAAATAATCAAAATCCTTATTCAAGCTTTTCAGCACATGCATAATCATGCTGGTTGTGGTGGTTTTTCCATGGCTTCCTCCAACAACAATTCTTTTTTTATGGGTACTTTCTTGATAAATATATTCAGGAAACGAATAAATTTTTAAGCCCAATGCTTTGGCTTGCTCTATTTCAGGATTATCTGCTTTGGCATGCATGCCTAAAATAACAGCATCTAAATCGCTGGTAATTAAATTAGGTTGCCAACCAATTTTGTTTGGCAGTAATCCTTCTGCCATTAAATTGCCCTTTGCAGGTTCAAAAATTTCATCATCTGTTCCTGTGACCAAATATCCTTTACGCTTTAGTGCAATGGCTAATTGGTGCATTACACTGCCTCCAATTGATATAAAATGTACTTTCATAAATATTTTACTACCGTTTTGTGGTATTTATTAAGATTCTGATAAAAAATGGTTTAAAACCTTTATACCTGCATTTTTTTTTGTGCAAAACGTTATCTTCGCAAAAAAGCAAATTAAAGCGTTATTGTAAAAAAATAAACATAATCTATGAAAAAGGTTTTTATTGTATTAGTATTTCTTTCTTTTACTACCATTTTACTAACCTCATGTGGTGCATCTCGTTATGGTGCTGGACAAGGTTGCCCTACTACCAATCCAAGATATTTTAGAGGTTAATCTAACTCGCTACTTATGAATTGGATTAAACTCAATTCTTTAGACCAATTGACAGAAATAAAAAAAAAGTCTAAAGAAATACCCCAAATAATTTTCAAACATAGTACCCGTTGTAGCATAAGCTCAATGGCTTTAAATCGTTTGGAAAAAGCAAAAACACTTCCTTCCGCCGATTTTTATTATTTAGATTTAATAGCTTACAGAAATATATCCAATTCAATTGCTGAGCAATTTGATGTTTACCACGAATCGCCTCAAGTACTGCTTATTAAAAATGAGGAATGCATTTACGATGAAAGTCACAGTGGTATTACTATGGATGAATTGATTGATCAGGTTAGTCAGCTGAACTAATCTTCCTTCGCTATCTTTAGCAAAATAATTTTATGGTAATTACAGTTTTTGGTGCTACTGGTCAAGTAGGTAAACGTGCAGTTAATCAGGCATTGGCATTGGGTTATACAGTTAAAGCCTTTGGCAGAAATGTTGACCATTTAATTGATAAAGATATTAACGACGAAAATTTTGAGGCTATAAAAGGCTATGTTTTTGATGCAAATGAAGTATATGAAGCTATATATAAATCCAATGCAGTTATCTCCACTTTAGGTGGCAGTTTTGATGGAACTGATAAAAGCAGAAGCTTAGGCATCAAAAATATCATTACCCAAATGGAAAAAGCCCATGTAAATAGAATAGTTGCTTTAGGTGGTTTAGGAATACTTAGTGCAGCCAATGGCACATTTTTAATAGATGCTGAAAATTACCCAGAAGAATATAAGCCTGTTGGTTTAGAACATTTAGCAGCTTATAATTATTTAACGGCTAGTAGCTTGGACTACACATTTGTTTGTGCCCCAAACATTTTAGATACTGATGTAACTGAACAATATATAACTAATGCAACCTATCCTCCAACTCCAAACAATTATGAAATAGCAGCAGGCGATTTAGCTCATTTCATGTTACAAGAATTAAGCAAGAATGAATTTATTAAACAGAGAGTAGGTATTTCAAGATTATAAGATAAAATGGAAACACATAGGCATAGAGCTTTTTAAGGACACATAGAAATAACCCTCAAATGCCCTTTTCTTTCCTCTAATCCTATGATTTTAATCTGTCTCACAGATAACGCAGATAACACAGAAAATAGCTACAAAGTTTAATTATAGCTCTTTCTATTTTGTATATTCTTTCGTGAACTCTGTGGTAAAACTAACTGCCTTCAGGCAGTTCATCTCCTTTGCTTCTTTGCCCTGTGGTTAAAAACATTACCATCATGCAAATAATTCGTGTAATTAGCGTAATTCGCCAAATTCGTGTCTTATGCATTCGTGTAATTAGTGAAATTTGATTAATTCGTGTTTAGTCTTCCATTTTGTTCTTCAATTTTCCCAATAATGAATACGCATTTTTAACTACTACTTTTTTAGTATCAATTGCAGTTGCATTTTTTATTTCCACAAAGCCTGCATCTTTTGTACCAGTTTGTACTTCAATCATTTCAAAGTTTTTTGCATCTTTTGCTACGAATACATATTCTTTACTTTCAAAACGTACTACCGCTTCTTCAGGTATTGCTTTTACCGATTGATTGGTTACATCAAATACACCAGTTAAAAACATACCTGGTAACAAATCATGATTCTGATTTTCAAAATGACAATGCACCAATCCAGTTCTGTTATCACTGATATTTTTGGTAGCAAGAATCACTTCCACTTCAAACTTTTTATCGGCTTTATCGGCTAAAGAAACAGTACCTTTTAAGCCCTTATGTATGTAAGCAATATCTTTTTCAAATACCGTCATGGCTGCATGAATATCATCAGGGTTTACCAGTTCAAACAACACATCACTTGGGTTTACATACTTACCAATATTTACATTCACTTTGGTTACATAACCAGTGATAGGACTTCTAACACTTACGGTTCTTGAAATATTTCCCACACTCAACTTCTCAGGATTGATACCAATTATTTTTAACTTTTCCTCCAACGCTTTTATCATCACCTGTTGTGTTTTAAATTCACTCAATACCAGTTGATAATTTTTTTTACTTGCAGCATCGGCATCACTCAATTCTTTTTGTCTTTGCACATCGCTGTTTAAATATTCCATTCTGGCTTTTGCCATTAAATAATCCTGTTGTAATTGTACATAACTCTGATCCTCCATTACAGCCAGTATTTCTCCCTGTTGAACGCTTGTACCAGGCAATAAATGAGATTCCTTTAAATATCCTCCCAATGGAAAACTAATACTCACCAAACTCTGTGGTGGCACATCTACACTACCATTTACTTTAATAGTGGTATGCATCGTTTTAACTACAACATCACCTGTAGTTAATGCAGCATTTTTTAACTGTTCATCGGTTAATGTAACAACAGTTTCACTAATTATTTTTTCTGCAGGTTCTTTTTTTTGTTCTTTACTGCTGCAACTCATCAATAATAACAATGTAAAAAAGAAAATGATGTTACCTTCTTTTCTGCTACTATTAAACTTCGTTGCGTCGTTGCAAATCCTGCTTATTGCAGGGCACCTTTCAACGCTTTGTACTTTATTCAGCAAATCGATTTGTATATCTTGATTGTTCATAAAATGCTTTTGTGTTTTATCTTAAATATGCCACACTTTAAAAGATGGGGCATATTTGCAACTAATTTTTCTGTAATAAATAATTTAATTCTGTTGCAGCAATATGCTGATTCTTTAAAGTCTCCAAATAATCAAACTGAAGAGCAATGGCTTGATGAATCAGGCTGCTCCATTCCACATAATTCATTTGCCCATTCTTATAATTTAAGTTGGCTGTTTGAATAATAATGTTCGATTGTTTAACACCTTCGGTGGTATAAAAATCAATTGCTTTATTGTACTTATTGTACTCCTGATAAGTCTTTAACAGCATTGACTTCAATTGCTGTTCTGCCAATTGCGTCATAGCAACAGTTGTTTTCTCATTAGCCTTTGCAGCTTCAATTTTTGCTTTTTGTGGTTTGGCAAAAAGAGGCACACCAACACCAACAGTAACAGATGAAAAACGTGTACCGGCATCGTAATATACTTCAGTTTTATCCTTCTTCTGCTGCCAACCTATCAGCGATTGATTGTTGAAACCCACTACCCAATCTGGCTTTAACCTTGCCTGCTCTAATGTAGTTTGGGCAACAGCTGTTTTTTGTTGTTCTGCATACAATTGCAAATAAGGATGCTGCTTCAATGCACTCGTATCAAACAATTGTTTATTGCTGCTCAATTCATCTGCTGCAACAACTCTTGTATCAGACTGTATTAAGATACCCAACTGCTGTTGAATCGCCAATACATCATCTTCCTGCAACTGTAATTGCAATTTATTTTGATTTGCCTGATTTTCTAAACTGGTTTTCTCCAGCAAATTACTCTCTCCTTTTTCAAAACGAAGTTTGGCTATGCTGTAATAATTGCTGTATAAGCTATCTAACTTCAATAACAGTTTTTTTCTTGCTTCTGTTACCTGCAATTCAACATATAATTGCTGTACAACTTTTCTCAGTTCAGCTTTTTGCACCAAAGTCTGTGCTTTTGCAGTAGCAAAATAAGTTGCCAAAACTGTTTTTTGTTTTTTGTACAAGCTGCCTGCAGCAAAACTTTGCGACACAGCAATTTTACTATCGAAAAAGCCGCTGTTATAACTACCCAACTCAGTACCAAACTGTGTTTTAGGCAATTCACCTGCTGTTTTTTGCATAAGGTCATGGTATTTTTCTTGCAACTGACTAACCTTTATTGCCTGAGCATTACTTAATGCTAAATCAGTTACCTGTTGTAAGCTCATTTTTTGCGTTACAGGTTGTGCAAAGCCAACAATACCAATTAATAAAAACAACAATAATGACGCAACCACAGGTGCAGCTTTTTTCATAGGTTTCTTTTTTTCTTCCATTAATAAATACAAACAAGGCAATACAATTAAGGTTAACAAAGTAGCTGTGATTAATCCACCAATTACAACAGTAGCCAATGGACGTTGCACCTCTGCTCCAGCTCCATTGCTAATTGCCATAGGGAAAAACCCTAAAGATGCAACGGCTGCTGTCATTAACACAGGCCTAAGCCTAACTTTGGTTGCTTGTATAATGATTGCTCGTATTCCAGGTAAATGCTCACTCTTTAGTTTATTCATTTCACTTATCAATACTATACCATTCAACACAGCCACACCAAACAAAGCAATAAAACCAACACCTGCACTGATACTAAATGGCATGCCCCTACTCACCAAAGCAAATACTCCACCAATCGCAGATAATGGAATGGCTGAGAAAATCAGTAAGCTGTATTTTAATTTGCCAAAAGCAAAATACAACATCACCAAAATGAGTAGTAAAGCCAAAGGCAATGCAATGCTTAAACGTTGTGTAGCATGTTGCAAATTTTCGTACTGACCACCATAAGTAATATAATACCCACTCGGAAATTTTATTTGCTTATCTACCTTATTCTTCAATTCTTTTACAATGCTTTGCACATCTCTGCCTCGTACATTAAAGCCAACAGTAATTCTTCGTCTGGCATCTTCACGTTGAATTTGATAAGGCCCATCTTTCAATTCAACCTTTGCCAAAATATTCAATGGCACTTGTTGCCCTCCAGGTACACCAATCATCAAATTTTCTATGTTGTTAATATTGGTTTTTTGTTGTTCGTTTAATCTTACTACCAAATCGTAACGTTTATCGCCTTCAAAAACCAATCCTGCTGAAGAACCAGCATAAGCAGTTTGTACAGCATTGTTGATATCACTAATATTGGCTCCAAAACGTGCAATGGCTTCACGATTATAACTGATCACCATTTGTGGAACACCTGTTACCGTTTCTATAAATAAATCTTTTGCTCCTGCTACCCCATTAATAATCTTACCCAATTCATCTGCGTGTGCAGCCAAACTATCTAAATCGTCGCCAAATATTTTACATACCACATCCTGACGTGCCCCTGTCATCAACTCATTAAAACGCATTTGAACAGGATATTGAAACCCAGTTGTTATACCAGGAATAGCTTCTAATGCAGTGCTCATTTTTTCTGCCAATTCATCAAATGTTTTTGCCGTTTTCCATTCTTTCTTGTCTTTTAGAATAATCATTAAATCAGCTGCTTCCATAGGCATGGGATCAGTCGGAATTTCTCCTGAACCAATCTTCACTACTACTTTTTCTACTTCAGGAAATCGTTCTTTAACCAGTTTTGCTGCCTTGGTACAACCTTCAATCGTTCCTTTTAAAGACGTTCCAGTAAGCATTCTAACTTCTGCAGCGAAATCACCTTCTTCTAGCTTAGGAATAAATTCTCCACCCATATTCAGCATAATCACCAAAGCCAAACCAAACATTACAAAAGAAGAACCGACAATCAACTTTGGATAGTCCAAAAACTTCAATAAAATGGGTTTGTACCATTGTTGTATTCGATCAATAATTCGTTCTGATAAATTGGGTTTGTGACTAATTTTTTTACTTAAAAATAATGCAGTCATCATAGGCACATACGTCAACGATAAAATGAATGCACCAATAATTGCAAACGATACGGTTTGTGCCATTGGCTTAAACATCTTTCCCTCGATACCTTGCAAAGAAAGAATAGGCAAATACACAATTAAAATAATAATTTGTCCAAACACAGCCGAGTTCATCATTTTACCTGCCGAACCTTCCACCTCAACATCCATTTGATGTTGGTTAATTTTAGTGGATTCTTTAAAGCCAGAATGATGCGTCAGCTTATGCATCACAGCTTCTACAATAATTACTGCACCATCTACTAGTAAACCAAAATCCAATGCTCCCAAACTCATTAAGTTGCCACTCACTCCAAATGCATTCATTAAAATAATGGCAAATAGCATACTTAAAGGAATCACTGACGCAACCACTAAGCCAGCTCTTAAATTTCCTAAGAAAAGTACCAGAACAAAAATTACAATCAATGCACCTTCCAATAAATTTTGTTCTACCGTACCAATGGCATTGTTCACCATTTTGGTTCTGTCTAAAAAAGGCTCTATGGCAATACCTTCGGGTAAACTCTTTTCTATTTCTTTAATCTTGACTTTTACTTTACCAATTACTTTATTGCTGTTTTCTCCTTTCAGCATCATTACAACAGCACCAGCCACTTCACCTTCACCATTGTATATGGTTGCACCATAACGTATGGCAGTACCAAACTTTACTGCTGCCACATCTCTTACTAAAACAGGCACATTACCATTGATTCTTTTTACAACAATGGTTCCTATATCTTCTAACTTTTGTACCAAACCCTCACTGCGTATAAACAAAACATTGGGGCCACGTTCAATGTATGCACCACCTGTGTTTTGGTTGTTTTCATTTAGAGCTTTATATATATCTGCAATTGTGAGTTGAAAGCTGTTTAACTTATCTGTATTTACGGCTACTTCATATTGTTTTACTTGCCCACCAAAACTGCTCACATCAGCAATACCTTCTGTTCCTAACAATTGCCTTCTTACAGTCCAATCTTGTATATCACGTAATGCTGCTAAATCGTATTTGCCTTCGTAGCCAGGTTTGGCTTTAACCACATACTGAAATATTTCTCCCAATCCAGTAGTTAGTGGTCCTAATGATGGAACGCCTAAGCCAGCAGGAATTTGTTGCTGCACCTGCACCAATCGTTCACTTACTTGTTGCCTTGCCCAATACACATCGGTATTATCATTAAATACAATGGTAACAAGGCTTAAGCCAAAACGGCTGAAGCTTCTTTGTTCAATAATGCCAGGAACATTTCGTGTTGCCTGTTCTATGGGTACTGTTATAAAACGTTCAATATCGGGTGCTCCTAAACTTGGAGCAGAAGTAATAACCAATACTTGATTGTTGGTAATATCAGGCACTGCATCTATGGGCAATTTAGTAGCAGCAAAAACACCCCAAATAATTAACCCAAAGGTGAGCAGCCCAATAATTAGTTTATTTTTTATAGAAAAACGTATGATGCCATGTAGCATAAATGATATTTAATGGTAAAAATTATTTTGGTAACCAGCTGTAGTATTTCATGGCATCGCCTGTCTAGCCTGTACTGAGCGTAGCCGAAGTATCACACCCTTCAACGTTCTGAACAATACTGAACCGTTCTTATTCCCCTCCCTTGGAGGGGTTAGGGGTGGTTAAAATGTTGAATTATATTCTTAAGTATAAGCCGATAACTATCGGCTGTGCCCTGCTATTCAGCAGGATTTACAACAACAGATCAATAGAAATTCTACTGCTGGTCACATAAAAAAGAAAGATAAAAATTAAACTGCTTTAGGAGGCTGAAAAATATCTTGTGTAGATAGAAAAGAATACGCTGCATCATTAATAATAGGTATAGATTGTTTTACAACGGGTGTTGAAACAATTCCCATTTCGAATTTTGGTGTAGGAATAGTTGGCATTATTGACAAACAAAAATCTTCGCTTTGGGCTTTGAAAGGCAATTGCATATCTTGTGCATAATCTTCATCGAAAATTGTCTTATCGGCATAATGCATTTTTAAAAATGCAAGTAAAGTAATATGCTTGTCTTGTTTTTGGTGCTGAATGAAGTGATTTACCAACATAGGCACTTTAAGCAACTGGTGTGCCTCAGTGCTTGCCAGCAGGTACAAACAGAAAAGAAATATGACAGTTATTTTCTTCACTTCTACAAAAGTAGGTGTTTACAATTACTTGAATACATTAAAAAAAGTGTACTCCAGTTTTAATATAAAACCATTTGGTGCAGTTCGCAGCATATTGTTGTACAATTGATAACGATAACCAAAATCAACCCTGGCTTGACTTTTAATGATAAATTGAACCGATGGAGCAACATCTAAAAACGATTTCCCATTACTTAAACGCTGACCCAATAGCTCCATCATTACATTAATATTGGTTTGGTTGTAATTGGTGTATTCTTTAGGCAACATGAGTTTACCTAAAGACAATGTATAGTTAACTGCATTGTTTGCTTGAGCAGCTGGAAACTTATTTACATTACTGTTATCCATTGCTTTTTCATAACTCACAGATGCACTAATGGCCACTTTATGTAATAACTGTGTAGCAATTAAACCCAACTCATAACCACTGTTATGCCCCATGGTTTCTATTTCATCTTGATGAATATCACTGTTATTGGCACTTAATCTTGCATATGTTGCCATTCGAAAATGGCTATGCACATCGTCGTTACTTAAAAAACGATATTTTGCATATAAGCTACCACCCTCAATTATCAATTTAGAATTTCTATTACTGATAAATCCTTGAGCATGTACCATCCATTTTTTATTAATGCCCCACATAATTTCGGGCATAAGATGATAATTAATGCCACTGCCATCTAATTCATTCATAAAAGAATTCATGGCTCTTACACCAATAGACTTTGCAGCCATATTGCTTGCTGGCTCTGTTAACACAAAGAATTCTTGACTTACAGCTATTTTTTGTATGAATAACAGTATAAAAAAGACAAACAATTTTTTTATCATAGCAAAGGTTTAATAACGGCTTCCAGTTCTTTAGCCTCCAAATCGGCAGCTACAATTTTTCCATTTTTATCTATTACAAAAGTGAAAGGTAAATAGCCAATACGCCATTTGGTAGAAACAGCCATTTCTTCATCGAATAACAATAACCAATTCATTTTATCGGCTTTAATGGCACGTTTCCAAGCAGCTTTATTATTATCACAGGAGATACTATAAATTTCTAAGCCTTTTTCTTTGTAGCTGGCATATAGTTTTCTCAATGTTTTATTGGCTGTTCTACAAGGCCCACACCAGCTTGCCCAAAAATCTATAATCACTACTTTTCCTTTTAAAGAAGAAAGTGAAATACTAGTTCCATTTACATCTTTTAAAACAATTTCAGGCACCTGCATTCCAACTGGTGGTTGTGCCTGAACAATTGAAAAGAAAAAAGAAAAAAATACAATCAATAGATACTTCATAAAATTAGATTGCTGAAATAGTATTTAGATAATGGTTACATGGTAAATTCTTTTGCCTGCATTGCTATTGGGTTTGGTGCAACAACTTTCCATTACACCTGTTTCATAACACTTCATAGTTGTAAACTTGCTGTACTTTTTAAACTCTTTTGCAATAACAAAATGTTTATCTACCAATACTACTGTTTTAGTGCCATTTAAGGTTTGTGATTGCACATTTAAGAAATGCCAGGTTTTACCAGCTTGCTCAATATGGGCATCATTTTTTATAGACTGGTTTGTAAAGTTTACCACTGCTTTACACGACGCAACTGAAAAGCCAGCATCGGTAACTGCTTTTTTCAAAACATCTAAATCAACAACAGTGCTGTCTTTAAAAGAAATCACAAAAGCAGAATTTTTAATATCGCTTTTTACTTCTTGTACAAAAGCGACTGCTGATAAAGATTTGTAGATAGATTTACTACACATACTACAGGTTAATCCACTTGCCTGTATGGTTACTTCTTTAATTTGTGCGGAGGCTTGCAGTGCAAATCCTAGCACGAATAAGAAAATCAATTTTTTCATACGATTAATTATTTACAAAACATGGTTCACCCAAATTGTGAACCATGTTTTAAGTGATTATTTCATGGATGCAGGCTTCGGAGTTTCTGCTTTTTTCTCTGCTGCTTTTCTATCATACTGGCAACAACCTGGCAAATTATTGTAAGCTTCTTCTGTTGCAGTTTCATTTTGTGTATCGTAACCGGCAGCTGCAACTTTTTTCTCTATTTTATCGGTACTGGTTTTTCCGGCTGTATATTTTACAGTCAACACTTTTGCCTCATCATTCCATAAAGCATAGCTAACACCAGCCGATTTTGCTGCTTTTTCTATTTTAGCTTTACACATTTCACAATTGCCCCAAACTTTTATTTTTTCTGTTTTAACTGTTGGTTTTGTTTGAGCAAAAGAACAAATTGATGCAAACAACAATGCAAATACGAATGATAATTTAGTTTTCATTTTAAATGTTTTGTGTCTTCTTTTTTTGGTTAAAAGTTGACGATTGAATAAATAATAATTGAATAGAAACGCACAAAGTATATGTGCCAATTAATTTTTGTACTTAGCGTTAAAGAAAGAATTTCATGCAACATTTAGAATAACAGAATAGACATTCTAGTTAGCTAAAATGTGCCCATAGAAGATGGTATTAAATACGAAAAACGCAATTGCGTTTGTAAATAGCTTCTTGTGAAAGCGTAGGTGGTGGAAGATTATTGAAAGAAACAATAGTGTTGTTACTATTCAATATACTACTAAAATTATAAGTATTTGTAGTCAATATTGCAACGGGAACATCACAAGTGAAATTTGTTGCGGATGCTTTGTGATTGTCTTCTAATTTAATCAGTTTATGTTCGGTTTTGCAACAGCCTTTTTTGGTTTCTTTTTTCTTGCAACCACAAAGGTTTTTTGCCAGTAAATCAACTTTTACCGAGCTGATTTTACCACGACAATAATGCACATTAAATACAATACCACTAGTCATGGTAAAATAAATAATAGCCAAAATTGCGATGGTGAACTTTTTCATTGCTGCACAAAAGTAATTGGAAATTTGAAAACCTAACCAATTAAAATCACAATCTGTTGTGAAACTAATTGATGAAATCCCACCAAATGCCTAATCTAAACCACATAGCATTACCTGCATAATTTTCGGATGAGAAGTTATATTTTCCATTTCCAGGTATTAAAGTATTGATATTTTCTAACCGCACAAATGCTTTGAAAGTCTTAATTCTAAAATGCATGAATGCATTAATTTCTGGTCTATTGGCAACACTGTAATTATTTTGATAAAAAAACTGTCCGGTAAAAGCCGAATAGCCTGAAGGTTTATAATTGGTATAATACCTAAGTTCTAACCCAGTAGATAAAAATAAATTGGTAAAGAAATTTCCTTCAAATGCCAAACGTTGACGTGTTAAAATGAGTGGTAAATTAACTGGGGCATTACCCGTTGCTTGTTGTAAATGAATTTCGGAATACAAATTAAATTTCTTAGAAAGTTTAAATTGTTTTTCTGCCCCAACGTGTAAAACATTGAATAAATTTTTTTCTTGCTTGGCCGCAAAAAAACTATCGAAATAGGTATAATTATTTACCAAATAATATTCTCCAGTTAGTTTAAAATGCTTCAGCGGGTTTTCGTAAGCAGCAAATAACCGAGCTGTATTTTCTTTTTTAGTAACGTCGGTTGATGTAACCCAAAAACTATTGTTGTTGTAAATGGTGGACGGAGTTCGGTTTACATTTTGAAAACCCAATTCTAAAAAGCCAACGATTTTGCTCAGTAATCTTTTTAAACTAACCAATGCCTGATAATCGCCACTATTTAAGCCATTTAAGTACAAACTACCTGTTGCCTCAATATCCCAAATTTTGTTACGTGTTCTATTACGATATTCTGCAGTAGCAAAAATATTGTAGTCTTTTGTTTCAATTGTACCAAGTACACCATTAATATTTTGTAATGCTGCACCCAATTTTAAAAACTGAGCTTGGTTATTTTTATCAGGAAAAGTAATGGCACTAAACTCATTGGTCACCACATTCCACTTGTTCAACATTTGAATACTGTTGTTATTAAACAAGGTAATTCCAAAATATTTTTTATACTGGTCAACATTAACATTATTGTCGTTAAACTCATAATTATAAGAACTCATATTTAGCGTATGTTGCAATCTTACACGACTGTAAAACACTTTATTGTAAACAGAATCTTCTTTATTAAAAAAGGAATCCACTTTACCTAAATCGAAATAATGCCTAAATAAAAAACTACTGTTTTTGTACCTATTACCTGTTGAAATATTGGTATTAAAAGGATTTTGAGAAAATGCACCGGCTGCACCCAATCTTGTTTCTAGTTGAAATGGATTGCTAAATGATAAACTATCTAATAAAGTAACATTTTGTAACCCACCATTTTCAGATGCGACATGTTTATTAGAAACTACTATGAAAATGGCTCCATACTTTCTATTATTGGTCGTAAATGCAGCATTAAAACGAATATTGTTGTGGTTATTATTTTGGCTCTTGTAACTACCTGGTGCATTAATAAAACGATATTCAAAAGCAAAATTGAAATTCGATTTTTTGTTTTGGGTATGCAATAAGTTGATAGTTTGTTCAGACTTAGAACCCAACACATAAGCCAATTGTGTAAACGGACGAGTGGTTTGAAAAAATCTAGAATTTTCTACTGTAAAAGCATATAAATCGAACTGATGAAAACCAGCATCCCAGCCTGCTTTCATTAAGGGATTGAATAATAATGAATGAGCAGCTGTACCATAATTGCCCAAATTTATATACTTATAAGGTTGTGCAAAACGGGTTCCAAAATCGTTTAAAGAAGAATCTAAACTACGGCTTACCGATGAATCTAAATAACGATAAGAAATAGTGATTGAATCAGCATATTTATCTCTCTTTTGTAGAGAATCTTTACCACCTGTTCTTCTGTTAGGAATTGGTCGGCCTTGTGAATCATAAGTTGTTGAGGATGTTGTATTGGTTGCACCTTCACCTACTACTTGTGTGTTGGTTCTGGTGCGTTGTGCCAATGCATGAATTTGCAACATCAAAATGAGGGCAATGAGTGAACCTGTTTTTTTGTGCTGAAAAAAATTCATGGCTGCAAAATAAACGTAAAGCTGTGAATGAAGTGTAAAAGAATGAAAATAGGCAATAGTGAATAGAGAATAATAAAGCTGGTATGTATAAATAAAAATGGTAAGTGCTTGTATAAAACACTTACCATTTCTATAAAAATCTATTATTATAATGCGTTCACCAACTCTTTAAATATTAAAGTAAGTTTTGGTTCAGCTTCTTTTGCTGCCTGTAAAACTTCTTCGTGAGTAATTACATTATTGTCTTCACGAATACCTAAATCGGTAACTACACTTACAGCAAATACTTTTAAACCGCAGTGAATGGCTGCAATGGTTTCCTGTACAGTACTCATACCCACTACATCACTGCCTATTACTTTAATTAAACGGTATTCAGCATGTGTTTCAAAAGTTGGACCTGTTACAGCAGTATAAACACCTTCGTGTACGTGAATATTATTCGCTGCGGCAATTGCTTTTGCTTTAACAATAATTTCTTTGCTGTATGGCTCACTCATATCAGGGAAACGTGTACCCAACGCTTCTTCATTTTTACCCATCAAAGGATTTTCAGTGAAAAAACTAATATGATCGTTGATAATCATTAAATCACCCACTTTATAAGAAGAATTTACTGCACCGGCAGCATTGCTTAACAATAAAGTTTCTATACCCAACATCTTCATCACACGAACTGGATAAACAACCTGCTGAGCAGAATAGCCTTCATAAAAGTGAAAACGACCACTCATTACAATTACTTTTTTGCCACCCAATTCACCAAAAATTAGTTTTCCGCCATGCCCCTTAACTGTACTAACAGGAAAATGAGGAATTTCTGTATAAGGTAAAGCCACATCAGTTTTGATCACTTCTGCAAGGTTACCTAAACCACTGCCTAATATAATACCAGTAGTAGCTTCAAGCGTTACTTTACTTTTAATGTAGGCTACTGTTTCGTTTAATTGTTTAATTAAATCACTCATAAAAAATAGGTTAAGGGAACAAATATAAAGTGAAGCAGATTTAAACCTGCAAATGTGAACATGTTTAGTAATCTACCTTATCAACTTTTGCAGCCCATGCTTCAAAAATCATGATGGCTTCCTTGCGACCCAAACATTCGATTACAATTTTTCTTTTATTTAATGGCAAGTATAATTCTTCGTAAATCAATGAATCATCAAAGCCAACATTCGCAGCATCGACCCTAGTATTGGCATAAAATATTTTTGCAGAACGAGCCCAATAAATGGCATCCATGCACATGGGTTAAGGTTCACAAGAGGTATAAATTTCACATCCAGCTAACTGAAATACACCCAGTTTAATGCAGGCATTTTTTTTACAAATGCTTTTAATTTAACCGAAAAGATAAGAAGTACTTTTCTGCTAAACAGAAATTGTTTCCTCAATATGATAGATTTGATTCTTTTAAGACAGTTTTCTGCCTATTGTATCAATGCGTTGTAAACCCTTTGTCCATAGTATTCATAGCCATCTGACTCATATCTTGTATTCAGTAGTAATGAATGAATAAATCCATTCAGTTCAACTTGTTTCGTATGTAGGATTTCTCTTTTAGGATTTTCTTTTAAAAATATATTGATCTGCCTGTTAAAGGCATAATAATGTTCAATCTCATTTTCGGTCAGAACATCAAATACAAAAGCTGGATAAAAATTATGCATCATTAAATGCGTTCTATACCAAGTACCTCCAGTTGCACTAACTACAGGCTTTTGGTTATAGAGTGCCACACTATCATTGTAAGCAAATACTGTTAAATAACGAGTGCTACTTCCCTTTAACCAATCGGTAAATTTTTGTGTAAATGAACTGTCATAACCATAATTGCTGTCTAAAAAACTAATACGTTTTACAGTAGCTGGTATTTTATCTTTTCCTTCAATATATCCAAAAATAAAAGCCCCGCCGCCACTATGTCCATTTAAGTGAATGCTGTATTTTTTCAGCTTTAGCACTGCAATTGAAGTATCAATTATTGCAGTAATTTGTTGCTTATAATTTGCATGTGTTCGTTTCCATTGAGGCCATGCTTTTAACTTATTTTCAACATACACAACTACAAGGTTTTCGTTTGCTAGTTTTTGACGAACAAATTTGGTTTGTGCTGCAATATGCTGAATATCAAAGTGCCAATCATCATCTTTTTGCAGCGGTTTGCCCATTGTTTGTTCAGTTGAATTTCCATTGGGTAATGCATAAAAAACTATCTGGGTATTTTTCTTTTCATTCAATTCCTTTGGGTAATCTACGGTAATCATTACATCATCATTATAAGTAAATGAGAAAACTGAATCCTTATTTACTTGTGCATTCAGTTGAACAAACAATGTCAATGCTACTATTAAAAATGCTTTTTTCATGTGTCAATTCATTTAAAAATCTGTTACGAGCAATCAACAAAATTGCAAACTGAATAGTTTATTTTATTGGATAATTTACAAAATATTACTTTTATCGCTCAAACACAAAATATGCGTTGGTCAGTTTATATATTGATTGGGCTTTTAATGATAACTGCATGCAAAGAAAAAAAAGTCGATTTATCGGGTGATGCCTCTGTAAAAGTGAACGATTTTATTGCTGCTTTTCCAATTATTAATTTGCCTTATGCTGCTGCAGACACCAATATTGCAAAAATTGCCGATTCTACTAAAATTGGCATCAAAGTATTGCAACAGTTTATACCCGATACTGTAATTACTAAATATCTGAACATCTCTCCTAAAACAATTATTCACCCTGTTGGGCGAATAGAAAAAGAAACAGAAACCTATTTATTGGCAACAACCACTACCAATAAAAAAATTGAATTAACTACGTTTGTGTTAGACAAAAAAAACAAGTTTTTATCTCATAAAGCATTGCTCAATAATGCTTCAAAAGACGATTATATTCACAGCATTGTCATTAATAAAGAGCCTACTTTTTCTATTAATAAAGAAAGAATGGATCAACAAAAACAGTTGTTACAATACACTAGAATTGGTTGGGCTTTTACTGCTTCAACTGGAATATTTATGAATGTAGTAAACGAAACCAATGAAGATGAAAAAAGAAACAATACCATCATAAATCCAATAGACACATTGCCAAGAAAAAACAAATACAGTGGCAATTATGTGCAGGATAACAAAAATTTCATTTCATTAAGAGATGGGAAAACAGCCAATTCGTATTTATTCTTCATTCATTTTGAAAAAAACAATGGCTCTTGTATCGGAGAATTAAAAGGCGAATTACAAATGAAAGGAACTAACAAAGGAATTTATGCCGATAATGGCGACCCTTGCATTATGGATTTCTCCTTTAATGGCAATGAAATTACTGTAAAAGAACAAGGTAGTTGTGGCAATTACAGAGGAATAAAATGCTATTTTAACGACAGTTACACCAAAAAGAAAGAGCCAATTGCTAAAAAGAAGAAATAGTTTTCTAGTTTTTAATTTTCAGTTATTTAGTTTGGAGTTTGGAGTTATTCGGTCATAACAATCGATGATTAGAACTCGATTCTTTACCTTATTTACTTTATTTACCCTATCTACCGCTTCAACCCTATCAACTTTTTTAACACCTTCAACCTTATCAACCCTGCCATCCCTTCAAAATTGTCACTTAAAGTCATAATTAACTGACATCCACTTCCTACATCACCTAAAATCTGCCAATTTTTCACTCATTATTCCAATGGCATAATGGTTGAATAATGGTTTTTACATAATAATAAAACTATGGGAAAGATAATTGGAATTGATTTGGGCACTACCAACAGTTGTGTTAGTGTTATGGAAGGCAACGAACCGGTGGTTATTGCAAACGAAGAAGGACGTAGAACCACGCCTTCGGTAGTTGGTTTTTTAAAAAATGGTGAACGTAAAGTGGGTGATCCTGCAAAACGTCAGGCTATTACCAACCCACAAAACACTATTTCTAGTGTAAAGCGTTTTATGGGCAGAAAATTTGATGAAGTAACTGAAGAAATCAGCCATTGGAGCTATAAAGTAGCAAAAGGCGATAACAATACCGTTCGTGTTGATATTGATGGTCGTTTATATACACCACAAGAAATCTCTGCAATGGTCTTGCAGAAAATGAAAAAAACCGCCGAAGATTATTTAGGCACTGAAGTAACAGAAGCTGTTATTACTGTTCCTGCATACTTTAACGATGCTCAACGTCAGGCAACTAAAGAAGCTGGTGAAATTGCTGGTTTAGTAGTTAAACGTATTGTAAACGAGCCTACTGCTGCTGCATTGGCTTATGGTTTAGACAAAAAAGGTCAAGACCAAAAGATTGCTGTATTCGATTTAGGTGGTGGTACTTTCGATATTTCTATCCTTGATTTAGGAGATGGTGTATTTGAAGTAAAATCTACCAATGGCGATACACACTTAGGTGGTGATGATTTCGATAAAGTAATTATGGATTGGTTGGCCGATGAATTTAAAAATCAGGAAGCCATCGATTTACGTAAAGATCCTATGGCTTTACAGCGTTTAAAAGAAGCTGCTGAAAAGGCTAAAGTTGAATTAAGTTCAGCTTCAGAAACAGAAATTAACTTACCATATATTACTGCTGTTGATGGTGTTCCTAAACACTTAGTAGTAAAATTAAGTCGTGCAAAATTCGAAGCATTGGCCGATAAATTATTCGACCGTTGTTTACGTCCTTGTGAAGCAGCATTGAAAGATGCTGGTTACAGCACTTCTCAAATTGATGAAGTAATTTTAGTGGGTGGTTCATCTCGTATTCCTAAAGTACAAGAAATTGTAGAAAAATTCTTTGGCAAAAAACCAAATAAAGGCGTAAATCCTGATGAAGTGGTTGCCATTGGAGCTGCTATACAAGGTGGTGTGTTAACTGGTGAAGTAAAAGATGTATTGTTATTAGATGTTACTCCACTAGGTTTAGGTATTGAAACTATGGGTGGAATTATGACTACCATGATTAGTAGCAACACCACTATTCCTACTAAGAAAACAGAAGTGTATTCTACTGCAAGCGATAACCAACCTGGTGTGCAAATTCATGTGTTACAAGGCGAAAGACCAATGGCTGCTCAAAATAAAAGCTTAGGTGTATTTAACCTTGATGGCATTCCACCAGCACCAAGAGGTGTACCTCAAATTGAAGTAACTTTTGATATTGATGCCAATGGTATGATACATGTAAGTGCAAAAGATAAAGGCACTGGCAAAGAACAAAAAATACGTATTGAAGCAGGTAGTGGTTTAAGCAAAGAAGAAGTAGAAAAAATGAAAGCAGAAGCGAAAGCACATGAAGCTGAAGATAAAGCTGCAAGAGAAAAAGTAGAAAAAATAAACCAAGCCGATAGTTTAATTTTCCAAACAGAAAAGCAATTAAAAGAGTTTGGTGAAAAAATACCTGCCGATAAAAAAGCACCAATTGAAGCTGCATTAACTAAATTGAAAGATGCCCATAAAGCTCAAGATATTGCAGCTATTGATACTGCTTTAGCAGAAATGAATACTGCGTGGACTGCAGCTAGTGAAGAAATTTACAAAGCACAAGCAGAACAACAAGGTGGTACACAACCAGGATCTGAACAACCTAATGCTGGTGGCCAACAACAAGCAGCTGGCGACCACGTTGAAGATGCACAGTTTGAAGAAGTTAAATAGACCTTGATTTACAAGATTAATGGATTATAAAGTTGAAGCCCTTGCAGAAATGTGAGGGCTTTTTAAAGAATAAAATATGATTAAGAACGATTTTGAACTCAGCTTTCCATCTCTAACAGATTTTTTGTTAAACGAAAATAGCATCAACAAATTTTCTGTGTTTGGAATTAATGATTTACCAAACTTTCAGTTTGATAGAATTAATGTTGATACAATTTTAATAAAAAAAATTCTGACTCAACTTTATGGTTTGGAATATATTTTACAAATGATACGATAACAGAGATTTATTATTTTGAAGCTATACGTAACAACGAAAGCTTCAAATCAGATCTAGAAGTATATTTTACGAAAAGAATTAAATTATTTTCTGAATTAGAACAAGTTTGGGAAACTCGAACTAATAAAACCTTTCCGAACGTTTAATATTCCTTTATTCACTTTTACTGTATTCGTTTCTTTAGTAAGAAAAAATATCACATACACAAAGAAAGATTTTATAATAAATAACTTTCTTGATTATTTTTTAGGAGTTACGACATAATTATTTGGTACTACTATATTTTTATTTAAAAGTTCTTCGTTATTTCCCCCCAACTCGTCGTAGTTTCTCACTGAGCGTCAGGCTGTGCCTACGCTCTTTTATTTTGGTAGCATATGCTACATATGCTAAAACTTCACTTGCTATTCAGTGATATTTATTTTTTAAAAGCATTCAGCTTGCTAGAACATCAGAAAGCTACATTCTTGGTAGAAGCAGGTTTTTCCGAACAAAGCAAGAATTGACTCATTGTTAATTCATCAATGAAGTATAAAAAAAGCTTTTTCTGAACATGCTAACCACAAAATCTTTTGCAGGGGTTATATCGTCTGCCCTTTTTCTCATTGGTATCTCAAATATTCTGTCAAATAATTTTACACGAACCACATAGTCAATAAAAGTAACAGGGTTGGCATCATAACCTTTGGTTACTGGGTTTCTTTCATAAAAAGTGCCATAGAAATTTTTTGTTTGGCATTCATCTATCGTTAGTGATTTCTCTGCATCCATCAATAATTTGTTAATTGCTTCTTTGCTGTTCATCTCCTGTATGGCTAATATCAAATTAGGATTAGTGTGATTATAAAAATTAGGTAAAAGGCTATCGATAATTTGCTGACCTTTTCCTGTTTTTAGCATACAAATTGTTTTTAAAAAATTATGTTTTGTGCTTATACCAGAAGCCATCCCACCACATATTGCAGAATAGCGGTGTTTTTCACATGTTGTTAAATAGACAAGTGCTTTTTTATATTGACCTGCCTTTATGTTCTTCATGCCCAAGTATTCATTTGCGTAATACAATGTATTATTGAAACTGTTAAGTATGAAGTCGTTGAATTTAGTATATTTTGCATATATCTTGGCATCTGCAGAATCGATATCTGCATAAAATGTTGTGGGTTCATTAATCAGTTGCTTGCAGATGTTTTCCATATCATCCAGCTTGTCCATGTTCCATAGTGTAAACAGCAGTTTATATTTAACAGCAAAATTTTCTTTGGTTAATGGCTGGCTTATAAGTTGTTTGTTTGTGTAATAGAAAGCAGTGTCTGTAGCCTGAATCTGTTGAGACAAATAATGCTCTAGTAGTGAATTTTTATAGTTACTCTCTACTTTACTTTGAGAGTATGCATTACTGATTGCCAGCAAAAAAAATAACTGCAAAAAACATCGAAAGAATGTTTGTAGTTTCATTAACAAAAGACCTTTAAATGGCCCTTTGTAAAAATGTGGTCATATAAACTTTTTATGAAGATATGCAAATCTTATTTTATTCTCAAACGCATCTTATTTTCTCACCAACCATAGGGCTAAGCTTATGTTTATTTATTTTGGCTGCACTATATTGCTTCAAACAACAAATAAACCCTGTTAAACAGTTAGCTTTGAAGAGTAGAGTAATAAAAGTTTAATTTTTATGAGCAATACACTCAATAAAAACGAAAGTTTTGAAGCTAAACAACTTGGCTTTATCAATATTATTATAGGTATATTCTTTTCAATATGTGCTTTATTTGTATTGTTTTATTTTAAGTTGGGATTTATTACAATACTTGTTATACTAAGCCTTACAGCAGCAGCTATTGTTTATTTTAATAGTGGAAAATCTCAAAAAATTCGTTTTAAAATAAATGCTGAAGGCATATTTTATTTTGATAAATGTATCACCAATTGGAGCAACTATAAATGTAGTTATTTCAAAAGAGAAATTGGAGGAATCAGCGGACTGAGTGAAGAAACTTTTTTAAGTATTGAATACTATAAAGATGATGCCAATGGATTTTTTATTAAAAGAATAAAACTGGGTAATGAGGATAAAGATGAAACCGATATTATAGATGCCATTGAGTTTTATTACAATACAAGTAAGGAATAAAAAATCATATCAAATTATCAATAAAAAAGTATGCAGCAAAAAGTAGTAATTATAGGAGGTGGTTTTGCAGGAATACAACTGGCTAAACATTTAGATGCAAAGCTTTTTGATATTTTGTTAATAGATAAAATTAACCACCATCAGTTTCAACCATTATTTTATCAGGTTGCCACTTCTCAAATAGAACCATCGAGTATTTCATTTCCGTTGCGTTACCTTTTTAAGCGTCAAAAGAATATACAAATTCGGTTGGCTGAAGTGCAGGCAATAGAAGCAGAACAAAAGATTATTGAAACTTCCATTGGAAATTTTAAATATGATATTTTGGTAATTGCCATGGGTTGTACAACCAATTTCTTTGGCAATCAAATTATTGAAAAACATGCATTCACATTAAAATCTACTTACGATGCTATTCAAATACGAAACCATATTCTTCAAACTTTTGAAGATATCATTTCAGCTTCAGCAAAAGTAAAAGAAGGTTTAATGAATTTGGTAATTGTTGGTGCAGGTCCAACCGGCGTTGAGTTAGCAGGTGCTTTTGCCGAAATCAAAGCATTTATTCTGCCAAAAGATTATCCTAAAATAGATTTCAGCCAATTTAATATTACTTTAATAGAAGGCAGTAAATATACGCTGAGCAATATGAGTGAAAATGCCAGAATAGCATCGGAAGCATATTTATTAAAAATGGGTGTTCACTTAAAAAAAGAAGTTTTTGTACAAAATTATGATGGAGAAATATTAACCTTGAGTAATAACGAAACCATTAAAAGCAAAACAGTTATTTGGGCAGCCGGCGTTACAGGAAATTCAATTGATGGTTTGCGAAAGGAAACATTGGTACGTGGCAACAGAATTAAAGTAGATAGAACTAGTAAAGTAATTGGCTGTGAAAATATTTATGCCATTGGAGACATTAGTTATATGGAAACTCCTTTGTATGCACAAGGACACCCTCAGGTAGCAAATGTGGCTATTAACCAAGCTAAATTATTGGCTAAAAACTTAAAAGCAATGGCCAATCAAAAAGCAACTAAACTATACGAATACAAAGATTTGGGTTCTATGGCCACTATTGGCAGAAATAAAGCTGTAGTAGATATCGGTTCAATAAGGCTAAAAGGTTATTTTGCCTGGTTAATATGGATGTTCTTGCATTTAATGCTTATTTTAAGTGTAAAAAACAAATTGATTATTTTTATAAACTGGGCTTGGGCTTATATAAGCAAAAATTCTTCTTTGCGATTAATACTTAAGAATAAAAATAAAGCGTAATTAAACTAAATAGTGCTATGCAAAATATTTATAGAACGAATTTTCTCACCAGCCGATAGAATTCGTTCTATTGACTTTACCAATCAGATTACTTTTTCTTAGCTGGTACAGCAACTTTTTTAACTATTTTTTTTGCAACCGTAACTTTCTTAGGGACAGCTGTTTTCTTAACTGACACTTCTTTCTTTATTGGCTCTACTTTTTTTATCTCAGCTTCTTTTTCTTTGGGTTGTTTAACGTCCTCTGTAGAACTCATTTTAATGAGTATTTCAATTTCTTCCAACATTTTTTTGTATTCTTTAACAGGCAATACTACAAACTGTTTTTTTCCTTTTTTATTGGTAATGTACTGTGCGTGGCTCATATATTTTATTTAGCTGATGAAGTTACATATTCCTGTTATCATTACATAAAGGATATCGGATTTCTCGAAATATTTAACATTGAAAAATTTAAAACAGCAAAGCAAAAAAGGTTTTATTTTCACAATATGGCTTTACAAATTTGTTCACTTAATTCGGGCAGTAATGGCAATTGCTATTATGTAGGCAATGCTACAGAAGCGGTTTTAATTGATGCCGGAATTTCCTGTAAAGAAACGGAGTTGCGAATGCAACAATTGGGGCTTAGCATACATATAGTTAAAGCCATTTTTATTTCTCACGAACATACCGACCATATTAAAGGCGTAGCAACTTTGGCCAATAAATACAATGTGCCTGTTTACATGACCTATGCAACAGCAGCATATGCTCCAAAATCTATACAGCCATTAATAAAAGCCTTTGCAACCAACACTCCTGTAAGTATTGTACAATTGCAGGTAACACCTTTTTCAAAGAAACATGATGCTATTGACCCACATAGTTTTATTATAAGCTATAACGGAATTACAGTTGGTATTTTTACAGATATTGGTGGCATTTGTAATCAAGTTACACATTATTTCAAACAATGTCATGCTGCTTTTTTAGAAAGTAACTATGATGAAGTTTTGCTGGAAAACGGACGTTACCCAGCTCATTTAAAAAACCGTATCCGAGGTGGCGAAGGTCATTTATCAAATAGGCAAGCAGCCGATTTATTTAAAGAGTATCGTCCAAATTTTATGACACATCTTTTATTATCGCATTTATCACAGGAAAATAACACACCACAATTAGCAGAAGCTGCATTTACACCACATGCCAATAAAATAAGCATTGTTGTTGCCAGCAGGCATCAGGCATCTGCGGTTTATACCATTAGTTCAAACCAAACAACAGAAGTATGTTTTGCTAAGCAAAATACAAAACCAAAACAATTGGTTTTATTTTCATAGGTCATATTAACAATGCAGTATAATACATATCTGTTTTATATACTTAAAAGACATATCTATTATACTTTTTAATCTATTTCCATAACTTCACATTTACCAATTAGCTTATGGAAAATTTTCTTTTATTATTAACCGTACTTTTTGTTGTTTGTATAAATACCTTTTTGGCTAATTGGTTTTTGAAGAAATCAATTCCCTCAACAAAAAGAAGACATCTTATTTCTATAATTGCAGGTATTATTTTAACTGCAATTATTTGCTTTTTATTTGCACTATACCTTATCACAAAAATAGGAGGCTGCTAAACCATGCATTCATTAAATCAACTGCATTTAACCACAGAACAAAAAAATCAATTTCAAACTCTGGGATTTTTAAAAATCCCTAAGGCAGTAAATGCAGCAACACTAGAGCAACTCAGAACAGCTATTGATTTATATAGCAATTCAACACCTGTAAATGACAACATTGCCTCGGTAAAAGGTGCCAATCAAGAACAGTATGTAATTGGCATTCAGCATTTATGTAACATAAATGAAGCCCCATTTTTAGCATTATTGGGAAGCCCATTACTACTATCCATTGCACAGCAAATTTGTGGTGCTGATTTTTTTCCAATTCAGGAATTTGCAGTAATTAAAACATTAGGCGATAACAGTAAGGTAGAATGGCACCAGGATGTAGTAAATAAACTTAAAGGTCACACCTTTATGATGGGCATTTATTTAGATGAAGCCAACGATGCCAATGGTGCATTACGTGTTATTCCTGTAAGTCATAAAAGTGAATTGCCCATTTGCGAACTTAAGAAACTAGAATACGAAACAATTGAAATGCAGGCTGGCGATATTTTAATTCACGATTTAATGCTTGCACATAGCTCGGGCATGCTTACACAATTTGCAAAACGGAGGGTAATTTATTTTGAATTTATGAGTAGCAGTCAAGCTAAAAACGAACAGGTTTATACAAATGAAATGATTGAAAAAAGAACAGCTTTGATACCGTTGGCAATTAATGCTTACAAAAGGTTGAACAATACAGAGGAATCCTTTAACTGGCAACACCCAAGCCGTGAAAATCGCTTAAACAATAAAGCCGTAATAGAAACAGTTGAATCAATTTACACAACCCAGTTAAAAGTTAAACCAGCCAATTATTGTTTCGATTTTGCCAATACTCAATAGTAATTCGCCTCCCAAAAAAATTGTTCAAACTCATTTCTAGATATTGTAAAAACTGTTCCATGACGTATTCCCTTTGGCAAACTGATTTTATTCGAAATATCTGTCCAGTTTTTTAAATCAACAGATGAAACTGCACCATAAGTGTGGTTGCGGTATTTATCAAAAAAAACAATCCATTCCTCTCCTATTTTAACAACAGTTGGTCCCTCAGCCCAGTAATTACCAGTAATGGATTTAGATGGTTTAGAAAAACCCTTGGTCAATTTTCTACTGGTTGAAATTTTAATATTTTTTTCAGGTTTTGGGCTAATGGTTTCATCTTTTAAAAACATAATGAACTTCCGCTTTCCAGCTACAACAATACTTGCGTCAATAACATTAGACCCTTTATTATACAAAAGCTTTGTTTTTGAAAACGTTTTAAAATTTTTTGTAGTCACGTAATATAATCGGTGATTATATCCACTTTCTAGGGTATCTCTTTTACCATATTTACCAGCAATAGTTGTTGCCCAGTAAATCATGTATTTCTTTCTTCTTACATTGTAGGTAATTTCCGGAGCCCATGTATTACGTGCAGAATCTTCTTGCATCATAACAGGTATAAATTGCTGTTCACTCCAATGCACCAAATCTTTAGACGACGCATAACCAATACCTCTATCTTTCCAGCTTACTGTCCACACCATATGAAATAAACCATCTGCTCCACGTACAACACAAGGATCTCTCATTAGTTTATCATTGGCAACTGAAGGTTTCAAAAAAGAACTATCATTGTTTAATGCTGTGTACTTGTATCCATCTAAACTATAAGCCAAATGCAACCCGTCTTTGCTATTACCTTTAAAATAGCAAAACATATACACTTTACTGGTATCGTTTTGTGCAAATAATAAGCTACTGAATAGTACTAAATAAGTTACCCCAATTAATTTCATTTTTTTTATACGGACTTTAGTAAATAATTTTAGCAGTAGTGGCGTTACACCCTTCAGCTACATAACAATACTGAACTTTTATTGTAGCGTAAATAAATCTTTTGGTAAAAACTCCAAAATTTTTACCGACTGTATATTGATGTTTACCATTTTTTCTCCATCGCCCTGTGCATTCATTTGTACAAATACATGCAATTGATTGGTTTGCTTCCATAATTCAGTATCGTAGCTGGGCTCCCATGCACCAAGGTTTTCATTCAACACATCTATCGGTTTCCATTTTTTTAAATTATAATCCGTATTCGTATAAATGGTTAATGCATTTGTTCTTTCTTCATCTCTGCAAATCAAAAAAACTTTTTTACCATTTACCAAAACCTGTGGACGGGAAATAGGAATTTTTTTTGTGCCGATTCCACTTAACGAAAATGTACCAATACGTTGAGAAATCTGCTTTACATACCATTGATTTTGCTTTTGATAAATCAACTGATATTCGGGTTTCTTTGTTTTAGCAGAAGTGAAGTAAGTAGCTATGTACGGTTCTCCTTTTTCATTCACATACATCGATGTTTGATTCATCAACTCATTTTTTTGAGGAATAGAACATACAATTTCAGCATTCGAAATATTTATTGGCAAAGTATAATTTTTGTTGGTAGACTTTTTCCACGTAAAGCCTCCATCAAAACTCACAGCATAATTCATATCATGATTACTACTAACATCACTGCTTTCTCTCCAAACCCAACTTATATGAATGGCATCTTTGGTATCTACAAATGTTTGCCAGTAAGCATTTCGCTTACCTTCACCATCTATTAAATTGTTTTGCAGCTGTTTCCATTTTTTTTCTTTCAATAAATACCTATTCATAACCAAATTTCCTTTACCCGATGCTCCATCTCTATACAAAAACAACAAATCGCCATTACTGAATTTATAAAACTCAGGATAGGTTACTTTATTCTCATATAATCCGGTCATTACAATATTTTCAGTTAATTCTAACGAAAATGGTTCTTTACTTTTTGCATACCTCAATGAATTAGTATGATGATCCCAGCTTATATGTAGATAACCATCACCATCAACCATAATACTAATGGTGTTATGAGCATCTTTTATATTTCCTCTTTTGTTAGTTGTTTTAATTTCCCAATTACCAGTTGCTAGTCTTCTTTTTGCCAATACTACATATCCTAAAGAATCATAGTAAGCAGCAAACTGATAATCTTTATAACTCACCACACTATTCTTTCTAAACACAACTGTATTAACAGATGTAGAAGCCCAGCCATTACCAATTACAGATTGGTGCTGACTGAACCCAACAAACACCAAAAACAAAAAAATGAATACTGCAAGAAATTTCAAGAATTAGTTTTTTAAATGCTTATACAATTCAGTACCTGCCAGTAAAAAAGCACCTACACCATAAATTTCTGTGCTCTCATAACGTACTTTATCTGGCGATGCACCAATTGGTTGTATATAGCCTAGCATTCCATTGTCATGAATTGAGCTTAGCATTGCTCGCCATGCTTTTTCAATAACAGGCCAATAGGTTTTCTTATCTAATAATTTATTATTGATTCCCCATAAAATGGCATAGGTATAAAAACCAGTACCACTTGTTTCTTTAATATTATAACTATCAGGATCTAATAACGACGCATGCCATGTTCCATCTGTCTGTTGCAAAGAAGCTATCTTAGCAGTCATATCTTTAAATAGATTTTCCCACCTTTTTCTATCTGCATAGTTTTTAGGTGTACTCTCCAAAACCCTTGCCAATCCTGCTAAAACCCAGCCATTTCCTCTGCTCCAAAAAACCTTTGCCCCATTTTTTTCCTTCTTGTTTAAATAGCTTCCATCTCTGCTGTATAAGTGTGCTGCACTATCATATAAATAATCGGTTGTCTTCCACCAAAGCTTTGCTGCAATGTCTAAATACTTTTTATTGCCTGTTGCTTTGTACAAATAGCTTAATGCCGGTGGTCCCATAAACAGTGCATCGCACCAAGCCCATTCTCTATTTTCAATTTTATTTTTCCAATCTAAACTTTCCGTATGTGGGTTTGCATATATACTATCCGCTAGTTGTATAAAATTGCTAATCATTCTATCTTCTTTATACTTCATATACAATAAAGAAAAAGTTTGAGCCACACAATAATCATCTGCATGAAATCTTCTTGACCCAGTTTGCCAATTTAACAGCTCACACTTTTTATACAAGGTTTGCTCATACAAATCATTTTTACTAACTGTATTTAATGCCTGCAAGCCAGTAAAACCTGCTGCATTTGTCCAATCACTCCACCTGTATTTGCTACCACTATCCTGCCAACGTTTTAACTGCCAATTGGCTACTCGTTCCATTTGTGCCAGTACCGATCTTTTATTAAACGTTGTATCACTTGCAAACGTACAATTAATGAATGGCATCATCAACAGCATAAAAAGCATTTTCTTTATCATGATTAATAATTTTTATATAAATATTTACTTAAATTTAAATTTCATTTGACTGTTTCTATTACTAAACAAACTACTAATGCAAACAAAAATTTCTACTGCTAACATAAACGATTTTATATGAAGTACAGTTGCAAATTATTTACTCAAAAAATGAAAATAAAAGTTATACAACGCTAAACAAAATTTAGCTGCTACTAATTTTTACAATTCACTTCCTCATACAGAAGTCTTGTTGGCTATGTATTTCAGGATGGAGCAGGACTGACAATTCGTACCTAAGCCTAATTTGCAAATGTAAAATATTGTTGATTACTGAAGTGAGTATAATTTTTATTTTACATTTAATAGTAACAATAGAATTTTATAATCATCAAAATGATTGTTAAACACTTGTTGGTATGAAAAAAAACTACTCGTTTAAAGTATTGCTGTGCAATAAGATTTCTACTACAAAAACACTATGCACAAGTGTGTTTTTCACCATCTTCTTTTTAAATACAAATGCCCAGCAATGGAGTATTTTAGGAAATGAGAGCCAAATAGCCAGTGCTACCTCATCTTACACTACAATTGCTTTACTGAATGACACGGCATTTGCCTGCTTTAGAGAAGGTATTGCAACTAAAGTAAAAAGAAGAAACAGCCTATCCGGACTTTGGGAGCAGGTAGGCACAGACCTTGGTACGAATACCATATACGGCAGAGTGTATTTTGATAAACAAAATAATTTAATTGCAGCTTATTTAGATGGTGCTAACAGCAACAGACTAGCTGTAGTTACCTATAACGCATCAACAGGTATTTGGGAATCACTGGGTGGCAATTCAAATAATCTGTATGTATCTACAGGCTCTGTAAATAATGGTGTATCACAATATAGTTCCACTCCTAGATTTTCGTTGGTATTCGACTCTAACAATATACCCTATATTGCTTTTGGCGATGGAACAAACCTTACACCATTTGTAAAAAAGTTTGATGGTACAGCATGGGTAACTGTTGGAACAGGTGCGGTGGATGCAGCTACCAAAGCAGTAGCAGTAAGCTTAGTTATTGATGAATCTGATGTACCATGGCTGGCATTTGTAAGTTTATCCACTGCAACATCTACAAGCGGCACACTTGCTTTATACAAACTAAATAACACCAGCTGGACGCCGATAACCACTGGAGTAACGACTGCCATCAGACATTCGAATATGGTGTTGAACTCAAGTAATAATTTCACAATAGCTTATTTTAATACTGGTAACTTAAACAGAGCAACCACCATTACTTATAATAAAACAACCAATGCATGGGGCAGTACTTCTGTTCTTTCTTCAAGGGATGCACCCAATTTAAGTTTGATAAACGATCTTTCAGGAAACCTGTATTGTTCTTTTATTGATTATATGTCGAGTACAGCACGTTTTGTTGCAAAAGTCTTTAAACAAGCTGCCGACTCTGCTGCATGGGTTGAATTAAAAGATCCTGCTTACACAACTGGTGGTATTGATGAACCAATAGGTAACATATCTATTGCTACAGGCAGTGATACATCGAATGCGTATATCATTTATACCAAAACAAATTCGAATAGTTTAAATACACCAGTAGTAAGAAAATACCTGCCACCTGCACCGCCTGCAACATTATCCACCAATTCAGTCACCAACTTTACAACCACTACAGCCATTGCCGGGGGAAATATTACTGCCGATGGCAGTTCTGCCATTACTGAACGGGGTATTGTTTATGGTGCTGCTGTAAACCCAACGACTGCTAATACAAAAGTGGTAGAAGGTGGAACAGGCATTGGAAATTTTTCTGTTACACTTACCGGTTTACAACCTGCTACATTTTACAATATAAGGGCGTATGCAATTAGTGGTACCAATACCATTACTTATGGAAATAATGTTAGAGTCAATACATTAATTACACCCGATGCTGTGATTACTGGTCCCAAACAAATGGAATACTTAAACAGAGGTGTTATAGCAGTTCGTTCTTCTGCAACAAAAGTGTACATTGGTTGGCGTTTATTGGGTACAGATTCTGCCAATGCAACATTTAACATATATCGTAATGGAATCTTGTTAAACAGCAGTCCAATAAGTACTTCAACCAATTATGAAGATGTAACTTCAACCAATGGAAGTTATGTTGTAAAAGCTGTTGTTAATGGAATTGAAGTTGATGCATCTTCACCAACCAATGTTTGGGCAAACAATCAGCTCTCTATTCCTTTACAAATTCCTTCAGGTGGAACTACACCAGATGGACAGACCTATGATTATCATGCAAATGATTGCAGTGTTGGTGATGTGGATGGTGATGGTGAATATGAAATATTTGTAAAATGGACACCCTCCGTAAAAACAGACAATTTAGATGGTTACACAGGTTTACACTTGATAGATTGTTATAAACTGAATGGCACCAAACTATGGCAGATAAACCTAGGAAAAAATATAAGAGCCGGCGACCATTATACACAATTTTTAGTGTATGACTTTGATGGCGATGGCAAGGCTGAAATGATTTGTAAAACAGCTGATGGAACCAAAGATGGTAGAGGTGTATATATTGGAGACTCTGTGGTAGATTATCGTTCTATGAGTGGGTGGGTGCATAATGGACCAGAATTCTTAACTGTATTCAATGGACTCACAGGAGCTGCCATGGCAACTGTAAACTATCAACCAGCAAGAGGTGCTGTTACCGATTGGGGAGATGGTTATGGAAACAGATGTGACCGTTTTATATCGGCTGTTGCCTACTTAGATGGTGTTCACCCAAGTGCAATTATTGGCAGAGGGTATTATAACAAACTGGTAAGAGCTGCCTACGACTGGAGAGGTGGACAACTTACTTTACGTTGGATATTTAACAGCAAAGCAACCGGTAACGATTCATACTCAAGTCAGGGTAATCATCAAATGACCATTGGTGATGCAGATGGCGATGGTAAAGATGAAATTTTTAATGGATCAAGTGCAATCAATGATAATGGTCAACGTTTTTGGAGCAGTGGTAACGGTCATGGCGATGCATTGCACATGACAGATATGGATCCTGAAATACCGGGACAAGAAATGTGGCAATGCTTAGAATCTCCAACTGAGTACTCCCCTCTTGGACTACGTTTTAACAATGCAAAAACTGGTGTAACCTTATGGGGCATACCCACAAGTGGAGATGTTGGACGAGCCATGGCAGCTGACATAGACTCTACCCACAAAGGATATGAAGTGTGGGGTTCATCGGGTAACTTATACACTTGTAAAGGTGTGCAAATAAGTACCAATAAACCAACTTATAATTTTGGAATTTGGTGGGATGGTGATTTGGCACGTGAATTATTGGATGGACATGTAATCGACAAATGGAATCCAACCACGCAATCGTTGGGCAGATTATTTACCATTTACAATGCTGCCCCAGTAACGTATAACAATAGCACTAAGAAAAATCCTTGTTTAATGGCCGATTTAATTGGCGACTGGAGAGAAGAAGTGATACTTCGCAGATCAGATAATACTGCATTGGTTCTTTTTACAACTACAAGCCCAACCAATCATCGTATTCATACTTTAATGCACGACCCTCAATACCGTACTGCAATTGCTTGGCAAAACTCAGGATATAATCAGCCACCTTATCCAAGTTTTTATTTGGGCTATAACATGGTTACTCCTCCAAAGCCCAATATCTATATACCTTCTGTTGGTTTACCTATGCAATTATTGTCTTTTAATGCTACACCTAAAAACAAAAAAGTTGTATTAAACTGGCAAACAACCAATGAAGTAAACAGTAAACATTTTGTTGTTGAACATTCTATCAATGGTAGAAATTTTGAACCCTTAACGATTGTAAACAGCACTGGCATAGCTGGTTTTGTGAATAATTATACAGCAACTGACCATACCCCTATTACAGGAATTAATTATTACCGTTTGAAGCAGGTTGATATAGATGGTAAGCTTGTTTATTCTGAAATTAAGTCGATAAAATTTTCACATACTAAACAACTGACTGTTTATCCTAACCCTTCTTCTACACAAATTAAATTAGAAATAGACAGCGATGCAACGGACTTGAAATTAAGCATCAACACAATAGATGGAAAATTAATTTATCAAGGCAAGGGTTCATTAGCATTGTTGAACACAGATATAAATAAGCTATTTGTTCAACTAACTTCTGGTATGTACAATGTTACATTAGTGGAAGGCAACTCAACCTATAATGCAAAACTGGTAAAACAGTAATTTAGCATTTCTAAAAAGCGAATACGAAAGGACACCTAGTAGGTGTTCTTTCGTATTATGTACTGATGATTGTTACAATTCGTAATACTGAACTAAAAACTACTATTGCAAAATATTTTCAATTTGCTGCAACTCTTCAGTTGAAAACTGGATATTATCTAAACACTTAATAGAGTCTAACAATTGTTCTGATCTGCTTGCTCCAATTAATACTGATGTAACCCGATTGTCTTTTAATAACCAAGCTAATGCCATTTGTGCCAAAGTTTGTCCACGATGTTCAGCAAGTATATTCAGAGCTTTAATATTAGCCAATTTTTCTTCTGTAATTTGTTCTGGTTTTAAGAAAACACCTTTGGTGGCTCTTGAACCTTCAGGGATTCCATTGATGTATTTATTGGTTAATAAACCTTGAGCCAATGGCGAAAATGGAATACAACCCACACCAAATTGTTCTACCACATCCAGCAATCCACCTTCAACCCAACGTTCGAACATGGAGTATTTGGGTTGATGAATTAAACAGGGTGTGCCTAAATCTTTTAAAATTTGAAATGCTTTGGCTGCTTCTTCTGCTCTATAGTTAGAAATGCCCACATACAAGGCTTTACCCTGACGAACAAATAAATCCAAAGTTGCCATGGTTTCTTCTAATGGTGTATTTGGGTCAGGACGATGATGATAGAAAATATCTACATAATCCAGCTTCATTCTTTTTAAACTTTGATTCATACTGGCAACCATATTTTTCTTGCTGCCCCATTCTCCATACGGTCCTTCCCACATGTAGTAACCAGCTTTGGATGATATAATCATTTCATCTCTGTAAGCTGCAAAATCCTGAAGTAGAATTTTTCCAAAATTAATTTCAGCACTACCTGCTGGTGGTCCATAATTATTGGCTAAATCGAAATGTGTGATACCATTATCGAATGCAGTATGCAAAGTTTTCCGATACACATTTTCATCATCTACATCGCCGAAATTGTGCCACAAACCCAATGACAATGCCGACAGTTGTATGCCTGACTTACCACAACGACGATACTGCATCTTGCTGTATCTGGTTGAATTTGCTGTATAAGACATAAAAATTATTTTTTAAATTTTAGCGAAACTAGCATATCTCTGTTACAAGTAATTACACCATTTTCCTCTTTCAGTTCTGCTAATTGTATTACACTTCTCTTATCATTAAAACTACCTTTGGGTGCAGGTTTTTGTTTATCGTGACCGGGATGTGTAAAATAATAAATAAAAGCCTTTCCATTAATCACCACAACATCACAATGCCCACCAATTGCCTGATCATCATTACCTTTTCCGGGGTTTTCTAATATGCGTTGAGGCTGTTTTTTCCAGTTGATTAAATCAGTAGAATTGTACACATCCATACCTTTCCAAATATCTACTACCATAAAATATTTATTGTGCCAGTAGAAAACTTTTGGTCCTTCTCCCCTACCAATAGCCTGTTCTTTGCCTTTGTCTGTCCAATGATACAAATCTTTACTCACAGCTTTGTAAATGGCTTTACTACCTTTTTCATTGTTGTAAAACATTACCCAAGACGTGTCTGATAATTTTACCATAGAAGCATCGATAATTTTATGAGAAGCCAATTCGAGAACAGATTCAAATTTCCAATTCAACAAGTCTTTACTGGTGAGATGAATAATTTCTCGTGGATGATTCCAATCTTTAAATATACCGGGTACATAAGTTAAATACATGTGATACATACCTTGATGTTCTACTACATCGGGAGCCCAAAAAGTATAACCTTCGTTTGGACGATAATTAATGTTGGCGGTATCTTTGTATTGCCAAGTTAAACCATCTTTACTTTCGGCAATACCAATTCTCGTTCCATGTACCCAAGCTACTGTACTGTCTTGAATTGACGCTCTTCTGTTGGTATAAAACATCCACCATTTTTTTGCTTTTTTGTTGTAGATGATTACAGGGTCAGCAGCTCCGTGATAAATAGGATCATCGAATAGTGGTTTTGGTGCTGGTTGTTGTGCTTGAACAGTAAGCATTGTTAAGCAAACAAAAGCTATAAAAGTAATTGCGAATTTCATAATGTGTAGTTGTGAGGTTGAGCTTGTCGAAACCGATTTTCGAACTGATATTTTTTTCATCACACTTCGACAAGCTCAGTATGACAACAATATTTTGGTACTAATGACTATAGGCATTTACTTATTTCAAAGCAGTAATGGCAACAGCCCCACCCAAGCCCGATGGCTGTACTTTCCATGTGCTTGCATCAAAAGGTTTGTAATTAATGTTTACAAAATTGATTTCATTATAGTTACGCCACAATTGCTTATTTATATCCATATTACGCATACGATTGGCCATTAAGTTGCAAACTTCTATACTGATGGTGTTTTTTCCCTGTTTTAAATAATTACCAATCTTTATTTCATAAGGCAGGCTCCAAATAATGCCAGCATCTTTTCCATTTATGATGATTCTTGCACTTTCATACAATTTATCTAACTGCAACAAATATTCTTGTGCTCTTTCCTTTATGTTGAAAGTAGTGGTATAAAAAGCAGTACCAGAAAATGATTGTGTTGTAGAATCATCTATAAAATCTGTCCAGGGTTGTAGTTTGCTTAATGTTCTTTCCTTAGGCAAGTATGGTCCACCTTCTGTGAATTTCAATGTCCATTTGTTATTCTCTAAATTAATTGTATTGTTGGTTACATCAATATAATTCCAGCCTCTTTGTTTAAGCATGAATTTTAAATTGGCTCTAACAATAATGGATTGACCAGACTTTAACTGCAAACGAAGATTGGTAACCATACCATTTTTTTTCTCGTACAACGGACCTCCACTTTCACCATTTAAAGGATTAATAAAAGTAATAGCCGTTGGAGAAACATTTAATGAAATGTTCTCATCAATATCTTTTGAAGTATTGTTAGAAATGAAGTAATACTTTACATCGCCTTTTTGAGAACTGATAAATTTAAATCCCAGCTTGGTTAAAGAGGATTCACAAGCAATTGAAAGATATTCTAAAGCCTTTGCTACATCATTGCATACAATGATTTTTCCAGCTAACTTCATTCTACTTTCACTAATTAAATCTGATACTTTGGTAATCTTCAAACTATCAATTAGCTTCTTCATAGCCAATCTATCTTGCTGCAGGTTATTAAAGCCTGCAACATCTTTTGGCAACGCTTCTATTATTACATAAGTGATACTAGTTTTGGCAAGATCAATAATATTTCTTAAAGTTTGTAAAGGCATTAAATCACAGGCTGGTACCACTACTGTTTTTCTTCCATCAAATATTTTATCAAATAAAGCATTATCGGCTAATTCTTTCACCATCTTATCACTCACAAAATCTACTTCGTAACCTGCATTTTGCAATTGTTGTACATCTTTATAAAAAGCAGTTGGATGCAGCCATTCTTTTATATGATGTACAGCCAAAGGCATATCCAATCCTTTTGCATCATGCCATACATCGTACACAGGCCAATATATTTTGATATTGTCGGAAGGTGTTCCCTGCAATACATCCTGAACACGAGCAATATATTCATTCAAACCTTTCAAATGTTTCCACATACTATTGTAAGGCACAAAATTTACCGAAGCATAAAACAACCAACCAGGAAAATTTACATCGGCTGGCGTATAAGTTGTGCCATGATAAAACACGTGATTAATGCCTGATAGAAATACCTGATCAACTTCTGGTTTGCATTGACTCCAACTGGTTTTAAAGTGTTCACCCAACCAGGTAAACGTTTCACTGCTGGTTAAAGGCTTTTTGTAAAAATGTGCTGCACTGCTGGCAAATTTCAACATGATGGGGTCAGGATCTACATTTCTCACATCACCAATATCTCTTCTTAACCCTTTTACACCAAATGCAGTGCTGCCAAAGGTTTCACATTCTGGTATATCAAATGTACCATACAAATCCAGTAAATTTCCCGGAGAACCGTGAGCCTGGTTGACAGATTTTGTATTTCGTTTATTCGTCCACCTAGTAAATACTGTACTAAAGTTTTGCAACATTAAATCCGATATAGTTTCTCGGTAATCACTTTTCAATCGGGCTACTGTATCATTCTCTGCTTTACTGGTAAAATAGTTTAAGTATTTTCTCAAATCATAACCTCGGCGTTTTTGAAACTCCTCAAAAAAAGCAGGTGTCCAATCGGCATTGTACACTTCATAACTATCGTTAAAAAAAGCTTTTACCCCATGCGATGAATTTCCAAAAGCGGTATCAAATATTTTAAAATAATTAGCCGTTGCTGCTTTACTAAAATGGTCAATGGTAAACCCTTCGCCACCCGGAGCAGCACGTTTTACAGCCTGCCTTGTTTTGCTTACAAAAGCTGCAACAAGCTCTACGTCTTCCTTAAAAGTTAAACTTAATTTACCTATTGCATCTACTTGTTTTGTTACATCAATGGTTTTACCCGTTGCTGTATATGCCATTACTGTATTTAAAATAGCAACGTTTTTTTGCTTAACATCATTGATTACAATTTTATCAGCTAACACTTCATTGGCTTTCAATTTGTATTTCTGAAGAACCAGTTTGGTGGCTGCATCTTCTGTAGTAACATGGCTGCCCCCAATTGGCCAACCTGTACCTACCGAAATATATACACCCATATTCAAAGCATTGGCTTGTGCAACAGTATAATCCAACATTTTCATCCATTCGGCAGAAAGGTATTTTATATATCTGCTCTCAAAACCCTTAGCCCCATAAATGGGTACAATTTCCACCCCACCAAAACCAGCAGCTGCCAATTGTGTTAACTGTTTTTTAATACCTGCTTCATCTACTGCACTGCCCATCCACCACCAACGTGTCCATGGTTTAGCTGTTTGTGTTTGAGCATTTACTAACAAAGAAGTAAACAGCAACAATCCGAGAAAATATTTTTTCATCAATGTAATTTTCATTTTTAAATACGCATAAAGTAGGAATACCGAAAGAAAATAAGTCAAATTCTGTTTTTATTTTTTCACCTTCTATTCTTCCCCTTCCTCCTTTTACATTTCACCTTATGCCTTTCACCTTTTACCTTTTACCTTTCACCTTCCTCCTTTTACCTTTCACCTTTCACCTTTCACCTTCTCTTAACCTCAACAGCATACACCGCATCTATACCTTCAAAATTAGCTCTGAAAATAACCCATTTACCATCAGGACTAAAATGTACATTGGGTTCTAAATGATAATTGTGAAACTTCATATTCACCAAACGTTCAGCTTGCATCTTATTGCCATCTGGTGTAAATAAGTAAATCCATTGACCATCTTTTGCTTTTGCAACCTGACCTGCGTCGCCCCCATCGCCACAAAACAATTTACCATCATTACTTCTGTTAAAATGTATGCTCCATTCATCCCTTTGTAATTCATATTTCACTTCTTCACCAGTATGTACATCTGTACCAGCAACAAAAAATGTTTTGCCCTTCGGCATTTGCAAATCGTACCAAATGGTTTGTCCATCAACCGAGAACCATTCATGCCCAGCAATTTCCATATCCATGGTTCGCTTGTGCATTAGCTTCACTGCTTTTATTTGTACATCAATTGTCCAAATTCTATCCAATTTATGCCAAGGACCTTCATGGCAAAACATTAATAAGTTGGGTTCTGTTGGCGAAAACTGCACATGTCCCAACCAAGTATTTTCTGTATGAATGTTCGAAAGCATTGCTGTTTTAATATCTATTTTCCACAAATCATTGGGCAGGTGAGCATCAAAAATTCGGTCAAAAAACTCACTCTTTTTAGGATATTTTCTACTGATTTCTTTTTGCTCATCACTGGCTTTAGAACCAGCCAATAATGTTTCATCTGCATTTACCGTTGCAATACTTCCTTTATAATTGGCAGGAAAAACAAAAATCAGTTTTGTTTCTTTTGTAAACGCATTTACACAATACACACTGTCTTTAATTTGATAATAAATATTACCACTTTTTGCTGCAACAATTTCTCCATTCATAGCATTTACATGATTGGTTAGTTGCTCTGCTTCCATGGTTTCCAAATCCAGTAAAAATAGTTGCCGATTAAAAGGATTCCCTTTGGTAACAGGAACTCGTAATTTCTCAGACTCCTGTGCCCCCTTGGCTTTACTATTGTTGTAGAAAACCATTTTATTACCAATAAACGGATTGTTGTGAAAATAAAAACTCAAACTATTACCCGCAATATTCGACAAACGCATCACTTTATGATGGGTGTCTTTATCAATCCAAACCTGTGGCATGGTGGTATCTCTGGTAGCTAAAACTGGCTGTGCTTTTGTTTGCAGTGTGCAAACAACTAAAGCAAAAAAAAGGTATGATGTACGCATATATGGCAATGTGCAATAAAGTAATTAATAAGCTCGGTAAATACAATCCTGAAGCATCCTGAAAAGGTACAATTAAATGATGAATGGAGTAATAAATTGGGGGCTATCAGCACCATAACACAACCCAACAGCAATTACCGCTTTACGCAGTAGTGCCAGCAAAGCTGGCAGCTACTTGCTGCAATCGGTGAGCCCTTGGATAATAGAATGTTATTTAACCGTACTTATAAGTTAAACAACATCACTCACTTTTTAACCCTGCCTAAATTGGGTACTCAATTTAATTTAGCATAATTTGTGTAAAAGTTCAATCAAATTCATCAGCACAACATGAAGCTGTTTTTAACAATACCAATATTTGTACTCATTAGTGATACCACTATTGTACAAAAGAGTAAAAAGCAAAAAACAACAACTGGTATTTCGCCAGTAGAACTGTCCATCAATCATACTGACTCTCTTATAAAAAATGTATTAAAAGATACAAATTTGGTTAGTTTAACCATACCTGCATTGGGTAAAGCGTTACACAACATCTTCCCCGATAAGTACGATACATTGTATAACACAATTACATCAGTTTGGCAAAACGGACAACTATTTATGCTGCTACTGTTTAAAACACCAGCTCAATTTAGGAAACTAGAAAGCATGGGTATTTATTTTATGAACAACAAACCTGTTCTTTTACAGGAAGATAAATTCAGTAATGAAATCATGGGATCATGTGGTGCAGTAAACGCATCTTTTTATCATTACTTTAATGATACAGGTGCTTATGCAGGTCTTTTACAAGGAACAAATAAATTTTACGCATTT
>JBIKRV010000085.1:0-3550 GCA_044348985.1 Chitinophagaceae bacterium
TTTAAGTTTTGTAACTCTTTCACCGATTTGTTTGATTTGGTCTTTGAAGTCCATACTGAAATTTTATTTTAAATTGTTTGAAATTATTTAGTGAGTAGTGTTTGTCGTAGCATTACAGGCAACGTTCGAGGCTTTGTGCAGTTGGGGAATTGACCAACTGTCCGCCCGGAACTGAAGCTAAATTTATAACTATAAGCCGAAGTTTAGAACTACTGCCCAACAGAATTCCGTCCGCCGAAACCAAAGCTTGGATATGCATTGCTGATGATTGCTTCAACGTCATGCCCCAATTGCACAAAACCTTTTGTTACCTGCTGGGCTTTCTGTGTCCACCGAAAGTTGCTTGCTATAAATTTTGCTCTATAGCTTTTATTTCGTTTTGTGTCAAACCGTAAAGTTGGTAAACAATTTCATTAATCCGTTGCTCACAATAGTTAATGCGGCTTTCAATTTGGTCAACTTTACTTTGTAATGTTGCCAAAGCAATTTCCTCATGCAGTTTTAAAAGTTGGTCTGCAAGACTTATTAATTCAGTTTCGGCTTTAGTGCCTTCCTTTGTGCTTTTGAAATCAGGAATTGGTATCATTTTTAAATATCGTGGGTCAATATTTACGATATTATAGGATACTGAAAAATACCAATTAATTAAGTCGCTATTTAAAATAGCCAAAAAGAATTTTAATGATGCAGATTTATCTTTGAGTGCAATGTTAGTTATGCTATTGTTATTTACAGACATATCGTCTATATAACTACCGACAAGACGCCGCTTTAATTTAGGGTTTCTGATTGATTGAAAAAGAAGTCTTGGATTTTCAAATACTTGCGGTAATCTCGGTTCTGCCAACCATTCTCCGTAACTAAGCCATTCATCATCTCTCTTGGTAACTGAATATCTTGAAATGTCGCCACCTCTAAGCATTCGTCTATAAGTTTTGTCTTTCTTTTTTGTTGCAGTATAAATTTTCCCATCGAGCATTTGCTTTGTTTGCTTTGGAACTCCTTTGCCGACCTGGTAAGGTTTACACCCCGTTACAGTTAAACAAAAATTATCTAAAGTAAATGGATGCTTGCCCATTTTAGCAATAAGGTTTTTAGTAGATGAGTTTTGTTTAAAGCGAAAACTAAATTCCTTGTCTGCTAAAATTTCCTTTTTGCTAAATGAGTTTTTTGCTACATAATTACCTGCCTCAATTTCTGTTTCATCAGCATCCTTATCATAAACAAACACATTAAATGCTTTATCAGCTTTTTCCTTTGTAAGAATAAATGTACAAACGTCAACTTTTGCACTTTTAAATACTTTTTCATTCAGCATTTGAATTTCTGAAATATTGTAATCCTCAAGTATCAGTTTACGTAGTTTGTATGCTGATTTTAAAGTAAACCATGTATCCGGAATTATATAACCCAAACTTCCTTTTTGTTTTAAGATAGCCGATGCCCTTTCTATGAAGAATGAAAAGCTTTCATAATTCCCTTCTGATACTTTATATTTTGTTGTGAAATATGCTTTTTCTGTTTCATTAAAACTTGCCCCATACGGTGGATTGCCAATTACACAATCAAAACCACCATGATTAAAAACTTCGGGAAACGCTTTTTTCCATGTGAACGGCTTTACTTTTTTTTCTTCACCAAAGTCAAATTCTGTTGAATAAAAATCAACATCAATTAAGCTGTTGCCACTTTTTATATTGTCGTCAAGAGTTGGTAAAATGCGTTCATGAAAGAGCCGCAATTGTGTAGCAATTGTAGCTTCTGTTTCTCCTTCCATACATTTTAAAAGCAAGGAAAGTTTTGTTACTTCAACGGCATTTGCGTCAAGGTCAACGCCAAAAATATTGTTAAGTAAAATCCTTTTCTTTTCTGATGTAGTAAGGTTGCCTTCCGGTGTTAAAGGATTATCCTTGTTACCTTTTGACGGTTTACCGTTGTTACTATAATAATCTTTATGAAAGGAAAGCAAAAATTGATAAGCACCGATAAGAAAGCTGCCGCTGCCGCAGGCAGGGTCAGCTATTTTTATTTTGCTTATTTCTTTTGGTGTCTTGCCTTCGATAATTTTTCCAACAGTATTTTTTACGATGTACTCAACAATATATTGTGGAGTGTAATAAACGCCACCTGCCTTTCTTACTTCTGGCTTTTCTTCAATTATGGCACGCCCACTTTTGGAAAGAGTAATTTGTTTGCCCAAAAATTGCTCATAAGCACTACCTAAAATCTCAACTGATAGTACAGAAAATTCATAAGGGCTAATAGGGTAGTATAAATCATTGATTATTGATTTGATTACTTTATTATCAATAACAATATTGCCACTCGTTTTATCTTTTTTAAAATCAAATAATCCTGAATTGTATTTTTGGTCTGCCGTATGAAATTGACGTAAAAGATTTTGATAGTAATCGCCACTTTTTAAAGTTTCATGAAGATTGCCATAGGTTTCAATACTTCTATCTTCGGCAATTCGCAGGAAAATAATTCTGTCAATTATATGCTGAACAACAAAGTTTAATTCTTCTTCGTCAATATCATTTCTTAAAGCAATATTTGTAGCAAGATAAGTTCGCCATGTATCTAAAGAATTGAGAAACTCATAGTCAACTGTTGTTGTTCCTTTCTTTTGTTTGTCGCTTTGAATGAATTTGTCAAAGCTGCCTTTGAGAACTTTCTCTTTACTGAATGTTTCCCAAATAAAATCAAACTCACTAATGTAGTTGGAATATGTCAGATATTTTATTCTGCCATTACTTGCTTTATCAGTAAGGTTTGGTTTTCTTGTACAGTCGTAAATTGCAAACTCTTCAAAGTCGGTGATAATGCTAATAGCAAGTTTTGCACTCCAACCATAACGGCGAACTTGATAAGCTGGTGTGATGTCGTCTTTGATTAAGATGCTTGGCTTTTTTGCTTCTACGAAAAATAACCGCTTGCCGCCACCCAAACGAAAAGAATAGTCAGGGGCTTTTGTCGCTCCACCAATTTTTATTTTGTCCTCATGAATAACCTCTCTGTAACTCTCGGCATAGCCCTGTTCATTGTCAATGTCCCAACCCAATGCTTTAAAAAATGGGTCAATGAAGTCACGGCGTGTCAGGGTCTCATTATAGTCAGATTGTCTATAAAAGTCTTTTTGTTCGTCAAAACGTTCAACTAATGTGGTGATTTTTGCTAAAGCCTGCTCTTTTGAAATCATATTGCAATATACAAAGGGTAGTTTTATAAATAGAAGGTCGTCTGCTTGGATTTAGGTCTGCTATTGGTTAGTGAGATGTTGCCCGGTAGCCTTGCAGGTAACGAACAGGGCTTGGCGTTGTTGGGGAATTAGTATTCCGTCTGCCCATTACTGAAGCCCAATAATTGCAATATTGCTGATGTTTTATTCATAAGCCAAATTTATAACGTCAAGCCCGAACAGAAGCACAATAAAGAACTGTCTCGTCCTGAATTTAGTTGACTGGTTAAGGCTGTAAATCCTGTAATTTGTTTACTAAGATAAATCATCCTAAATAATGTTGATTAAAAACGTTTTTAGCCGTGTGTA
>JBIKRV010000062.1:0-12289 GCA_044348985.1 Chitinophagaceae bacterium
AAACTTTTAAAACAGGTTTTTGCAGTAGTAAAAAACAATAGTTTGTATCAACCAAATTATTGTTCACCTAAACCTTAAAAAAAATCAATTTTTATTTGGTTTTTTACACAGTTCATGTTAGCTGCTGTGTTTCTTACTCTGTCGTTCTATAACATTGGACAATAGATATTCTACTGTTGATGTTTATTACTTGCAGCTCTTTGGCAAGGCTGTTTTTGGTTTTCGCCTTGCCAATGTGCTGCAAATGTTGATGTGATTTCTATTGCCTACCATCGAATGGCAGGGTTTGTCTAACCAGTTGCGAATTGTCTAACCTATTTTGGTGTGTCTGTTTTTACTTTCTCTGAACCACCATTTGTGCCTGGGTCAACAATTTTACGAACCTCTGTATATTTTGTAACGAAGTTCGGATTGGCTGCACGAAAGACAACTACTGTTTTGTCCATCTCATTTTTAAGTATGTCGTCTATTTCTTTCATTACAGATTTTACATTTTTATTGTCTGTCGTCTTTTGTGTTTTTGCTAATCGTGGTTTTGGTGTTGCTCCTGCGTAGTTGTCCATATTGGTTTGCAATGCTGTGAGTTTTGCTGCTGTTACGCCATAGTCTGCAAGTGCAACAAGATTGTCGTTTGCAGCTTTTTTGATATTGGTGCAAACTGGTACAATGAACTCGTCTTTTAGTCTGTCTAGGTCTGTGATTGAGAAATTAACACTTTGCTTTAGTGTTTCGTTTTTTGCTTTGTTGGCGTAAGCAAAAACTACTGATGCAATATCATAGGCAGCTTGTATGAGTATTGCCTTTAGTGCGTCTTTGTCTAACGCTACACCCTTTGTTTGTTTTTGTGCTGATGATTCGTTGGTAAACAACTATGCTAATTTTGCAACAAAAACTGTGAATGATGCCAAGAATGCAACACTTGTTGCGATGATTGTTTGATTGGCAGTGCAATGAGCTTCTACGGCTTTGTACATTGACACTTTTGCCTCGTCTCTTTTGTTCATAAGAAATAATTTAGAAGTGATTAAATATGTAAATGCTGTATCAAAGTTATACAATGTTTAATTGACATTTCCAAATGTTTTTTTGCGTGTGTTGAATGTTTGAGTGAGCGTGTTAATTGCTAAAGTGTATTTCTAAATTGCTTAGCTTTTTTGGCTAAATGCTTTAGTGTAAATGTTGATTGCTTTAATGCTTTACACGATTGCTTTAATGTAAATGATGATTGTTGAGCTGCAAGGTGTCAATGTTGCAGTGTTTGGCATCAATGCTTTGCCTCCACCTGTCAATGCTTCTATTACAGACATCAATGCTTTCGTGTAAATGTTCGATGCTTTGATGTAAGTTTTTGAAATTGGCTTGTAAATGTTCGTTTATCAATGAGTTATACCTTCTTCCCCTCTATAATCTTAAGATGCATCAATCTAATATATTTAGATGCAATTAACCCATCTTCATAAGATTCTTCTGGCTGTGTTACTATAAATTTTAATTTCTCATACTTAGCAATTATTAATAATTGCATAGTTAGTAAAACAAATCTTGAACTAATACTAATGATTAGAACATCAAGGGGTTTGATTCTATTCCATTCTGCTGGTTCTGAAAATTGGAATGCACCGTGTGCAAAAGAGTTTCTGATTTTATATACAACTTTTAAAGCTATATAATCTTCGCTAACACATTTTTCACTTGCAAATAATTCATTCACATTTCCATACCAAGGATTTTTCGATACTATTTTCTTAAAAAATTGAATGAGCTCATTATAAAATAAAATTGAATTATCGAGGTTTAAAAAATGAGTACTTAAAAAATGATTTATACTATTAATCTTACCCTGTTTAAATGGGCAAGGTTCTATATTCAAAGAATCTATAAATGCCTCGAAACCGCCCCAAATAAAAGTGAAGCGAGTAAGTTCTGTAATTAATCTTGAGTGAAATTTTGATTTTTCTTCTTCATATTCATAGGCTGGTCTGCACCACATAGATGTGCTATCAAATAAATCACTCGAATAATCAACCTTATTAATGCCACTTGCTAAATGAAACCAATTAGCAATTTGATTGTCATTATATTGGTTATGAGAAACCAAAAACCGATTCATATTATATGAATGCTGTTGTAAACTTAGAAAAGGACCGAAATCTTTGCAGTAAACACTATGACCTTTTTGTGTCCAAGTATCAATGACTTTGATTTCATTACTTGACATAATTTATGCTAAATCTTTTAAACCCTTTACTGCTTCAACGAAAGTGTGCCAACCATCAACATCATCCTCTGTATTCCCTGTTGTTCTACTCCAAGTGTATAAATACCAAAAATTCTCATAGCCTATTTTCTTGGATTCATCATTAATTAAATCTTTGCTTTCGGGTCCAATACATTCTGCAAAAATCCAAATCTTTTTAACAAAGTTCAACATATTTTCACAATACTCTTTCTCTATACTTGTTTTTGTTAAATAAGATTTGCAGCTAATTACTGCAATGACATTTTTTTGTTCAATAAACCTAAAGTCCATTATATGATTACCTTGGTCATTGCCATTCCATTTCGTAAGATGCCCTTTTTTATGAATTATAATATCACATTCACCAGAACATAAATCACCATCATCATTAATTATTTGACCCCAATTAGCTTCTAATTCTGAACCATACAAACACTCTCTAATTGTGTAAATCAACAAAGCAGAAAATCTCAAACCTCTTGCAAAAGGAAAAATCAAGCCTTTGTTTTTTCCGTCTTTACTTTCAAGTTTTCTTATAAATGGGTCGAGCCTATGACCTAATAAGTTGGCTTTTATAGTGTCATATTTTATTTTTTGTAAGTGTTTATTATAATTCTCTGACATTTTAATTAACGATTTCTTGAATTAAGTTTTGTAGTGTTATAGTTCTTTGTTTTGCTTTATCTCTTAATATATTTTCCCCTTCTTTTGTTAGTTTTATATCAACAAATTTTTTGTTTTTTTCTATAGCGATTATTTCGCTCGGTGGCAAAATGTTAGACAAGTTATTTTTCAAATTTTCTATTCCACTTTTCAAATCTGTTTCGGCTAACCTGATTACTGAAACCTTAATGTTTTTTGAAGCTATATGCTGATTATAAAGTTCGGCTATTGATTGTGTTGGATGTTTCTTTCTAAATGGCAAAAAAGATTTCAACTCAACGCTGTTGATTTTATCTTCATTAAGTAGAGGTAACAATTCTTGCAAATCTTTATCACTCAACTTTGATAGATAAAATACCATAGCAACACTATCTATAACCCTACTTTCAACTAACCCCATTATAAAATTTGGCAATTTATAAACTGAAAGAAACTTAGACAACATTGCCGCTTTAATACCTAAAATTGTAGCCAGTTCTTTTAATGATTGTTTTTTTAAAACAATGTTTATTAGGTTAGCAACCTCAACAATATTAAGTGGTCTTTTCTTAGTTTTTGTGTTTCGAAGCAATTTTCGAGTGGCTATATCTATATCTATATCAGTATCTATCATAGTTAATCAACTAAAAAGTCATTTACCTTTAACCAAGAAATTAAAGCGTTCATTGTAAGTTCTTCTTTATCTATTGACAATTTTTCGGCTGCTGCAACAAGTGCTTTATTTATTTTTAGTGGCAAGTTCAAAATAATAGTTTCTTCATACTTTGGTTTTCTTGCATCTTCCAAAATTTTATCTTTATCGCCATCAGGGTTTTTTGTTCCTTCCTCTACTAACCTTTTCTTTTCGTAAGTTGTTAAATTAGCAAATTCATCTATAAAAAAATTTGCCTTTTCTTCATTTCCCTGTGCTGCATCAATAGCACGTTTTGCATCAACTAAACTTACTGCTCCACTTTTTAAATACTGCTTTATTTTTTCGGTGGCTTGTTCTTCAATTTTTACGTAGCTTCTTATCATACGAATACTAAAGCCAGTATGATTTTTTACTTCTTGCTCGTCTTTATTGTAGTAAGTATAAAGTTTTGTAATAGCATTTGATGTGTCCTCGAAATTCATTTCTTGCCTACACATATTCTCTGAAAGTGAAAGTAGCAATGCTTGCATTGCATCTATTTCGCCTGAAAATGTTGCTTGTATTTCTTCTTTTTCTAATAATTTGTGTGCTAAAAAACGCCTTTGTCCTACAATAACCTCGTAAGGTGGATTGCCTTGAACACCTCTTAAAACTATTGGTTGCATTAAACCATTTATACGAATATTCTCAGCAAGTTCTTTTAAGTGTTCTTGTGAGTTTTCAGAGTTTAAATCTGTTCTAACATTAGAATCCTGCACAACTATATCACTAAGTTTAACAGGTATTACGTTTGATAATTGCATAATTGAAATTTGTGAATGCGATAAAAATAGTTTTATTTCCTTTTATAAAATTGATTAATTGTAAATAATTCTCCTTTTTTGAATTCACGAATATTGGAAACACCTTGCCCCGGTTCTAATTTTTCCATACTGCGAACTAAAACGTTTAAATCTTTTTCGTTTAATCCTAAGAACTTTTGTATTTTTTTGGGATTTGTTAAGTCTGCGATTTTAAGTAAAAAACCAATCTCGCAAAGACTTGAAAAGTTGAATTGAGGTTGGTCGAATTCATCAACATTTTGTGCTAATAGAATTACTGCCACACCTTTTGAACGGATTTGTTCTAAAATTTGTTGCAAAACAAACTTTGCTTTTTTATCTCTAAAAATTACTTGTGCCTCGTCAATTAATAAAACATAACGCATACAACGAACACCGTTTTCAATTGGTGCATCTGGCATACTCATAAAAGTATTGTAGATGTAATTGATAACTAAGAAAACAGATGTAAAGCGAAACAGTTGGTTAAGGTCTGCCGAAAGTGAGAAGTAATAATTTTTGTTTAGAAAGTCTTTATTGGTTTCATCGCTGAAAATTGGTGGGTCGCTCAACCCTTCAATAATTTCTGTTACAACGTTTGGTATTTTTTGAAAATGGTTTGGTAACTCTTTTTGCAAGTCTTGCAATGTTGGGTACTTGCCATTTTTCTTAGATGCAAATATTGCCCTTACTGCATCTCTTAATTGTTGCTTTTGACTATTACCTGCATTTGAATATTCAACGATATAATCAACAAATTTATTGATGCCTAATTTTTTGTTGTTCTCGTTTACATTGTCAATAAATGATAATGGATTTATTGGAATACGCTTGTGTGGGGCATTAATAAATTCAGTTTTTGTTGTGTCGAAAAACCTTTTGTATTTTTTTTCGTCTTCTGTATTTAAACCTTTAAAATCAAGATAAATGTAATTTGCCTTTCCGTTTGATTGCTCTATAATTTGAGAAACTAATTCTAAGGCAAACTGTGTTTTGCCTGAACCTGTTGTTCCTGCAATTGCTATGTGGCAATTGTTATATTTAGCAGTATTGTTTGGCTCTACAACAATTGAGTTTCCTTCTTCATCTTTACCAATTTCAATTTTCCAAACCTTATCATAATATTGTTTGTCTGGAATTTGTCTGTTTGAGTTTTCAACGAATTTAAAAGGACTTTGGCTGTGTTCTATACTTTCAATTCCTCTATCAATTGTTTCAATTAGAAAATCGTAGATAGTGTGATTATTATTACTATCGAAAAACTTTTGCATTAATTCTAAGCCATCGTCAATGTGCATTTTGATGTACTTAGGAATGTTTAAATCTGTACGATGAATATTGTATAACTGACAAACTTGTGCAATAAATTGTGTTTTGTGTTTGCCAAAAAATGTTTCTTCTTTATACTCTTTTCCTTTTGAATCTCTAATACTTTTGAGTTCTAATTGTCTGCCTTTTGAAATAGAGTAACCTAATGCAATTCTTGCAATAATATTTTCGGCAGGTAGCTTTAATTTAGTTGAGTATTCTCTTATAAGTTCTTTACTTAACTCGGATGTTTTTATATTAATTGTCATCTTTATATCGTTTGTTGTAGGTTTCAAAAAGTTTGTTGCCTTCTATTTCTAAAAACTCGCTTTCGCTTTCGCCTACATTGTTTATAAGATAACATTTTGCAATGTTCTTGCTTAACATTTTGAACTCGTCTTGGGTTAATTCTTTTTTTAAGATTGGGAATATTACAACCTGTTCAGAGATGCTTGGATAGAAGTATTTGATAACATTAGCAGAGTGGTCTTCGTCAAATTTTTGCATTGGGCTATCTACAAAAACTGGGAAATTAATATTGCTTTCTTCTACCAATGCTTTTAGCAATGCTGTGGCGTATAATTGCTTTTCACCCATTGATAAACTTTCTTTTGGTATTTCTTCATTTTTACCATTTAGAATGCGAATATTAATGTGTTCTTCAATCATTTCGACCTGCACTTTTTTAATTACTTTTTTGTGCATTAAAGTGTCAAGACCAGCCAATATTCTTTCTTCTAAAGATTTCTTTTTTGCTTCCTTGTAGTCTTTGATAAACACTTTTAATTCACTCACTAACTCTTTTGTAAGGTTGTCTTTGTCCTTGTATAAATCGGCAGTATCTATCTTTTTTGTAAGTGCTGAAATTTGGCTTTTTATTTGGGCTTGGTCGTTACTGATAGAACCAATTTTGATATTTAATTGTTCAATATCATCATTGCAATTGTTTAGTTTTCTTTGTATTTCCTTTTGCTTGTCTCTAAACGATTTTATTAATTCATCTTCTCCTTTACTTTCAGCATCAGTTAAACGTTTTGCAATACTGTTTTTCTCTGAAAGCAAACCATTATAAGCCTCATTAACATTTTTAAATTGTAGTTTATAAGACTGTTTTAAGTTGTTAAGCAAATTGTTTAACTCATATAATTCAGGTTCGTTGAAGTCGTGCAATTTTATTACTTCTTGCTTTTCTTCTTCGATGATATTGAAAAAATGTTTGCGAATTAAACTGCGAAATGTGTTATTGTAAAATTCTGAAATTTTAGGTTGAATTGGCAGCTCACATTTAACTCTGTTTTGGTCTAGCTCGTATAAAATATTTTCTGTTTTTGCTTCTATTTCTTCATCTTGAAATTGCACATCATTTTTTTCTCTTTCCTTGTCTGCTTGTTCTACAACCTGTGTTAGCATATCGCCAGAGATTGCAAAAGGTGCTAAGTCTAACAATTCATTTAGCTGTGTTTTCTTTTCTGTTAGTTGTAATTCTAAAGCATCACTTCGTTGTTGTAATACTTGTAATTCTTCTGCTGTGATTGTGTTGCTTTCTTGAATTAACTTTTGTTGTATTTGTCTTTCCTCATATTGAAGTTGTACAATGGTTTCTTTAGCTTCTTGAATTTGTGCAGCACTATCAGTAAGTGTTAGTTCGTTATTTTGTTCGCTACTTTGTAATTCAATTAATCTCCTTCTTTCTTCTGTAGTGGCTGAATCTTTTTTATATCTAATTTGTAGCTCTGTTAGATTGTTTGATAGGTCTTCGTATTTCTTAATTCCTAAAACTTCTGAATATGCTTTGCTTAATTCCTTGCGTTGCTCTATGTCGTTTGCTTCTGCTAATGAAACAATTTTTTCTGCATCGAAGAAGAAGAATTTTGCACTTTCTAATGGGATAATGAAATCACGAATAAATAACTCTGCACCATATTCATTTATTAATTCGCTGGGTTGTCCATCAAATAATATTTCTAATTTTTCAGGGGTGCTACTTTCAATGTCATAGGTTCTGCGAATGGTTATTTCTTTACAAGGAATGGCTTGTATGTCCACATCTGCAAACTTCATTGATACATAAAAAGCTGTATCATTTTCGTTTTTTGCTAACCTGTTTAAACTGTTTGAAATGTACTTTGCATATCCACCTTGGTTTTTGATTTGTTCTTGGTAGAACTCGTCCACTTCATTCATATTCTTACCATACAAACACCAAACTAATGACATTAGAAAAGTTGTTTTTCCGTAACCATTTTTACCACTAATGACGATTATATTTTTATCGTTAGTGGTAGAAAGGTCTATAACATTTGCACCCTTGTATATGCGAAAATTATAGAGAGCTAATTCTTTAATTTGCATATTCAGTAACTTTTGCTTTTGAGGTTTTGGCTAAATGTCTTTCTAATTGTGTTTCAATGTCAGCAGATAAGCCGTGTTTTTTGCGAAGTAAGATTTTAGTCTTTTGAACATCTAATAAATTATTTATTAGTTCGATATGCTCGGGATTTTTTTTGCAAGAACTTGAAAGAATTTCATTTTCTTTTTTCTTTTGTTTTTCTATTTTATCAGCTTTCATAATGTTTACGTTATACGTTTTATTATAAATTTGAGAGACTTGGTGATTAAAAATACTGTCCTTATACCACATTATTTGAATGGCTACTAATTCTTGATTTGTAATTAAATCAATATCGGGTTCTGTCATTTGTGTAAGCCTTTGTGCTTGCAACAATTTTTCAAGAATTAATGCCCTGTATTGTGGTTTATAAGGTCCTGGTGCTTTTTGTCCATTCTTTCTATATTCTTCTCTCCAATCTTCGTTATCTCTACTTTCTGCAAGTACATCTCTCAATTCTAATAAAGGTAACATCCACTCTTCGCCATTATCAATCAAGGCTTCCATTGATTTATCTCTTTTTACAACTGTACAAACCCAACAACCAAAACGAGATGTTCCACAAGATGGGGTTGTTGTGTCAATTACAAGTGGGCAATCGCCACCAGTTGCATTTCTGTAAAGTGTTATTAATTCTCTATTTGTAGTATTCCAAGGCGAAGGAACTGCTAATAAATATTGCCAAACTTCATCGGTTAAAAAGTCTTTTATTGGTGTGTAAACAAATGCTTTTGGTAATGAATGTTTACGCAATCTGTTGTCACCAAATTCGTGTTTTTTTATTGATGCAGCTCTTTTTACACTTTCATCGCTTCGAGTACCGAGGAATAAAATAACTTCTCCGTTTTCATTAATCTTTTCTAAAATACATTTTGTTGTTGGATTAATTTTAAGCCTTTCGGTACACCAACGAAAAATTGAATTTGGGGCTGGATAACCTCTACCAATTACGTTTACCCAAAATGTATCTTCTAATTTCGGTGTAGTTTTTTCAACTATTAAATTTATTCCATCTCTTACTGCCGCTTTTTGAATGTTGGCAAGTGTCCTATAAATGAAATCAACAATTTTAGGATTTTCAACCAATGTATCATTACAGATAACATAAATTTTTCTTTGGCTTCTTATGATTGGGTCTATCTTTTTGAGAGCATACCAAACCATTTGCAAAAGCATTGTACTGTCTTTTCCTCCACTAAAACCAATTATCCAAGGACGGTTATTGTCGTCCATCATAAATTGGTCTATTATTTCCGATTCAATATGTTTAATATGGTCTTGCATAATTTGGTTGCGAATATAGTATTTAATGTTTCTGGGGTGGTGGGTGGGCTTGGCTGCTGATGGTTGTTTTGTTGTTTAATGTTTTATTCTGACGCTCAATTGAAATACTGCTGCTGGCAAGAAGCGTAGGTTTTGCAGCTCTTTTGCAAGGCTGTCCTCGGTTTTTGCCTTGCAAATGTGCTGCAAAGTGGCGTTGGCTGTTGATGTTTTTGCACTATCGTTCAACAGAATTCCGTCAGCCCCATAGCAGTCAAACAACATAGCAGCTAACGAACAGGGCTTTGTGCAGGTTGGGAAATAGCATTCTGTCTGCCTGGAACCGCTGCTGATTGGAAATATAAAGTTGAAGTTAAGAACTAAAGTTCAGCGATGTACGTCCAGCCCGAACAAAAGCCAAATAGAATTACAAAAGTTCATTGTTATTCCGTCTGCCCAACTTGCACAAAACCCCATGTTGTAAGCAGCCCTTTCTTTGTCAAAATTAAGAGGCTGATAGATTTGCTACCAGCCTCTTAATAGGTTTTTTTTATTTTTTGCTAATTGTTTTTGTAGTCCATTTCTTACCGTCAAAGATTTGTATGTAATAAATATCGCTTGCCAAGTCTGCTATATTGAGGGTTATAGAAGTGTTTTCAAGAGAGTACTTAAATTGCTTTCTAATGGAACTCATTTTGTCAAGAATTCTGATTTCTTTGATTAAAGTCTTTTTGTCTATTGATTGAATTTGTATATTGGAAGATGCAGGATTAGGGCTTACTCTAAATGCTTCTTCGCTTCCAGAGCCACAAACTACTCCATTAATAATCAAACCACCACCACGCCCACAGGCATTTTCGGGTTGAACAGAAAATGTTAAAGAAGTTCCAGGGCTTGGACCAACAATTACGTTTATTGTATTAGTCCCTTGTCCACCAACGTATATTAAATTTGTACCTCCAATACTCCAATAGTATGAAGATGCTCCATAAATTGGGTCAATTGTAATTTCATATTCAGCTACTCGTGGTAAGCAAGGGTAACTGAAGGCATTGTACGGTGTTCCATTAAAATACATTTGGGTTGGTACGTCTAATATTGCAGTTCCAATTTTAATATCAATTGTTTGTATTATTACTATACCACAGGGTAGGGTTATAGTTGCTGTAATTGTAACAGTGCCATTTGCATTATTTACTCTTGTGACAATACCTTGATTACTATTTGTTGTAACTGTAGCAACAGAGGTATTTCCACTTGACCAAACTACAGTTGCACCAGTCGGTAATTGATTTATTGATAAAGTTGTACCAAAACAGTCAGTATTTGATGTACGAATTGGAGAACTAGTACCTTGACCATAAATTGCCCTGATTCCATCAATATCATCTTGTGCTAAATAGCGATGCGAACCAAAATAAAATGGATTCATTATTGCACAATTTACATTGCTGTGTCCTAATCCTAAGGCATGTCCAATTTCGTGTGCAGCAACTGTAACAAGGTCTATTGGTTGCCCACTCGGTATTGGTCTTTCATTCATTGTCCATGTTTCATCATCATCAAAGTGGATGTCTCCTGCAATAGTACCACTTCCATTTGGTGGTGGAAAAAAGGCATGAGCTAGTACTCCATTAACACCATCAAACGGACTTCCATCTCCATGATTTCCAACCTGCCAAGATATTTCAATGTCTGCGTTAGATGACACCTCTGTAAAATGTAAATTTCCATAATCAGCCCATAATTGAAATGCTTGTCTTATGGCATTTCGTTCATCGTCATTTGCAATGTCATTAGTACCATTTGCAAACGAAAAAGATATATTATTTCTTCCCCAAGTCCCACTGACAACAAAGTTGTTGCCATTTATAATTGGACCATCATCATATTTTATTTGTGAGTATCCTAAATTTAATAAGGATAACAGAAAGAGCGTAAAGGTAATTTTTTTCATTTTTTTTACTGTTTAGTTATTTGTGAAATTTCTAAATAATACAAATCATCTCCTGCCATTTGCGGCGTAATATTTTCATTGGAATTAAACTTTTTAAGGCTTCCTGAAACTTTTACATTAGTGCCTTCTGCTTGAAGTTCCTTTGGAATATCACATGCTAATCCTATGATTTGGGTATCTATATTGCCAGAGATTTGAACACTAACTCGGACACCATACCTGTTATATTTTTGGTAGTAGATAATTATTCCGTTTTGTGAATTTACTGAGGTGGCTAAAGTTCTAGTAACTGTACAGAATGAGTCTGTATTGTCTTTTTTACAACCAGTAGCCGTAAATAGAAACAGAATAGTAATTACTCTTGCTAGATTTTTGATTATTAATAACATAATTATAGTTTTAGATGTTAGACTAGTATTGTCTTTAATGTGCTGCTTGTCGGCGGTGATAGCCCTGTTAGTTTCATTTGATTTGCCATAAGCAAGTTGTCCAATAGGGTTGCTTACAACGTCCCAGGCTTTGCGAAGGTGTGGCATTAGCTTTGCGTCAAGCTTGGGACAGGAGTTTGGTTTTATTTTAAAGTTGAAGTTAACAACTTTAGCTTGGATTTATTCTGGAAAGCTGATAACTGCAGTTCATTTTTTTTTCAATTGTTGAAGTGTAGATTCGTCTGCCACACTTTTGCAAAACCTTTTGTTGTAGGCTGCTTTGCCAAAATGAAAAGGAGCGAAGTCAGTACTACAAAAACTAAACGTAATTACGATGCTGATGAGCCAAAAAATTGATGCTGTTAAGTAGAAAAAGTAGTTTAAACTTTTGCGTTGTGTCTGTCCCGATTGTAATTATTACGTTGTTACACAAGTTGAGAAAACTCAATTATAAAGTTGCCTACAACGTCCCAGGCTTTACGTTGGCAGGACGAATTTATTCGTCCTGCTTGGAACTGGTGTTGATTAAAGATATGTAGTTACAAACAAATTCTACTGCTGAATAGCGTTCGGTCAAGCCACGAACGAAA
>JBIKRV010000031.1:0-38044 GCA_044348985.1 Chitinophagaceae bacterium
AAAACGTTCATCAGGCAAATTTTGTATGCTTATCCAATGCATATTTGTTATACGAAATTGCAACAAACTTTAGTATCTGATATTTATCAACATATCTGAATTTGGATTTATGAAAGAGGTCTAATATTAATTGGATAAAAACTACTGAAAACAGTACTGCATTTACAAATGCAGCAACAAACCTTATAATTACACAAGGCTTTGTTGGTTGTACAGACGATAATGAAAGCACAACTTTGGGCAGAGAAGGCAGTGACTACACTGCAGCTATTTTTGCCAACTTATTAAATGCCGAAAGTGTTACTATTTGGAAAGATGTTGAAGGTGTTATGAATGCCGACCCAAAAGCTTTTCAAAACGTAATACTAATATCAGAACTCAGCTTTGATGAAGTAATTGAAATGGCTTATTATGGTGCTCAGGTGATTCATCCAAAAACTATAAAGCCATTGCAAAACAAGGGCATTCCGCTAAAGGTAAAATGCTTTTTAGATCCTTCATTGCCGGGAACTATAATTCACAAAAAAAACATCAAAAACTTACCCCCTATTATTGTTGTTAAAGATAGTCAGGCATTAATTCATTTACACAGTCAGGATTTTAGCTTTATTGGCGAAGAACCTATGGCATGGTTGTACAAAATTTTTGCTCAATTAAATATCAAACCCAATTTAATACAAACCGGAGCAATCAGTTTACAAATTGGTTTAGATAACAGAGAAGATAAAATTCAACAATTGGCATCGGCCGCTTCGGGCATTTTTGATGTACAGGTAGAAAAAGGTTTACAGTTATTAACTATAAGACATTATACAGCTGAATTGTTTACTGAAATGAGCAAAGGCAAAGACATTATTCTTTCACAACAAACCAAAGAAACTGTACAAATTTTATATAAATAAAAAAGTCCTGCTGGCAAAGCAGGACTTTTAAACTATTCTTTGATATCGGTATTTATTTTAGGTTTATCATATTCCCATTCTTTTTTATCTAGTGTACGTTTAGCTGGATATACTTCGTTGCAAGTTGCTCCTTCGTATAAACGACCATCCTTCATCACATATTTAATGGTGTTAGTATTACGAATATTCTCTAATGGGTTCTTATCTAAAATAAGCAAATCGGCTAGTTTGCCTTTTTCAATGCTGCCTAAATCTTTATCTAAACCCAAGCCCTCGGCACCTTGTATTGTGGCAACTTTCAAAGCATCAATGGTACGCATACCACCACTTTGCATGCTCCACAATTCCCAATGATAGCCAAGTCCCTGAAACTCTCCATGGCTTCCAATACCTGCCAAACCACCTGCTTCTACAATATTTTTCATATTCTTAGCATGCTTTTGAAAAATGTGTTCTTCAGGCATAAACCAACCAGCACTCAGTCTTCTTGTTTTAGAAGCCAACTCATCATACGCAAAGAAGTTTTGCACTTTAGCATCATGATAAGGATCTTCAGTTGCCCAATAATAATTTTCGGCCCAAGGACCTCCATAAGAAACCAATAAGGTTGGTGTAACCAACATTTTAGATTTTGCAACTGCTGTAAATACATCATTGAATAATGGATAAATTGGCAATGCATGTTCATGCCCAGGATATCCATCAATCATATTACTCATGTTCAGTTTAAAATCAAGCCCACCTTCGGTTGTAGGCATTATTTTTTGATTTTTTGATGCCTGAATAATCCATTGACGTTGTTTTCTATTACCTGTTAAATACATTTTAATGTATTTGGTATTGTAGTATTTGCTGTACTGTTTCAACACACTTTCTGCATTTGCAGAATCCTTGATATTATAAAACCAAAACCCAACACCAGGCCCAGTTGAATAAACCCTTGGTCCAACCATCATTCCAGCATCTACCATATCGCTGTAAGTAAGCACATCTGTTGTTGCAGTTTGTGGGTCACGTGTCGTAGTAACACCATAGGCTAAGTTTGTTGCATAAATCCATATTTGATTTTTATGAATGCCCCAGTTTGGCCACATGTGTGCATGTGGATCAACAAAACCCGGCACAATGGTTTTACCTGAAACATTGTACACTTGTGCATTTGATGGAACGCTGAATGAACCACGTTTACCAACAGCTTTTATTCGATTATTTTCTACAAGCACATCACCATTTTCAATCACTTCATCTCCTTTCATGGTTACAATTCTTGCACCTCTTAATAAAACCACTCCTGTTGGTGTAGCTTTCTTAAAAAACACTTTCACATCGGTTTCAGTTGCTTTATAATTGAGTTCTTCTTTTTTGGGAGCTTTCTTAACAGTAGTATCTTTTGCAGCAATTGAATCACGAATTTTCTTTTCTGCGTCAGCAGCTTTTTTCAACACTGAATCCGCATTAATTCTGGTTGTAGAATCTTCAATTCTCTTTGCTTCGGCTTTTTTTGCATCTTTTGTACTGTCTTCTACAAACTGAGCTCTTTCAACACTGTACACAAAATGTGTACTTCCTAAACTATAATGCACATTGTTCCCATCGGCTTGCCAAAACGGAAATTCTCCACCTACTTCAGTTAATTTTCTTGCAGGAAAATCAGCATTGGCAGCATCTGCAACATTAATATTTTCTAACTTGCCTGTTTCAGGAATCGTAACCACATAAATATCATTGTTTACTTGCACCAAGGCTTTTCCTCCTTTTGGCGAAATGGATATCCATGACGCAGGTGAAGGTTTGGTCATTTCTCTTTCTTTATCAACGTCTTCACTTTCAATTAAAATACATTTCATATCCTCGGGGTCTGGCCTTCCCATTTTTGTAGCCACAGTTCCATAAGTGGTTATACCAGTTACATGAATAACTTTCTTTTCATCTGTTCCATCCCATTTTATAGAAACTAAATCTCCATTAAAATGTGTCAGATAAATTCTATCGGGTTGATTATTTACAAAATGCGGATTAAAACGCCCTAAAGATTTCTCAATCACATTAATATCTCCTCCAGCAGATGATATCCAGCAAATTTCATCTTCATTACCATCATAACCTGGTCCATAAGCTTCTTTAAATACCCTGGCATTGCTTCTAATTAAAACAATTTTATCTCCAGCAGGAGTAAAATTGAAACTTTGGTATAAGCCTTTTATTTTGGTTAACTTTTGCAAACTTTTTGATGCAACATTCACTTTGTACATATCTCCACCATCCGATGTCCAGGTAGAAAATACAATCGAACTTCCGTCAGGGCTCCAAGCTGGTTGAGCTTCAGTAAACTCATTTGTTGTTAATCTTTGTGGTGTACCATTTGGATAATCCATTACATACAATCTGTTCAATACGGTAAAAGCCAATTGTTTTCCATTAGGAGAAGGTACAGCATCTCTAATTTGTGTTGCTTGTTGGTATGCAGTATCGGAAACGGGATATTTAAAATCTAACCTTGCTCCCATTTCCAATTTTACATCTACATCTATGGAAATTTCTGAGATACCACTTCCGTCAATAGCAATTTTATGAATCTTTCCTCCGTAAGAAGCCAACACATATTTGCTATCTGGCGTAAAAGTCATAGCAGGTAATACTCCTAGTGGAGCAATAGATTCTTGCTCATCTCTTTGAACTGGATAAGCAATCCATTTTTCATCACTTGTTTGCAAATCTCTTAATACCAAACCTGTTTTATCCTCATATCTGGTGCCATATACCAACCATTTTCCATCTTTAGATAATGTTGGGGTAAATGCACTACCATATCTTGAAGTGATGGTAGTTGTTTTTGCATTTTTTCTATCGTAAACGCCTAACTGGTACTGTGGTAATTGTGCATTGTAATTCCAAGCTCCCATACGCACAGAATAATAAATTAATTTTCCATCTGCACTTACAGCTGGATCAATGGTTTTTAAACCAGCTGGAGCTTCAATTAACTGTGTACCACTTCCACCTTTTTTATGCACCATAAATAATTTAGGTACACGTCGGCCTTTGGCATAAATAATATAGTCACCATCTGGTGTCCAACAAGCATTTGGGAAATATTGATTCTGATCAAAAGTCATTTGTAAAGTATCTTTCTTTTCTGTATCAATATACCAAACATTGTCAGCCCCACTTCTGTCAGAAATAAACAAAACCTTTTTACCATCAGGACTAAATCTTGGCTGCACATCATAAGCTAAACCTTTTGTTACAGGTGTAGCTTTTCCACCAGTTGCAGGCATGGTATAAATATCTCCCATTAAATCAAATAAAATGGTGTTGCCATCAGGACTAATGTCAACACTCATCCAAGAACCCTCTTTGGTATTATACTCTATTTTTCGGGTTGGTTTTAATGGCAGGTTTTTATATACTTCGTATTTGGTAGTATCTTTTTTAGAAGTATCTGATAACAAAGTATAACTGGTAGAAAGATTTTCATTTGGCAAATAGGCTGCTGTAACTGATAATGCTGTAATACCAGCTAAGCCAAGCAAATGGGCAATAGATAATCGCATAAGGTTGAATTTTTGGTGATTGAATATACTGACTTAGACTATATCGAATACCATTTTTTTAACAACGGTTCTTAAAATAATTAAATGGTAAGCAATATTATGTTACAACTTAAAGCAACTTTAATGAACTTTTATTGTAGTTTGAATTGAACAAAAACAGAGGGCTTACTTTCGTAAATCGAAGATTAGTAAGCAACTTAAACAACTAAAAATGCAATTTTATTTGTCAACCATTAACTTCACAACCTATAAAAATATTGAATGAAATTTTTAGCAACCAACTTAGGCAGGCTTCGCATTATTGGATTTGGAGAAGCCATTTCTTGGCTTTTACTATTGGGCTTTGCAATGCCTATGAAATATATATGGCACAATCCCCTACCTGTAAAGTATGTTGGATGGGCACATGGTCTTTTATTTATTAGTTATATAGCCATGGCTTATATTGTTAAAGAGGAAAACAATTGGTCGTTTAAAAAACTAGCAACTGCATTTATTGCTGCTTTTTTACCATTTGGTACATTTATTTTCGACGCCAAGTTAAAAGCCGAACAAGGTTCATACAAATAATCTAAGTTCTATTGTTGCTTAAAGCACAGAACAGCTTATTTTTGTTACACAACTCTAAATACCCAGGCTCAGAAGTTTTTTGTTTATGAAGAAGATAGAATTAGAAATAATAGCACTTAGTCACAGCATTACTCAAACACATTCTTATGCTGTTGTTTTAGGTGAAGCAAATGGATTAAGACGTTTACCCATTGTTATAGGTGGTTTTGAAGCTCAGGCTATCGCCGTTGCTTTAGAAAATATGAAACCCAGCCGCCCATTAACACATGATTTAATGAAGAACTTCATGAATGCTTTTGGCGTTGTTTTACAAGAAATAATTATCAGTGATTTACAAGAAGGTATTTTTTACAGCAAATTGGTTTGCTATACAGAAAATGATACTATTGAAATCGATAGTAGAACAAGTGATGCACTTGCATTGGCAGTTCGTTTTGGTTGCCCTATTTATACTTATGAAAATATCATTGCCAACGCTGGTATTTTAATGGAAGATAGTGCCGACAAAAAGCGTAAAAGCGAAGCCGTTGGTGGTATTGAAGAAAATACAGAAAACAGAGAAGATTTAAGTGGCATGAGTTTAGAGGAATTACAAACATTGTTAGACGATGTTTTAGAGCATGAAGATTATATACGTGCAATTGCTATTAGAGATGAAATGAATAAAAGAAAGTAATTAATAATTTGAAATTTATAATTTGAAATTATTAATCTAACATGGTAACATTTCCCAACTGTAAAATAAATCTTGGTTTAAACATCATTCAAAAAAGAACAGATGGATTTCATGATTTAGAAACGGTTTTCTATTCTATTCAAATAAAAGATGTTTTAGAAATTATATCAGCATCAAATACTACGGATATACAATTTTCAGCATCAGGTTTGGCCGTAGATTGCAACTCAACTGATAATATCTGTTTCAAAGCTTACCATCTTTTAAAAAAAAATTTTCCAAAGTTACCATCCATTCAAATGCACTTGCATAAAACAATACCAATGGGTGCAGGTTTGGGAGGTGGCAGTGCCGATGGTGCTTTTGCACTAAAAATGCTCAATGAAAAATTCAATTTAAATTTAACTGTTCAGCAACTAATTGATTATGCTTTACAATTGGGCAGTGATTGTCCATTTTTTATACTCAACAAACCTTGTTTTGCAACCTCACGTGGACAAAACATGACTGAAATTGAGCTTGATTTATCCAATTACCAATTCATAATTGTTAATCCTGGCATTCATGTAAATACAGGTTGGGCTTTTAAACAAATTACGCCTTCTGTTCCAGCAAAATCTATTCAGCAAATTATTAACCAACCCATCGAAAGTTGGAAAGATGAACTAATCAATGACTTTGAATTGCCCGTCGCAAATCAATTTACTGCAATTGCCGACATCAAAACACAATTATATGCAGCAGGTGCCATTTATGCTAGCATGAGTGGAAGCGGTAGTACAGTTTTTGGCATTTTTAAAAAAGAGCAAAACCCACAACTCCAATTTCCCGCAACCTATTTGGTTATAAAACCTCAATAACTGCTAAAAGCAGCATTGATACAAATAAAGCATTGAAATAATTCTAACAATACAGCCATTTCACATTAATGCTAACAAACCTTTGCGTAATTTTTTGAAAATTTTCTATTAAAATTTGAAAAAAATTGTAATTTTAACACGGTTGCCTGCCACATTGTTTTACTTTTTACGATTTATAGCTTATGACCCCTCAAAACAATTATGGAGGCTTGTACCATCCTTCGTTTGAACATGATAGTTGCGGTATTGGATTTGTCGCCAATATAAAAGGCATTAAATCGCATCAACACATTTCAGATGCTCTCACCATTTTAGAAAATATGGAACATCGAGGAGCTTGTGGCTGTGAAGCCAATACAGGCGATGGTGCTGGTATTATGCTCCAAGTTCCTCATGAATTTTTCTTTGATGAATGTGTAAAAATGGGTGTGCATCTACCAGCATTTGGCAAGTATGGTGTGGGTGTATTATTTTTTCCAAAAGACATCCGCTTAAAAGAAGAATGTCGTGAAATTTTTTCTCGTTGTGCCGAACATTTAGGCTTAGAAATTCTTGCCTATAGAAAAGTGCCTGTAAACCCCACCAATATTGGTGCTACTGCATTATCAGTTGAGCCTGAAATCGAACATGTGATTATCATTTGTCCTGATCATATTAATGACCCTGAAGTTTTTGAAAGAAAGCTATTTGTATTACGCAACTATGCCAGCCACACAATTAATAGTACTGTTCGTAAAAATAATGTGGGCTTTTACCTTGCGTCGTTATCTTATAAAACCATTGTTTATAAGGGTCAGTTAACTTCTCATCAGGTTCGTGAATACTTTCCTGATTTAAGCAATAAAAGAATGGTGAGTGCATTTGGCCTTGTTCACTCTCGTTTTGCCACTAATACTTTCCCTTCTTGGAAATTGGCTCAGCCTTTTCGCTATATGGCTCACAATGGAGAAATTAATACACTGCAAGGAAATCTAAACTGGTTAAAAACAAGTGAAAAAGGCTTTACATCGCCTTACTTTACCAGAGAAGAAATGGACATGCTATTACCTATCATCACAGAAGGTCAAAGTGATAGTGCTTGTTTGGATAACATGATTGAATTACTCAGTTTATGTGGTCGTTCATTGCCTCATGTAATGATGATGCTTATACCTGAAGCATGGGATGGAGACGACAAAATGGATCCTATTAAGAAAGCATTTTATGAGTTTCATGCTGCATTTCAAGAACCTTGGGATGGACCAGCATCTATTTCATTTACAGATGGTAAAATGATTGGTGCAACGTTAGATAGAAATGGCTTAAGACCTTCTCGTTACTGTGTTACTACAGATGACAGAGTAATCATGGCTAGTGAAACTGGAGCATTACCAATTGATCCATCTATCATAAAAGAAAACGGCCGACTACAACCAGGTAAAATGTTTGTGGTTGATATGGAACAAGGGAGAATCATTAGCGATGAAGAATTGAAACAAAAAATTTGTTCCCAAAAACCTTACGGTGAGTGGTTGAATAAATATAAAATTCGCTTAGAAGAACTACCTGAGCCAAGGGTTTCATTTACACACTTAGAACACGAACAAGTATTCAAATACCAGAAAGCATTTGGTTATTCTACAGAAGATTTAGAAACCATTATTGCACCAATGGCTTTAGATGGTAAAGAACCCATTGGCTCAATGGGAACAGATGCACCATTGGCAATATTGAGCGATCAACCTCAACATATAAGTGCATATTTCAAACAATTGTTTGCACAGGTTACCAATCCACCAATCGATCCAATCCGAGAAAAATTGGTCATGAGTTTGGCAACATTTGCTGGTAACAATGGTAATATTTTAATTGAAGATCCATTGGCTTGTCATAGTGTAGCTTTAAAACATCCAGTGCTGACCAATCATGAATTAGAAAAAATCAGAAGTATTGATACGGGCATTTTTCAGGCAAAAACTTTGCAAACCTATTTCAGGGCCAACGGAAAGCCAGAATCATTACAAAAAGGTATCGATAGACTATGTCGTTACGCAACTGATGCTGTTGAAGATGGGTTTGAAGTATTGGTATTAAGTGACAGAGCTATTGATAGCGATCATGCTCCAATCCCATCGTTACTTGCAGTTGCCGCTGTTCACCACCATTTGATTAGAAAAGGTTATCGTGGGCAGGTGGGTATTATTGTAGAAGCTGGAGATGTTTGGGAAGTACACCATTTTGCTTGTTTAATTGGTTTTGGTGCAACAGCCATTAATCCATATTTGGCTTTATCTACCATTAGAGATATGAAATTGGATGGCAGAATAAAAACTGATGCAGATGTTGAACAATTAAAGAAAAACTACATCAAAGCTGTCTGTGACGGGTTGTTGAAAGTATTCAGCAAAATGGGAATCTCTACTTTACAATCGTATCAGGGAGCTCAAATTTTTGAAATTGTTGGTTTAAATAAAACAGTCGTTGATAAATATTTTACAGGTGCAACTTCACGCATTGAAGGTATGGGCTTAGATGAAATTGCAAAAGAAGCTTTGGCAAAACATAAATTTTCATTCAGTAAAAAAGATGTACCTGTTGAGCGTTTACCAGTTGGTGGAATTTATCAGTGGAAGCGTAAAGGTGAATTTCATTTATTCAATCCACAAACCATTCACTTATTGCAACATTCAACCAAAATGAATGATTATGCAACGTTCAAAAAATATTCAAAAACAGTTAACGATCAAAGTGAAAAAGCTTGTACCTTAAGAAGTTTATTCGAATTTAAACGAAATCGTCCTGCCATTTCAATTGATGAAGTTGAACCAGCAGAAAATATATACAAACGCTTTGCAACAGGTGCAATGAGCTTTGGGTCAATATCGCATGAAGCCCATAGTACATTGGCTATTGCCATGAATAAATTGGGTGGCAAAAGCAATACTGGTGAAGGAGGCGAAGATGAAATTCGTTATCAACCAATGGAAAATGGTAATAGTATGCGTAGTGCTATTAAACAAGTTGCTTCTGCTCGTTTCGGCGTAACCAGTTTATACCTGACGGAAGCCGATGAACTACAAATTAAAATGGCACAAGGTGCTAAACCTGGAGAAGGTGGACAATTACCAGGACATAAAGTAGATGATTGGATTGGAAAAGTTCGTCATGCAACACCCGGTGTTGGCTTAATTTCTCCTCCTCCACATCATGACATTTACTCCATTGAAGATTTAGCTCAGTTAATTTCTGATTTAAAAAATGCCAATCGCAAAGCAAGAATCAATGTGAAATTGGTTTCAAAAGCAGGAGTTGGAACGATTGCTGCTGGTGTTGCAAAAGCAAAGGCTGATGTTGTATTGATTGCTGGTTTTGATGGTGGTACTGGTGCTTCTCCAATCAGTTCAATTAAACATACTGGTTTACCTTGGGAACTTGGTTTAGCTGAAGCTCACCAAACATTGGTAAGAAATAAATTAAGAAGTCGTGTTGTTTTACAAGCCGATGGGCAAATGAAAACTGGTCGTGATATTGCTGTTGCCGCATTACTTGGAGCTGAAGAATGGGGCGTTGCAACTGCTGCATTAATTGTGGAAGGTTGTATTATGATGCGTAAATGTCATTTAAACACCTGCCCTGTTGGTGTTGCAACTCAAGATCCTGAATTAAGAAAAAGATTTACTGGCGATCCTGAACATGTAATTAATTTCTTCCGTTTTATAGTGCAAGAATTAAGAGAAATCATGGCAGATTTAGGTTATAAAACTGTAAATGAAATGATTGGTCAGGTGGAGAATTTAGAAATAAAAGAAAATATTACTCATTGGAAATATAGTAAGCTTGACTTATCTCCTATTTTGTACAGAGAACCAGCAGCAGAGCATGTTGGCCTATACAATACAGAAGAACAAGATCATGGATTGGCCGATGTGATTGATTGGAAATTGTTGGCTGCTGCAAAACCAGCCTTAGAAAATCAAGAAAAAGTTACAGCAAGTTTCTCTATTAAGAATACCGATAGAACTGTAGGCACAATTCTTTCAAATGAACTTACTAAAATTTACAGAAGTGCAGGTTTACCAGATGATACTATTCACTTCAAATTCAATGGTACTGCAGGTCAGAGCTTTGGAGCATTTAATAACAAAGGCATTACGCTAGAATTGGAAGGCGATGCAAATGATTATTTTGGCAAAGGCTTAAGTGGTGCAAAATTGATTGTTTATCCATCAAAAAAATCTGGTTTTAAACCAGAAGAAAATATCATTATTGGTAACACAGCATTCTATGGTGCAACCAGTGGAGAAGCTTATATAAGAGGAAAAGCAGGAGAACGTTTTGCTGTAAGAAATAGTGGTGCAAATGCTGTTGTAGAAGGTGTTGGCGACCATGGTTGTGAATACATGACAGGTGGCCGAGTGGTAATTCTTGGTAACACAGGTAGAAACTTTGCTGCAGGCATGAGTGGTGGTATTGCATACATCTATGATGTGCAGGGAAAATTTGAAAGTAACTGTAATAAAGAAATGGTTGACTTAGATCCAGTTGCAGACGAAGACATTCAAGAGTTACAAAGTATGATTCAAAAACACTACACTAGCACAGGAAGCACTGTTGCAAAATTTGTTTTAGATGATTTCGAAAATCAGCTAAAAAACTTTATAAAAGTATTTCCTAGCGATTATAAAAAAGCATTACAAAACAAAAAGAAAAATGTGGTAGCCAGCTGATGAATCCTTGGTCATCGCCTGTTGCGTCGCACACTTCAACGTTCAGATCAGTATTGAACAAAGTGTACAAGGGTGCGACGCCAGTAATGCCCAATTGAAATACAAAAGCTCGTAATCAATAAAATATAAACCTTAAACTTTAAAAATTAAAGTAATGGGAAAACCAACCGGCTTTTTAGAATTTAACAGAGAAGCTCCTGAAAAAAGACCTATAACAGAACGTGTGCAGGATTATAAAGAATACATTAAACCATATTCAGAAGAAAAGCTGAATTATCAAGCTGCTCGTTGTATGAACTGTGGCGTTCCATTTTGCCATAGTGGCTGCCCATTGGGTAACGTCATCCCAGAGTTTAATGATGCGGTGTACGATGGCAATTGGAAAGAAGCATATGAAATTTTAACTTCTACCAATAATTTCCCAGAGTTTACTGGTCGTATTTGTCCAGCACCTTGCGAAAGTGCTTGTGTATTGGGCATTAATCAACCTCCTGTTGCAATTGAAGAAATTGAAAAACACATCATAGAAATTGCATTTGATAAAGGCTTTGTAAAAGCAAAAAAACCAAATTTAAGAACTGGTAAAAAAGTAGCTGTAATTGGAAGTGGACCAGCAGGATTAGCAGCTGCAGCACAATTAAATTATGCTGGACATTTAGTAACTGTTTTTGAAAGAGATGAAGAACCAGGTGGTTTATTACGTTATGGCATTCCAGATTTTAAGCTAGAAAAATGGGTAGTTGCAAGAAGAGTAGATGTAATGAAAGAAGAGGGTGTAATTTTTAAATGCCATGCAAATGTTGGTGTAAACGTAAGCATCAGTGATTTATTAAGAGAGTTTAATGCTATTGTTTTAGCTGGTGGAAGTACTACGCCTAGAAATTTACATATTCCTGGTAGAGAATTAAATGGAGTACACTTTGCCATGGACTTTTTGAAACAAAATAACAAGGCTGTTGCTGGTCAAAATCCATTGGCTAATGCTGCTATTGAAAGTAATATTTTAAATGAAATTGTACAAGCAACTGGTAAAAATGTGGTAGTAATTGGTGGTGGAGATACTGGTAGTGATTGTGTGGGTACATCGAACAGACAAGGTGCTGCATCAGTTACACAATTTGAATTATTACCTAAACCTCCTGAAAGTAGAACTCCACACATGCCTTGGCCAAGTTTTCCAATGTTATTAAAAACAACTACATCACATGAAGAAGGTGTACAAAGACAATGGGCAGTTGCTACCAAAGAATTTATTGGCGATGCTGACGGAAAGCTTAAAGCATTAAAAATTGTTGATCTTGAATGGAAAATTACTGCTGAAGGCCGACCAGCACAGTTTGTTGAAATTGAAGGTAGCGAAAGAGAAATTCCTTGTGAATTGGCTTTATTGGCAATGGGCTTTGTTCACCCACAACATGTTGGGTTTATTAATGATTTAGGTGTTGAATTAGATGAACGTGGCAATGTAAAGGCTACTGGAAAAGCTTTTAAAACAAATATTGCCAAAGTATTTACTGCTGGCGATATGCGTAGAGGACAAAGCCTAGTGGTTTGGGCAATCAGCGAAGGCAGAGAATGTGCCAGAAAAGTAGATGAGTTTTTAATGGGCAGCTCTCTACTCGAAACAAAAGATGCATCAATATTACAAGAAACATTATCCTATTAAATAGATTTCGATTAACAAAAAAGATGAAACCGATAAGTTTCATCTTTTTTTATGCTCATAATTCAACTTATAAATCCTATTAATTGTATAGACTAGTATATTTGTAAAAAAATAGATGATAACTATGGCTCAAGTTGTTGAATGTCCAGTAGATTTTGTACCTATTAATGAAAATAAAGTAAGAGTAATAGCTGGATTTGTTGTGATTTTAAGTACTGCTTATTTATTTTTAAATCATTGGAGTATTGCACTTTTTTTAGTAATTGACTTTTTTACAAGAGCATTGTGGAACCCTAAGTTCAGTCTGTTGGGAATTTTTAGTGATGTAGTTGTGAAAAATTTTTCCATAAAAAATAAACCAACCGATAGAGGTGCCAAAAGGTTTGCAGCACTAATTGGCTTTGTAATTTGTGATATTGTTTTAATTACCACAGTTTTTCAATTAGATATTATTGCACAAGCGGCAGCAGGTATCATTATTTTTTTTGCAGTATTGGAATCAGTTTTTTCTTTTTGTGCAGGTTGTTATGTGTACACTTTTTTAAAAAATGTTTCTTTATTTAAAGCCTCTTCCGAAAAAGCAAACACCATTATTTCCTAATCTATTTTCAAATAATTTATTTTTACTATGCTATTTTCTTATCTGAACTTTTCTGTTTTTTCATCAGCAGTCATATTCCCCCCACTGCGAATTTGCAGTTGAAAACTGCTAATCCATTCATGGCAACCATGTATGTATAATGTTCATTTACTGATTGTATTACTTTCATATCCTCGTTATAAGTACCTTCTAATACTGTTGCAAAAGCTCCGGCCTCATCCACCTATTTATACGGATAATAATATTTGAAAGAATAATTGATATGATGTAATTATTTTTATTGTATAATCAATTTCACTAGGCATAAACTTATTATGAATGCTGCTATACAAGTTTTACCAATTGTACAACACTATTGCCCATTCTAAAAAATCTTGCTAATTGATTTTTACAACGTACACTTGCACAAATTTTACCTTTAAATGAAAAAGATTGATGATTACAGAACCCTTTTAGAAGTTGATGAATCGACAAACTTAAAGACTTTAAAAACGGCTTACAGAAACTTGATGAAGGAATGGCATCCTGATAAATTTCATTCAAATTCTAAGGCACATACAAATGCGGAAGCAAAGAGCAAACAATTGATAGAAGCTTATCATTTTTTAGTGAGTATTGCTCCTGAAACAATGGAACATAATATGCAGCATTACATGGAAATCATTACCACTGCAACTATTGTAGATTATCAATACAAAGGATTAACCTTAAAAATCGATTTTTCCGATGGCAACAGTTACGAATATTTCGATGTACCGAAAGCCATTTATGTGAAGCTGCACAATGCCGATACACAAAGTCGTTTTGCACGAAGGCATATTTGCACCAGCTATGTTTTTAGAAACACGACTAAAACAATAAATGTGTAATTTTTTTACAACGATCTAAAGTACAAAATTTAGCAGTAGAGGCGTTTGTTATGGTTTTACCTTCTTGCTTGAAAAGTTTTTGTTAATCTGTAATGATAATGCACTTTTACCCCATCCTTTTTCAAGTGGTTTTTACAAGATAAAATACTCTTTGCTAAACACTTGGATGGACTGTTGCCACTAAGGCACAATTGTTATTCTTCAGCTAAGTACATCATCTTTTTTACTATCGTCTATAGGTCTTTTTCTCCAGTAGTTGGCTAAAATGCTGCCACTAATATTCATCCAAGGACTAAATACTGCAGCTGCTAAACCCATTGTTCCTAACTTACCCATGCTGCCTGCTAAGCCGCTTGCCATGCCTCCATTTTGTAAGCCTACTTCAAAAGCAATTGTTCTGCTGCTGTTTTTATCCATACCAAATAATCTGCTTAACCAATATCCAAAAAAGTACCCTGCTGCGTTATGAATAACAGAAGCAAGAAACAACAGTAACCCTACTTTCATTAAATTATCTCTACCTGCTGCTGTGGTTACAGTGGTGAAATAAATAATACCAAACATAGAAATAAAGGGCATGATTTTATCGATTGCAGGCATTGTTTTATACAGCAAATGATATGAAAAACCTGCTACAATTGCACCTGCCATAAAACCACTTAATACAAAACTTTGTTGCCACTCTTTTGCTATAATTCCATCTTTAAAAAACACTACTACTGTAATCCATACAATTGCACTTACTACTGCAATGTGTATTTTTTTAAGCTGAGCATTATTTGCCTGTTTTAAATAATCGTGTAACAATGCTGCACCAATAGGCACCAAAACAATTTTAATAATTTCCATCATCATATCCATAAAGTTGATATGAATTAATGTTCCTGCCAATGCTTTCATTAACAATGGAGTGATAAAGGGTGCTACCAATGTTGCAATTGCTGTTACTATTACACTTAATACCAAATTGGCTTTGGCTAAATATACCATTACATTGCTTGCCAATCCACTACTGCAACTGCCTATTAAAATAATGCCTGCTGCAATTTCGGGCTCAAAATGAAAAATTTTGGTGAGCAATAAACCCATTAATGGCATGATGCTAAAATGACAAAATAAGCCAATCAATACACCTTTTCCTGTGGTAGCCAATCCTTTAAAATTTTTTAAACTCATGTGCGTACCCATACCAAACATTACCAACTGAATAATGACCAACATAAGTGTTTTATCTCTTAAATTCACGTTGCCCCAACTCTTAAATGCGTGTGGAAACAACATTCCAGCAACCACTGCTGTAATAATCCATGCCGTGTATTGATAGCCTTTTAATGCTTCAACAGCAGCTAAACCAAAAGCCAGTGTAATGGCTGTAATAAGAGCAGCAGATTTGTATAATTGTTCATTGTGCATGAATACACCTATGAGCACTAATAACAAGGCTAGTGCAGATATAAACAAGGATATTTTTTGTACTTTTTTCATTGGCGTTGATTGAACCACAAAGACACAGAGGCACAAAGTTTCAAGAAACTTAGTGCAGCTTTGTGTGCTTGATGTCTTAGTGGTTTAAAATAGTGGTTAAATATTCAATGGCTGTAATAGGGCTTGCAAGAATAGGCACTCTTTTATCTTCCTCACTTAAACTATCTACAACTCTTGCCATGCTTGCTTGTGCTAAAAGAATTACATCAACTTCATTTGAAAGCTGCTTCAATGCTTCACCAACTTTTGCATCGTGTGTGGCAGCATCTCCACTCATCAAAGCTTCAAAAGCTCCTTCACATAAAACGGATATAAGTTCTATTTCTTTTCCTGCTACAATGGCTCTTCTTCTTACCAAATCACTGGTAGGCTCAAGTGTAGTTGATAAGGTTGCAATTACACCAATTTTTTTGCCTATTGCTACAGCTTTGTCAGCCATTGGCTGATCTACTCTTAACACTGGTATATCTTGTAAACTTGCTGCTATTTCTACAGCAGGACCAATGGACGAACAAGTGTATAAAATAAAGTCTGCTCCTGCTTCTTTGGCAGATGCTGCATAACTTACCACTCTTGCGGCAGTTGATTTTGTTAAAGCTCCACATGCAATGGTATTTTTAATCAAGCTATCATCAACAATGTTGAAGGTTTTAATACCGGGTAAATATTTAGCACATAATTCTGCAAATACAGGCACCAATGTTGCTGATGTGTGAATGAGACCTAATGTTTTGTTTGACATATTTTTTATTTTATTTATTTTTTGGTAACTAACTTTTGTTTTTCATGGCATCTTCGTTGCGTCGCACTCTTCAAGGTTCTGTACATTATTCAGCTTTTATCTCAGCGTATTGTTGAACCACAAAGACACAAAGAGCACAAAGTTTCACAAAGAAAAATCTGTTTTTATCTGTGAAAATCTGTGAGCTAAAAAAGTGTGAAATAATTTTCGCCACCTACTTGCCCACCTTTAAAATTTACTTCTAAGCCATTCATGTTTTTATTAACTGAATGTGCTTTACACAATGGTGCTCCTTTCACAACTGATGCTATCATTTCTACAGCTTCAATTTCCATTGCTCTTGCTGCATAACTGCTGGTATCTCCACCTGCTACAATCACTCTCTTAATTCCACAATTAGCAACTGCATATTTGGCAATTGAACCTAGTGCCGTTCCTAATATTTCTGACGATAAATTATTGGTTTGTTTATTACCTGTATGAACAATGAATTGATTGTTGTTTGATAATTTCTCTTTCACTAAATCGTATGTAGTTTCATCGATAGCATTATTATTACAAATTGAAACAGTATCTAAAACCAACTCTTCAAACCCATATTGTTTGGCATAAGCAATTTGTGCTGTAGTAACAGGAGAGCAACTTCCTGAAACAACCAATAATTGATTAGCTGGTGCAACAACTGGCCATTCTTGTACAGCATTCAACATACTTTTCTCTTGCCAATAATTACCCAATGCCATTTCTACACTTGAACCACCAACAGAAAATAAGGTTTTATTATTGTTATTCAACTGCTCCATCCAAGCACCAATAGTTATTAGTTGTTCATTGTACAAAGCATCTAACAATACTACTTTTTCGTTATCTATATGTTTCGTCCAATTATGAATAGGTTGTTGCATTTGTACAATATCAATCAATCCAATTTTTTCATTTGTTTGCTTTGACAAATGCACTCTTAAATCACTTTCAGCAGATGGCGTAACAGGATGTTTACGCATAGATGGATGTCGGTCTAAACGATACACTTTTCCATTACTACCAATGCCCATTTGTGCAAATAAATTTCCAAATACACAATACCTTCCTAAAGCAGGTGCACCACCAATTACAGGAACTAAGTTATTGTTGAATATTTTCAATCCAAAATCAATGGCTTTACCAATACTCCCAATATGTGGTGCTGAATCAAAGGTGGAGCAAACTTTATAATGTACATGTTTTGGATGTGTAGCTTTCATTTGTTTAAAAGCATCTTCTAAAACATTCTCCATTTCTGTTGGTGGTAATGAACGAGTTTTACCGGCTATACCATACGCATTCAAATTTGGATATTGCTGTAATTGTTCAGTTGTAGGTGGTTCAATAAACAACATGGCTTTTGCACCAGCAGCACATAAAAATTCTAAGGCATCTGTTGAGCCTGTGAAATCATCACCATAATATGCTAATAACAATTCTCTCATTTTATTTTAAACACAAAGAACACAAAGTTTTATCACAAGAGACACTAAGCTATTGTGAACTTTGTGTTCTTTTGCTTTGTGTCTTTGTGGTTTATTTTTTTCCAAATTTCTCAGCAGCCTTATCAAACTCTACAAATTCTTTTCTTGCCTGCTCTAAGGTTAATCCATTCACTGCTGCTTGCCATGCTTGTTGCAATGCAACTACCCCAGCTGCTGGTCCCATTGGATGTGCCATAATTCCACCACCTGCCATGTACAATAAATCCACAGTTTGTGTTCTTCTCCATGTTTCAAATGCTTGTCCACCCCACTGTCCTGATGAAACAACTGGCAAAATATTTTTATGCTGATACATTGGTTGCTTTAGTGATTCTATTGAACTCACTACACTATCATCGGTTTCCCAAAATTTATTTTTAATACCGTTTACATGCAATTGGTCAACACCTACTAAACGCCAAATTTTTTGATACGCTTTAAAATCAATTCCTAACAATGGATGTCTTGTCATCATACCCCAACCATTACGATGAGCATGAATAGCTAGTGAGCCAAAATCACATATTTTTTTAGCCGCTGATATACCAATGGTATTAATACTAATCATTGCACAAGTTCCTCCTATTGCAACAATTTGTTCATAGCGTTTTTCCATTTCATCTACTTCACTAGTTATATTGATTGCATACATTACTTTTTTACCTGTTTTGTCTGTATGAGCATTGATGACTTGCATCACTGCCTTTAATCTATCTTCAAAGAGTGAATTGGCTGATGAACTCATTAATTCATCGTCTTTTACAAAATCAATTCCTGCTGTTGCTAATGTTTGTACAATAGCTGCTGTTTGTTCAGGTGTTAATCCAATACTTGGTTTAATGATCGTGCCTATCAATGGTCTTCCTTGAACTTGAGTTAGATGCCTGCAACCTTCTATGCCAAACTTTGCACCTGCATAATGTTGAGTAAAACTTTTTGGCAGTTCAATATCCATCAACTTTAAGCCAGTAAACTGAGTTATCTCATACAAATTACCTTGTAAAGTAGAAATCAAAACAGGCAAGTTGTAGCCAAAATTTTCTATGTTCCAACTTACTTTTACAATGGCTCTGTGGTATTTTCCTGTTATACTAGTTGCTCCTGGAATAGCTGGGGTATCAACTGTTTCCAAATGTTCAACATATTCTACACGAGCAGTAAAACGTTGCTTTAATTCTTCTGTTTCGCCTGGCACAGCTACAAATGTTCCTGATGATTGTTCAGCTGTTAAAACTTGTGCCGCCTGCTCTGGTGAGTAAGGCGTTTCAATGTAATAAGTTGCTGTTATTCTTTCCATATTTTTATTTTTTTTGAACCACAACGGCTAAACGACAAAACGAGTCACAACGTTGTGCTTCTTTGTGTCGTTGCGTCTTTGTGGTTATATTCTTACGCTTAGATAAAAGTTCAATTTCCATTCTTCAGTTGCAGTGTGTCCTTCGACTATCGCTCAGGATAAACTTGCCACTGAAGCTTCATTGTTGTCCTATCGCTTGTTTCATAAAATCATCTAACCACTGGTAACCAAACACTCATATCTGTTTTACCTCTATTTGCCCAAGCATAATATGGAATCAATATTATACTAATGGACTTTGTATTGCTATTCATGGGTTTGTATAAACTTTTTTTCCAGTGATTATTTTGCAACAGCTGAACTGTACCTTGTAAGCCTACAACACTAGTATTTGCAATGGTTACAGGCTTTATAACAAACTGTGTTTTTGCTGGAATCACCACATTGAAAATGTTGGCATTCTTTATTTCTGCACTTTCTAAACAATACACCAATGGACCACGTTTTATAGCTACCTGATTTTTAGTTTCTTCTACCAAAGGATTGGATTCCATCAACATGGTAGGCATATCTAAAATGAGTTCTATTTTATCACCTACTTTCCAATTTTTAGTGATTTTAGTGTATGTATTGTATTCTATTTTTTTTGCAACGCCATTTACTTTAATGGTTGCATGATTACACCAATCTGGTATTCTTAAATAAATATTGGTAGCAGTTGTTGGTGCTTGCTGAATGGTAAAATTGACATTCCCACTCCAAGGATAATCAGTTGATTGTTGTAGGGCAATTACACTTCCGTTTTTCAATGTTGTTTTAATATTGTTAGAACCATACATGTTGATATACAAACCATCATTTACAATACTATACATATAGTTATTGATTTCTGCAATGGTTCTTACTATATTGGGTGGACAACAATTAGACTTACTGATATACTGTATTCGTCCACCTTCCCAACGTAAATGATAAGGATAATTGCTAGTGGCTGCCAATGGATTGGTGTAGAAATATTTTAATCCATCTAAACTCACACCACTTAACACACTGTTGTATAAAGTTAGCTCTACTATATCCATGTATTTACTTTCTCCAGTAAGTAAAAACATTCTCCAATTCCACAATACATTGCCAATGTTTGCACAGGTTTCGTTGTGTGCAGAAAAGTTGGGTAGTTGAAAATCTCTTCCATAGGCTTGATGTACTTTTTGAACAGTATCTGGCTTATAAGAAGTACCATCAACACTTACACCATCGTATAAAGCACCACAACCACCAGTAATATACATTTTGGTTTCTGTAACATTGTGCCATAATTTATCTAATGTTCTCAGCAAAGTAGTATCACCAGTTTCAGCATACACATCTGCCACTCCTGCACATAAATAATTGGCACGAACAGCATGACCAACAATTTTATCCATTTGCTTAAAAGGTACTCTATCACTATTATCATCTGTACCTTCTACAGTACCACGAATGTTAATTAGGTAGTTTACTAGATTTAAATATTTTTTTTCTGTTGTGGTTCTATACAACTCAACCAAACCCATGTAGTGAGATGGGCAAATTGCATTTCTTGCTTGTTCAGGTGTTGCTACTTTATAAAACCCAATTAAAAAATCGGCTGCTTTAGTTGCTATGTTCAATAAACTATTATTTCCAGTAGCTCTGTAGTGAATGCAGCCTGCCGTCATTAAATGACCAAAGTTGTACGCCTCAAAACTTAACTGATCATCAAACATTTTTTCTTTACCTGTTTTGCGTTGTTCAATGATGCTTTTGGTATAAATATAACCATCTGATTTCTGTGCTTTTGCAATAACTATTATGGCGTTATTCAACCATTGTTCCAACTTACTGTCTTTTGTGTTGGCATACATTATAGCCACTGCTTCTAAGGTTTTATAAAAGTCGCCATCATGAAAACTGGGTCCTCTAAATCTGCCTGTATCTATACCTGCTGCTACTTTAAAATTTTTGAAAGAATAACAAATGGTATCGCTGGTATAAATATTCCAAAGCTGTGGTAACATAGCATCTCTACAAACGCCAAAACGCTCTGCCCAAAAGCCTTTGGTAAGTTGCACATCAGTTAAGCCAACGCTGTTCAATTTTGCATGAGGACTTTGAGCGGTGTTTACCAAACTATTTTGTGCTGATGAAATTTTCATCAACATACAAGCTAGAATTATCGTACTTATTTTTTTCATTTTTATGTAACCAGCTTTTGAATATCTATTAAACTTTTGTTGTAAGTTTATCCTGAGTGTAGTCGAAGGACACTCTTGTACGGTTGGAACTTTATTTAACTTTTATCGAAGCGAATTTTGAACCACAAAGACTCAAAGCACACAAAGCAACACAAAGACTTGGTGAAACTTGGAGCCTTAGTGTCTTAGTGGTTCAAAATCACAAAGCCATATATCCAATTATATGCTCCTTTCCTTTTTCAATCACCACTTCATATTGATTGTTTGGCTTGGCAATGCTGTTCACGCCTGTAGGTTTTGTTTTGCTTTTTACAATTAATTTACCAGTACCAATTGGTGATTGAATTTTTATTTCACTTGTAGATACTTTCATCACTATTTCTCCATTTGGTGTTGGCACTTTTCCTTCTATCCATTCTAGGCCTCCAAGATTTGGTTCGACAGTATAAGTATTATAACCAGCGGATGTTGGTTTAACTCCTAAATAATATTTGCCTAATAAGTAAATAGGACTAGCACCCCATGCATGACATAAACTTTTGGCAAATTTTCTACCATACATAGCATAGTGTTCAGCACCTTTTTTATCAGGATTGTATTCTTCCCAAAAGCTTGTTGCTCCTAAGTTTAACATGCCACCCCAGTAATCTTTCATTTGTTGAGTTACATAGGTTTGCTCACCCATTGCACACAAAGCTTCTAACTCATAAAAACGCATATAAGGTGTGGTTATTTTTTGAATTTTGTCATTCAACAAAACAGATTTTTTGACTGATTGCTTTTGTTGCTCAGTAAAGTAGTTGAAGAAGATGGCGAACATGTTGGAATAACGAGTTACATTGTTTGTTTGCTTACCATCAATTCGGCTATGTACCAAAGCTTTCTTTTGTTCATTCCAATACAAGTTGAAGAGTTTTGTTTTTAATTCTGCTGAGAGTTTTTTGTATTGGGTAGCATTGTTATTGTCTTTTACGATTTCAGCACACAAAGCCATTGTTTCTAAACTTCTTGCAAAAAGTAATTGTTCAAAACTTACTTCACCTTTTTTACTTAAACCAGCAGCCCAATCTATAAAAATCCAATCACCTGGCATCCATTCTAATAAACCATTTTTATTTCTCCTGTTCATCACATAATTCATAAAGCTTTTCATTTTATCGTAGTTCTGCTCAATGAATTTTTTATCGCCTGTATATAAGTAATAATCATAAATGCCCAAGAACCAATAGAAAGTATAATCCATAATGGTATTGATATGACCACTAACAGGATCTTTACCACGTAAAGCATACATGGTTCTTTCCACAGTGGCATTATCATTCATTAAATAATAATTCATCAAATAACTTTGGTAAGCATCACCACTCCAAACCCATCTGTCACGTTTAATACCATCAATAAAAAATTCTCTAGTACTTAAATGCAATGTGTATTTAGCTACCTCATAAATCTTGTTGATTTGCTCATCGTTGCAGGAGAAAGAACCTTTATCTGAAATATCAGCAAACTCATACAACATACTTACTTTATCAAAACTCACATCGCCTTCTATAACAATGTTCACATAACGAAATGCTTTGGATAAAACCATGATAGAATCTTTTGCAGTTGCATTGTTGATGGTCAACCAATCTACAGTAATGGCTTCTTGTTTGTCTAAGGCTTCTTCTTTGCTTTCTCCATAATAGATACTCACTTTACCATTCCCTTTAAGTTGATGTAATTTGATAAAGCCAAAGGTTTCTTTACCAAAATCTATTAACTGAGTACTACCATTTTTTTGTACACTCACCGCTTCTAATGGTGTAGTGGGTAATTTGAATTGAGAAGGCAATTGTGTGGCTATATTAAAATTCCATGAGCCAGCACTTAACCATTTTGTTGCTGAAATATCAGAAGTTTTGCCAGTTTCATCAATCCATTCTTTGTCTTCAAAAGTGGTGAGCCAAGTAACATCACTCTTAATGGTTTTACCTTTTACAAAAATGGTTGGTGGTGTTGCCTGATTAAAAACTTTGATGTTGATTTTATGCTTGCCAGCAGGAACTGTAATTTTTGTTGGTGTGCCTTCAAAAGGTTTGCCATCTAGCTTTACATTGTATTGGCCTTCTACAAATATTTCTACTTCTTCAGCTTCTTTTAAATCGAATACTTTATGAAAATCCATCAATGGATAATGGCTGTCGATTTTCCAAAAGACAGGGAAGAAAGTAGCTCTATCGGTTCTTCTATTTTGCATTTGATTAGAGAGCCATATTTCGTAATCGCCGGGGTACCAAATCCAGGTTTGTGCTGAGGATTGAACCACTAAGGCACAAAGAACACAAAGTAGCACAAAGCATTTTCTTAGTGAACCTTCGTGCCTTAGTGTCTTAGTGGTTCCAATTGTTGAATAATGTTTCAACTGTACAAGTGTGCGACGCAACTGGTGTTGAATTGAAATACAAAAGCTGGTTACCAAAATATTTTTCTTCATAATTAATGACCGTTAAAGATGATGTATAAACTTACAATGACTAAGCCCAGTAAAGCAAATAATATTTTTACCTGTTTGCTAGTTTTGGGAATTTCATTTTCTTCGATACTAGCTTTTACTTTGTTTTTATCGAGCAGAGAAATGATGATGGCTGCGACAAATAAAAATGCAAAGAGGTAAAAGGAAATTAAGAAATAATGTGGCCACCAAGTGTTTTCGCCAGTAGTTGTATTGGGTGGCAAAATCCATAGATTCAATGCTCCTACAAAAAGGCTAATAGCTGAACCAAAAGACAAGATGATATTGACTGCAAGTTTGGTAGTGCCTTTCCAAAATACACTTAATAAAAAACTTACTGCCAGCGATGGAGCTAAGTAACCTAAAATGGATTGAAAAATATCGAAGAGTGTTTTGCCCTTTACATTGTCTAATGCAATTGCCATTAATACAGCTAACACACAACCAATAATAACCACTACACGACCTACTTTGATTTGCTGATTTACTGTTGCATTTTTATTGATATTGTTTACATAAATATCTCTTGTAAATACAGTACTTAATGCATTTAGTGATGAACCAATGGTTGCAACTAATACAGCAATCAACACACAAATTACTAACCCATTCATACCAGATGGAAAAAGATTGGTAACCATAGTCATGTAAGCCAATTTATCGTCGCCAATATTTGGATATAAAACATAACAAATAATGCCTGGTAAAATAAACATGGGTAATGCCAATACTTTGAGCCATCCAATGAAATTGATGCCCAGTTGACCTTGCTTTAAATTTTTAGCACCCAAAACACTTTGCACCATGCTTTGATCGGTACAAAAAAATGCTACAGCAGAAACAGGATAGCCCAATAAAATAGCATGCCAAGGATAACCTGCATCAGAAGCTGGCAAAGTAAGGTTCCAAAAATGAGCTGGTGTCTTTTCTATGAATGCATGGATGCCACCAATTTTTTCTATGCCTAAATATGTAAGTGTGAGTGATACAATGATTAACAATATCATTTGAAACACATTCACTTTTGCAATGGCTTTTAAACCACCCATATAAGTAAACAAACCAGAAAATGCAACCAACGCAATAGTTGATTGCCACATAGGAATGCCTAAAATTTGACGAACTAAAATACCTCCACTAAATAGACCCAAAGAAAGCCAACTAATTAAAATTTTAATGAGTGCATAGCCTGCTAAAATATCTTGTGTACTTTTTCCATAGCGTTTGCCCATATATTCTGGCATGGTAGAAACCTTGCTGGCTATGTATTTGGGAGCAAAGACCATTGCCAACAACAACAGAAATACAAAAGCATACCATTCAAAATTTCCACCAACAATACCTGCTGTATAACCAATACTTGCAAAGGCTAATAAAGATGAAGGCCCAACATTGGTACCCCACATGTTGAAACCAATATTGTACCAATTGAGTGAGTTTTGAGCTAGAAAAAGTGTTTCGCCTTTTTTGTTTTGTTTGAAACTTACAATATAACCAATAACTAATAAGATGGCCAAGTAAATGGCAACAATGGCAAAATCGAATGTGGTAAGTTTATCGTAAATGTTATTCACTTGATTTATTTTTTTGAACCACAAAGACACGGAGAACACAAAGAAACACTAAGGCTTTGTGTTACTTCGAGCCTTAGTGGCTTAGTGGTTCAAGATTATGTTCTTTTAAAATATCACTAACCTTCACAGGCAATCCTGTTTGTAAACTCTTATCCATTGCTTGTAAAAGTGCTACTGTTCCAATGCCTTCTTTTAAATCTGGATAAGCTGTAAAGCCTTGCTCAATGCTATCTACAAAATACTCTAAGTAGTTTTGATATTCTCCAGCATGATGACTTTGCCCTTCAAAACGGAAATAATGTTTTAAATAACTGTCGCCCCAAGTGATGATTTTTTCTTCTCCTTCTTTGGTTGTAACAGCGTAACGTAACTCATGATAATCTGCCTGGCTTGCACCAACTGTTCCTCTTAAAATACAACTCATGCCACTTTCTCTTTGTACAGGTTGTGTTGGTGAAGTATATACACCACTCACTCTGGCTATTCTGCCATCAGTAGCTTTGAAGATGAAGTGCATGGTATCTTCATTTTTTAGTCCAGCAGTTTTTGCATTGCTACTAATCATGCCATAGCCCATTACTTCTTCAATATTGGGTAAGTAATAACGTATAAAATCTACAGGATGGCTCAAACCACCAAACAACCATTTGAATGATTTTTCCAAAGCCCACGGCTTTGCTAAAAACCAACGATGGTCGGCATTGTAATGACTTTCCACTGTGATCAATTCACCAATTACACCTTCCTCAAAATCTTTACGTTGACGTTTATAGGGCTCAAAGAATCTTGAACTTTGCCCTACAAAAACTTTTTTACCGCTCTTCTTTTGAAGAGCTAATAATTCTTTAGCATCAGCCAAATTATCAGTTAAAGGCTTTGTACAAATTACATGTTTGCCATGTTGCAAAGCCATTTTTATATGCTGAGCATGCAAATGGTCTGGCGTATAAATAGCAACGATATCAATCTCTTTATCATGCAGTATTTCCTGATAGTTGGTTGTATAGTCGTACATTTTAAATTCATCTGCCCGTTGCACACACAAATCTTTATTGGAATCGCAAATCATTTTAAGATGCACTTTGTCACTTTGTATAGCAGCACTCATTGTGCTTCTGCCTTCACCTAAACCAAGTATCCCAATGTTTAATTTGCCCCCATCCCCTGAAGGGGAGTTAGAATTGTCCCCAACCCCTAAAGGGGAGTTGTAAAATGTAGGTTTAAAATCTTTGCTCATACGTCAAACTATTTATAAAAATTATTCCCCTTTAGGGGTTGGGGGTTTTAAAAAAACCCATATCTCCCCTTTCTTTGTTCCTTCAATACCAACTTGGTATTTACTCATTAATTTATTCCAATCGTTTACTCGAGGATTGTTTTCTGTTGTTTTAGGATTGAGCTTGTCTAAATTTTCTCCTTTAGGAATACTAATCACCAATACCAATTGTCTTTCATTTTTAAAGATGAGTAGTTGCTGAAAATTAGCATTGCAAAAACCATTGGAAACTTCTTTCCATTTTTCAAACTGAGTAGCGTGATAATCTAAATACTCTTGTTGCAGTTTTTTATCAGCAACTAAATTTACAGTGAGTAAAATGTGCTGCCATTCTTTGGCAGTTGTAGTATCAGTACAATGTTTCTTCTTGTTGTATTCATAGAACATGTTGTGATATACTTTCACATCTGCTTCAGGAAAGTTGTTTTGCAGTCTTCCTTGCATTACAGATAAGTCTTGAACTTTATCAAAAATGATATAATGATTTTTCCATTGATAGATAGCTGAGCTATCCATATTGTTCTTGGCTAATAGCAATTTTAATTTAGGAAGGTCTAGTGTTTTATTTTCTTTTACTATCAACTCTATTACTTCATTGTGTTCTTCGCTGATAGGTTGGTTTACAAGGTGAGATGTTTTCTCCTTTAGGAGATAAGAATACTGATGTTCAAGTCCTGCATTTTGCTTTATAGAATCATTTACTTGTGGCCCATTATTCTTCCAAACATTCCCTTCTCCATTTTGGTTTTGCAAATATTTTGTAGATGGTGTCCAATTGTTTTCAAAAGTGATGTTCGATGAGCCCTCATCAGCATAAATATAAAACCAATGGCTAGGCAAATGAGCATAAGGAGCTTTGTAAATACTATCAATATAGTTATATACAACTTTTGTATTAGTTTGATTGCCTAATGTATAAATACCTGCACAATCGTAGTTATGTTTTCCATAATGATGAATTTTGTTTCCTAATATTTCATTGTACTTAATTGGGTTTTTTGTTGCATTCCAACCCCATCCTAAACTGATTCCAGAGTATGAAGTGTTTTCAATTTCATTATTATATACACTACACCCAATGCTATAGCCTAATCCTATTCCCACACATCCCCAATCTTCCTTTGCAACATCTGTAATAAAATTATTAGCAATATAAATACTATTGCAAATTTCTTTCGTATTCATAGGGTTATATGGCAAGTGGATTTCAGATGTTGGCTCTGAAAAAATGCCAGTTAAGATTGCATTGCCCCCTATGTCTTTAAATAAATTTCCTATTATGTTACTTTTGTGAACTTGTTTTAAATAATCAATAGCAGTAGAAGCCATATGTTTAAATACACAACTCGAAAAAGATATTTTCTCACTACAGCTTACTTGTACTGCAGATGCAGGTCTTCCAATCCAAGCTTGATTATCTAGCTTTGAATTTTCTTTTGTACCTGCTGGTTTTAGTTTGTAGGCTTCCGTCATGTACAATCCTACTTGATGTGGCACATGACCTTGTAATGAAGGATGTAACCAACCTGTATGCTGAAAAGAAATATTTTCAAATCGAATATTGCTTACAAAATTCTCTGCTGTTCCTTCAACTGAAATGATGGTTTCTAAATAAGGAGCAACAACTTCTGCTGTTGCCATATTTTCATTGGCTCGTGGATAGTAATACAGCAACTTATTTTTTTTATCTAAATACCATTCTCCCGGCTCATCTAAAAATTGCATGGCATTGGTTAAATAAAATGCACTGTTGCCTGTTTCTTTACTCAACCAAGGTGCAGGCCAAGGATGTTCACTTTGTATTTTACTTTCTGGTTGATGAAAAAACAGTTTGGTGCTATCTCCCATCACTTGCATTTTTTTTATTCTTAAAATGGCTATCTCCCACCATTGATGAATGAATATTTCAACCCCATTTGCATTTTGCAGCAATGGAAATTTTGGCGTTGGTATTACACAGGTTTGTTCCTTTTTATTCCAATTTAAAATTCTGTCCATTTTATCGCCATTCACACTTTTAGCCCTAATGGCTTTTGCATTATTCACCCATAACTGACGAAAATTAAAATCGTTTCCATTTATATCTGGCACTTCAGCCACCCAAACCTTATTCCAACTATTTTTATTGATTCCTGTAACTGGTTGTAGTAATTTCTTCCATCCTTTAATTTCAATTCCACCACTTAAAATGACTTGCTCATTTTCAGATTGAATAATAGTTGGAGATGCAGTTGTTCCTGCATCTTCAGGTCGTAGTACAATTGTTTCTGTAAGTTGATATTTGCCTTTTTGTAAAATAATAGTTGCTCCATTTTGGATAGAAGCATCATTTAATCTTCTTAAATTCCTAACCTTTCTTAATGCAGTTGATAAGTTGGCGAATGGTTTTTGAATAGAGCCTTCAAACTCGTCATTGCCAACATTTGACACATATACCTTCAATTGGGCAACACCCAAAAAAGGAACAATGAGTAATAAAAAAATTACAGGCAATCGCTTAATCATTCTACAATATTGGTGTGGCTATTTAAAAGTTAAATGTATCATTTGCCAAACGCTTGTACAATGTACCTATGTGCTAAAATGATGGATTATTTTACTTTTTACTACTATCTTTTCAATAACAATAGATATACTGTGTAAATTCTATGACTTTTAAATTTGGTACATGTCCAAAAACTTGTTCCGGTCTTCACAGGTAGTGCCTCCAGCGTTGGTAGCTACTTTGTTCAATCTGGCAGCCTATTTAACTAAGGATATAAACCGAACAGCATATAAAACGTAATCAGCTTCGACAAGCTTAGTCTTGTAAAAAATCACCTTTTCAAATAATTGCCTTTTGCCTGAAGCAATTGAACGTTCGAATAAAATTGCTGAAAACTGCAGAATTATCTATGTTGAAATGAATAATAAAAAACTATTCAATCAGCTTACACATTGGTTGAAAAATGCATTAAAAAACGTTGCTCATAAAATGTAACCATACTTATAGAGGTTAGAGAAACAGTATTAAGGTATCAATAAATTAGATTAAGTAAAGGTTGTTTGTATTACAACCAAAACCGTTCTGTATTTTGCAGAACAGTTTTGGTTGTGTTAATTATACAATTATTAAATAGTTACTCTTACATGAACAATAAAACAACTTTTCAAAAGCTTATTACCCAAATAGTAGCAACTTTTGTATTTATTGGTGTGATTGGTGTGAATTTTCAAAAGCCATTTGGATTTTTTAGAGAAAGTAATGCAGCACTTGTATGTATCAATGCAGAAGCATGGAATCAATATCCTGCAATTCGGCAAAAAGGTATTCCTGTTAATAGTCTATTCTTTTTTTATCATCAAAATTCTAAGGATCAATTGTATTGTTCTACAGTAACTTTTGGCAGTGCATGGATTAGCGTACCCTATTACTTTTTCTCTCTTTTTCGGCTTTCACCATTACCTGTAAGCATAAGAATATTTTCATTATGTTGGTTATTGTTTTCTTTATTGAGCATTTCACTACTCACAAAATCACTTGTAAAATATTATCAACACCAAAAAATATTATTGCCCGTTGTACTAATACTATACTTATTTACACCAGCAATTTTATGGTACAATGTGCAAGGTTATGTACATGAAGTTGCAGTATTACCGTTCTATTTTTTAGCCTGGTATTTTTTTGTATTATTTTTACAAACAAAAAAAATTAACTATCTAATTGCACTGAGTACATGCATTGCAATTGGAATTCAGTTCGATTGGCTTCCTTCCTTTCAGGCTTTAACCATGTCAATATATTTGTTTCTGAATAAAAGAAAAATGACTGTATCTTTTGCTTTTCTTATACCATTAACTGCAATTGTAATTGGCGTTACATACATTTTGTACAACTACACAAATTGGGCTGGAGTTACTGAATATGCAGAGTATATGAAAAGTAAATTTACAGACAGAACTGTTGGTGCTGGCAAACTAAACCTAATTGGCTTTTTAAACCACAATTTCAATCTATTTATTTTCTATATCTTATCAGCAGGCATTCTAATATTGGTCACTACTCTTGCTCTATTTAAGTTTAAAAAAGTAAACCCCATCATTCTATTAATAACAGTATCTGGTCTTTTACATCATTTGGTATTTTGGGGATTTTCAACAGAGCATGATCATGCAGCTATAAAAATGCTTTTCCCATTTGTTTTTATTGCAGCAACAGGATTAGAACATTTACCAATAAGAAAAATAATGATTGCCATAGCCATTATTACAACGGTAAATATTGCACAATACTTTTTATTGCATAACTATCCACTAAGAAAGGGTATTTATGCTGATGATAACTATTGCATGAATAAAGGAATGCAATTACAAAAAGTTATCTCGGCTAACGATGAAATGTGTTTTATGAATACCGATAATAAACATTATACGCAAATAGAATTTTATGCAAAAAAATATTACACACCTGCAAAAGATTTTGCTGAAGCAGTGGAAAAAATTAAGAAAATAAAAAATGTTACAAAGGGTTGTTATGTTGAAATATTAGATAATAAAATCAGTAAAGCAGAACACTTTGTTGTAAATAAATAATTCAGTAACTACATCAATTCACTCAACTCCAACCAACGCAGTTCTTTTATTTCTAACTCTGCTGTAATTGCCAATAATCGTTTACTAATTTTTTCAAGGGTATCATAATTAGTATCACTGCTACTCATTTCTAAAGTAAGTTGTTCTCTCTCTGCTTCTAAAGTAGTAATTTCTTTTTCAAGTTCTTCAAATTCACGTTTTTCTTTAAAACCAGGTTTGCGTTTATTAGAAGCCGTTAACGTTTGATTGGTGTTTTTATTTTCAACTACTGTATGCTGCTGTGTAACTTCTTCTGTAGTTTTGCCACTACTTTTTTGCTGCTCCAATGCCTGCCACTTATTTTCTTTCTTTTCATTTTCCTTCAACCAAATTCTGTACTGGGTATAGGTTCCAGGAAAATCTCTCACTTCTCCATTACCTTCAAATACAAATAAATGATCAACCAAACGATCCATAAAATATCTATCGTGACTTACAATCATTACACACCCTTGGTACACTTCTAAAAATCTTTCTAGTACTGCCAATGTTGGTAAATCTAAATCATTGGTAGGCTCATCGAGAATTAAAAAGTTGGGATTTTTAAACAGTACAGCCAATAATTGCAAACGTTTTTTTTCTCCCCCGCTTAAAGAATTCAAATAGGTATATTGCTTTTCAGGTGTAAATAAAAATAATTCTAAAAACTGTGCTGCACTTAAGCTTCCACCATTTGCCAAAGGAAAACTTTCAGCAATATCTTTCACATATTCAATTACCCGAACATTGTCTTTAATCACCAATCCTTGTTGAGAAAAATTACCAAACACTACTGTATCTCCAATATTAATTTTGCCATTATCAATCGGTTCAATTAGCTGAAGCATATTTAAAAATGTACTTTTCCCAACTCCATTTTTCCCAATAATTCCTATACGTTCACCTTTACTAAAGCTGTAATCAAATCCTTTTAAAACAGGTAACTCTCCGTAAGACTTGTACACTTTTCTCATTTCTACAATCTTACCTCCCAACCTGCTCATTTTAACTTGCAGTTGCACTTGTGCATCTTCAATTTTTTGTTTGGCTCTTGCCTCTACTTCATAAAAATTATCTTGCCTACTTTTACTTTTCGTGGTTCTTGCTTTGGGTTGCTTACGCATCCATTCCAATTCTTTTCTATACTCATTTTTAGCTTTATCAATACTGGCTATTTCACTTTCAATACGTGCAGCTTTTTTTTCCATGTAGTTTTCATAATCACCACGATATACATACATGTTTTCACGTTCCAATTCCCAAATTTCATCGCTTACAGCATCTAAAAAATAACGATCATGTGTTACCAAAAGCAACGTAACACTTTCCTGATTTAAATAATTCTCTAACCACTCAATCATTTCTACATCTAAGTGGTTGGTTGGTTCATCCATCATTAATAATGTGTGTTTATGATCGAACCCAATATCAATTAAAGTTTTCGCTAGTGCTACACGTTTGCGTTGCCCACCACTTAAATCACTAACCGGCTGTTCAAGATGATGTACATTTAACTTGGTTAAAATCTGTTTCACCTTCACCTCAAATTCCCAAGCATTTAAATCATCCATTTTTTCGAAAAGCTCAGCCATTTTTTCACCATCTTCACTATCAGTTGCCAATTCGTATTCACGAATTACATTCATTACCGGGTGATTGGTATGAAAAATATTTTCTAATACCGTTTTGGTTTCATCAAACTTGGGATCCTGTTCAAACAAAGCAACGGTAACATCTTTATGTACAAATAATTTACCCTCATCTAATGTTTCCTGCCCTCCCAAAATACGCAGCAACGTACTTTTACCCACACCATTTCGGGCAATTAAGGCAATTTTATCGCCTTCATTAATGTGAAAAGAAATATTTTTAAACAGTGGGTTGATACCATAACTTTTTGTGAGGCCCTCAGCCGAAACGTAATGCATAACAGCGAAGATAAGGATTGAACAGTTGAGCTATGAATTTTCAGGTCTGTCATATTTCAAATTTTCATACTTATAATTATAAAAATAAACCCTAAATTGTGTTCAATTAAACTATATGTCTACATACTTAAAAGAAAGGATAGAACTTAAAAGACTAACTGACATTTTACTAAATGATGAGACAACTTGGATTGAACTAAGGCAATGTTTGCACTCAATGGATGATCTTTTTAAGCAATTAAACAAATTTGATGTTTACAATGAAAATGTTTCTAAGCAACATAAGTTTCTTGATACAGGCTCTGCAATTTCACCTTGGGCTGCCGCAATGTGTTTATTTGATATTGTTAGAACAAAATTGTTTGTAAAAGGTATTATTCAAGCAATCAAAAGTTTTATCAAGTCTTCTTCAAAAAGGCCAATTCAGGTATTAGATGCAGGTTGTGGTCCCAATGCTTTATTATCTATTTTAACTGCACAATATTTCACCGAAGAGGACGTACAATTTCACTTAATTGATATACATGAAAAGAACCTAACTGCTGCTAAAATGTTAATCAATAATCTGGCATTAAATGCAAACTTTGGAGATTTCACTTTAGCCGATGCATGAACTTACACTTGGATAAATAAATTACCACTTGATATAGTAATATCGGAGACAATGCTTAACGGGCTTCGAAAAGAACCCCAGGTGGCAATTACCCTTAACCTAAATAAACAGTTATCACCCAATGGTTTTTTTATACCTCAAGAAATACAGGTAAATTTAGTTCATATTAATGCAAACAATAAAAAAACAGCCGAGGCAAATGCAGCAACTAATAATAATTATGAACCATTAGACTATCACCAATTTGAACAAAACCTAGGTAATATTATTACGCTTAACAAAAATTCTGTTCATCAAAATATTACCCAACAACCCTTAACAACTATAACAATACCCAAAACGCATCAAGCTTCGAATGACATTATTGAACTTCATACAAAAGTTATAGTTTTTGAGGATTGTATTATTACCAGAAATGATGCTACCATAACAACACCTATTATCATTAGCAGACCTGATAAAAATCCTTTGTCACCCGGTACAAAACTGTCTTTTCATTATAATATTTCAAAAATGCCTGGTATTGAATATGAAGTAGTATAATATTGAAACCACTTTTCTACAATTTTGTGTATAAAATATCGGATTAAAGAACTAAACATTTTGAGATTTCATTCCTTATTTAATGTATGAAACATATTTCTTTAACTGATATTCAAAATTGGAGTCGTTTTTACCGTGTCAATTTCATCAACAGTTTAAGTGGTTTTAAAAGTGCATCATTAATTGGTACTGTAGATGCAAATGGACAAACCAACCTAGCCATTTTCAGCAATATTATTCACCTTGGAGCCGATCCTGCATTAATTGCTTTTCAAAATCGCCCAAAAGAAGCTGCTCCACATACCATTGCCAATATAGAAGCCACAGGCGTTTATACCATTAACCATATTCAAGAAAATTTTATAGCACAAGCACATCAAACCAGTGCCAAGTATCCAGCTGATGTTAGTGAGTTTGCAGCAACAGGATTAACAGAACAATTCATCTCAAATATTAAGGCTCCATTTGTGGCTGAAAGCAATATAAAGTATGCATTAAAATTGGTAGAAGTCTTGCCAATACAACACAATGGAACTTTTTTAGTAATTGGAGCTGTAACCGATGTTTTAATTAATGAAACCTTAATTGAAGCCGATGGTTTTATTGCAGCACACAAAAACAACAGTATTTGTAGTTTAGGCATTGATGGCTATTATACGACTACTTTATTAGATAGATTCAGTTATGCTAAACCCTATGAAGAGCTTGTTTCTATAGTAAATAAATAAGCTCAGCTTAGTCCTGCAGTACAAAGGTGTGACACAACAACAGCCCAATTTTTATTCACTGATGGTTACCAAAAAATCTGGCACGTTTATTTGTATATTAGGCGTATGAAACAATTTTGCCTTGTACTTATTTTATTGTTTTCCTTTCAGTTTTCATTTGCACAGAAAATTGAAAAAATTTTCTTCAATGTATATACCGATAGCTTAAAAAAAGAAGTATGGAACTACATAAATGTTGATGCACAATTGAGCAATGGAAAATTTATTCCACTAGATACTACCCACCTTATTTTCTCTTCATCTTTTGGTAAATGGCAAGGCAACAATTTGCTGATAGATAATGATTATAAAAAAGATTCAGTAGTAATTACAGCCACAGTAAAACAAAATTCTACTCTTACTAAAACAATAATACTGTACATGAAGAAAAAAGAATCTTCAATTCTCTTAAAAACTGAACAACAAATTTTGGATGAGCTGAATAATCCTAGTTTTAAAAAGAAGAAAAAAAACAGCTAACCTTACCTTTTTCTACAACCTAATTATCCCCTAAATCGTCTTTTTTCTGTTAATTTTTTACTCAGCAGCTACAATTTTTTTATATAATCTTTGCCGCAAACAAAACAGCCTTATATTTGTATTAGTTGTTTATGCAACTAATTTATAAAATTGTATAAAAAATCGCTTTAAATATGAAAATTTTAGTTTGTGTAAGTAAAACACCGGATACTACCTCTAAAATTGCCTTTAAAGATGGCAATAGTAAATTTGATGATGCTGGTGTGCAGTGGATTATCAATCCTTACGACGAATGGTATGCGTTGGTACGTGCCATTGAATTAAAAGAAAAAGATGCTGCTACTACCATTCATTTAGTAACTGTTGGTTTGGCTGATGCCGAGCCAGTTATAAGAAAAGCATTGGCTTTGGGTGGCGATGAAGCCATTCGTGTAAATGCAGATAGCAATGACAGTTATTTTATAGCTGCTCAAATTGCTGAAATTGCCAAACAAGGTGGGTACGATTTAGTATTTACTGGTAAAGAAACCATCGATTACAATGGCTCATCAATTGGTGGTATGGTGGCTGAATTAATTGATGCTCCTTACGTTTCATTGGCTACAAAATTTGAGTTAAATGGAACAACTGCAACCATTAACAGAGAAATTGAAGGTGGCGAAGAAGTGAATGAAGTTGCATTGCCTGTTGTAGTTAGTTGCCAAAAAGGTGTTGCCGAACAACGTATTCCAAACATGCGTGGCATTATGGCTGCTCGTACAAAACCATTAAAAGTGGTTGAGCCTGCTGCTGTAGATACTTTAACTACAATTGCTAGTTACGAATTGCCACCTGCAAAAGCTGGTGTTAAATTGGTGGCTGCTGATAATGTTGCAGAATTGGTAAGACTTTTACACGAAGAAGCAAAAGCCATTTAAGTTTTTGTTACCAGCTGTAGTACAAAAATGAAGCTGTTGTTGTGTCACTCCCTTCAACGGTTGGTTCTTTACTCAACAATTCAAATTCAAACACTCAAATTAGTTATATGTCAGTTTTAATATTTGTAGATCAGGCCGAAGGCCATATCAAAAAATCTTCTTATGAAGCCCTTACTTATGGAGCAGACGTTGCCAAACAATTGGGCACCACTACTGCTGCATTGGTTGTAGGAACTGTAAACGAAGATCTAGCAGCTTTAGGTAAATATGGTGTTGCCAAAGTTTATCAAGTTGCCAATGCCGAATTAAATCATGTAGATGCTCAGGTATATGCCAAAGTAATTGCAGAAGCAGTTACGTCAACCAGCTCAACTGTATTGGTATTTTCACACAACCAAACAGGTAAAGCTGTGGCTGCAAGAACTGCTGCACGTTTAAAAGCTGGCTTGGTTTCTGGTGCTTGTGCATTACCAGAAACTACCAATGAATTTGTAGTTAAGAAAACCGTATTTAGTGGTAAAGCTTTTGCCAATATAAATATCACATCTGCTGTTAAAGTAATTTCATTAAACCCCAACAGTTATAAAACTGTTGCAACAGAAGGCACTGCTGAAGTAGTGGCCTTAAGTATTGCTGTAGATGCAGCCAAGGTAAAAGTAACTGCTGTAAATAAAGTGAGTGGCGAAGTACCATTAACTGAGGCTGATATTGTAGTAAGTGGTGGACGTGGTTTAAAAGGACCAGAAAACTGGGGTATTATTTTAGACCTAGCCAAAGAACTAGGTGCTGCAACTGCTTGTAGTCGCCCAGTTGGTGATGCACATTGGAGACCACACCATGAACACGTAGGACAAACTGGTGTTCAGGTTGCTCCTAACTTATACATTGCTGTTGGCATTAGTGGTGCTATACAACACTTGGCTGGTGTAAACAGAAGTAAAGTAATTGTTGTAATTAATAAAGACCCTGAAGCCCCTTTCTTTAAAGCAGCTGATTATGGAATTGTGGGTGATGCATTTGAAGTACTACCAAAATTGACTGAAGAAATCAAAAAAATGAAAGCTTCGGCATAAATATTTTATATCAATAGCGTCCTAAACGTTTAAAAAAGAGAGAAAGTTATTTGTAACTCAAATTAGCTTTGAGGTTGCAAAACAAAATCTCTTTCTCCCATGTCAAAAATAACTTTGTTTGCCCAAATAATTGG
>JBIKRV010000010.1:0-118635 GCA_044348985.1 Chitinophagaceae bacterium
TCGCTAACGCTCCTAACAACTTGGAAGGTAGCAAAGACAATACTTTCTGTAGTTCCATATGTAAGGAACATTTTATTCAAAATTTATTGTGTCTAAGTAGTAATTTATCTTTCCAACAGCTATGGTGAGGACACGAACCAAGGCGTAAAAAATGAATCTAACTATTTAAAAACTATCAAATTTTATAAGTCATTTTAAGTTTCTTGGGCAACCCTTTATAAGCATTTCAAACTAAATCTCCCTTCCATCGAACTCCTAGCTGACATTATTGTTTCCATTGTACATTTACACACAAATATCAGCATGAACAAAATAGCCTTAGCCATTACAGGAGCCAGTGGAAGTATTTACGCAAAAGTGTTACTCGATAAATTAATGGAGTTAAAATCGCAATATGCCGAGCTGGGTATTGTAATGAGCAAGAATGCCAAAGAAGTTTGGCAAACCGAACTGGGCAATGATGATTATAAAAATTACGCTGCGAATTACTACGAAAAATACAATTTCTCAGCTCCATTTGCATCGGGTTCAGCCAAATACAATATTATGATTGTTGCACCTTGCAGTATGGGCACTTTGGGACGAATAGCCAGTGGTATTAGCGACGATTTGGTTACACGTGCAGCCGATGTTGTTTTGAAAGAAAGAAGAAAACTGATTTTAATGGTTAGGGAAACACCTTATAACCTCATTCACATTAAAAATATGGAAACTGTAACGCTTGCTGGAGGCATTATTTGTCCTGCAACGCCTTCATTTTATTCTGTTCCCACAACCATAGAAGAAGTTGCTGCCACCGTAGTTGATAGAGTGCTTGATTTAGCTGGTTTAAATATCAGCAGTTATCGTTGGGGTAATTAACCTTCTTGCTTTTTCTTAATGAATAAAATCATTAGTGTAGCAATTGGTCCCACAAACAAGGAAATAAAAAACCACAATAATGCATTATGATTTTTGTTTTGTGCTAAAGCTGCATTGATTAATGCCAAAGTTCCCCAACCTACATAGAATCCATTTTGCATAGAATATAATATTTAATAAACTAAAATTTAAAGTCCACACAACGAACTTTTTCTGCTCCAGCATTTCTTATACGCAAAGGAGTTTTATAACTAGCCACCAATTCAAAACCTCCTCTCCATTGAGAAGCAGATTTTAACTGAGAAGTATTCACATCATAACTCAGCCCAATACTCAACTTATACAAGTCCAGTTTTACAATTGGTATGAATGCATCGTTCCAACGGTAAAAACCACCTAAATACAAAGCAATTTTTTCTTCGCTGTCATAGTGTTGTTGTAAATCTATCCCATATAAAGCTCCACCTAAAAATTGCTTATTGCCATTTTGGGTATAATAGTCTGCAAAAAACACCATTCTGTTATAATCGCCTGTGGCAGTTGTTAAACCTGCATTTAAGGTAAACTTATTACCCAAAGTGGTGGTTTCATTATTGGTATAAAAAGCAACCTTAGGTTTGTTTAAATGAAACAAAGAAGCTCCTGCATAAAAAGTAGCATTTTCGCCCAAATCCATACTATACACCAATCCTGCTCCCAAATCCCAATAGTTAATAGCCGTTCTGTTAAAACTTTGCATGGTTGGGTTATTGGGATTAAAAGAACCATTTACAAACTGATCATTCAACTGCATTTTGGTTGCATCAAACTGGCTGCTCACATTGCCAGCCATGAATGCCAACGATAAATAACTGTTGTAATCTTCATTCAACGATTTATGAAAATTAATAACCGGTAAAACCTGCGTTCTTTTCAGTTTAATATCACCTGCAACATCATTGGTCATTTGCATACCTACTGTAAAGTAGTCATTGGCTTTACCAATGGGAAACTTTACTTCTACACTGGCAGCACTGGTTTGAAAAGGTACAGTGATGCTTTGCCATTGATTTCGGAATATACCTGTAACACGTAAATCGCCTTCAAAAACGCCAGCCAATGCAGGGTTTCTCAAAAGTGGTTTTTCGTAAAACTGAGAAAAGGTAAAATCCTGTGCAGTTGCCTGTACAACGCTTACCGTCAGCAGTAGTATTATTAAAATTCGGTTCATACAATATCTTTAATTAGCTGAATTCATTTAATGGTTATTTCACAATCGATACATTGCCTTTATAGGTGTAACTGATATCGTTTTCACACACCACTTCACAGGTGTACACATATACGTCAGGCGATGCAGGCTTGCCTCCCACTGTTCCATCCCAACCTGCAGCAACATCATTCGGAGCAAAATTGTTTCTTTCGAAAACCACTTGTCCCCAACGGTTAAATATTCTAAAGTTCTTCACAGTACGAATACCTTGTGCTCGAACCATTAATATATCGTTTACGCCATCTCCATCTGGTGTAAATGCATTTGGAATAAACACTTGTGTGCCTTCACAAAATACTTTCACACATAGGGTATCTCTTGCAGCACATTTATACAAATTAGTAGCTTCTACACTATAACAAACTTCACGTTTAATAGTAGCAATTGGCAATGGACAATCGTTGCAACTTAATGTTGCAGCTGATGGGCCCCATACCCATTTGGTAATGGGCCCATTGGTAACCACTGTAGTTAAAGGCAATGGCGTACCAGTTGGTAAAATTTTATCTGGTCCCAAACTCACTGTTGGATATTGACCAACAGCAACTACCACATAAGCGGTATCCTGAAAACAATTATAACTATCAAAACCAATTACACGGTATTGCGTAGTTAAAGTTGGTGTTGCAACAGGTGTTGCACTTACAGCACTGCTTAAAGTAGCTGCTGGCGACCATGCATAAGTTGTTGCACCAGTTACATTGAGTTGAGCAGACTGACCAATACAAATGGTATCATTTGGTGATGTAACAATATCAATTGGTTGTGCAACTGTAACAATAATGGTATCTATTGCAGTACAGCCAAAACTATTGGTACCAGTAACTACATATTGTGTGGTGGTTAATGGATTGGCCAATGGATTATTACAAGTTGTACAACTCAGCGTTCCATTTAAAGGCGACCAACTATAAGAAGTTGTTCCTGTAACATTTAGTTGTGTTGCTTGTCCTTTACAAATACTAACATCAGGCGATGCAATAATATTAGGCGATGGATTAATGCTAATTGTTTTGCTAATTGTATCCTGACAACCATACAATGTGCCTGTAATTAAAGTAGCAGTGTAAGTTCCTGCATTTACATAAATATTATTTACCACCAAGCCATTGGTATTTAATCCATTGCTAAACGACCAATTGATGACTGTAACACTATCAGCAGAGAATATTTGTGCCTGATATGGAATTGGTCTTGACGTACAGGCTGTAACAGGTGCATTAATATTGGCTACTGGCTTACTGTTCACTTTTATGAATAGAGCTTTTATAAGTGTATCACTACAACCAGATGCAGATGTTACAATTAATTGTACTTGCCATGTATTGGTAGATGAATAAGTATGTAATGGATTTTGAGCATTACTAAACGTACCATCGCCAAAATTCCATTTCCAACTTGTTGCAGCAAAGTAACTACGAGAAGTATCTGTAAACTGAACGGTGGTGCTACCACAAACTTTTTGTTCAGCATAACGAAAACCAGCTTTTATATAATCTACCTTTATGGTGTCAGTTCCCTGCAAACCAACACTACATGCTCCATAAATATTTGATAGCAACGTTGCACTTGGTAAGTATAATCCAGCATTAGTATATGTATGATAAACAACAGTTGATGTACTGGTTAAAAATGTGCCATCACCAAAATTCCAGCGAATACTATCTGTACTTAATGTATTGGCACTAAAACGAACTGGTGTATTACCACAAATAAATCCATGATCGTACTGCAATGATCCTGACGGACCTCGTACTACAATATTTTTACTGGCTTCATACGTACAACCTGCAGGATGCTTGGTTACCATTTTTACATTGTACGTTCCCACTTGTGCAAATGTATGAGTTACCACATTGCCTGTATCGGTTACACCAGGAGCAAAAGTCCATACTGTTAAAGACGACGGAAGACTGTTGTTGGTAAATGTTACCGTAAATGGTACACAGTTGCTGATTGAATCACTTACACTAAACAAGCCAGGTAATTTAGAAACAATGGTTATTGCTCTGTTAATGGTATCAGTACAAGATAAACCACTGTTATACTGCCTAATGGCTTTTAGCTGAACATTGTACACACCCGCTGTTGCAAAAGCATGTGTTGGATTGGTTAAAGTAGATGTATAGCCATCTCTAAAATTCCACAATAAACTGGTAGTAGTATCAGATTGATTGAAGAAACGAATGGTATCTCCAATACAAGCCGATAAAGGCGTAGCAGTAAAGTTGGCTAAAGGTGGATTAAATATCTGAATTGTTTCAGTACTGGTCGTATCCGAACATCCATTGGTGGCATATAAAGTAACAATGAATGTTCCACTTTGTAAGAATGTATAGGTTACTGTATCAATATTTTTAATGGTGCTTAAAGTATTGCCATCACCAAAATTCCATTGAAAATTGGTTGCTCCACTCGATGCATTGATAAAGCTGACTGCATGTGGCTTACAGCCCTGACTTTGATTACCATTAATGGCAAAATCTAAACGTACCTGATTGGGCGATACCACAATTTTATAAATAGCTGTATCCCTGCCACATTCATTTATAGCAATCAGCTTGACATCAAATGTATCTTGCACCCCTGAGTTGAATGTGTGTGTTTGTGCAGCATTGGTAGATGTTGCAACAATTGTTCCATCGTCAAAATTCCAAATATAATTTACCCCAATTCCTTTCGATAAATTAGAGAACGTTACTGTTAAAGGAGAACAACCCACCGATTTATTGGGAGTGATAATTGCTTTAGGTTTAGATTTAACCCTAACAGTTTTTGTAAAGGTTACACTTTCGCAACTAGTAATGGCCTTTAGTGAAACGATATAAGTTGTATCACTAAAATTTGGATTGGTTGCAAAACTTACTGCATTGGGTTGTATTGCTGTAGAAGTAACGCCATTACCAAAATTCCATTGGTAAGTAAACCAAGTGATATTGGGTGTAGTATTCACAAACGAAACCAATAATGGTCCACAACCAACAGTATCAGATAATGTAAATGCAGTTGCTGGTTTGGGAACAGTATAAAACTTATGCTCCATGCTATCGTTCTTACACCCAAACTGACTTATAGTGACCAATTTAATGATTATAGAATCACCTGGACTAATCAATTGATAACCCGGGAAAACTGTTCCTACACCAATACTATTATTATTTGCATACCAATTGTATGAACCATTTTGTAAAGGCAATACACTTGGTTGAATAATGGCATTGTTTATATTAAATGGTGCACAATCTTTATCTTTTGAAAATGTAAACAATGCCTTTGCGTCAGGATTTACTGTAACAATAACTGCTTGACTGGTATTTCCTTGAGAACCACTGCACAAATCGGTTGTAACAATTCTTCTGTAATAAGTTGTTTGAGTAAGCACTCCTGGACTATAATCCTTAGTAGTTGCATTCGTAATAGTTGTCCAAGTTATCCCACCATTAATACTTTGTTGCCATTGATAAGCAAAGTTTCCATTACCACCAGTGGGTGTAGAACCAATGATAGCAGCTGCAGCAGTATTAATACAAATACTTTGGTTAGCTGATAAACTATTATTGGTAATTGCAGGCTGAACAATAATATAAGCAGACAAACTAGTACTAGTACAAGGATTTGCACTTACAATTCTCCTTAAATAAATAGATGCAGTTGGGGTAAAGGTTAAACTTTGACCAGCTTGTACAGGCACAATATTTGTCCAATTAATATTATCAGTACTTTGTTGCCAACTATAAGTATAAGGTGCATTACCACCAGTTGGTAAATCGCCTGTTATAGTTACAGGCTGCGTAGCACAAATTGTTTGACTTGTAGTGGTAATTGTGTTGTTAATAGATGGATACACAATTACGTCAACCTGATCACTTTGCGGTGAACAAACATTGTTATTGATTGTCCACTGAAATGTATAGCTGCCCACTTGTAATCCTGTAATGGTAGTTGATGGGGTATTTGTAGCAGAAAAGTTTACAGGATTTCCTACCACCAAACTCCATGTGCCTGTTTCATTTGAAGCAGGTGTGTTGCCCAGTAAAGTCACTGTATTGGCATTACATAATTTAACATCGGCTCCTGCATTTGGTGCAGTGACAGGATTAACAATGGTAATAGTTGTTGCAGTTGAAAATGCTTCAGCACAAGTACCGCTTTTTACAACTGCTCTGTACATGGTAGTTTGATTCAAATTCAAATACGTTTGCGTAGCAGTTGTATTTGAAATGCTTGTCCATGAAACTCCATTATTAATCGATGATTCCCAACGAACAATTATTCCTGTAAAACCAGCTAATGTTATAGTGCCACTATTGGTTCCTTTACATTCAGTTTTGTTGGTACCTGTTGTGCCTGGATTACTTGGAGGAGCAACATTAATTTGTAGTTGTGTAGTGTATTCAACTGAAGTACAATTTATTGAATCTAGTGTTACCACTTTGCTTCTTACTAAAAAAGTGTCTGTTACATTACTAAATGTAATAGTTGGAGATTGAACCAAAGTATCTGTCCATGTTACTTGCGTATATGGTCTTTTGAATTGCCATAACTGTACCTGACCAGTATAATTTTGATTGGTGATGGTAACAGGATTGCCACTACAAATGTTTAGGGAGGATGCTGAAAGCGTACCAGCTACTATCTTATCAATAACTTTAAATATAACAGTATCCTTTGTTGAAGGACAAGTTGCTGCATCATTTCCAATAGACCATTGTAAGGTATAAGTGCCAGCTTTGCTGAAAGTAAAATTGCTTGTTGCTAAATTAGGGTTAGTAAAATTTCCATTTCCCCCAGTTGGTTGGTTAATGATACTCCATGTTCCTTTTTCAAAAGAAAGCGATGTACCATTTCCATTCAATGCAAATTGGTTATTGGTTGTACTTGTAAAGTTGCAAATAATAGAATCGTTACCTGCATTGGCTTGTGTTAATGCAGGTCTGTTTAGTAATATAACAGTATCAGTGCTGGTTGGGCAAGAAGCAAACCCTGCTACAGTAAATACAAAGGTGTAACTATTGTTTGGTTGAAGTCCTGTGATATTTGTAGTTGGAGATGTAGGCGACTGTATGGTAACAGTTGGTGTGCCAACTTGTGTCCAAGTTCCTGTTCCTACACTGGGTGCAGTTCCTTGCAAAGTGAAGCTACTAACAGCACAAAGCTTAGCATCGGGACCTGCATTCGCCGCAGATGTTCCTGCATTAACTGTAACTGTACTTACTGTTGAATTTAAGGCAGAACAACTTCCACTTTTTACAACTGCTCTATACTTGGTAGTTGTTGTTAGGTTCGTAAAATTTAATGTAGCAGTTGTGTTGTTTGGAGAAACTGTAAGCCATATTGTTCCACCATCTGTAGAGTATTCCCATTTAGTAATACTACCCACATAGTTTGTAAGTACAATGTTTCCACTGTTTGTTGTACCACAAACCGAAGTGTCTTTTAATGTAATGCCAGCAACAGTTTCAGCATCTACTGTAATGGTTGTAACAGTAGATGAATCGATTGATTGACAACCATCGGCTTTCCCATCACTTTCTATCATTGCTCTGTAACGTCTGGTTGTATCTAAGTTTAGATAGTTTATGCTGTTAGCAGTTACAGAAGTATCTATCCAATTATTGCTACTACCAATTGCATACTGCCATTTGGTAACTTTTCCTGTTTTTCCAGTAAGATTGATTGTACCACTATTATTGTTTTTACAAACAGATGCATTGGCAGCCGTTGTTCCACCTACTGGCTTTGCGTAAACTTTAATAATCACATTATCAGAAGTTGGAGTACAAGCACCACCATTGCTTATCGTCCATTTTAACTCATAAGTACCTGGCTGTGTAAAAGTAATAGTTGCATTAGGTATTGTTGTGCTACTTAAAGTTGCACCATTTTGTGCTGAAACAAAAGTCCATAAGCCTGATTCATAATTTCTTGAAATATCGATATTAGCAGCTAGCGTATAGGTATTATTTGATGTTGTAGTAAAATCACAAACTTTATCATCTAAACCTGCGTTAGCAATTGTTATTGAAGGTCTATTAACAATTTCTACTGTATCAGTAGAGTTGGGGCAACTGCCAGTTCCTGCAATAGTCCAAACAAAACGATACGTATTATTAGGTGTTAAACCTGAAATACCTGTATTAAAAAGACTAGGGTTGGCAATTGTAACTACAGGAGTACCAACTTGTGTCCAAACTCCTGTTCCAACAGTTGGATTACTTCCCGCAAGTGTTGCAGTTGTTGCATTACAGAGTTTTTGATCGCCACCAGCATTAGACGTTGAAACACCTGGTTTAACCGTTACAACAACTGTTTGAACATCGGCAGCACAATTATTTGAAGAGGAATTTATGGTATATGTCAACGTTATATCAGAAGTGCTCGTTGTACTAAGGTTATGCGTAAAAGAAGCTGTACTAGTAGCTGTTGCTTGATTTGTATTACCACTGATATTTCCATTGGCAGATGATGACCAAGTATAAGTAGCACCAGAAACTGTACTTGTTAGATTAACTGTTAGTGATTGTCCACTACAAATAATAGTAGCGTTTGGCGTTGCTGTTAAAATAGGTTTAGGTTTAACAGTTACTAAAAGATGTAATGTATCACCATTACAGCCATCTTTTATTGGTACAATACTATATCTAACAGTTGCATCTGAACTATTAGAAGAATTAGTAAGTACATCATTGATATTTCCAGTACCACTTGCTGATAAGCCAGTAACTGTTCCTGTTACAGTGGTTGAAGTCCAAGAAAAAGTACTACCTGTTAGAAATGCAGTAGGTGTGTAGCTAACATTGCTACCACTGCAGACTGATTTTGACGATACACTTGTAACTGTATTTTGGGGACGAATAGTAATATTCAAAGTATCCTTAACAACCTGACAAGCAGCATTACTTGGCGTAACAGTTAATATTAACCTAGTTGTTAAATTCGACCTATCAGTGCTGCCAAAGGTATAAATTGGATTTAGTATGGCACTATTGCTGAACGTGCCATTTCTATTGCTTGACCATAAAACAGATGAATAACCTCCTGTTGCAGCTCCATTAAGTTGTATTGTATTTTCATTATAACAAACAGTTACAGTTTTTGGATTTACTCCAACGTTTGCTGTAACAGCAGATAAGAATGTGATTGTTTGGGATGTACTTTGTGTACCACAGTTATTGGTAAAAGTTAAATTGATTGTGTAAGTAACATTGTCTATAAAATTGATTACAGGATATTGAGAAGTCAAAGTACCACTTACAACTGTGTAATTGCCACCACTAACTGTCCAGTTGTAAGTTTCTCCTGCACCGCCAGATGAACTATAAGTAGGCTTATGGTTTACGTCAGCACCAAAGTCTATCGTTTTGCCATTGGCACAATAAGTAACATTAGATGGAAGTGATACACCTGTAGTTCCATTGATAATTATTTTTCTAGTTAGTGTATCAGTTTTACAAGTATTGGAAGATGTTAATTTTATTAAATACCTACCTGGTGTCGTAAAATTAAAAGAAGGATTTTGACTTGTATTATTGGTACTATTAGTGTAAGAATAAATTCCTGCATTTGCAGCAATTACAGATCTGTCAGACTCTCTCATAATTACCCAAGTAAAACTTGTTTGACCACATGCAACAGTTGGGGTAGTATTATTTATTGCAAAGTTCTTGGGTGCACAATCAACAATTGAGTCTTTGAAAACACCATTGTCATTGAAATTGAAAGCCGTTGTAATATTTGGCTGAATACAAATTATTTCAGTTTTTGTAGCAATGCCACAAGAACCATTGTCAACAGTTAGTTTGATTGTGTAGGATCCTGCTGTGTTAAAAGTATAAGTAAAATTTGGTGTAGTAGATACTAATAAAGACTGTGATTGCTGAACTCCATCTAAATACCAAGTATATACAGCTTGATTAACACAAGTAGTACCTAATTGTGCAACCCCAGGTGAGCTTGTATTTGTAAATGTAACTGTTGATCCGACACATCTAGGAGTAGTAAAAGTAAAACTTGCAGTTGGTTTTTGAAAAATTTTAGCTCTTGTTGTTACAACAGGTTGTTCACAGTTTTGCTGTGTTTGTGTTCCAGAAACTGCATAAAATGTATTTATTAGTGTAGTTGTTACTGGGAAAGAGATATTCAGCTTACTGCAAGATGTACTACTATATAAATGTTGGATTAATCCATTTGTAGATAAAAGTTGACAATGCTTATATATTTCTGGAGCAGTGTTATCACCCCATTCGATCTTATATTTCTGCAAAGGAAAATTATCTCCAATTCCACCGCTTGATGCATCGATGCTAACTGTAAAACTTAATGTATCAGGCAAGCATCCATTTTGTTCACCGTCAGTTGATAAACCAAGCCTATTTGGTGAATTAATAATATTGTATGCTTTTGTACTAATAAAGCTACCATTATCTGCTTTTATAATGTAGGTGTAATAATTTCTATTTAGAACTAAAGAAGATAGGTTAGAGCTATAAATAGGATTTGTGACTACACTTGTTTTTTCGTTTATTAATATAGAGCTAACTGTAGCTCCTACTGATGACTGGTTCTGAAGATTCAAACTGTTATTATCTGCAGAACCAGTACACCAACCAAAATATAATTGATCATTTAAAATTCTTGAAGATTGCTCTGGACTTGCTTTTGAAATTAATGTGCTAGAAGTTGCTGTAACTTGAATTGTTGATGTTGTAGGAGTTGAAACAATAACTGGGTTTGTTGACTTTACCCTTAAACTATAATTGTTTCCAGCAATCAAATTATTGGGAATTATACCATTTATAAAAGTTGTAAAATAAGTATTGAATGAGCCAATTAATTGTTCTGTCAAAAAACCATCCCCAGAAATGTAGAGCTGAAAAACATTATTATCAGCAAAACAGCCGTTCACCTTTATAGGAACTGCAATTGTAGAGTTTTGTCCATAGTTACCTACAGGAAAATTACTATTATCAATTACTATACTCTGCCCCCACCCCTTATTACTATTTAAAAAAGTGGCCAACAATATTATACAAACCAGAAAAATATTTTTCTTCATACACTCAGTTAGTTGTTCAAAAAAAGCGATCATACCCAATAAAATATCAGGAATTTGAATTCAGTGAGGGGGGCTTAAAGATGTTTTCTAAAGGATAAAAGGGTTACTCTTCTCGAAAATAATGAACTAAACCCTTAATTCAAAAAAGAATAGGGTTCTATTCGAAAAATACCATGAATTGGGTAGATAGATGCTCATCTAAAAAAGAATGTTGCTTGACATGCTGATGAACTTATGCACAAAAAATCCTGTTCATCATCTTTCAATCATGAACAGGATTCAAAAAAATAAAACCGTTTATAATCCCCAGGTTCTGCCTTTCATTATTGCTGGCACACCTTCATTTAACCAAGGTGCTGGATTCTCCCCTTTTAGCAACCAATCAAAAAATTGCTGTTCCCTTATTTGAATGTCTTTTCTGTTTTTACGTTCTACTAAGTTGTGTAACTCATCATTGTAATTTAACATCCATACTTTTTTATTGAGACGACGTAAACCCGTAAACAACTCAATTCCCTGATACCAAGGCACTGCATCATCTTTATCATTGGCCATAATTACTAGTGGTGTTTTTACTTTGGGTAAATGAAATAAAGGTGAATTTTCCAAATACAAATCTTGCCTTTCCCAAAGTGTGGCACCAATACGGCTTTGTGTTTTTTCGTACTGAAATTGTCTGTTTAACCCACTACCCCATCTGATACCACCATAAGCACTGGTCATATTGGCAACAGGAGCACCAGCCCATGCTGCAGCATATAAATTGGTACGGGTAATTAAGTGTGCAATTTGATAACCGCCCCAGCTTTGTCCTTGCAAACCAATTTTGGTGCTATCTACAAATCCCAATTTCACTACAGCCCTTGTTCCACTTACAATATAATCGTATGCACTTTGTCCGGGCTTGCCTGTTTTATACCAAATATCTGGCACAAAAACAATGTATCCCCTACTTACAAAAAAAGAAATATTTAAACGTGATGGTGTTGGCGATGGAGCAATATAATTGTGCAATGTATTGTTACTTCTTTCGTAGAAATAAACAATCATGGGATATTTTTTCCTTGCATCAAAATCTTCTGGCTTGTATAAAACACCTTCTGTTTCTTTACCTGTGTAGGCTTTCCATTTAAAGAGTTCGGCAGTATACCAATTGTATTTTTCCTGTTGCTTGTTTATTCCTTATAGTTAGTAAACAGCCATAAACATTATAATTTGAAATACTGGTGTCTAATAATGGGTCTCCGCTCATATCCTCAAGAGTGTCGATTTTAAAAGAACTGTGCAAATAAATACCTTGACTACTTTCATCGAGATAAAGCCAAATATTTTCATTTTTTGCCTTTACATAATACTGTGGGTTTAAATTGTCAGGATGCGGATCAAAGATACTTTGCCATAGGGAAGACTTCTTTGCTAACTTCTTTTTTTCGCCTTCTGTAATTCCAGAAGTCTTTGTATAATGACCAACAAAAAAAGCAGTATTGCTGTTCACTTTTGTCTTCTCATCAAACTTTGTGTACACATTTTTTGATGGATCTTTAATATACTTCTCTTCCTTATCGTAATTCAAATAACGATATTGAATTTTGTCTTTTCTGCCATTGGTTAACACCACAGATTTTTCTTTCCCTGTTGGATCAACTTTCCAAACATCATATCTGTCATAAATCAACACATATTTATCGGCTTCCATCCATTTAGCAATACCGTAAGCATTGGCATCATCTGGCACATCGTTTTCTTCATCATATAAAGCAAAAGGAATGTCTTTTGCAACTAAAGTTATTTGTTGTGTAGCTGAATTATACACTCTGTATTGTTTCTTTATTTCATTGTATAACAACAAATATTTTCCAGTATAAGATGGATACATATTCCCTTTAAAATCTTTAACAATCAACTGAGCGTTACCTGTATTAGCATTAATACTGTACACATCATTTAAAGAAAATCCCTGCCACTGACGAGCAATACGTTTACCATAATCAGAGCTAGTATAAAACTCGTCTCCATCGCCTTCCAAGGTTTGGCTAATTCGTTCAAATTTTTCATTACCCAATTGCACCAATGTATTAGTAGCTATATCAAACATGGCGGTATAACTTCTCTTTAAATCGGCATCTAAGTTTTTCAATTGCATCGGTTGTAAATCATCGTCGTTGTAATGCCATACATCTACACTTACTCTTTCAAATTCAGGCAAGCTGGTATCTTTTGCAGGAAGCATTGGGCTGGTACCAAAAAACAAACGCTTGCCTGTTTTGCTAAAGCTAAGGTTAGCATTCTCATTGATACGCCACTTGGTGGGAATGCCTTTGCTTTTATTATCTAACATAGCATAGCCGCCAGCATCATTAAACTTGAATAATGAAAAATTTTTTTGCTCGGTTTTGGTGGTATCATTAGTAGATACAAAAGCCAATTGGCTACCTGCCTCATCAAAAGCAAAGCCTTTTGCATCAGCAAATTTTTTAAGCAGCGTATCTTGTTTATTGCTGTTGAGCTTTTTCCAAATAATGGCAGAACGCAACAGAGAATCTTTTTTGCTATTGGTGATTTCTAAAACAAAATTGTTTCCCTTTTTATCGAAATAATATTCACTTACTTTCTTTACAGTATCCAATGTTCCTGTTTTAAAATTGCGTAAGCATAAAGTAGTACCTTCTTCATCTCCTACTTTTTTATCATTCTCATTTTTCTCATACAACCAGGCCAGCCAGTTACTTTCCTCTTCTGGCATTTTATAACTTTTTACACAGGCAATTTTTTGAATGCTTGTTTCTACTGATGACTTTGCTGAGTTGGCTGTTTCTGCTGGTACATACTTTATTTCGCCAATGCTAATAATGGCCAAGCTGTCTTTGGGCATTTCTTCAGGTTTCTTCTTTTTTATTCTGGCATCACGTGTTTGCTGATAAGTTGGTTTTATTTTACACACTACCCATCTTGTATCTGGTGAAATTTTTGCATTGTAGCCACGTGGTATCTCCAATAGTTTTTTACCACTGCTTAATTGAACAACCAAAGTAGCATCGCCTTCTTGTGGAGTTATGGTATATACTACCAGTTTTCCATCGTTACTAATCAGCTTTTCACCAATGCTTTCCCAAGCATCATAAACTTTATGGTCTAAAGGTTTCTTTTGAGCGTGTACGGTAGATAAAACAAAAAAAGATAAGAGGAATACAAGGTATTTTTGCATAAGTTTTTGTTTGCTTTTTTATAAAATGACTCAACAATTTGTAAAAAATACTGTTATTACAACAAACAATTCAGTTAATATGAAGTTGATTAGTCTAATAAGCAGCCTGTTCTTCTTTTTCAATACTGTTCAATCACAAAATAGTGGTAGTATTTCAGGAACAATTATAGACAAAAATTCGCAAAAACCTATTCAAGGTGTTGCTGTAGTTTTAGATAATAGCAGTAAAGGCACAGTTACGGATGTAGATGGAAAATTTGCAATTACAGGCATTAGCACCACGGCACACAATATTCGATTTTCATGCATTGGCTATCTAACTCAAAACAAATACAATGTAATTGTAAGTTCGGGTAATATTACTGTTTTTAATATTGAACTTGAACCAGAAGCCAAAGAATTGAACAACGTTACAGTAAAAAGTAAACGTCTAACTGTAAAAGCTGCTTCTTTAGAAACCCCCCTAAGCGTACAACGTTTAACTACAGAAGAAATTAAAGCAAACCCAGGGGGCAATTTCGACATTAGCCGTGTAATTCAAGCTTTACCAGGTGTTGGAGGAACAGATGCTACAGCTGGCTTTAGAAATGATATTATTATTCGTGGTGGAGCACCCAACGAAAATGTATTTTATTTAGATGGAATTGAAATACCTGTTATTAATCACTTTGCAACACAAGGAAGTTCAGGCGGACCAACAGGTATTTTAAATGTTAGCTTTATTGAAGATGTAAAATTAAGCAGCAGTGCTTTTGATGCAAGAGCTGATAATGCACTATCGTCGGTATTTGAATTTAAACAAAAAAAGGGAAACACCAACAAGCTACAAGGCAATGTCAGATTGAGTGGTACTGAATTAGCTGCAACATTTGATGGCCCATTGGCTAAAAACAAAAACAGTACTTTTTTAGCATCGGTAAGAAGAAGTTATTTGCAGTTTTTGTTCCAAGCAATCGATTTACCCATACGCCCTAACTATTGGGATTTTCAATTTAAAACAACCCATCAATTAAATAAAAAAACAGCCCTCACATTATTGGGCATTGGAGCATTGGATGAGTTTAGTTTTGCTGCTCCTAAAAAAGCAACACCAGAGAAATTGTATGTATTAAACAGTAATCCTTCTATCAATCAAAACAGTTATACAATTGGTGCATCTGTAAGAAAACAAATAAATAAAGGTTACTGGAATATGTCGTTGAGCAGAAATTATCTTGACAATGATTTGCAAAAATTTGAAAATAATTTAGGTCCAGTAAAAGGCTTGCAAACATTGGCTTCCAAATCAGCTGAAACGGAGAATAAACTTCGTTTCGATGTGAATACCAACAACAATGGTTTTAAGTTGAGTTATGGTGCCATGTTACAATTAAATGATTATAGCAGCAACACCAATCAACTTATAAAACCTGAAGTAAGAGACAACAATAACAATATTGTTTCTAATGCAGTATTTGCAAATTTCAACAGCAATATTCAACTTTTTAAAGCTGGTATTTTTGTACAGGCAGGCAAACGTTTTTTCGACAACCGTTTGGGCATTAGTGCAGGTATAAGAACTGATGGCAATAATTTTACTGAAAATGGTTGGGATATTGCACAAACCATCAGTCCACGAATAAGTTTTAGTTATGTATTAACCAATCAATGGAATTTGAATGCATCTGTTGGACGATATAGCAAAATTCCTCCTTATACCATCTTAGGTTTTAAAAACAACAACAATCAACTGGTTAATAAAAATAGCAAATACATTATCAGCAACCATTATGTAGCTGGTGTTGAATATTTAAAGAATGACGCAACCCGTTTTACAGTTGAAACATTTTATAAACAATACAGCAATGTGCCTGTAAGTGTAAAAGATGGTATTAGCTTAAGCAACCTAGGAGCCGATTTTAATGTGTTAGGAAATGAAGCCATTACCAGCACAGGTAAAGGCAGAAGTTATGGTATCGAATTTTTTGCTCAACAAAAACTAACCAAACGTTTCTTTGGTGTGTTCAGCTACACTTGGTTCAAAAGTGAATATACCAATGCCAATAATCAATACACACCCAGCAGTTGGGACAATAATCATTTGCTAAGTTTAACCTGTGGATATAAATTTAATAGAAACTGGGAATTGGGTTTAAAATTCAGGTATCAGGGTGCTGTACCTTTAACACCATTTGATGATGCAGCCAGCAGAGCCAATTATTTAACATTGGGACAAGGCACTTTAAACTACAGCCAAATTAATAGCCAAAGATTAAATGCATTTAATTCGAGTGATATTCGTATCGATAAAAAATGGAATTACAAAAAAGTAACATTGGATTTATACTTAGATGTTAGCAATTGGTATGCAGCAAAAGCCCCAAGTGCATTGCAATACACATTTAAACGCAACGATGATAATACAGCTTTTGTAACCACCGATGGCCAACCAATAAGACAAAATGGAAGCAATGCGATTCCAGTTTTATTACTAAATAATGAAGCCCAAATTACACCAACCATTGGTTTTATAGTGGAGTTTTAATACCATTAAACCCAACCCTATTGAAGTTTGTGCATATTTGATGCTATTGTTCTCCCCGCCAGTGGAGGGGAAGGTTATCATTCTTTACAATTCGTGTAATTCGAATAATTCGTGCAATTCGTGTTCAAGAGTTAACTTCATTATTCAATTTACACAAATGAAAAAAATCTTACTACTGATATCTTTATTTACGATCACAATTTCTTTTGCTCAAAAAACAACTTATATATTGGTTCGTCACGCTGAAAAAGATACTACAACTGCTGGTTCTACCATGATGGCCTCAGATCCTCCATTAACTAAGGCTGGAGAAGCAAGAGCACAACGATTGGTAGAGACACTTAAAAAATATACACCAGATGCTATTTACAGCACCAACTATACAAGAACCAAAAACACTGTGTTGCCACTAACACAAAAACTTGGGTTGCCTACTTTAATTTATAACCCAAAAGACCTAAATTATTTTGCAGAACAATTGCTTAAAGAAAAAGATAAAACCATTGTTATTGCTGGTCATAGTAATACCACACCTACATTGGTAAATCTATTAACCAAAAAAAATAGTTATCCTGCTTTAGATGAATCTGTTTATAATAAAATTTATATAGTAACCATCAACAACAGCATCAGCAACGTTGAAGTAATTGAGTATTAATCCCTTACTCATTTTTTTGTTACATACATATTTTTTTCTTCCCAATTATAATATTGTAGATAATTAGTTACAAAACATGTAATTAATACACAAACCTCATAATTGAATCGTTTACCCCCTTATTTTTGTGAAACTAACAAACGATTGTTTACTATGTCATTACCTACTATTTCTATCCCAACAGAGAAATTGCTGCAAATCGGCATCTCTGAAAGTACCAGTATTCATTACCAGTTAACACCTGAAGAGCTTACTGAGCAAACCATTTTAAGAGGTCAAGGTGTATTAAACGATACAGGAGCACTTTGTATTAAAACTGGGGAGTTTACTGGCAGAAGTCCACAAGATAAATTCATTGTAAAGGATGATTTAACTGAAAAAACTGTTCACTGGAACAATTTTAACATTCCAATTGATGAGAAGTATTACCAACAATTAAAGAAAAAAGTATTAGCCTATTTAGGCCAGCAAGATGAAATTTGGGTGAGAGACGCTTACGCCTGTGCCAGCACAGAACACAGAATTAATATTCGTGTAATAAACGAAAATCCGTGGAGCAATTTATTTGCTTACAACATGTTTCTTCGTCCACATGATGAAGAGTTAGAAGAATTTCCAATCGATTGGCACATTATTCAGGCACCAGGTTTTAAAGCTGATCCTGCAGTTGATGGAACGAGACAACACAATTTTGCTGTTGTATCATTCACCGAAAGAACCATTGTTATTGGTGGAACTGGTTATACAGGCGAAATGAAAAAAGGCATCTTTACTGTTTTAAATTATATCCTTCCACACAACAAAAATGTGCTTAGCATGCATTGCAGTGCCAATATGGGCAATGATGACGATGTTGCAATTTTCTTTGGTTTAAGTGGAACAGGAAAAACAACTTTGAGTGCCGATCCTAACCGTAAATTAATTGGTGATGATGAACATGGCTGGACAGAAAACAGTGTGTTTAATTTTGAAGGTGGTTGTTATGCAAAAACCATTGATTTAAGTGAAGAAAAAGAACCAGAAATTTTTCATGCAATCCGGCCAGGGGCACTGGTAGAAAATATTGTTTTTTATCCCGGTACAACAAAAATAGATTTCAGCAGCAAAGCCATTACAGAAAATACAAGGGTTAGTTATCCGCTAGATTTCATTAGCAATGCCCTTGAACCAAGCATTGGCGGATTACCTAAAAATATTTTCTTTTTAACCTGCGATGCATATGGTGTTTTGCCTCCAATTAGTAAACTTACACCTGGCCAAGCCATGTATCAATTTATTAGTGGTTATACTGCAAAAGTTGCAGGAACAGAAGCTGGTGTTACTGAACCAAAAAGCACTTTTAGTGCATGTTTTGGAGCCCCATTTTTACCACTACATCCAGGACAATATGCTGAAATGTTGGGTAAGAAAATGAAAGAACACAACGTAAATGTTTGGATGATTAATACAGGCTGGAGTGGTGGCCCTTATGGCATTGGTAGCAGAATGAAATTAAGCTACACCCGCAACATGATTACAGCAGCGTTAAATGGTGAATTGGACAATATGGAATTTGAAGCACATCCTGTATTCGGAATGTTGATGCCTAAACGTTGTCCTAATGTACCAGTAAATATCCTAAACCCTAGATACACTTGGGCAGATAGAGATGCGTATGATGCAAAAGCAAAAAATTTAGCAGAACAATTTATTAAAAATTTCGAAAAATATGCTAGTGGTGTAAGTGAAGAAATTTTAGCTGCTGCACCAAAAATTAAATAATACAAATACTACATGTAATTTAATCTTCAAATTGCTATCTCATAAAAAAAGTCCCACCATTGTGTGGGATTTTTTATAGATGGTTTTGTTTGTTTATAGTAGTCGCTTACTTTCACTTTTTAGGACTAACAAAATTTGTATTGTTTCAATATTATAATTTCATTTACTTAAAAATTAATAACATGCAGCACCATACAAAATCTATACGTCCATTTATTGGAGCAAAAGATTTTAATACATCAAGAAATTTTTATTCCGATTTAGGTTTTCAAGAATCCAACATTTCAGCTAGCTTATCGTACTTTAAAATAAATGAAGCCATTGGTTTTTACTTGCAAAATGCCTTTGTAGAAGACTGGATAAACAACTCGATGGTTTTCGTAGAAGTGAATAATGTGGAAGAATATTATGAGCAACTGCAAAGCTTAAACTTAGCAAAAGAATATCCATCTGCTAAACTAGTACCCATAAGATACAATGATTGGGGTTGCGAATGTTTTTTACACGACCCTGCGGGTATTTTGTGGCATTTTGGTGCTTTTAAATGAGGTTGTATAGGATACATTTTTCTTGTTGCGTAACCTCATCAATTAATTTAGCAAAACACCCACTTCATTTTCAATAGTTCAAGCATGTTCATTGCTCAATGGCTGCACGACTGGCAGCATTAGCTTGATTTGTGTGAATTGCATAGTGTGGTGGTAAACCACTACTGCAAAAGGTGTGAACTGTTGCCGATCATTGTACTATAGTTCATATAAAAATAATTATTTTTTAATATAAAACTACTCACTATAGGTTATTATTAATCAACTCAATCCTTATTTCTACCCATTTCATTAGGGTATAAATCTTTTACGGCATCGCTTTGCCAAAACTGTTTGGTATCAATATCCATAATGGTTAATGAACCTGTAAATGCAGCACCTGTATCTACATTCCACACATTGCAACCCTGCATGGGTGTGGGTACATTGTAGTTGATGGTGGGTGTATGACCAATAAAAATTTCTTTGTACAGTTTTAATCGCTTGGGATAGAGTACTGAGTTTTTCTCAATTCTTGTATCCATGGTAATGGCCATTTCCCAAAGGGTTCTGTCCCAGGTGAAATTGGTGGTATAAAACTCCTGCTGCGGACCATGCATCGAAGTAAACCCGGCATGAATGAACAGGCGGTTTTGTTCATCTACCTGGTACAGTTTCATTTGCTCTAAAAAGTTGAGGTGTATGAGTTTGGTTGCATCATCTATCCCATTGTAACTTTCCATGGTTGCAATACCGCCATGCATCAACCATACCCTATCCTGCTTGCCTGTTCTTAACCACTCTTCACAATGCACATCGTGGTTACCTTTCACAAAAATGCAGTTGTGCTTTTTCGATAACTGAATTACAAAATCAATTACCTGTGCCGATTCACTCCAGCCATCTACAAAATCTCCTAAGAAAATTAAGGTATCTGACTGGGTAACTGCTGCCCTTTCCAATACCTGACGCAAAGCCTTTAATCCTCCGTTTATATCTCCTATCACCAATCTTCTGCTCATGTTGTAATATATTTTACAGGTACAGCATCGGTAAGCCATACCTGATTTTCTGATAAATAAAATATATATCCTGCTGCATGCATTGCCTGTGCATAAATACTTAATACAATGGGTTTTCCGTGCCTGCTGCCCACTGCTTTAGCAGTATCAGCAGTTGCACTTAAATGCACATGCTGTCTTTGTTGTTTTTGTAAACCCGATTGCAAGATACTGTTCAAATATTTCTCTGTAGTACCATGATACAAAATAGCCGGTGGAATAGTTGCTGCTAAATTCAGTTTTACTTCAATACTATGCCCCTGATTGGCACGAATACAGGTTTTATCAGCATTCAACGAAAAACGTTGTTTATCTTTACTATCAACAATTTCATGCAATAATGCTGTAGTCAATTGATTGCCCTGCTGATTTATTTTTTCAATCAGTTCCTGCACATTGGCCCAGCCATTTTCGTCCAATGTTAAGCCAATTGTTTCAGGTTTATGACGAAGCACCAGACTGATGAATTTGCTGAGGTGTTTGTATGATGGTTGCATATTAATTGTTTAATAAATCCCTGACTTGCATTAATGCAAATCCTAACCAATTGGTTCCTTTCCATTGATAAGGATTGAGTGCCTCTTTGGCATCTTGTGCAAGCCCAATACCCCAAATTGAATCAGATGGGCTAGCTTCAACTATTATTTTTTTACCAGTATATAATAAATATTTTTTCAGTTCTTCATTTTGAGAAAACTTATACCAATTCCCTTCCACTACAATGTCAAATGACTTTTGGTTCCAAATATCTGAATCAAAATTTTTCACCTCCCTTCCGATCATCTTGACTACTGCCGGCTTATCTGCAGCAAGTATAGCCTGCATTGATAAATTATCTCCAAACAGGCTTGCTTTCTTTGACATCATCCAATGTTCTGTTGTTTTATAGCTGATACCATTCACCTCAAAGGGTGAGGGAAACCATTGGCTAAAACAAGATTTATCAATAACACCAACCTGCTTTTGTGTATGTCCCCAAAAGAGAAGATATTCATGATGAATGCCTTGTTCTAATTGGTGTTGAAGCCAGTTTACAGAGTATTTCATTTTATTGTTGTATTAAATAGTTTTTCACAAAGTCTCTCAATATCATTTACTCTGGCAAGCTCAGTAATCCAAACCTGATATATTTCTTCATAACCATAAAGCAAGCCAGCCAGACCACCTGTTACACATCCAGTTGTATCGGTATCTCCACCAAGATTTACAGACTTCAAAACTGCTGTTGCAAAATCATCTGTAGTAAGTATACACCAGATAGATGCTTCCAAGGTATGCAAAACATAGCCTGTTGAATGAATTTCGGCTTCTTTTACTTCTTTTATATTGCTCTTCAGCAGTCTGCTAAACAAATCAATTTCTGTATTACTGAAATCATTTGTTACAGCAAATTGGCTAACCAGTTTTTGCATGTTGCTGTATGCAACAAATTTGTCTTCCCCATTTAATAATTGAAGTGCAAATTCAAGATAGATAAAACAAGAAAATACTGACCTGAAGTGTGCATGGGTAATAGATGAAACCTCTTTCACTTTAGCATATCTTTCTTCAATGGGTAAGTCTTTAATATAAAAAAGCAGTGGCAGAATTCTCATCAAAGAACCATTGCCATTGTCGTACTCGCTTGAACATCCTGACCTTGTTGCTGGAAAACCTTTGATCAACAAAGTAATAGCTTGACGTGTAGCTCCTCCAACATCAAATACCTTATGATGAGCACCCCAATAGCCTTCCTGCAACCACAAAACAAATTTCTGGGCTATGTTCTCTAAATCGTAGCCACTGGTTAAACTGTCAGCCAGACAAAAAGCCAAGCTACTATCATCACTCCATGTACCAGCAGGTTGCTGCCAACTGCCATAACCAATCATGCCAGAAATTGGATTATTTTTCAAATAATCTCTTGATTTAAATTCTACAGGTACACCAAGTGCATCGCCAACAGCTAACCCAAATAATGCCCCTTTGATTCTATTTTTCATCGCTTGTATTTTTCTCCAAAAAATTCTTTTACGACTCTTATTGTTCCTGCAATTTGATGATTGAATGCTTCCAGTTCATCAGCAGGAATCCATAATTCATTGTGTATTTCACCACCTACATTATGCACAGGAAACTGCTGTAAATATGCTTCAGGCACATCAAATGCAGTTACATAACCTGCATAACCCGAAAATTCATCTTCAGTATTCCACTGCAAAGCAATTTGTTCGGCATATGGCTGATTTAATACGGGATAAAAAATAGGTTGCCATTCCAAACGTGGAGGAAACGCTTTATATCCTGAGTCCTTAATCAGGTCTAATTCTTTTTGTCCAACTGGTCTGTATAGTGTTACTAATTTCATGATTTATCTAACTATTCAATTTATTAAAAACCCTGCGATATTGTTCATAGTCTTTTTGACTGAATACTACTAAATACACTTTGCTGATGCTTTCATACTCTTTCAAAAAATCGCTGATGGTGTTTAAAGCTATCGCAGCTGCTTTATCAAAAGGAAAACGATAAGCTCCGGTACTGATACACGCAAAAGCAATCGTTTCAATAGCATGATCAACTGCAAGTTGCAAACTCTTTTTATAGCAGTTTGCCAATAATGCTTCTTCATTTTCCGTGCCGTTGTTCCACACCGGACCAACAGCATGAATGATGTATTTTGCAGGCAGGTTAAAGCCGGGCGTAATCATTGCATTGCCAGTTGCACAGCCTTTTAAATTAAAGCAATAGTCTTTCAATTGGTTACCTGCTGCTCGGTGTATAGCACCATCAACACCACCTCCTCGCATTAAAGAGTTGTTGGCTGCATTAACAATTGCATCCACTTTTAAGGTGGTGATATCTGCTATGATGATTTCAATTTTCATAAATCATATACTGTTACCTGGATCCCTTTTTCAATCAATTGTTCTATAATGATTGGTTCCATAAGTTCCCATTTACCACCTGCTAAACCACAACCAATCCTTGGCATATGAACACTTGCTTTTTGAAGCAGAGCAAATACTGCAATTTTTTTCAGCCCATCTGAAACAGCATCATAACGAATTGGCGGATTACCCTTCTCATCTTTTCTGATATCTCGTTGATCTATGAGATTCGCCACCCAAATTGTTTCTTCTACCTGTACAAATTGTACTTCACCCAATGCAAAGTTTTGTCCTGTTTTATACCATTGGCGATAATTGGTTTCCGGGGTTTCCCACTTAGCGGATAATGCCATTACAAAACCTTTTCCCCAGCCACCTATATCATTACAAATATGCACAATGATATTGTTGCCAATGTTTGCAGGCTGGGTTACATCACCTTGTTGATATATAATTGTCATCTGGTCTGTTTTAATTAATATTTATGCCAATTCTTTGCTCAATACCACTATCCTCTAAGTTAATCACTTCTTCAAAAGGCACTGATAGTTTGTCTAATTCATGATTTACCACATGGCTATGTTGTTCTCTTACAAAATCTGTAATGTCTTCAATTTGGGTAATCCATTCAGTACAAAACTGCTTTAATATTGCTCCTTTCAACCCAAGTTGAATGGCTTTTCGTTCCTGTTTAATACCCATAGGATCGTGATCAGGATCCCATTGCAACCTTACTTCTGTTGCATTCAGTTCTTTTTTCCATTCAGCTTCTGTAGCAAATAGGTTTTTGTCGTAAGAAGATATGGTTGCCTGCTCCAATATTGTTTTAAAATGAACCAATGGCAAAGTAATTGCCAATATAGCCTGCTGGTTTTCTTTTGCTGCCCAGCCTGCTCTATGCATCATCCAAAGAAAGCCCGGCTTTATCCAGCTCATCCTTGTAAAGCTGTAATGGCTGCCTCCAAACTGCTGGTGGCTTATTGCATAATCTGAAATATTTTTATTGAAAGCCTGATATACAATAATATGCTCTCCTTCTTTTCTGCCAATAATTTGCCTGCCCGTTTTTGGCAATCTGTTTACCTGTTCTGTATATTTTTCTGTTTTCATTGTATCACTGTTGCTCTATTCACCGTTCAACCTTTGTCTTATCTCAGCTAAACTGTATTCTTTTATTAATGTCCCATTTTTAAATACCGTTATCAATTCACTGTCTTGTTCTTCCTGCCAGCTTACTGAATCGTTTAAAACAAAATGTCCATTTTGTTTTTTAACCTGTAGCAAACCTGTTGCTGATTTCTTTGTACCGTCATCGGTAACAGGGCTTTTATAAATCTCCCTGCCTTCACCATTTACTTCTACATAAGTGGCTTTCATTGCCATACCAAATGTATCTCTCGTATTGTATTGATAGGTAAAACTGCCAATTCCAAATACCACCTGTGTCGCAAACCCTTTTGCTTTCAATCCATCGCAAATAGCTTTAGCCCTCTCTAAATTAATACTATCGCCATAGATTGCTCCAATATGCGGATCTAACAGTTTATACCCTTTACTGGTAATGGTACCTCCAAAAATATCCCACAGCAACTCTACCACGCCTTTGCGTTCAACAGCAGACTCAGCATCAGGATTACCACAAATAATTTTTACAGGGTCACCACTATCAGGACGAATGACTACTTTACCATCCCTATTCAAAACATCTGCTTTTAGTGCAGTTAGATAGTCAGTACACACTTTCCACAAATCCCATGTATCACTTACAATGCTAACAATTCCATTGGGATATACTTCAGTAATCAGGCGTTTAAAAGTTTCCAGTTCACCATCTTTACTGCCACTGCACATAACACTATGTTCTGTAGCAGCTACGCTTCCACCAATTAATTCAGTATCGGCATTGGCATCATAATATTGCTCCAGGGCATCAATGGCAGGAATGGTATCTGTTCCTGTAAAAGACAATAAATGTCCCATGCCACTTAGTACAGCACTTTCAAAACTGCTCATTCCCCTGAAACTGAAATCGTGTCCCTGCCATTGTACAAACTCAGTAGCAATACCTGTTTCATTGGCATATTGGTTTAACAGTTTTCTATATTGATGAGCAATGGTAGCACTGGTGCAGGGCTGCCAGATGATAGCCGATAAAATTGTTTCCAGAAAATTGGTAAGCCAGTAATACTCAGGCAAAGTATTTACAATAGTTAAACAGGGAACACGCATCGGAACTTTACTTCCTTCAGGCAATGCTTTTATTTCAACTGGTAAATATCCTAAATCATGCAACTGTTCCAGATGCTTATAAGTGGGTAAATCAGCTCCTAATGAAGTCTTAATTCTGCGTTTGTATTCAGCAATGATGGTTGCTTTGGGCTGCTGAAAAAAGTTCTCATTAAAATAACCCATTAAATATTCCTTCATAAAATACTGCAAGCCAAAAAACACCATTTCATCCATTTCCTTAAACCTGCTGCTGCGTGGTGTAAGATTGCTGTATACCAATGTAGTTTTTTCAGGATACTGAAACACATGACCTACTTTGTAATAATCGGTCATCAAAAAAGGATTCATTTTCATATTGTATTTTTTAAACACAACCAATGGTTGTTCACTGTTTTGAATTAATGTTTAAATGCTATTTGCTGTACTATTGGTGAATCGTACTTTTTGCAAAAACTGTCGCTTACAATAATTGTATTAAACTTTTGTTCCAATGCTGTAAAGCCTTTCGAGAAAATGCCATGTGTAACAACCAGTGTCAAGTGTGCAGGTTTTATCTGCTCTGCAATGGCCAAAAACGTTGCACCCCCATCACATATATCATCAATAATTACACAATTTCTGTTTGTACATTTTTCAGCTTCCAATACCTGCAGTGTAATTTTTCCATTACTTAAATCCCTGCTTTTATTGCAGTACACGATTTCTGTAAGATTAGCATTCCATTCAAAATATTGATGCACTTTTTTTGCTGCACCTGCATCAGGACAAATGAGCACCGCATTGTTTTGCTGGTATTGTTCTACCATTTGCTTATTGGTAATATTTACAGCATTTTGAATAAGCATAGAAGCTATTTCAGAATGCACATCAAACAAATACACTTTTTCAAAGCCGCAGCTGTTTATTAAATTGGCTACTACTTTTAAATCGATACTATCACCTTTTTGCATCAGCCTGTCGAATCTGGCAGCCATTAAATAAGGTATCACCAGTTTTTTCTTTTTGGCAAATAAATTTTCCAGTGCATTGGCAGTTTCCAATAGCTGCATCATTTTAACACTATCGGTAATTGAACAAATCACCTGCACATCCTCCCCTTCCAGAATGTCCTGAACATTTATGTGTGGCTGATTATCAAGAAACAGTATGGCTTTGATACCTGCTCCTGTATTTAGATTTATTGTTTTCATTTTGCTTAATTATGAAGCAAATATAAAACCACTATTTTAATTCACCAAATTTTGCTTCATAATTAAGCAAATTAATGTCAGTATTATTTTCTAAGAAAGAGAAAAAACGGTTTACCTGCTAATGAGATTGAAATAAATACATAGTAAATGATTATACAACAGGGGGTTGTACATACTTTACACAAATAGACACAAGACTTTAAACAGCTACAATTGAAGATTGCAGTTTATTTCTATAAACAACACATTTACTCATCAGGTTACAACCTGATTCAAGTTTTATAGAATCTGCTTCAAGATCTGTCACTCTATAATTAAAAAATAATACACTTATTTAGCTGACTATTATTTAGTGTATTTACAGGAGATATAAAAACAGCTATAGCCAATTTATCCAACTATAAATTACAAATCATAAAACACTATACAACAAATCCTTTGGTCAATACATTCTTTTTACCAAAGTGTATAGTACATCAACTTTTCGGCTATCATCTAAAAAAAGAGGATATACTTTTTTTATAAATAAGTTAATGTCAATGCAGGTAGTGAAACAGGTAAAACCATCAATATTTATTGTCCAGGGAAACCCAAATGCATTGGGCTCATAATAAGTGTTAATTATAGTTAATAATTGATGATTTCGATTCTCGAATTTTATTGTTTGCCAATTTGAGGTAGTACTCCAATTTTGGCTTAAACCCATCAATGTATTGTACAAAAGAGTAGAGTCAATATTTTTAATACTATCTACTAATGCAAGTAATCTGTCAAAATCTAAATTATTTTTATAAAACTCAAAACCTCCCTTTTCCAATTTTCTGGTTTTCACTTTCTTTTGCTCAATGGAATTTTTAAACTCAATTATTCCTTTTCGGCAAGCTTCATAATGTGCATTTGTAAAGCCTAAATCAGAAATTGTGGCTTGCTTATACAGAACAGATGGGAGCTTTTTAATAAATGTATTTACATCCTTTGTTAGTATAGATTTATTATTATCAGCAAGCTTGGTTTCACGGTTTGCCTCTTTATCACTTTCTTCAAACAAATAAAAAGAGCCATTATTTTCCAGATAAATCATCTTATCCTCATATCCGTGAAAACATCCTTGACTTCCTTTGCTAAATGTAATTTTTTCAATTTCGGCACTGCAAAAATCATTCATAATATCGATTGACTTTTTCTTTCTAACAGTACCAGAGTAAATATTGTAATAATACAATGTATCATTTTTTGAATACAAAACAATCCTGTCATCACCCATCATCCTCAGTGAACCACTATCTACTGTAAAAGGTAAATCAAACTGGTATTCCCAGGCTTCCTTATACTCCTTTTGCCTGTATATCTTCTGAGCAATATTGCCCCAAATTCCGGAGGATGTATAACCAAAGTTGCTTGGCTTTACAGAAACTGTATCATTACCATAAATAAAATTGCTTTCTATTTTGTTTCCTGCCGATAGCTTTATCAGCTTTTGCCCAGCCATTATAAAGAGATTCCCATTTTTACAAGTTGCATCATAACAATTTTCTGCAACTGAAAAGCTGGCGATTGTTTTAAGTTGCTCATCTACTTTTAAGAATACACCACTTGCATTTTGCAAATACAAAGCACTATTATCTACATCAGTATAAAAATTTGAAACACTTTTTAATTCTTTCCAATCAATTGAATCCCTCTCTGTCCAAAATACAATATCCTCTTGTTTCACTAGAAATTTATTACCCCAAATAGCTATCTTATTAATTTCAGGACGGCTTTCCGTATTTGTTTTTTTATATTTCTTTTGGTCTAATGGTGTAGGTATAAATTTCCAATTCGCACAATTATCATTCGTATAAGCTATCTTATTCCACAATGAGCCAATAACACCTTCATGTTTTTCGCTAAAATATATTACCGAGAAGCGTTGCCTTATTTCAGGAATATTCAACTTTTTCCAATTCAATCCAAAATCTTTGGTATATGCAATCCCACTTCCAGAAATGCTCATCCATGCTTCCCCCTTAGACAAATGAATTGCATCGTCTACCCAACCACTTTGATTAAAATTCACTGCTTGCCAGGATCTCCCCCCGTTTGTTGTTCTATAGATAATATCGTATACACCCTTATTACTAATAAAGCCAGAAACAAAACCTGTATCAGCATTAAAAAAATTGCTGTTATCCAATAAAATTCCAGAAGTGAAAGTTTCTTTATCATTTTTAACAGGGTTTAGCAGTCGCCAATTCTTTTCCATAGATGATGTTATAGCAACTTCACCAGCCCTTGTGGTAATTATCAATTGTCCGTTATTAGTTGCACTTATTTTAAATGCAGAACTTTCAAATTGCAATAACGCTTTTGGCGTTGTTTGAGCACAAATGGCTGTACTCATAATAAGAAAGGAAAGTAAAACTGGTAGTACTTTCATAGCAATATTTTTTCTGTTGATGTACAGGAAAGGTAAATTACATAAATAAATACTACGATTTATGTATGGTTATTTAACTATAATTTACAAAAGCTGTTTTACAAAGCACCCATCTCACATTTCAAGTTATTCCTTGCCTGTGCTTCATACCTGTTGTAAAAGAAATCAGTTTTATAAATACGCTCCATTTGTAAAAAATGTTCAACTACTTTCTTTCGTCCCGGCTGATATAGAAAATCAGGATAAATGGCATATTCTTTTCGTATTTGACTGCAGTAATTTTTATAGGTTTCCAATGGTTTACCCAATATCGACAGGTCGGCATCAGTAAATAAATCAGTATCAAAATCAGTGCTGATGTTATGTGCTTTTGTTGCCAGTATATGAGCATTGCAAGTGGCTATTCTTTCTTTACTGATATCCAGTTCCTGCATTATGCCCGTAGCGGTCACAGCACTTTTTTCTTCATTGTCCTTCTTTAATACATTGTACACTATATCGTGATAAAATACAGCAAAGAGTACCATATCCCAATCTTTTATAACCTCTTTACATGGCTGCAATTCATCTGCCAATGTAGCAATATGTGTGAGGTTGTGGTAATGTCTTTTTTTACTGCTGTAATTTTTTTCTATCTGCAACCAAAGATGGTTTGCCTGTACTGCATTGTTGCAGTAAGGCATTACCAATTGCATGAAAATATCTTTTAGCTGCATGCAGTAAATTAAATTTCAAAATGAAAGCCTTCTTTAAGCAGCTCCCTGTAACGCTTCTGGTTAAACTGAAACATTTTACTGGGTCTTCCTTTACCCTCAGATTTAGAGAGCTCCCCTGTTTCTTCTAAAAAATCAAAAGACAATATTTTTTTACTGAAGTTTCTGCGGTTAATTTCTTTGTCCAGCAAAGCAGTATATAATTTCTCTAAATCGGAGAAAGGGAATTTCTTATCCAGCAACTCAAAGCCAATAGGCTGATACCTTACTTTGGCCCTTAAACGTTCTATAGCTACATGCAAAATTTGTTTATGATCAAATGCCAGTACTGGTAATTTTTTTATACTGAACCATGCTGCATTTTCAGCATCGGTGCTTGCTTTTAATTCCTGGTACATACTTGCTTTTACCAACCCAAAATAGGCAATGGCAATCACTCTTTTTCTCGGGTCTCTGTTGGGCTCTCCAAAAGTGTACAGCTGTTCAAGATAGTTTACTTTAATGCCGGTTTCTTCTTCCAGTTCCCGTTTAACAGCAGTTTCCAACGATTCATTTTCAAGCACAAATCCACCGGGTATTGCCCAGCTGTTTTTAAATGGTTCGTATTTGCGTTGAATTAATAACACCGATACCCCATCCTGTTTTGAATAACCAAAAACAATGGCATCAACAGCTACTTTTATTTCAGAAGACTTATTTTGCATACAATAAAAGCAAAATTACATGTATTTATTAATCCCGGGCAGGCATCATTTAATAACCAACTATCAGGTAAATTATTTACAACAAATACTGACTCAAAATATTGCAGTGCTTCAAGATGTTCATCAGCATCCAGTTCAGTTGAACCATCAAATAGAGGCAATCATTTTTTCGGTAACCTCGGCTAATCATTCCAATACAAGAAGAAACCCCTTACCTTTTTATTTACGCTCTATTGCTATAGAAGCCATGTCGCAGCAATTAAATGTTCCCGTTTATATCTATGGAATTGATGATACTGGTATCATCAGTAATTATGCCCACTATACACTTAAACGCATTAAACATGAAAGCGATGGCTTGTTTGATTGTACACCCAATAACACATTAGTCATTTGTTCTACTGCTGTTCTAAAGTTGTACGAACAAATAGGTTTCAACGTATTGCCTGCTGAATTGAAAGATGTAAATACATGGACTTATCATACAGCCCTGCCCTGGGATATTGTAGAACAAATTGCCAATACGCCAAACTGGGAAAATGATTTACGGATAAGGGAACACATACACCATGCATCTTACAATGTATGGAAGAAATACCACTGTGGCGAAAAAGTACAACTGCTGTTTAAAGACAGTATGATAAGCAGTGATGGTGACCTTACAGAAACAAGAGACTACAATGTTTATGTACGCCAGATGGATGAAATAGCTGAAATGAAATACCATGACACAGCTTTTTTTATTCAGCCAGGCCGTATTGGCGATATAGGTTGTGCTGTAGGCAGCTGGATGAAACTTGCTGCTAAAGACGAACGCTTAAGAGAAAGCGATTTATATGGCATAGAAGTAAGCCGGCACCTTTTTGAACTATGCCGTCAAAGAAAAGAAAATGGCGATTTTGAAAACCCGTTTGTTTTCTTCTCTCAGAAAAATGCAGTAACAGGTTTGGTATTTACTGCCAATAGTATGAACACCATTCATACATCGTCATTAACACATGAAATTGAAAGCTATGGCAGCAATGCCGACCTGCTTAGCTTTATAAAGAACAGGTACGAAGAACTGGTGCCGGGAGGTGTTTGGATAAACAGAGATGTTGTAGGTCCTGCCAATAAAAACCAAACCGTTTTTATGTGGCTGGATGATACAGATGGAAGCAATGAAAACATTTTCCAAACATTCAACAATCACCATGATTTATCCAATCACTTGCAGCAACTTTCTACAAGTGCAAGGTTTAAACGTTTTACTCAGGATTTCAGGCATAAAGAAGGATACAGATTGCAGTTTGAAGAGCAAACAATTCATAATACCCGTTACATACAGCTAAGCTTACAGGATGCAAGCGAATTTCTCAGCAGAAAAGATTATACCGATAATTGGGAAAGCGAAATGCATGAAACATTTTGTTTCTGGGATTTTGAAGAATGGCAGCAGGCAATGACCAATGCAGGCTTTAGTATTCATACAGCATCGCATACTTTTACCAATGAATGGATCGCTGAAAACCGCTGGAAAAACAAAGCAGTTTTATACAGCTTACAAAACAATGTATTAACAGAATTGCCCTACCCTCCTACAACCATGTTTTTAATAGGGATAAAAAATTAAGTGACAATAATTAATCATAATTCTTTAAAACAAAAAAGTCAGGCATATGCTTGACTTTTTGCGGACCGGACGGGACTCGAACCCGCGACCTCCGCCGTGACAGGGCGGCATTCTAACCAACTGAACTACCGATCCGTTGTTCGGGTTGCAAATATAAGGGCTAGTTTTTTTCAAAAACAAATATTTTTTGAAAAAATTATCGAGCTAACAAAGTTTCTTTTAAGCTATAGTAATCATTCGTCATGAAAGTGCTTTGTTTACTACCATTCAGCAATAATTCCTGTTCTTTTTGTGCTAAAATATTTTCACCTAAAATATCAATAATTGCAGGATTAAATTTTACTGGATGTGCGGTTTCTAAAATCATCCCTTCATCAGCAGAATGATTTTGCAAATAATCTTTCAAAGCAATATAACCAACAGCACCATGAGGGTCTAATAAATAGTTGTATTGCTGATAAACTTCTTTGATGGCTTTCTTAGTTTCTTCATCGCTAATACTGTAACTACTGAGTTTGTTTTTTAGGGAACCAAATTCATTGTGAAATATTTCAAGAATACGAACAAAATTACTAGGGTTGCCCACATCCATTGCATTGCTTATTGTAGCAACTGAAGGTTGAGGCTCATACTTTTCAGTAAGCAAGTAATCAGGCACCACTTTATTGGCATTACATGCTGCAATAAAGTGCTGAACTGGTAAGCCAGATGTATGAGCTAATATGCCTGCACAAATATTTCCAAAATTACCACTCGGTACACAAATTACAGGTGCATTTTGATGTGCTAGTTTCCATTGTTTATAAGCAAAGAAATAGTAAAACTGTTGTGGTAGCCAACGAGCAACATTAATAGAGTTGGCTGAGGTTAAGAACAGTTGTTCATTTAATTCAGCATCGGTAAATGCCTGTTTTACCATTTGCTGGCAATCATCAAAAGTTCCATCTACTTCTAATGCATGAATATTTTTTCCTAATGTAGCAATTTGAGCTTCCTGAACTGCACTCACTTTTTTGCTTGGGTATAATACAACCACTTCTACCCCATCAACATTATAAAAACCATTAGCAACTGCACCTCCAGTATCTCCTGATGTAGCAACTAATACTGTAACCTTCTTATTATTTCCTTTTAAAAAGTAACCCAAACAACGGCTCATAAATCGTGCACCAATATCTTTAAATGCTAGAGTTGGGCCATGAAATAATTCAAGAGAAGAAATTCCTTCACTTATAGGAACTAATGGAATATTGAAGTTTACTGTTTCAGCAACTATGCGTTTCAATTCTTCATCTGGAATATTATTGCCAACATAAGGCTTGATTACTTTAAATGCAATTTTTTCGTTGCTGTATTGCTCAATGTTATCTATAAAATCTTTTTCCAGTTGAGGAATAGTTTCTGGAAAGTACAATCCTTTATCTGGAGCTTGTCCAGCAATGGTTGCCTGTTTGAAATCTACGGTTGGTGATTGTTTGTTTAAGCTATAATAAAGCATCGTTGATTAATGTTCTTTGTTGAATAATGTTATGTAGTACAAGTGTGCGACGCCACTGAAGTTGATTTATGTTCTTCTGCTGGTTACACAATCTTTACTCCTCCTTTACCAATGGTGGTAACATAAGTTTTATAATCAATGCCCAGTTTTTCGTAAATATCTTTCATGATGGCTTCTACTGCTTTGGCAGTTGATTCATGTTCGCTGAGCATGAAAATTGAAGGACCACTTCCACTGATTCCACCACCCAATGCACCTGCTTCTTTGCAATTATTTTTAACAGCATCAAAACCTGGAATCAATATGCTGCGAACGGGTTCTATAATTACATCTTCTAAAGAACGACTGATTAAACCATAATCATTTTTCAGAAAGCCACTCACCAGTCCTGCAATGTTGCCCCATTGCTTAATGGCATCTTTTAATTGAACTTCTTTACGCAAAATTTGACGGGCATCGCTGGTCTTTACTTCTATTTGAGGATGCACAACAGTTACAAACAAAGGAGGTGCGTCAAGAGTAACAATATCTAATGGAAAAATGGAACGGATTAATGTTACTCCGCCATAAATGCAAGGCGTGATATTATCAGCATGTTTTACACCACTGGCCACTTTTTCGCCATTCATCGCAAAGCGTACCAAATCTTCATTGCTAAAAATATTGCCCAGTAAATGATTGGCAGCAACCACAGAGCCTGCACTACTTGCAGCACTGCTGCCAAGTCCACTACCAGGTTTAATTTGCTTATCGATATGCACATGAAAACCCACAGGCTTTTCATAAGCTTCTAGTAAAGCCAATAAAGATGCACCAGCCACATTGTCTTCTGGATTTGTAGGTAAATCATAAGCTGCTGAACTGCTTAACGTAATACCTGGCTCATCTTTAAAACTAACTTCCATAATATCGTATGGAGCTTCTAATGCAAGTCCAAGAATATCAAAACCACAAACGAGGTTTGCAATGGTGGCTGGAGCGTGGATGGTACAACTGATGCCCCTATCCCCTAAAGGGGGATGCGGAGAAGATTGTAGCGAAGATTTATATTGTAAAGAATTCATTGTATAAATTTTATTGGCACACGGATGACACTGAAAAAAAGGATAATAACTGATTTTAAATATTGCTTTGCAATATTTTATGGATTAGAAAATCTGCGAAAATCGATTCAATCCGTGTAATCCGTGTTCCCATTTTAAACAGCCCTCATTATATCTGCAAATACACCACTTGCTGTTACTTCAGCACCTGCACCTGCACCTTTAACAACCAAAGGTTGATCTTTGTATCTATCAGTATAAAATAAAACAATATTGTCTTTACCATACAAGTGATACAAGTTGTGTTGTGGGTCGATGTGTTGTAAACCAACAGAAGCTTTGCCATTATCGAACTGAGCAACAAATTTTAGAATGCAACCTTTTGTTTTGGCTTCCTCTAATAATTGCTTGAAATGACTTTCATATTTTTTCATGTTTTCATAAAAATCAGCAACGCTTCCTTGCATACATGCTGAAGGCATGAAAGAATTATTACTGATGTCGGCCATTTCAATTTTATGTCCAGCTTCACGAGCCAAAATCATAATCTTACGCATTACATCTGAACCATTTAAATCTAATCGAGGATCTGGTTCAGTGTAACCTTCTTCTTGAGCTTGTTTAACTACTTCAGCAAAAGTTTTGGTGCCATCATAATTGTTGAAAACAAAGTTCAAAGTGCCACTTAAAACCGCTTGCATTTTATTCACTGTATCACCAGTTCTGGTTAAGTCATTCAATGTACCAATAATGGGTAAACCTGCACCAACATTGGTCTCAAACAAGAATGAAGTATTGTACTCTCTTGCCAAATTTTTCAGCTTCTTATAATAACTGTATTCAGATGAAGCTGCTACCTTATTACAAGCAACAACGGCAATACTTTTTGATAATAATTGGTCGTACACTTTAGCTACATCACCATTTGCAGTAACATCGGCGAAAACAGTATTGCGTAAATTTCTGTTGATGATGGCTTGCACAAAATCACCAATAGTTAATGCTGGAGCAGCAGCCAAACTTTCTTTCCAATTGCTTAAATCAATACCATCTTCATTAATTAATGCCTGACGACTATTGGCTAAACCAACCACATTTACCTGTAATTGTAAATGATCTTTTAAATATTGTTGTTGTTGTTGTAATTGTTCTACAAAACGTCCACCAACATTGCCCACACCAGCAATAAATAAATTCAGTTGCTTGTAAGTTGTTTCAAAGAATTCTTCATGTAATACATTTACCGCTTTACGAACATCTTTGGTAGCAATAACTGCAGATATATTTCTTTCACTTGAACCTTGAGCAATTGCACGAATGTTCACACCATTTCTTCCCAACACACCAAACATTTTACCACTGATGCCCTGATGAGATTTCATGTTCTCTCCAACCAATGCTATAATAGATAAATCAGTTTCTACAATTAATGGTTCTACTTTTTGCAAAGCAATTTCATTGGCGAAAGCTAAGTCAACTGTAGCTTTTGCTTTAACTGCAGAAGCAGCTTCCACACCCACACAAATAGAATGTTCAGATGAACCTTGTGTAATAAGAATAACATTGATACCATCATTACTCAATGCTTCAAATAATCTTTTACTGAAGCCAGGTACACCAATCATGCCACTACCTTCTAGGCTAATTAAAGCCATGTTGTTGATGCTGGTAATACCACGAATTAAATGTTCACTAGCAGCTGCATTGGTTTCTATGATAGTTCCATAATCATCGGGAGCAAATGTATTTTTGACCCAAACAGGAATACCTTTACTTAGCACAGGTTGAATGGTTGGCGGATAAATAACTTTAGCACCAAAATGCGATAACTCCATTGCTTCCTGATAAGAAATAGATGGTATTACTTTTACATTTTGTACAAAACGAGGGTCCGCAGTCATCATACCACTTACGTCAGTCCAAATCTCAATACTATCAGCATGTACAGCAGCAGCAGCAATTGCAGCTGTGTAATCACTACCACCACGACCTAAAGTTGTGTTTACATTATTGGCATCAGATGCAATAAAACCTGGCAATAAAACAACTGATGCAGTATTAGTTGCTAAATAATTTTGTAAGTTTTTATCTGTAACAGCAAAATCTACCTGAGCATTGGTGAAATTAGAATTGGTTTTAATCAATTCTCTACTGTCTTTCCATGCGGTTACTACTCCATGAGCATTAAAAGCTGCAGCCATCAATTGAGAACTCATCAATTCGCCATAGCTTACCAACTTGTCTTTGGTACGATTGGATAATTCGCCTAATAAATAAATACCATTACACAAATCTTCAATTTCATTGCATAGTTTTTTAATTAAACTCAATGTACTGCTTTGTGTTTGCACAGGCATCAATACTTTTACTGTTTCAAGATGACGTAGCTCTACTTTCTTGATTAACTCTTTATAGGTTTCATCGCCAGTAGCAGCATAGTTGCCAGCATTAATTAACACATCTGTTGTGCCACCCATTGCACTTACCACTACTATTAACTTAGTTGCTTTAGATTGTTTTTGTACGATTTCGAATACCTGTCGTATGGCTTGAACGCTACCTACGGAAGTGCCACCAAATTTTAGAACCTTCATTGAAATATGTTTGTTTGAATAAAAAAAATTAAAAGAATCATTCCCCGATAATTACAGCTTTCGCCCAAGATTTAATATGATGATATGCAACCCTTAACGGGTTGTAATAGTAATAATAGTAGTAGTGGTGGCAGGCATTCCACTGTTAAGAAGTTGAGCTACTATCATTGATAAAAATGTCATCGGGGTTAAAAGTATCGTTCAAATTTGTTTTAGCCAAATAATTTAAACTAACGATAGTTATTTGAAAGAACAATTTTTGGGGACCAGCTATTGAGTTTCAATTGAGCTGTAGTGGCGTCGCACACTTGTACTGTAGAATATTGTTTAGCTTTTATAGTTTAATGTTTCTAAAAAAACGTAAATTCGTTTTATTAAAAAGTATTTTATGAGTACAGCAACAATAAGGGAGAAATTAACACAATACATTCAAACTGCTGACGATAAAAAAATAGAAGCCATTTATACTATTATTGAAGATGATATTGATACTGAATCTGCAAGAAAAGCTTTGATATTTGCAGAAAGAACGAATTATTTGAACAATGAAGGAAAGTCTTTTTCATGGGATGAAGTAAAATTGATGGCAACCAATAAAGAAAAAAGGAATGGCTTATAAAATTGAAATTCGTCCTTTAGCAACCATTGAAATTATTGAGGCTTATGATTGGTATGAACTACAAAAAGAAGGATTGGGCTTAGATTTTTTGAATGAATTGGATAATTTTTATGATAGCCTGTTAAGAAACCCTAACACTTATGGTTACTACGAAAACCCAGTTAGAGAAGGTAAAATTTACAGATTTCCATATACTGTAGTTTATGAGTTGTTTGATTATACAATTGTTGTGTATAGCGTATTTATGGCAAAGCAAAATCCAAATAAAAAAAGGTTATTATAATAGCTTGTACCTAAAATAGTTTCAATTTAAAACAACTAATTTTACTACAAATAGGATTGTATTGAAAAACATTCAACTTATATTTCCATTGATGCATCCATAAGATTTAGAAAACCTTGTATTAAAGAAACCAAAATTGCTGTAAGCGATATTTTGTAATGGCTTGCTTCGGGTATGACGAATGAAGAAATTTTAACAGATTACCCTTCTCTGCCTCGGTTCGTGTCCCTCGAAACGAAATTCATAAAATAAAAGTGATTGATGGACACGAACCAAGGCGTAACCAAAAAAAATTCCATTGGTAAAGAAGTTGCATTTCAAGGTTGAAGTCCAAATCATCAACATTTCCACATACTAACAACTGCTTACTATTGCGTAAGTTCAATAGTTATCTTTACAGCCAATAATAATCTGGTTGCTGATTAGAATTTCTGCTGTTGAAGAGTGCCCTGCTAGCCAGCAGGATTTTCAACAACGTCACAGGTGTTGAAAAAAGGACCACAGCTGGTTACCAAAAAATTCTTGAGCAACCTCAATCATAAAACGTTTTGCTATGTTAAAAGTTGGTGTTTTTGGTGTTGGTCATTTAGGAAAATTTCATTTGAACAACTGGAAAGAAATTGAAGGGGTAAAAATTGTGGGCTTTTTTGACCCCAATAATGATAATGCAAAAGCAGTTGTTGCTGAGTATGGCATAAAACGCTTCATGGATGAAGATAAATTGATGGATGCCTGTGATGTGATTGATGTGGTTGTACCTACAGATTGGCATTTTGAAATTTGTATGAAAGCTGTGCGTAAAGGCAAACATGTGTTTGTAGAAAAACCTTTGTGCAATACCATTCCTGAAGCAAAGGATTTGGTGGATATGGTTCGTGAAGCCAACGTAAAAGTACAGGTGGGACATGTTGAACGTTTTAATCCTGCTTATCTGGCAATAAAAGACATGCACTTAAACCCTATGTTCATTGAAGTGCATCGCCTGGCACAATTTAATCCACGTGGTACTGAAGTAAGTGTGATACTGGATTTAATGATTCATGATTTGGATATTATTTTAAGTCTGGTAAAAAGCGATGTAAAACACATCAGTGCCAATGGTGTTGCTGTAATGACTGATACGCCTGATATTGCCAACGTGAGAATTGAATTTAACAATGGTTGTGTTGCCAATCTTACGAGCAGTAGAATAAGCATGAAAAAAATGCGTAAGATGCGTTTGTTTCAAAAAGACAGCTATATAGGCATTGACTTTTTAGAGAAGAAAACTGAAATTATTAAACTAAAAGAAGACAGCGATAAAGATGTTTTTTCATTTGATTTAGACACACCCAAAGGAAAGAAAACCATTGCTGTTGCCAATCCAATTATTCCGCCTGCAAATGCTATTAAATTAGAGTTGGAGGCTTTTGTGGACAGCATTGTAAACAATAAACCAACTGTGGTAAGTGAGATTGATGGTTATCTGGCAATGGAAGTAGCTCATCAAATTTTAGAGAAGATAAGCAGTACCAAAATATTGGGTTCCTAGTTGGTTTCACACGAAATAACAAAGGATACAAAGTAGAGGAAGAATTTGAACGAATTAGTTTCCTCTTTGCTTCTTTGCTCTGTGGTAAATAATTATCTTCAATTCAAAATTTGACTTGTGAAATATTTGTTGAGTGTATTTATTTTAATCTGCAATCTGCAATTTGCAATTAGCCAACCAACTTATTGGCAGCAACAAGTGAATTACAAAATTCAGGTAAGTTTAAATGATACTACTAAAACCCTAGATGGTTTTGAAACGATTACTTATTTTAATAACTCTCCAGATACATTGAAATTTATTTGGTTTCATATATGGCCCAATGCTTATAAAAATGATAAGACAGCATTTGCTGAACAAACAGTACAAAATGGAAGTAGCAAATTTTATTTTAGTAATGAAGATGATAAAGGCTATATCAATCAACTGGATTTTAAAGTAGATGGTTCATCTGCAAATATTGAAGAACATCCGCAGCATATTGATATTATTAAATTGGTTTTACCAAAACCTATTCCACCCAAACAATCAGCAGTAATAACTACACCTTTTTTTGTAAAGCTTCCTTATAACTTTTCGAGAGGTGGATTTACCAAAAATGGTTTTCAGGTTACACAATGGTATCCAAAACCTGCAGTGTACGATCGTAAAGGTTGGCACGAAATGCCTTATTTAGATCAGGGAGAATTTTACAGCGAATTTGGTAATTATGAAGTTCAAATTACTTTGCCTGATACTTATATTGTTGCAGCAACCGGACAACTGCAAAATGCAGAAGTATTACAAAAATTAAAACAACTGGGCAAGCTAGAACCCAAGCAGCAAGACAATTACAAAGCTTTTGAAGAAGCCAATAAAAAGAAAGTAATTACTACAAAAGCCTATGCTGTAAAGAAAAATGTTGTTGCTAACCCTGTAATTAAAAAGCCAGTTTTTAATTTAGTAAGTTATACTTACAAACAAGAAAACTGCCACGATTTTGCATGGTTTGCCAGCAAAGATTTTATTGTACAATATGATACAGTAAAACTGTCTACCAAAACGGTAGATGTATTTTCCTACTATCACCCTCAACAAATAAGTAGTTGGAATAAGAGTATTGACTATACGAAAAATGGGATTGTAAAATATAGCAAGTGGATTGGAGAATATGCCTACAATACTGTTTCTGTGGTTGCTGGAGATAACAATGAAGTAAGTGGTGGAATGGAATATCCAACCATTACTTTAATTACTACACAAGGTGGTGGACAAGAATTAGATGCAACCATTGTACATGAAGTTGGTCATAATTGGTTTTATGGAATACTAGCCAGCAATGAAAGACAACATGCTTGGATGGATGAAGGCATGAATACTTTTTACCAAAAAAGATATGAAGCTGAAAAATACAAAAGCAGCCTTACGTCAGGAGTAAAATGGATTGATAATCGCATACCTGATGATATTGAATCTTTATTAATTAACTCGTTCAGTGGTTTAAAAAAAGCTCAACCAATTGATACAATTTCTGAAGCATATACTTCTATTAATTACTTTTTGAGTGTGTATTCTAAAGGCAGTAAATGGATGGCATTGCTGGAAAAAGATTTAGGGAAAACAACTTTCGACAGTTGCATGCAGCAATATTATCAACAATGGAAATTTAAACATCCCTACCCTAGTGATTTTAAATTAGCCATTGAAAAAGCTAGTAATAAAAATATTGACCATCGTTTTCAACAATTGTACACTTCTAATTCATTGGATACAATTTTACAGAAAAGAAAGACAAATATGGTTGGTTTATTTTCGCTGAAAGAAACGAATAAATACAACTATATCAATGTTGCTCCAATGATTGGTGGCAACTATTACGACAAATTAACGGTTGGATTATTCATCAATAATTATCAACTACCCGTAAACAGATTTAACTTTTTTCTTGCTCCACAATATGCAACAGGCAGTAAACAATTTAATTACAGTGGAGGCTTGAGTCACAATACATTTACTAAACGTTCTTGGTTAGAAATCACTACCAGTGTTTTTAAATATACTGTGGATGATTTTAAGCCTGATAATGCTGCTAAGATTTATCAAAATGTAGTACGCTTTACTCCTTCTGTAAAATATACTTTATACAATAAGGATTTGAGGAGCAAACAACGTTGGGTGTTTCAGGCAAGAAGCTTTTTCTTAAATGAAGATGAATTAAATTTTAAAACTATTACAACACCTGGTGGAACTGTTGATGTTGTTGATAAAACAACTGTGTCATCTAACATCAATCAACTAAAAATTACAACAAGTGATAACCGAGTTTTATATCCTTATGAATTAAACTTAACCATAGATCAAGGCAAAGACTTTGTACGTGCAGGTCTTACAGCTAACTACTATCTCAATTATGCCAACAGAAAAGGTGGTATTGACACAAGATTATTTGCAGGAAAATTTTTTTATACAACGGATAAAACTTTTATTAAACAATATGAAACCGACAGGTATCAATTGAACATGAGTGGAGCGAAGGGTTATGAGGATTATACTTACAGTGGATACTTTATTGGCAGAAATGAATTTGAAGGTTATAGAAGCCAGCAAATAATGCAGCGTGATGGCTTCTTCAAAGTAAGAACCGATTTATTAAGCAATAAAATTGGTAAAACAGACGATTGGTTATTGGCTTTAAACTTAAGTGGCAACATTCCTGATGGCATTAATATTTTAAATGTTTTGCCTATTAAAGTTCCTTTGAAATTCTTTGCAGATATTGGCACTTATGCTGATGCTTGGAAAGACAATCCTGCAACAGGAAGATTCTTGTACGACGCAGGTTTGCAATTACCTATAGCTAATGGATTGGTAAACATTTATGTACCTCTTTTATACAGTAAAGTGTATAGCAATTATTTCAAAAGTACTTTGGGTGAAAAGCGGTTTTGGAAAACAATTTCCTTCTCCATTGATATTCAAAAGCTGCAAATCAATAAGCTGATTAAAGAAATACCTTTATAGCATGGCTGATTACAGCATTATACCATCCAAACAAATTGATACTGCTAAATGGGATGCTTGTGTTGCAGCAAATGCCAATGGTTTAATCTATGCATACAGTTATTACTTAGATGCAATGGCTGTTGATTGGTATGGATTAATTATCAATAATTATGCAACTATTTTCCCTATACCAGTGAAGAAAAAGCTGGGGATTCAGTATATGTATATGCCAGCATTTACACAACAGTTGGGTTTTATTGGTAACCTGAATTTGGTCGATGCAAGGATTATCAATTCTCTACAGCATTTCCTGAAATATGGTTCTACGTACTTAAATTTCAGCAATGAAATTGTAGCTACACAGCAACATTGTGTTACGCAAAACAATTTTATTATTCAGTTACAACAGCCCTATATTGCTATAAAAAATCAGTACAAAAAAACAACCCATTACAGTTTAGCTAAAGCAGAAAAATTTAATTTAAAATATATTATTGGAGCCGATATTAAAGAAGCTATTGTGCTTTATCAGCAATACAACAAAAACAATATGCAGCATGTAATCCATTCAGATTATAACAATTTGCACAATCTTTTACTGCTACTGCAAACCACCAATCAAATACTCATTCGAAAAGCCGAAAGCCCGAATAAAGAATTGATGAGCATTGCTCTATTGATGAAGGACAATAAACGCTATTACAACATTATTAATGTAACTTCTGGGGCTGGACGTAAATGCGAAGCCAACTATTTTTTATACAACCATATTTTACAGGAATTAGCTGAACAGCCTATGCTGTTTGATTTTGAAGGAAGTGACTTATCCGGTGTACAAAAATTTTATGAAAAGTTTGGGGCAACAAATCAACCATATTTTTATTGGCATTATAATTTATTGCCAAAACCAATCAGGTGGTTAAAGAAATAACTTTTTTGAGCCAAACTTCAGTACTTCTATGAGCATTATCGGCGTCGCACTATTCAAGGTTTATAACTATTATCAACAATGCATCTAATCGTAATAAGCAACTTTTACACTGAATTTAGTTTCAGTAACGCCCAACACCGATGCAGCTGCATTACTTATTCTTAATAGCAGGTTGTGATTTTCTTTCATTTCAGGTAATACTCCTAAAACTTTGGCACAAATACTTTTGTTATTGGCAGCAGTAATACGAACAATGGTACCTGGTGTAATATCATTTATTAAGATATAATACTTTCTGTCTGTCCAGCCACTGGTAGTTTTAAACGTTGCACACTCGCCAGCTTTAAAAATATTGTTTCCTTTTGTAGGAAATTGATTTACAAAAAAGCCTTCATCATCTGCACCATTGATTACAGCAACAGGTATTGACTCGGTTTTAATGTCAACAGGCTTGGGATTGTCTTTTTTCTTTTCTTCTGTAGTAAATCCATAACCAGAATCATTGGTATCTGTTTCAATTATAGTTCTTTCTACCGCTTCGGCAGATTTCGTTTTATCAACTTTTAAGTATCCGATTATCAATTTTTGTCCTTGTTGTATCACATTACTATTCAAACCGTTCCATTCTCTTAAAAAATTAGCCTTTACTTTTCCATATAATAAACTTATGTAATACAAATTTTCTCCGTTTTGTACAACATGATGTAAAGGAATCAAGATTTCATTGTCGGCATTTTGCCCATCCTGCGTAAAGTTTTTAGGGTCAACAGGAATTTTCATCACTTTGCCAATTGCCAATATTGCATTTTCATTTAATCCGTCATTTTGTTTGACAATTTGTGCTATTGATAGGTTATATACTTTTGCAATGCTGAAAAGTGTTTCTCCGGAAACAATTTTATGCTGAATAAATAAATTGGGATAGTAGCCTCGTACAATTATTTTTTTTTGTGCAAATGCACAAAAAAACGAAATAACAAAGGCAATAAGCAATGCTGTTCTCTTCATAAAAACTAGTTACAAAGCCGTAATTTAATTTTTTAGTATTCTCCACTCCTGCGGATAATAATTATTCACTCTATTGGGTAGTAATTTCACCCAACCCAGTTCTAAACCTTCATAAGTTGCCAAAGCCCAACCTTTAATTGCAGGCTCAATCGCCATTTCTTTTCTACGCAAATACTGTAAAGCCTGCTCCCTATTTAAATGAACGGTTGCAATATTACTTAAATTGAGGGTACTAACAGCCAATTCGTGGTGTGGTACAAAATCTTTCCCTTTTACTTCACCGATACAAATACCTGCTTTTTTAATGTATAAATGACCAGCAAGTGTCTTTAATTCATTCAACCAATCGGTCGAAATAGCTCTTATTTCAGTATTATGCTTAAAAAAAGTATACTGCTCAGGTATTTGCACAAAGGATTGTAAAACCTGAATTTCTTGTTTTGTTGGTGCCGTAATATGTTGCTGCTTCAATTTAAATTCATTGACTACCACATTTTTTTTGAATGCCGCAATAAAGAAACCTTCACCTTGCAATTTATCAGGATAAAAACGATAACCAAAAGCTTTTTGTTCATCACTTTGGGTTTCTACAATATTCCATTCTTGCTGAATTTCTAATTGTATAGAGGTTGCTCCCAAAGTACTAATTATCCAATCGGCAATATCTTCATTCTCTTCTTTTGAGTAAGAACAAGTAGAATAAATAAGTACGCCCTCTTCTTTTAAAGCTTCATAAACATCAGCTACAATTCTTTGCTGTCGTTGGCTGCATAACGCAACATTGTTTAAACTCCATTCATCGGCAGATGCTGCATCTTTTCTAAACATGCCACTACCACTACAAGGAGCATCTACAACAATTGCATCAAAATAAGCTCCCAATGCTGCAAAATCTTTAGGATCGTTATTGGTAACAATAGTGTTATCCGTTCCCCATTTGGTCATATTTTCTACTAAAACTGCTGCTCGTGATTTTATGACTTCATTGCTAATAACCAATCCATTGGTAAAAAAGTTGGATAGCAAACTGCTTTTGCCCCCAGGTGCTGCACAAACGTCCAATACTTTTTGAGCTGTATTGTTTGCAAAAATTTGTTGCATAGCATGCCACAAAAACATACTACTTGCTTCTTGTACATAGTATGCACCTGCATGAAAGGCTGGATCGAGTGTAAACGATGGACGTTGAGCCAAATAAAACCCATTAGCACACCAAGGAACTGATTTTAGATTATCAATTGCCGAATCTGCAATTGGCAATTTAGAGTCAATAATTTTTGCTGAATTAATTCTTATAGAAGTTATCTGCTCCTCAGCAGTATGCACAGCTTCGAAAGTTTCTTTCTCGAAACCCTGCATATTTGTAATGGATTGAATAAAATGCTGAGGTAATGTCATGCTAACTGTAAAGCAGCGAAGATAAGCCGATTAACCATTTTTACCCTTTAACATAGGTACAAAAGAGAACTGTTCAAAAGATTCTTCTTGCATTGTATCATCTGTTTGTTTTGTTAAACGCAGCATACGCTGTGCGTCACCTTCATCAACAGGTATAACCATCATGCCCCCCACCTTTAATTGTTGCACCAATTTTGGTGGAATGAAAGGTGCTGCTGCAGTAATAATTACTTTATCAAAAGGAGCATAAGTTGGCAAACCTTCAAAGCCATCGCCATAAAAGAATTTTATGTTGGGATATTTTGATTTGAAGAAAAATTTTTCATTTTTCTGATATAATTTTTTTTGTCGTTCAATGGTATAAACCCGTGTACCCAATTCGGCTAAAACTGTTGCCTGATAAACACTACCTGTTCCAATTTCCAACACTTTATCGCCTTTTTTTATTTGCAATAATTGGGTTTGATAAGCAACTGTATAAGGTTGAGAAATAGTTTGATCTTCACCAATTGGAAAAGCTCGGTCTTCGTAGGCAATTTTATCAAATGCTGAGTCTAAAAAAAAGTGTCGTGGAATGGTATTAATTGCTTCCAGCACTTTTTCATCGGTAATGCCTTTTTCTTTTAATTCATCCACCAATCGTTTTCTTAGGCCTTTGTGCTGATATGTGTCTAGAAAATTATTCATAAGCAGTACAAATGTAGGCGTATGAACAAATGATTAACTGAGCATTGTTGCAATGGGGGAAAGAAAAACTATTAACAATAATTACGCACACCTTTTACCTAAAACAACTGCATTGAATACTGCTTAACTGTAAATTTGCCCACCTGAAAAATTAAGATTGAAAAAGTACTGGCAAAAAATAACCAATTGGGAATTGTGGCCTTTTTACCTCATTTATACTCCACTTGTATTTGTGTGGCTGTATTATTTTTTACGTACAAAAACATTCTGGTATTTTTCAAGCGTTAATCCAACATTGCAGTTTTCAGGTTTTGAAGGTGAAACCAAAAAAGAAATGTTTGATCAACTTCCAAAAGAATGTTACCCAACAACCATTTATATAAATCCACAGCAAAGTTTCGAATCGGTTGTACAGAAAATTGCAACAGCACAGTTAAAATTTCCAATGGCTGTAAAACCCGATATTGGCAGTAAAGGTTTATGTTTTAGAAAAATTGACAATATTGAACAATTAAAAAAATACCATACCACTCTACCTTTTGATTATTTAATACAAACCATGATTGAATGGCCATTGGAGGTGAGTGTATTTTATGTTCGATATCCAAACTCTACCACAGGAAAAGTTACTGGTTTTATTGCCAAAGAATATATGCAAGTGAAAGGCAATGGCAAAGCTAGTTTGCTTGAATTGATACAACAACATCCCAAAGCAAAATACAGGTTAGAAGAACTCACTGCAAAACATGCAGACCATTTATATGATATTATTGCTGCTGATGCTATTTATTTTTTAAGTATTACAGGTAATCACAATCGTGGTGCAAAATTTATTAACCTACATAATGAAATTAACGAAAGTCTTACTAAAGTATTCGATGATTTAAGCAATTATAGCAAGCACTTTTATTATGGCCGATTTGATGTAAAAGCTGCAAGCTTAGAAGATTTGAAAGGAGGTAAAAACTTTTCTATACTTGAATTTAATGGCACAGGTGCCGAACCCAATCATATTTACGATTGTGGCATGAGCTATTTTACAGCGTTAAACACCATTGCCACACATTGGAAATACATGTATGAAATTGGCAAAATAAATCATGCCAATGGCGTTCCTTATGTTAATTTTAGTGATGGTAAAAACTATCTTCAGGCTGCATTTAAACGTTATGAAGAACTGGAAAGATATGATTTGGCGTTAGACTAATCTTAGTACACATGGTATTAATCAGTATTTTATGTATTGCCTTTGGCATAAGCTTTTTAGGACAAATTGTGCTAAGTAATATGAATATGACTGCTACGCAATTAAGTGTACAGGAAGGTTATAAAAAAGCCTGGTATTTTGGTATTGGTGTAGCCATTGTTGAAATTATTTATTTGCGTTTTGCTTTAACCGGCATGGATTGGGTTGCACAACATATAATTTTTTTTAAAACCCTTGGCTGGCTTACTGTAGTTATTTTTTTTGTGTTAGGAATAATGGCATTTATTACTGCCCGTAAACAAGCTATTGAAAAAAAAGGCGTTTTATTAAATAATAAACTGCACAGATTTTTTTTAGGGTCAAGTATCAGTGCTTTAAACCCTTTGCAAATTCCTTTTTGGTTTTTGTGGAGTACGCAGCTTATTCAAAATGGGGTATTAAAAACAACCACTGCACATTTTAATATTTTTTGTTTAGGTGCAGGCTTAGGTACTTTGGCTGGCATTGGTGTGTATATTCATGGTGGAAATTGGGCTATTACAAAAATGAAAACCAGCAACAAAACCCTGAATCTTATTATGGGTTGTGTTTTTTTTATTACTGCATTAATACAGTTGTACAGAATGTTGTACAAACCTTGGATTTAGTACAAAAAGCTCAATTATATTCTTTTGTTGAAGGATGCCCTGCTTGTCAGCAGGATTTACAACAACGCAACAGCAGTTGAGTTTTATTCAATTGCCGACTACATAAAAAATTATTTTACATTAGCGTATGACTGAATTAATAAAAACAGATTCTACAAATGTACATTTTCAGGCATTGGTGAAAGAGTTAGATAAAAATCTAGCTATTAGAGATGGCAATGAGCATGCATTTTATGCCCAGTTTAATAAAATTGATGCTATTAAACATGTAATTGTAGCTTATTTAAGCAATAAGCCGGTAGGTTGTGGAGCTATTAAAGCTTATGAGCCAACCATTGTTGAAGTAAAAAGAATGTTTGTTGTACCAGAACAAAGAGGAAAAGGCATTGCATCTGCCATTTTAGCTGCCTTAGAAGCGTGGGCTAAAGAGTTAAACTGCAGCAAATGCATTTTAGAAACTGGAAATAAACAAACTGAAGCATTAGCATTATATCCTAAAAATGGATACATTGTAACGCCCAATTATCGTCAGTATGAACATATAGCCAACAGCGTTTGTTTTGAAAAATGGTTATAACTCCATTTTGTTAAAATGTCTGCTTATGAAAGCTTTTATGAAGTGTTGTTTAATCTAATGCCGATAATTATGCAAACAATCGTACATTACATCCATAATTCTAATGTTTGAATTATAAAAAGTAATATTTATGCAATCAGGTAAAGTAAAATTTTTTAATGAAGCCAAGGGTTTTGGATTTATTAAAGAAGATGGTTCAGGTACAGAAGTATTTGTTCATGTAACCGGTGTTAAAGAAACCATTAAAGAAGGTGATGATGTTGTTTATGATACAGAAGAAGGTCGTAAAGGTCTTACAGCAGTTAACGTAAAATTGAAAGCCTAAGCTTTAACACATATGATTACAATGAAAATGGCGTTGTTTTTAACTACGCCATTTTTGTGTTTATACCAACATATTTCAAGAATTAATCCTGTAAATCTATAATCATGGCAGCATCGTTTAAGTTAAACTCCAGCTTATTTGCTTTCGCAAATCCATGCAAAATGATTTTTACTTTATTGAATTTAGAAGCATAGCTTCCCTCCTTTTGCTCAAGCATTAGTTTGTTGGATGGTGCATCGTATAAAATAGAACGTTTGTAGTAACTACCTTTCTCATAATTATATGTTTCACCATCATCTTCATAATAAATAAAAGTAGAGGGATTGCTTCCTTTATACACATGCAAATACAAAATACCATCCCCTTTTTCTTTGGTATTTTGAACAGTATTTTGCATTGGAACAATCGATCCCTCTTTTACAAAAACAGGCAAATCTTCTAATGGCGATGCAACAAAATAAGTTTCACTTCCATTATACAATTTATCATTGCTTTGTTTGTACCATTTGTTTTTTCCAGGTAAATACACTTCAGTTATTTGTTGTGTTGATGTGCATGGAGCTATTAAAAAATTATCACCAAATAAAAACTGATTTTCAAATTTTCCGTCATATACTTTATCATCGTAAGTATAAGCAATTGGTAGCATTCTGTTAATTGGCATTCCCGTTGTATGAGCCTGATAAAATGAACTGTACAAATAAGGCAATAACTGATAACGTTGCTCTAAAATTTTTCTTATTTTTTCAGTATTATATTCACCAAATAACCAAGGTTCTCGCTGGTTATAACCAAAATGTGTATGGTTACGAAACAAGGGTGAATATACAGCCAAACTTAACCAACGGACAAACAATTCAGGTGAAGGATTTCCAATAAAACCGCCAATATCCATACCTACATAAGGCACTCCACTAACCCCCATACTATTCAGTAAACGAAACCCCAAAAGCATATGTTCATCGCTACTTACATTATCCCCAGTCCATTGTGCTGAATATTTTTGAATACCAGCATAGGACGCTCTAGTTAAGATAAAAGGACGTTGGCCATTCATTAAAAGTTTGGTTCCTTCATAGGTTGATTTAGCCATTAGTAAACCATACGCATTTTTTACAGTAAACAAAGTTTTCTTGTCTTTGCCTTCTCCAAATTCTATTAAGTTAGGAAACTCTCTTCCCCATGCTGCAGGCTCATTCATATCGTTCCAAAAACCACGAATACCATTGTCTACATGACTTTCCTTAAAACTATTGCCCCACCATTTTCTTGTTGTCTCTTTGGTAAAATCCGGAAAATGACAACGACCTGGCCAAACATGACCCACATATAATTTACCGCCTGGATATTTTGCAAAATGATTGCCTAAGATACCTTCTTCAAATGCTTTATAACCTTTCTCCACTTTAATACCTGGGTCTATTATAGTAACCATATCAAAACCCATTTTCTTCATATCACCCATCATCGCCTTTACGTCAGGAAACTTATTACTCCATGTAAATACTTTGTAATTATCCATGTAATTAATATCACTAACGATTACATCGGCAGGTAATTTTTTTTCTCTGAAAGTTTTGGCAATGGTTAATAATTGGTCAGGATTGTCATAGCCCCAGCGACTTTGTTGAAAACCTAAACTCCACAATGGAGGCATCGTAGTACGACCAGTTAAAGCAGTATAGTCTTTAATAATTTGTTCAACAGTATTAGCTCCAAAAAAATAGTAATTCATTTCGCCATCTTCAGCACCAAAATGAAAAATTTCTTCATCAGCACCACCACCAAAATTGAAATAGGTTTTATGAGAATTGTCAAAGAAAATTCCATAAGTCATTTTATCATGCACACCAATAAAAAAAGGAATAGTAGAATACAAAGGATCAGCATTTAAAGCATAGCCAGGCACATCGGCATTCCAATGCTGGTAAACATTGCCTCTTCTATTAATGCCCCCTGTTTTTTCTCCAAGGCCAATAAATTTTTCATCAGCATGTAATTTTTTATAACAACCCACCTGATTGCCAAACCAGCTAACACCCAATGTTGCATCGTCACCACAAATGAGTTTCCCTTCTTTATTGTAGATGTTTATTCTAAAAGGTGTACCCAATACCTCAACTTTTAATCCATCAGTAGTATATGTTTTATCATTACCCAAACCTTCTTCTTTAATTGCTGGTTGAACAGGTATTAAATTATCTATTGCAAAAGAAAAATCACCCAAAGGTTTTTCTTTGGTAACCCTTACACGAACAGTGGTTGCATTGTAAAAACTAATGGTCGCAAAAGCATTGGTTAGTTCATAAACATAACCAATTTTAGTAGCGGTAACTTTTTTTACATTACCAATTTGTTCACTTAAACGATTCATTTGAGCATTAGATAAAATGACTATAAAAGAGAAAGCAGCGAGCAATATTTTTTTCATAGTGTGAAATTTACACATTGCAAATTAGGTATAAAAAAAGAGAAGTTTTACTTCTCTTTAAAATATTTACTGATGATTTGATTTATTAGCCCACAAATTATTTGGATAAGTTCCATTAGCAACTAACGCATCAATGCTGGCTTGCACTCCAGGAGCATCTTCTTTATAAGTTACACCAAACCATTGTGCTGAAGTTGGTATCACTTTTACCTTCACCGCACCATTTTTAACTACTTTATCTACTACCATTGGAATAAAAAATTCACTTTTTAAATTATTTATCTCTGCATCTAAAAATCCATCAAAATAACTTTCACAATTACTAATAAAATTTGGATGAAATCCAAAGAAATTCATGCTTACACTTGCATTCTCACTTACATCATGCAAGCCTGATTCATCTTCATAGGTAATAATACCTTGTTCGTTTCTGTAAATTCTTGTACGCTCATTGATATCCACCAAATTGCCATTGGCATCTACATTACAAACACCACGGCTAACACTGCCATTATCGCTCAAGGTCTTTTTTAATTCATATCCAATAATAGCATACTCACTTGCTGATGCCTGTTTGGTTAAAAATTCGTAGGCTTTTATAAAGCCATCCTGTCCATAAAAATCATCAGCATTAATCACTGCAAATGGTTCGTTTACTTTTTCTTTACAACACAATACTGCATGGGCAGTTCCCCAAGGCTTGGTTCTTTCTACCGGGATTATTCTTCCTTCGGTATGACTTTCCAATGCCTGAAAAACGTAGTCCACAACAATTTGTCCTGCTAACTTTTTTCCAAAGTTCTCTTCGAACATTTCATGAAACTCTTCACGAATAATGAAAACCACTTTGCCAAAACCAGCTTTTATTGCATCATAAATACTGTATTCCATAATTGTTTCGCCACCAGGACCAAAACCCTGCACTTGTTTCATGCTGCCATATCGGCTAGCCATACCTGCTGCTAAAATTACTAATGTAGGATGCATATTTTTGTTTTAAGTTGTGCGAAGATAATGGATATAATATTTAACCAAATATGATAGAAATTAAACAAAATATTACCCTCCACACATTAACATCCCCAATCTTTAATGCAGTAAGTGTTGATGTGTTAAGGTTAGATCAAATTCATCCGGTTGTAAGTGGCAATAAATGGTTTAAGTTGAAGTATCATATTCAGGAAGCAAAGCAACAAAATAAAAAATCAATCGCCACTTTTGGCGGTGCATTCAGTAATCATATTGCAGCTGCTGCATTTGCCTGCAAACAAGCAGGATTTAAAAGCATTGGAATTATTCGTGGAGAAAAGCCCAACCAGTTTTCTCCTACATTAATTGCCGCTCAAGAAAATAATATGCAGTTACACTTTGTTACCAGAAATGACTTCAAAAACAAAGATTTTTTAGAGCAACAATTGGATAATAATTATTACTGGATTAATGAAGGAGGCTACAGCACCAATGGCATGCTGGGTGCAAGTGAAATTTTACAAACAGTTGATACAACTTTATACACTCATATCATCGCAGCTTGTGGCACAGGAACCATGCTAGCGGGATTAATAAATGCGGCTTTACCATATCAAAAAATCATTGGAATTAGTGCATTAAAAGGACACACCGATTTAGCAAATGATATTCAAAGTATTTTACCAGCCGAAAAAAGGAATAGAGCATTCTCAATTTTACATGATTATCATTTTGGTGGCTATGCCAAACATCCAGCAGCACTAATTGAATGGATGAATGAATTGTGGAAAACCGAAAATTTACCAACAGATATTGTGTACACAAGCAAACTTTTGTTTGCAGTAAAAGACCTTATTGAGAAAAGATATTTTACAACAACCAATAAACTATTAATTATTCACAGTGGTGGATTACAGGGCAATTTATCTTTAGCATTCAACACTTTAGATTTTTAGTATAATTGCAGCCATTATCTTTGAAACCATGATAAAAAGGATTTTATTGGTTGTTTTGTGTTTGGTGTTTATTAGTTTATGTAAAGCAATTGCTCAAGATACATTACCTAATTTCACTACCCGTTATCTGGCTAAAAACAAAGTACAGGTAAGCTGGATTAACCCTTTCAATAAAATGGTGCAATTGGTGGTACAACGTTCCTTCGACAGTACTAAATATTTCAAATCTATATTTTCATCACAATCACCTTGGTTACCACAAAATGGTTTTGTAGATAACAATACTCCTGTTGGTTATAAAGTGTATTATCGTGTTCAGTATGTATTTGAAGGTGGGGCTTATTTTTTTACACCATCCAAAAGCCCTTCTAATTACGTTGCTATAAAAGCTACCACCATTAACAACAATAAAGATGATAAAGATGAACCAAAAGATGAAAGTAAACCAACTAATAAAAAAGACTCATCGGCAATAGAAGAAAAAAAGCCGATTCGTTATGTTAAAATTTACAAGCCTAATAAAGATTCGTTCATTACAACTATTGAATACAAAGATTACAAACGCTACAGAGATTCTATTAATAATACCACCAATGATACTATTCAAAATACTTATGATGATGATGAAATTATTATTAAACCATTTATACCCAAGCCTGTCTGGAAGGCATCTACCCACATTTTCACCAGTGAAAAAGGTTTTATTCGGATACTTCTTCCTTTAGCCAAACAACACAAATACCGTATCGTATTCTTTGAAGAAAACAATGAAGAGTTATTTCAAATTAAACATGCAAAAGAAGCAGATCTGGTACTCGACAAATCTAATTTTTATAAAGCAGCTTGGTACTATTTCGAGTTGTACGAAGATGAAAAACTGGTTGAAAAAAATAAGTTTTATGTAAGCCGAGACAGAGATCGTTAATTAATTACTAACATGGATTAGCTGTGTACCAAAAACCTGTTCAAAATTTCGTTTCACTTTTTCTTTTACTCCCTCATAATCTACTACACAACCCAACTCTTTTTCTAAAGAAGTAACTTGTTTATTTTGTATGCCACAAGGCACTATATAATTAAAATAATTCAAATTGGTATTTACGTTAAACGCAAAGCCATGCATGGTAATCCACCTGCTGCATTTAATACCCAATGCACAAACTTTTCTTTCTTTTCCTTTAATATCAGCATCAATCCACACACCTGTTTCACCTTTGCTTCTACCTCCAACAATACCATATTCAGCAATGGTTAAAATAATTACTTCTTCTAAACTTCTTAAATACCAGCCTAAATCAGTTTTAAACTTATCCAAATCTAAAATAGGATAACCAACAATTTGCTGTAACCCATGAAACGTAATATCTCCACCACGGTTAATATGAAAAAAATCAATCCCTTTTTCCGTCAGTTCCTCATCGCTAATTAGTACATGTTCTTTATGTCCACTTTTACCTAAAGTATATACTGGCATATGCTCTACAAACAATAAATGATTGATGGTATTTTGTTTAGTAGTATCAGCAGATTTAAGTTGAACATTTTGTTTTAACAATATTTCCTGATAATCCCACACTTCTTTGTAAGACCTCACTCCCAAATCCTGAAAAAAAACTGTTTGCATGATGCAAAACTACATATTTTCTAGTTTTATTTTGTTGAGGCTTTCGATAACAGACTAAAACTCAACTGTAGTGTGACCTATCGTTGCAAGTGCTGCTTTGTAAGCAGCAGCTTTTCATTCAAACACTCAGCCCATCGAGAGTTGGAAATGATACTTTAATTAAAGATTTTTTTAAATTGTTTCATCTGCTTTTATATCAATTCACCAAGCCCTGTTTCTTGCAACTACTGTATAACCTGTTGTAATACCTAGCTAGCACTTTTACAAGCAATAAACTCTTTCACTTTTGTATCATCAGTTTTGCCATCTGAAATAATACCACTACCTACTATTAATTTGGCAAACGGTTTTTCCTAACTTAAAGATTGTATTTTAAAAATATCTACTGATTAGATGTAAGAAATATGAGTCAGCAAAAAAATAAGAATTGTTATTTTTATCTTGCTTAAATTTTGTTGCAAGAACATCAATAATCAATTTAGTTCCTGTCATAGAATACACTTCAAAAGATTTGGTCAAACCAAAACTTTGTTTCTACACTTACAGCTTGGCATATTCTTTCCTATCAACACCAATCATACCTTTTTATAGTCAATATATTGTGCTATAATAGCAGTTGAAACAAAAAGTAAAAGAACAAGGATATACTTTTTTATTCAGTTTAATTTTTATGAAAAAAATTAAACTGAATTATCTAATTAAAAAATAATTTATACATTTAAAAAAAAGTGTATAAAATTTATAAACAACTAATAAAAGAATTTTAACTCAATTGGCTAACTCAGCTTTATTGTCATTCTGTAAACCTGCTACTAAATTATTTATGTTTTACCAAGCTTGTACTACAATTTTGTGATAATTGTAATAAATTACTGCTAACAATTTTTTACTATAAAATCTTATTATCATGGCAAATGCAAAAGTAAAAACTTTAGTTACTGAACTTAATGTAACTGATTTTATAAACACAATCGAAGATGAAACCAAGAAAAAAGATTGTTTTACTATTTTGGAGATTATGAAAGAACAATCGGGTTTTGAAGGAAAAATGTGGGGACCAAGTATTGTAGGTTTTGGCACATATCATTATGTATATGATAGTGGTCGTGAAGGAGATGCACCATTGGTTGCATTTTCTCCAAGAAAAAATGAAATCTCCTTGTATTTGTCTTCCAGCTTTGAAAACAGGTCTGAACTATTGGCAAAATTTGGGAAACATAAAAGTGCTAAAGCCTGTATTTATGTAAAAAAATTAGCCGATGTTGATTTAACAGTTTTAAATAAAATGGTTGCACTTTCTATAAAGCATGTAAAACGTTTACACAAATAAAATTATATCCACTAGTTCTATGTAGAGTGTCAAAATATATTTCTCAGTACAAGCCAATAGCTATCGGCTGTGCGATGCCACTGCAGTTGATAGTATTACAACAGCTTGTATCAAAATAAAAACTGCCACACTTTTAAAGATGTGGCAGTTTCAGTTATTCAAACAACTCAGCCTGATTGGTTGGTTCTTCTTTTGGTCTTTCCTCCCACTCCATTTCTACGGTTTTACTAAAGTCCATCAGCTTTGCACCAACAGCCTTCCAGCCCATAACTTCAACCATCTTTGCAATTTTAAACTTGGCTTTTCGTACTGTTGTACCACGACCAGTTTGCACAGCTAAAATTGGTTCCTCATCGGTTGTTACAGCTTCTAATCTATTGCCATCTCCTTCTTTAATAAACAAGAATTTAGATTTTAATGTAGAGGTTTCAATTTTGAAACGTTTTACATTAAACTGTTGTTTATCGTTGTCTAAGTAAACGGCAGTGATAACTTTTTCCGGATTGTATTTTTCAATCAGTAATACTTTATCAACATCGAAACGTTGGGTTAATTCTGTATCAGTAATTTCATAATTACCATCGTTATAAATCACCAATAATTTATCATCTTCAAACATGCCAATATACTGACCTTTTTCTTCTGTATTCAATCGTCCGTAAACATCATCAAACCATAACTTCACCCCACTTAAAGTACTACGACCAGCTTCTTTAAATCGTACTTGCTTTACTGGATATTTGGTAGCAATATTTCCTTGTGATGAGCGTCCTTTAATTTCAATTTCTTCAAAATAAAAATCTAATTCTTTGTTACGTGCAGAACAGTTTGGACTCAACGTAATCTTCACCACTTCAGCTTCTCCATTTGGATTGGAAGAAAAATAATGCACTTTACTTTTATCAGCACCTTTGGTTAAATCGTATTCTTTATCTCTTGTTACACCTGTTACATTGAAACGTTTTGCATAGCTCACGCCACTTTTTCCATCAACATAAACCATGTTGTACGTTGTACGTTCATCATTCTTTTTAAAGATGGCAATATGAATAATGTCTTTACCAATAAATACTTTATCACCCACTTTCACCACTTTCATAATGCCACGTTTGGTGAATACGATAATATCATCCATATCACTACAGTCAAACATCAACTCATCTTTCTTCAAACTTGTTCCAATGAAACCCTCTTCCCTATTGGCATACAGCTTGGTATTGGCAATTGCAATTTGTTGCAACTTAATGGTATCGAATAATTTGATTTCGGTTTTGCGTTCTCTGCCTTTACCATATTTCTTTAACAATGTTTCAAAATAGGCAATCGCAAATTCAGTGAGATGTTCTAAATCATAATTTACCTGATTGATGTCGGCTTCTATTCCTTTTATCTGTTCATTCAAATCATCAATATCTAATTTGTAAATTCTACGAACAGGTTTTTCGGTCAGTTTTAAAATGTCTTCACGGGTAATGGCTTTGCGTTTCAGCTTTTTAATAAAAGGTTGAAATGCTTTATCAATTGCTTCTAATACTTTCTCCCATGTTTCGTGTTTTTGTTCTAACTCTTTGTATATTTTTTCTTCGAAGAATATTTTTTCTAAACTGGTGTAATGCCATTTATCTTCTAATTCACTCAACTTAATTTCCAGCTCACGTTGCAATAAAGCTTTGGTTCTATCTACCGAAATTTTTAGTAACTCTTGAACACCTACAAACTTTGGTTTATGGTCTTCAATGATACATGCATTGGGGCTAATACTAATTTCACAATCGGTAAATGCATACAAAGCATCAATGGTAATATCACTGCTAATGCCTGGAGCAAGGTCAATTTGTATTTCTACATTTTTACCAGTGAACTCCGTCATTTTTTTAATCTTGATTTTACCTGCATCATTGGCTTTGGTAATACTCTCACACAACTGAGCAACAGTAACACCATAAGGCACATCACGAATAATTAAACTCTTCTTATCCAACTCTTCAATTATACAACGAACTTTTACTTTACCACCACGTTTACCTTCATTGTAATTAGTAACATCAATTTGTCCACCTGTTTGAAAATCGGGATACAATTCAAACTTTCTTCCTTTCAAATATTTAATAGATGCATCAATAATTTCACAAAAATTATGAGGTAAAATTTTTGTACTTAAACCCACTGCAATCCCTTCTGCACCTTGTGCCAATAACAAAGGAAATTTCATGGGTAAGGTTACAGGTTCGTTTTTACGACCATCGTAACTCAATTGCCAATCTGTTGTTTTTGCGTTGAAAGCAACGTCAAGTGCAAACTTGCTGAGCCTTGCTTCAATATAACGTGGAGCAGCTGCATCATCACCTGTTCTTATATCACCCCAGTTACCTTGTGTATCTATCAGCAAATCTTTTTGCCCCATGTTTACCAAAGCATCGCCAATACTCGCATCACCATGTGGATGGTATTGCATTGCCTGACCAATAATATTAGCGACTTTACTAAAACGACCATCATCCATTTCTTTCATGGCATGCAGTATGCGTCGTTGTACAGGCTTTAAGCCATCTTCAATTGCAGGAACTGCACGTTCAAGAATTACATAAGAGGCGTATTCCAAAAACCAATTTTTATACTGGCCTTGTACACCTGTTTCGTTTTCGTAAACCTTGTTATCAATTTTTTCTTTTGCCATACCTAATTATTTGAGCTATTAGCCATTAGCTTTTAGCTACAAGCTATTTTTATGTAACCAACTTTTGTATTTCAATTGAGCTGCCGTTGCGTCGCACACTTCAAGGTTCGGAGCATTGATGAGCTTTTTTAAAACCACAACGACTACACGACTGAACGAATCACAACGTTGTGTAACTCTGTGTTCTCTGTCCCTCTGTGGTTAAATTTCTTCAATCACTTCAGCTTTTGAACCATAATTTTTTACCACCAATTCTTTCCAGCCTTTATTCCAATCTCCTACAATTTCAATTTTCATTTGCTTCATTAATTCAGTCATCCGCCAAACCAAAAACACATCTCCTGTTTGCACTTTCAATTTGCCAAGAATGGTATTCAATACCTTAGCCATCTTTTGAGCATCATTGGTTATTGCAGAAAGAATTTCTTTGTCGTAAAAATCTTCTGCTTTACTGGTTAATTTTTTACCACCTTCTAAAATTCTAACCATCGCATTTTCAGTACACAATTTCTTCCACTCATCCGGATCAACCTCAAATTCACTTAACGTAATTTCTCTGGCTAATCTTTTAGCTTTCAAAAACTCCTTTGGCTGAATTTCAAATAAATGTTGCGGATAAAATATTTGTCCTTTCTCATTAATAAAAGGCAAATTATTTAAGTACAAAACCTGAACTTTTCCTTGATAATCCTTCAACTGGCTCATCAACCAATAATAACCACAAACATCGTGTTGATTTTGTCCCATCCAAATCCAAACTTGTTCAGAAGTGGTGAGCGAAGTCGAACCATCGTTTTCATTTCGAGCGGAGTCGAGAAATTTCATCAAGTTATGTACCGCTAATTTATCATCTACAATATCCAATTGATCTTTATAGGGAGAAAACTCCAACAAAGATTTCCTCCAGTCTCTTCTTGCCTGATAGCCTTCAGTTTCATAAATATCTGAAATTGGTCCAACTGCATAATCGTCTTTTATTTCAACGATTTCACCACGCAAAGTTTCATCTAAATCAAATGCTTTAGATAATGCTTCTACGTTTGCTTGTTCAAAAACTACATGAATCATTTTATTCTTTTTTACCACATAGACACAATAGAATAATAGTCTATCTGCCTATGTTACTATGTGGTTAATTTAATTCCTCCACTAAATCCAACTCCACCCTCAAATTATCAATAATAAAATCCTGACGTTGAGGTGTATTCTTGCCCATATAATATTCTAACAAATGCTGAATATGATCGCCTTGTTCTAATATCACTGGTTGTAAACGCATGTCATTCCCAGCAATAAAACGTTCAAACTCTTCTGGAGAAATTTCTCCCAAACCTTTAAATCTTGTTATCTCTGGTTTGCCAGTTAATTTTCTAACAGCAGCTTGCTTTTCTATTTCATCATAACAATAAATCGTTTCCTGTTTATTGCGAACACGGAACAATGGTGTTTCTAAAATAAACACATGATTTTGTTTCACTAAATCTGGAAAGAACTGCAAGAAGAAAGTCATTAACAACAAACGAATATGCATTCCATCCACATCGGCATCGGTTGCAATCACAATATTTTTGTAACGCAATTCTTCCAATCCATTTTCAATATTCAAAGCATGTTGCAACAAATTGAATTCTTCATTTTCGTACACCACTTTTTTGGTTAACCCAAAACAGTTCAACGGTTTTCCACGTAAGCTAAAAACAGCCTGTGTATCTACATTTCTAGCTTTGGTAATACTACCACTTGCACTATCACCCTCAGTAATAAAAATGGTGCTATTACTTTGGTTGGCTATAAAATCTTCTCTATTTTTTGCAGGAGGTTCGTCGTTTAAGTGTACACGACAATCACGTAGTTTTTTATTGTGTAAGTTGGCTTTCTTAGCACGTTCATTAGCCAGTTTACGAATGCCACTTAATTCTTTTCTTTCCTTTTCACTTTGTTCAATTCTTTTCTTTAATGCATCGGCAACAGCTGGGTTTCTATGTAAAAAATTATCCAATTCTTTTGCTAAGAAATCTTCAATAAACTTCTTCATGCTTGGTCCACCTTCATATACAACAGATGAACCCAATTTAGTTTTTGTCTGACTTTCAAATACAGGCTCCTGCACACGTACACTTACCGCTGCAACAATACTTTGACGAATGTCGCTTGTATCATAATCCTTCTTAAAAAAGTCACGACACACTTTTACAAATCCCTCTCTAAATGCTTGATGATGTGTACCACCTTGTGTAGTGTATTGTCCATTCACAAAAGAAAAAATATCTTCTCCATAATCATTGTTATGGCTAAATGCCACTTCAATATCTTCTCCTTTTAAATGAATAATTGGATAACGCAATTCATCGGCATTCGTTTTACGTGTAAGCAAATCATGCAAACCATTTTTACTTACATAACGTTTGCCATTAAAGTTCATTACCAGTCCTGCATTCAGGTAGCAGTAATTCCACAACTGGTTATCTAAATACTCATGAATAAATTTATAGTTGTGAAAAATAGTTTCATCGGCTACAAAAGAAATCATGGTTCCATTTTCTTCTGTAGTAGTAGTAGTTTCTTTATGTTCTTTAATTAAAGCCCCACGTTCAAACTCAGCTACTTTGCATTTTCCATCTCTAAAACTTTCTACTTTAAAATAACTACTCAAAGCATTTACTGCTTTTGTACCCACACCATTTAAGCCTACACTTTTCTGAAAAGCTTTGCTATCGTACTTTGCACCTGTATTAATTTTACTTACCACATCCACCACTTTGCCTAAAGGTATCCCACGACCAAAATCTCTGATCGTTACTGTTTTCCCTTCAATTGTTATATCTACATGCCTGCCATAACCCATTGTATGTTCATCAATACAGTTATCAATCACCTCTTTCATCAACACATAAATTCCATCATCAGGTGCACTGCCATCGCCCAATTTACCAATGTACATACCAGGTCGTAAACGAATATGCTCCTTCCAATCGAGACTTTTAATATCGTCTTCGGTATATTCTCCTTTTTGTCTAATTTCTGCCATACACCTATCCCCTAAAGGGGAACAATTTTATTTAGTCCCAATCCCCTAAATGGGGACTTAGAACTTTGTTAAAAAATTATGTTACAATCGTTCTGTTTTTTATTCAACTTTACTGGCGTCGTTGTAAATCCTGCATATTGCAGGGCACTCTTCAACGCTTTGTTCTATATTCAGCAAAACAACCCAGCTACTTTATTAACCCAAAAGCACCTCAGCCCTAACGCACAAATCTAACCATCCAACAAGGTTGGCAAAGTATAGATTATGAACAATCAAATGAGAATTGTGGATAAAACATGCTAAAAATTTTATCAACGAGCAAAAAATATACTTTTGTTCAACATGCAACAAATATTACAAACCCGCTTAGAAACAATAGCAAGCATTTCGATTGAGAAACAAAAAGAAAATGATGCCTTTATTGATTTTCTAAAAAAAGCAGCTACTGCCGATTTAGACAATATGGTTTGTTTATTAAATGAACAAATCACACCTCAAATCGATTGCACAACTTGTGGCAATTGCTGCAAAAGTTTAATGATTGTTGTGGAAGAAAATGAAGCTGATCATCTCTCCCAACATTTGAATCAATCAAGAGAAAACTTTGATGCCCAGTATATCGAAAAAGGCAGCAATGGAATGATGCTCATCAATAAAATACCCTGCCATTTTCTTAGTGATAATAAATGTACTGTTTACGAACATCGTTTTGCAGGCTGTAAAGAATTTCCTGCCATGCACTTACCTAATTTTAAAGAAAGGCTGTTTACCACTTTTATGCATTATAATAGATGCCCTATAATTTTTAATGTTGTTGAAGAATTGAAACTTACAACAGGATTTAAAAGTTGAACCACAAAGACACAAAGAACACAAAGGTGTACTAAGTAATATACCTTTAATCTCCTTAACTCTTTCTCTCCTTTTCTCCTAGCCAAAAAACTTCTTTGCTTCTTTGCCCTGTGGTAAAAACCCTGTGGTTAATTATCTTCACACAATGATTCAATTTGGCATAGACAACTTACTCCTCCAAAACCCAGCATGGAAAACGCATAACATAGCCTTGGTTACCAATCATGCAGCAACTACCAACCAATTAATTCCTACAAGAAAAGCATTAATCGAAAACGGCTACAACATTATACAATTATTTTCTCCAGAACATGGATTAGATGTTAAAGGTGCCGATGGCAATTTTATACACGATGGTATTGATGATTTAACTCAATTACCCATCATTAGTTTATATGGCAATAAACTGAAACCAACTGAAGAAGACCTACAAAAAATAGATATTGTGTTGTTTGATATTCCAGATATTGGTTGCCGTTACTACACCTATTTATGGACTATGACACACGTTTTAGAAGCCTGTGCCAAACATAAAAAACAACTGATCATTCTCGATAGACCCAACCCCATTTCAGGAATATTGGATTTAGCAGAAGGTCCATTGTTAAACGAAGAACATTGCAGCAGTTTTATTGGTCGATGGGCAATGCCTTTACGTCATTGTTGTACTTTGGGAGAATTGGCTTTGTATTTTAACACAACCAAACAATTAAATACAAAGCTTGAAATAATTACATGCAGCAATTGGAATAGAAACCAATTTCAACACAATTGGAACATTGATTTTGTGCCCACTTCTCCAGCTATTAAAAATTTAAACGCAGCTTTACTATATCCAGGTTTGGGCTTATTAGAAGCCACCAATATTAGTGAGGGACGAGGCACCAATCAATCTTTTGAAATAGTTGGTGCTCCTTGGTTAGATGCATCAATAGTTTGCAGTTTATTCAACCAAATACAAGACGATGTTTTATTAACTGAAAATCAGTTTATTCCAACCGATAGTAAGTTTAAAAACGAAAAATGTAAGGGAGTACAATTCATCATAAATAACTCCACAACCTATCAGCCTGTTTTCACGGCATTATTATTTATTAAGTTGGTAAAAGATACACATGCTCAATATTTTCAATGGATGCCTTATCCAACAAATGTAAACCCAACAGGCACACAACATTTAGATAAATTGTTGGGCATAACAAATAGTGAATCCGTTTTTAATTTACCTTTTCAACAGTTTTTGCAACAAATACAGCAAATCACCAAAGTACAAAACTGGCAAAATGAGGTTGGTGAATATTTGCTGTATTAGTTCATTTAATAATTGATTACACAGAAAATGGCAAACAGTTATAAATTATCTGCCATTTTTTATTTAAAAATTCACCTCCTATTCCAACACCTTCAACGATTTACCAACGATTTCAACAGCTTCCTCAATTTGAGATTTTGTAATAAGCAATGGTGGAGCAAAACGTATTTTATCACCATGTGTTGGTTTTGCCAACAAGCCATTTTCTTTTAGGGCTAAACAAAAATCCCATGAAGCATCAGCATTGGCATGTCCAATTACAATGGCATTTAGCAAACCTTTACCACGAATTATTTTTATAAATGGAGAGTTTAGTTTTGCCAATTCTGCTCTTAACACAACACCCATGGCTTCGGCATTGGCAGCCATGTTTTCATCTTTTAATACTTGTAAAGCAGCAATGGCAACAGCACATGCTAAAGGATTACCACCATAAGTACTGCCATGTTCACCTGGCTTAATATTCATCATTATGGAATCGTCACATAACACTGCACTTACTGGCAATGTACCACCACTTAATGCTTTTCCTAAAATTAAAATATCTGGACGAACATTTTCATGATCGCAAGCAAGCATTTTGCCTGTTCTTGCCAATCCAGTTTGTATTTCATCTGCAATAAACAACACATTGTATTGCTTGCAAAGTTTGCTAACTGTTGACAGGTAACCTTCGTCAGGTATTACAACACCAGCTTCTCCTTGTATGGGCTCCACCATAAATGCAGCCACATTTTCATCTTGCAAAGCTTTTTCTAAAGCAACAGTATTGTTATATGGCACCAATTCAAAACCTGGCATAAATGGACCAAAACCTTTGTAACTGCTTGGGTCGGTAGAAGAAGAAATTGCTGCCATCGTTCTGCCCCAAAAGTTACCCTCAGCAAAAATAATTTTAGCTTTATTTTCAGCAAGCCCTTTTTTATCGTAAGCCCAACGACGGGCTAATTTTATTGCTGTTTCACCAGCTTCAACACCAGTATTCATGGGCAATACTTTATCATAACCAAAATAGTTGGTTATGTACTTTTCGTATTCTCCCAACCAATTGTTGTGAAATGCCCTTGACGTAAGTGTTAGTTTGGCTGCTTGTTCAGTTAAAGCATTAATAATCATTGGATGACAATGCCCTTGGTTTACAGCAGAATAACCACTTAAAAAATCGAAATAGCGTTTGCCATCTACATCGTATAAAAAAACACCTTCACCCCTTTCTAAAACTACAGGCAATGGATGATAATTATGAGCACCAAATTTGTCTTCTAACTGCAAATAATAAGCAGTACGTTCCGAAACGTTTTGCGTTAACATGATTGAATCGAATTAGCAATGAATAATAAAATGAAATTGGTTGTAGTAATTACAACCCAACGGGATGATCCAAAAAATCGAGGTTATCTAATAAAAATTTCATTGCTTGTAAATTGGATGCAATATAGAGTTTGTAGTGTTTTTAAAGAAATCTATTTTGGGCTTTCAGCTGCATCACAGATTTCAACAACATTTCAGGCTTTCGTTACAAGCCTTCCTTCCTCAGGGCTTTTCACTCAATCCTGCAGCCCATGTGGCGATAGAGCTACTATTTAACTTATGCTGAATAATGTTATACTGCTAATTGGCTGCCTGATTGTAATGAAAATACTTTTGTGACGAAGGAACAAAATATTGTAATGAAAAGCAGGAACTGCTGCTGAAATAAGTACTTAAGTTCACAGCCCCAAAAATTGCAATAAATATTTCTCATTTATTACAACCGCAAGAAATACTATTTTAGTAGCATGAATATTAAATGGGCCAATTGGAGAACGCTTTTAACCATTGCTGCAATTTGCATTGTAAGTGGTACTATTTTTTATTCGAATTATTTGGCCAAGAAAATTGCGAAAGAAGAACGTCAAAAAATTGAACAATGGGCCGAAGCTGTACGAACCAACAGTGATCCAACTGTTACTGAAACCAATTTAACAGGTAAAATTTTAGCTGAAAACAGTGCTGATATTCCAATTTTATTGTTAACAGAAAAAGACAGTTTACTGGATTACAGAAATTTAGATTCTACCAAAATGTTGAACGATAAAAAATATGTTCAACAAAAATTAAGTGAATTTAAAAATTTACATGCACCTATAGAATGGAAAAACCCTTTAGATAGTTCACAACTAAACAGGGTATATTATGGCGAAAGTAAATTATTGAATGAAGTACGCTACTACCCTATGATTCAGCTTTTTTTAGCTGCATTGTTTATTATTATTGTTGCCATTGCACAACACACCAATTATAAAAGCACACAAAATCAGGTTTGGGCTGGATTAGCGAAGGAAACTGCACATCAATTGGGTACACCAGTATCGAGTTTACAAGGCTGGATGGAAATGTTGAAAGAGATTGAAGGCAATGAAAAAATTGTTCCTGAAATTGAGAAGGACGTAAAGCGTTTGTTACTAATTTCTGACAGATTTGGCAAAATTGGTAGCCAACCACAACTGGAAGAAAAAAATATTGTAGAGCAAATCAATTACATGATTGATTACATAAAAAAACGTGCTGGTGCAAAAGTTGTTTTTACAATGGATACCCATGGCGAAGACAATATCATTGCCATGATTTCTCCACCTTTATTTGATTGGGTAATTGAAAATTTATTGAAAAATGCCTTAGATGCAATGGATGGAAAAGGCACTATTGCTGTAACTGTAAAAGATGAAACCAGCCAAATTATTATTGATGTAAAAGATACTGGCAAAGGAATTAGTAAACTCAATATTTCTAAGGTTTTTAAACCAGGTTTCACCACCAAAAAACGCGGATGGGGATTGGGTTTAACACTTACCAAACGTATTGTTGAGCAATACCACAAAGGGCAAATACATGTGTTGCAAAGTGAAGTGGGTGTTGGAACAACGTTTAGAATAATTCTATCTAAATAAACTATGCATATTTATAACAAATGGCTGCAATACCAGCTATGGCAAGTAAAATTGCATAAATCCACCAGTAACTAGATTTAGCTTCTGCATTGTCCATTGGTATTAATTCAATATCACCAAAATTTTCGTTCTTTAACTGTAGGTGTTGTAAAGGAGAATCATGAATATTGTTTGTAAAAACCGGCAGCAATATAGTGGCAAAGTAATTATTTAAAGCATTCTCTGCTTTGAAAATAAAACTGCCATAAGGCTGCTTTTTTAATAACCCAATTCCATTAAACTGAACACCGTCTCCATTATTAATATCGCTTTTGAGTTGATAGGTAAATTCATGGAATTTTTTAATGGCATCGATTTCTTCGATGTGTAATTCTTTGGCTAAAAAATTGTAAAACACACGATCAGCCAAGGCAGTTTCAGATTTAAAACTGATGTATTGTTGAGGTGCATGTAAAATGTTTTGCTCATGATCGATTGAAGCAGGTTTTGTTTCAATCGTAAAATGACCAATGCCCGGAATACTCACTTTTTTGTGTTGCAATAAATATTTGTGAATCATTGGATACATGCTGCTTACTGTGTTTATCTAAACGAATATACAACTCCTCCAATTACATTCAAACCCAATACTTCATATTGGTTCCAACGTTGGTATTTGCTGTTGAGTAAATTATTGAATTGTAGCCACAAATTTAGTTTGGGCATTAGGCTGTATTCAACGCCAGCATTTAGGTCTATCGCTGCACTCAATTTTTCTGTTGTTGATGTTTTGGTCCTATAATTTGCTCCATCCCAAATAAAAATATCGGATTTTAAATGTAGGTCTTTTAGCAGTTTCCACTTTAATGAACCTGTAATTTCAAAAGGCAATAAACCATATGGCTTATCGAAATCGCTTTTGGTAAACTGATAAATATTTACACCAGCAACAAAAGCAAATTTCTCTTGAATATGAAAACCAAGTTCACCATGTATTTTAACTGCTTGCAGATTAGAGTCAGTGAAAATAAAAAATGTTTTACCATCGGCAATATCGTTTACAAACAACGGCATATTTTTCATGGTAATGAAACCTACTCTAGCATTATAAGTTAAATGATTACCTGCCGAGCCTTTAAAACCTGCAAACTGCTCTGTAGTTTTTGTGTTGAATAAATTGGTTGGTTGTTGCAACCATGGATTGGTTGTTGCTAAACTATTGTAGGTATTTTTTTGAAAGTAACTAATCCAGCCAGCTTCGGCAATAAACTTTTCGCCATTAATTTTTGCTTCTGCTGTTATTTGTGGTAATAATTTAGTTTCACCATTATCCCATGAAGGTTGAATACCTGCAGTTAATTTAAAATTCGAAGTTTTATACTCTACAACAGTATTCAAATAAAACAAGTTGTTGTTTACATTTACCAAATTGTTTTTATAGGCAGTAATATCGGCTGTTAAGTCAACTTTTAAAGCAAGTTTTGTACTGAACTGTTTTGTAACAGGCACTTTTGCTTTAATGGTAAATTCATTTCCCTGCTTGTTATCTGCAAAATAGTTTACACCTAAGGATGGTTGATAAGTAATTCCATAAGCGTTGGGCTCTCTATTTTTGTAAGCTGCATCTAAACTTACACTATTAAATTGTTGCTTTAAAGTATCTTTCATAAATACCAAAGTGTTGGGCTGATAACCATATAAATATTGTGTGCTATTGCTCACATTAAATTTACCTGTCCATTCATGGTTATTTTTAGTTGCATAAGTCCCTAATAGATTTACCTGTGTTTTACTAAATTGTTGAAAATCTAATTTGCCTTTAGAAGAAGTGTGCATGGCATAAACCGATGTTAGATTTTTTTTGCCATCGCCAAAACTCCAACCCGTTTCTACATAAGGAGTTGTATAACCACCAAACCCAGCTTTTACATAACCATTATTTACCCAAGTATAACCGCTATCTACAAACAGTGCCAAAGGTTTAATAGGCACAGGTTGATAAGAGAAAAATAAATTTTGAGCTGGAACTACGTATTTTAAAGGACTCTTTATAGTATCTGTTACAGGCGTTGCTGCGGTAAAATTAATTTTAGCTGCATTGCGTAAAGTTGGTTTAAAGGCTGAATACAATACTACAACATCTGGCTTACTGGTGTCTTTAGAAGTACTTTCTTTTTTCTCTTCTTCTTTTGCAGTTGCAGTAGCGGTTTTAGCAGCTGTTGATTGCTTACTACTACTTTTTTTAGCGGTAGTTGTTTTTTTAGCTACAGTTTTTTTCTTAGAGCTTGACTTTTTTGCAACTGTTTTTTTAGGAGTTTTCTTACTAGTCGATTTTCTTTTTTGAGCATCTACCTGCATCACTGTAACAAGTGATATTAAGAAGATGAGTATTATTCTACAAAGCTTTTGCATAGTGCGTATTTTACTGTTGTTCAACTTTATTGGATTTGTTTTTCTCTTCAATTACTTTAGCTAACTTTTCTTCTGCTTCTTTTTTCAGTTCAGGTATTGTTGCATTTTCTACAATACTTTTAAATGTTGCCTCAGCATTGAAATAATCTTTTTGAGCAAAATACACATCGCCTAAAAGAATATAACTTTTGGTTACCCAGTATTCATACGACCCATATTTTTTAATTACTTCAAAACCAGCTTTTTCAGAGTCGGCATACCTCATTTTTGTCAATAAAATTTCAGCAATTCTATATTGGGCTTCTGCACTAAATTCAGATTTACCAGCAGCAATAACTGTTTTATAAGCTGCAAGGGCTTCATCTAATTTATTTTCTAACTGATAGCTTTTTGCTACGACCATACTTGCCATCATTTTATCATCGGCAGCAATACCTTTTTCTTTCAACAAGTCTTGGGCATTTGGAACAGCTTCACTCCATTTTTGTTGTTTGTACTGGCAACGCAGTAAGCCACGCATGGCTTCTAACCTGTTTTCTTGTTGTGTGGTTAAGAGTTTTACCTGTGCAAAATATTTCTCGGCATTTGGATAGTCTTTGTTATCAAAATAGTAAATCCTTGCACTTTGTAATGCACTTCTTTCGGCATAAATATTTGGAGCTTTAGCAGCCACTGCATTGTAATAAGGCAATGCTGCAGCATAATCTTTGTTCACTATATTTATTTCGGCGGAAAAATAGTTGGCTTCAATGGCATATCTGCCATCGGAGAATTTTGATAAGTAATCGGCAAATCCTTTTTTGGCTGCCACATAATCTTTTACTTCATAACGCAATATGGCAGCTTTAAACGTTAATGAATCAGCTTCATTATACGTTACAGTTTTACCATTCTCTCTCATAAAAGTGATAAATTCACCGGGCTTTTGATCTTCTACAAATATTTTACGGATATACTCAACTGCATCATCACTTTCGGGTGAGTTTGGATATTTTATTACTAAGGTTTTAAAGAAGCTGAGGGATTCGGTATTCTTCTCTAAGTTAAAATAAGCAATACCTGTTTTTAAATAAACTTGCGGATACCAGCTATTTGCTTTTGTATCTTTTAATACTTTCTCCAAATATGGAACAGCTTCAATCCATTTTTCATCTGCCAAATAAGTATTGGCAATTTCCATATTGGCATCAGCAATTAGTAATGAATTTGGAAAACGGTTAGGCAAACTTTGCAACAAATAAATTTTCTCTATTGTTTTATTGGAAGCTCCTTCAATAATGGCTTTTTGGTACAGTGCATAATCGGCTTGCATTAAATTTAGGTTCAACACTTCATCGTACATTTTCAAGGATTGCTTAAAATCTTTCAGCATAAAATGGCAATCTGCCTCACGTATATATGCATCCTGATATAACAAAGAAGAACCATTGTTAACCGAAAGTGTTATTTGCTGAAACAAACCCAATGCAGATTTGTAATTTTCTTTTTTCAATTGACAATAACCAGCACTATATCTGGCATTTTCAACATTTACTTCTCCATTTATTTTAGCATCATTTAAATAACTGGTAAAATAGTCCAAGGCCTCATCGGTTTTGCCATTTCTGTAAGCAATTTCTCCTTTCCAAAAATACACAAACTGTATTTGTTGGGAATTGTAGGGTACTTGCAAAACTCTGGTAAACAAATCATCTGCCTTATTCAGCTGCTGGTCGTTAATAAACTCAACTGCTCGGCCATACAATATTTTCGGATACACTTTTTTGGCATTTTCTGTTTGCTTTGGTAAGGCATCAAACAATTCTAATGCCTCTTTATAGTTACTGGTTTGTGCCAGTACAGTTAATTGCAATTCTTTTGCTTCTAATGCAAAAATCGACTTTGGATAAGCATTTACAAACTCTTTAACTTCTTTCAATGCTATATCCATATAACCCAGCTCATAACTCAGCTTGGCATAATTAAACTTAGATACTTCTTTCTGTACTGCATTGCTGCTATTACCAGCACAAAATAAAAATGCATTACGAGCACTGGCTTTATCGTTCACTTTCAAATACGCATCTGCTAATAAATACATACTGTTTTGTGCTAAGGAATCTTCTTTACCACCCAATTGTTTAAACCCAATGATGGCTTTATTCCAGTTACCGGCCTCATAATAACAATAAGATAATTCGTAAAAATCTTCACGACGAACCTTAGGTGTTTTGTTTATATATTCTTCTAAATAAGGCAATGCATCAGCATACTTCCTTTTTTCAAATAAAGAATGTCCCAATAACTGTTTTAACTGAATATCGTAATACTGACCACCTTTTTTAATGGCTTTGTAAGCATAATCAATTGCTTTTTCTCGCTCTCCTCCAAAATAATAAATCTCTGTTATATAAAAAGGAACAATATTTTGATACGTGGGATTGGTTTCTACTATTTTAAAACATTCTAAAGCTTCTCTATATTTTTTCTCATAAAACAAAATGAACCCATAATAATAATTGGCATCAATATAATTGGGATCATTGCTTATTTGGCGAATGGCATTGAATAAAGGTTTAGCCTTATCAAATTGCTGAGTTGAAAAAAAAACGTAGGCTCGATGAAATTTCATATAAGCAATTTCTCTGTTGCTCAAATTGTCTATATCGGCTTTAGCATAATACGTATTGGCATCGGCAAAACGTTTTTGGCGATAATAATATTCAGCCAGGTAATAACTCATTACACCCGATTTCTGGGCATTGTATTCTAATTGGATAAAATCCACAGCCAATGGTTCAGCAATAGCATCGTTTGTTAATAATCCACACACAATTGTATAATATTTACAATCGGTTTTCAGGTGTGCTGGAAAATTACTTTCTGTATTGCCATTATTGTACAAACGCTTAAATATTGCATAAGCCAAACTGTATTGCTCTTTTTGCCAATAAGCTTTTGCAGTTTTATAAACTACATCCGGATCGTTATTTTCTTTGGTTGATTGAGCAAACACAATTGTTGTACAAACAATAGTAATAACTAATAAACCTGTTTTTTTCAGTTGGTACATAGAATGATTAAAACTTTGGTAACAAAGGTTCTGGTTTCTTTTCTTAATAAAACGCAAAATCGTTGGTTAAAACTACATGCCCAAAGAGGTTTTGTACCCAATTGATGTGTTTTGTGGATAAACAAAAATTAACACAATAAGTTATTCAAAAAAGTGAGGCTACTAATGGTTCATTGGGGCTACAGTATTTTATCAAAAATCAACATTATATCTGGTTTTCACCAGCAGTACTCGTACTACTTATTGAGAGTACTGTGGGCTACTCTGCTTAAATAGGAATTCACGGAAACCCATTAAAATAAAATTTTATTCGTAATACAGTAGCGATTCGCCAAAAAAATTACAAATCAACACATCAAAACACTAACTCAATCATCACTTCCATTTATCCATATTTAAATAAACAACAGCTGTAATTCGGTTACTTTCGTAGAAATTTTTTTTATGTACGAAAGCACTACAAAAATTAGAGTTAGATATGCTGAAACAGATCAAATGAACGTTGTTTATCATGGCAATTATGCCCAATATTTTGAGGTTGGCAGAGCAGAAGGAATTCGTAAGCTTGGTTTTACTTACAAAGAACTTGAAGCAATGGGTATATTAATGCCTGTTGTGGATTTTCATTCAAAATTTTTACGCCCTGCACATTACGATGATTTACTTATTATTAAAACTATGCTTAAAGAGCTTCCAACCGATCATAGGATTGAATTTCATCAGGAAGTGTATAACGAAGCTGGTAAACTGCTTACAATTGGTAAAGTGGCTCTTTATTTTATTAGTGCAGCTACACACGAAAAAACCAGTATGCCCTATGCTTTTAGAGAAAAAGTAGCTCCCTTTTTTGCCGAATAGCCAATTATTATTTTATGATTTAGGGAAAAAATAAAAATAATAGATGTATATACATGTATTATTCTTACATTTGTTAAAACAATTAAACATTTATGAAAAAAGTATTCCTTTTTACAATTGTAGCATTTTTAGCTACAACACTAAACTCTTTCACATTTACTGGTGGCGACACCTTTACCGCAAACACAGTTACTTCTAAAGTTGAGTGGGTTGGTTCTAAAGCAGGTGGTTACCATCCGGGCTACCTATCATTAAAAAGCGGCTCTGTAACAGTTGAAAATGGCAAATTAACTGGCGGTAAATTTGTTATCGACATCAATTCATTAAAAGTTACCGATAATGCTGGTGCTAAATTAGAAGGCCACTTAAAAAGTCCGGATTTTTTTGATGCAGCAAAATTTCCAGAAGCATCTTTTGAAATTACTAAAGTTACTTACACATCAGTTACAACTGTTGAAATTGAGGGTAATTTAACTGCAAAAGGTATTACTGCACCTTTAAAATTTCCTGGTTATGTAAGAAGTGCAGATGATAAAGGTTTTTTTGCTCAAGCATTTTTTAGCGTAGATGCTAAACTATTAGGATTAAATAGCAAATACACATCTTCTGATATTCAATTGTCAATTCACTTATTTGCAAGCAAATAATATTGAAACACGGTTAAGTTTTTAAGCTTAATTAATGTTAAACTGTTTAGATTAATTTTTGAAATGCTTGGTTTTTATTACCAACAATAAAAATTAATCTAAACAGTTTTTTTATGTATATACCCATATTTAATGCACACAATTTTTTAAACTACATTCCTTTTTTGTAATTTTAAACAATCCTGTAAGCAACAATTATGTAATTATGGGTATCAAATATTCATTCATGCAACAATCAAAGTCCTGATTTGACCGAATATGAACTGATAAAAGGGAGCATTCAGCAAGATGCTAAATGCCAGCGTATGCTTTTTGAGCAATTGGCTGGTAAAATGTTTGCTGTGTGCCTACGTTATTCCAATGATGCCATGGAAGCAGAAGATATGATGCAGGACGGGTTTATCAGGGTATTTAATAATCTGCACCAGTTTAAATTCGAGGGTTCATTTGAAGGTTGGGTAAGAAGGGTTATTGTGAATTGTGCATTAAAATATCTGCAAAAAAAACGGATCAGTTTTAATGAAATTAAAGAAAGCACCTATGATACACCAAGAATTGAATCTTACGCCTATGCACATTTGGGGGAGGAAGAATTAATGAAATTGATTAATCAATTACCCGATGATTACAGAATTGTTTTTAATCTGAATGTAATTGAAGGCTTTAGCCACGAAGAGATAGGCAAAATGTTGAACATACAAGCAAGCACAAGCCGTAGCCAACTGGTTAAAGCTAGGAAAATGTTACAACACCAAATTTTACAACTGCAAAAAATAGCTGTGTAATGAGTGAGCATTCATTTGATAAATATGTTAGAAACAGGCTGAGCAATTATGCTTCGCCTGTACCTGATGGTCTTTGGGAAAAAATTGCCCAAGAAAAAAAACGCAAACCTGCTGCCTTTTGGTGGAATTCGAAAGCATTTTTAATGCTTGGTTTGCTGTTTACCACATTGGCAATTGGTGGTTTTATGCTATTTCAAAAACAACTGGTTTTAGCAAAACAAGAAACAAATACAAAACCTGTTCTATCATTAGAAAAAAATATCGAGCCATCTGCTAATAGCAATTCTAAGTCAATGAACAAAAGCCTTGAAGTTAATCAACAAAATAACACAAAAAAGAGTTTAACCGACACAAACATAGCATCTGCAAATGTTTCAGCTAATCAAACTAAACCAATTAATAGTAAAGAAGCTGAACAAAACTATTTTGCTAACCCTGAAAACTTTAGTAGTGATGGTAATACTGTAACAAGTAATAGTTTAACGGGTACATTACTAAAAAAACGAGCAACAACTTTAAAAATTAAAGAATACAACAAAACAAATTTCTTATTAACAAGTACAAAAGTTATTTCTTTAAATATTGAAGAGCAGTTGAAGAATTTTAGTTTTTCAAAAGCCACTTTACAACCAATAAGTTGGAAAATACCTGTTGTAAATGAAAAAAGTACAACCGAATTACAGGTAAACTTATTTAAGCCCAAAGATTGTCCTGAAATAAATGGCAACTATCGCAACGATTGGTACTTGGAAATGTATATGTCTCCTGATTATGTGATTAAAAAAACTAGTGGTTCAGATAATAATGCAGCTTTCTTAGGCAAAAAAGATAGTTCAGAAACTATGAGAGGTGGTTTTACATTTGGTGCAAGGCTTAGCAAAAATTTGAACGATAATTTTTTATTAAAAGCTGGTATTCAGTTTTCACAATTGAATGAACAGTTAAGCCTACGCAGAGAAAATGAAAGAAGGTTAATAACAGTTGTAACCATTAAAACTGTTACCGATGCAGCTGGTAATGTTTCTACAGTTTCAGATACCAGTACTGTAATACAAATAGGTTACGTTGAAAGCAAATCATACAATTATTACAGAAATATAGAATTGCCAATTTCTTTAAGCTATGAAATGGACAGCAAAAATTTTAAAACTGCAATTAATGCTGGTGTAATTATCAACCTTGCTTCATGGTATAAAGGAAAAGTATTGGATACCAGTTTTCAAATGGTGAATGTTAATCCAAAAGAAAATGATGGTATCACCAAACACAGTGTAGGTTTGAGTTTATATGGAAGTATAAGTTTAATTAAATCTTTTAATGAGAGAGCTGATTTTTTTGCAGAACCTTATTTCAGGTACAGCTTATCCAAACTGCAAAACACCGCATACAACTTCAGCCAACACTTTAGTGCATTGGGCTTAACATTGGGTATTAGGTATAAACTAAATTATCGAAAGCAACACTATTAATACAAAACGTATCTAAGAACCATACACAAACCAATGAAATCATTTTTCACATACTTACTTATCGTTTTAACTTTACTCACGTCGTGCAGCAAAGAATTTTCGGAGCAGTTTTATGCATATGAAAATAACTCTATAAATGATACAGCTTGGCGTAATTCAGTTACTGCAAATGCTCCTGTAAATCAAATAACCAATGGTTTAATTGAAAACAGAACTATTTTTACAGACTCTTTTAATGTAAATACAGGAGCAGTAATTGTTTTTTCAGACAGTCTAAAAGTATTTTTTCCACCAAACGTTTGTGTAAGTATAGCTGGTACTACTTTGTATGGAAAAATTAAAGTTGAATTAACCCAACTTAGAAAAAAAGGAGATTTTATACGTTATGCTAAACCTACAACAAGCATTAACAGGCTATTACAAACAGGTGGTTCGTTTAATGTAAGACTTTCTCAAAACGGTTTCCCGCTAAATTTAGCACCAAATGCTTCTTATAAAATTGTTTATAGAAACCCATTTCCATCTAATGATATGCTTTTCTTTTACGAAGAAACAATTGCATCTTCTTTTCAGGATACTATTAAAACCTGGATGCCCAGCGATAATTTAGGAACTGTAACCAATTGGCAACAATATGATACTGCAACAAATACTGTGTACAGAGGATATGAAATAACTTCAAAAAAATTAAACTGGATTAATTGCGATTTTTTTAACGATACCACACAACCAGCAACCAAAGTAAATGTGAGTTTACCTTTAAACTTTACCAATAACAATACACAAGTTTACATGGTGTTTAAAAGCAAAAATATTATTGCAAGATTATTGGGAGAACCTGCAAACCGATTATTTACTTTCCCTAAAGTACCCGTTAATAGTGAGGTTTATTTAATTGCTATTGGCAAGTTGGGTAACGATTTTTACTTTGGTTCTAAAAGTATAAATATTGTAAATGCCAATATTATAAGTACTCAGCTGGAACCTAAACCGTTAAACTTTATTAATAACTATTTAGACAATTTATAGGGTTTATTACCCCTCTATAAGTTTAGCAATTCCAAATGCAACACCAGCTGCAACTGCACCAATAAGCATTACCTTAATTGCACCAACCCAAGGATTAATGCCTGTCATTTTACTTTTGAAGAAGCCAAAAATAAACAGACAAATCAATGTTATTACAGCTGATATTTTTAAACCTTCAAGAGAGGTGCTTACAAAAAAATAAGGTATTAAAGGAATTAAGCCACCTACAACATAAGAGAACCCAATATTAAACGCACTTTTTCTGGCACGTTTAGGGTCGGGTTCTTCCAGGCCTAATTCATGCTTCATCATAAATTCAACCCAACGCTTATCATCTTTGATAATTTCTTGTGTTGCTTCTTCTACTGTATGTTCACTAAGCCCCCATTCTCTGAATACTTTTCGTACTTCTTCTATTTCGACTTCACGTTTATGTACAAGTTCCCAGTATTCATTTTTAAGTTCGCTTTTGTAGTGATCTTGCTCTGTTTGTCCAGCTAAATAACCACCTAAACCCATTGCAATGGATCCTGCAGCAATTTCAGCTAAACCTGCAATCCACACCAATTGTACATTATTATGTATAGCACCACTTAGCCCAGCAGCTAAAGCAAAAGGTACAGTTAATCCATCGCTCATACCTATTACAATATCTTTTAATAAATCGCTGCTTTGCAGATGTTCTTCATAATGATGCAAATGTATATCCTGACTCATTCGATTAAGTTAATGACTTAAAATTTCAAATGCCTTACTGTTGCTCCATTGTTAATTAACTGTTTTAAAGAATCGATTCCAATTTTCAAATGCCTATCTACAAATTGAGTGGTAACTTTTTTATCGCTGGCTTCAGTTTTAACACCTTCAGGAACCATTGGACTATCACTTACCAACAACAAAGCACCCGTGGGAATATGGTTATAAAATCCTACCATAAAGATGGTTGCAGTTTCCATATCAATTGCATAGGCTCTTACACGGGTTAATTGTTTTTTAAATTCTTCATCATGTTCCCAAACCCTTCTATTTGTAGTATATACAGTGCCTGTCCAATAATCTGTTTTATTATCACGTATAGTTGTAGAAATTGCTTTTTGTAAGGCAAATGCCGGCATTGCAGGTACTTCTGGTGGAAAATAATCATTACTGGTACCTTCACCTCTTATTGCAGCAATTGGTAATATTAAATCACCAATTTTATTGCGTTTTTTCAACCCCCCACATTTGCCCAAAAATAATACAGCTTTAGGTTCTATTGCACTCAATAAATCCATTACTGTAGCTGCTCCCGGGCTGCCCATTCCAAAATTGATAATGGTAATTCCGTTAGCTGTTGCACACTGAAAAGGGCGATCTTTACCAACAACTTTTACCTTATTCCACTCAGCAAATTTTTCTACATAATTACTAAAATTGGTAAGCAAAATATACTCCCCAAAATTTTCTAATTTTTCACCTGTGTATCTCGGTAACCAGTTATCAACTATATCTTTTTTTGTTTTCATACAATTTCATTTTATCGTTAGTAATTAAGCCATGGTATATTTGACAACCATTTGTAAAAATAAGAAAAAATAGGTTTACAATAAACATGATAAATATAGTTTACCCGAAACCCAATTTTCGATTTAAACAAGAAGACACGAAAGAATTCATTTTCGATGAAATCAGAAAACGTTGGGTAATACTTACTCCGGAGGAATGGGTACGCCAAAATTTTATTCATTATCTGATTATCGAAAAAAAATATCCTGCTGTATTAATTGCAGTTGAAAAAGAAATTAAACTGGGTGAATTAAAGAAAAGATGCGATATCATTATTTATAAAAACAGTAAGCCGTGGATGATAATTGAATGCAAGGAAATGAATGTACTTGTAAACGAAAAAACGTTTGAACAGATATTGAATTACAACCAAACAATGGACGTTCAGTTTTTAATTACAACCAATGGCAATATTACATTTGGAATACACACGCCAACAAAAAAATCACTTACGGAGATACCTGATTTTATCTAACAGCATAAATTACTTTTTTATTTTTTAAGATGTAGTTGGTACCTTTTATATTCATGATTTTACCTTGTGCCAAAGCTGAAAAGTCAGTTACGTCAACATCATTAAAACAGAGTGACCCTTTAGTAAAATAAGCAATGGCAACATAGTCGGGATGGGGTCCTAAATCATTACCACAAACAATTACATTCACGGGCTTTTTTATTTGATGAACCAATTCAATGTCTCTTACCGGAGCCCAGCTATCGGCAATTAATGCAATACTTTCATAATCCGAAAACTGTTCAATTCCTTTTAGAATTGCTTCGCAATCATTCTCAGGAAAGTCACCCCCACTTCCCTTGCTCATTACCTTTTCCATTAGTTCGCCCAACTGTGTTGCACTGCTATAAACTTCTCCATAAATACCACCTGTTTTGCCAATTATTTTTTGTTCAGTTTGTTTACCATCTCCATCGTTAAAACATACCAATGCTTTTAAATTGTGTTCTTTGGTTAAATGGCTTACCCATAGAATTAGCTGAGCATTGTAACGGCTCATGCTTGTGGTAACATCGGCAACGACTAATAAGTTGGTTAATTTGTTTCTAGTAAAAATGTTGATTACAGTAGAATCTTTTTGCAATACCAATTTGGGTTTAACACTAACAGGTGGAATAACTACTTCTTTTTTAGGTAATGCATCTAATAAAACAAAAACCGAATCTCTTTTAATATCAATGTCGTTTTCTTTACCCGAAATAATTTTATAACGCAAAGCATCTTTGGTAGAAAAAACCACAATGGAATCTCTTTTTACAAATTCATCATCAATCAATTTTTTATTGTGGCTAATTTTTTTTACAAATCGATCAAACAATACATTGTAAGTGTTTTGAGTATTGTGTATTGCATCCCAATGTCTAACTTTTTCTTTCTTCTTTGGAATATCTTCTGCAATTTCTAAAGATTCCTGTACAATAACAGGATCAGGTGTAACAGCTCTTATATAATCCAGCTCTTTACTCCAGGATTTTGCTGTAACAGGTAATCTATAATTGATAACAAAACCGTGTAACATTCCTTTTGCAGAGTTTTTATCTGCTCCATCCATTTGCCTGATTACCTGCCATTGGGTATGTACATTTTTGATTGCATTGGGCAAAAATTTATTCAGTTGTATAAACCTGCTTCTGTTAAGGGGCTTTAAATCTAAACTTGATGGGTAATCCGTAAAAACCAGGTTTACTGAAAGTAGTTCTGCATTTTGTAATAAATAAATTCCTGCTGTATCTACGAACTGACTTTTACAAAACTCCATTGCAAAAACCTTGCTTTCAAAGCTGTTAAACTGTTGCTTATATGCAGGAATTTTTATGGTACGATTCGAAAGAATAGAATCAACAAATGCAGCCAAAGATTGAGCATTTAAGGTTGTATAAGCAATTGCAATCTGAAAAAAGAGAATTAAAATCAATATGGTAAACCTCAACTTCATTACTCTAATATACTACCATTTTATAAGAATAGTTAACAACAAAGCTATTTGTATATTAATCACACAAATCATTTTACACGAATTACAAAGAGTTGGTTTTACTGATATTTTGCACTTCAATTACTGCATCTAAATTTATAACACCAAAAACATGAGGAAATTCTTCATTAACAGATGAGGCTATTTCAAACTTTAATGGATGCTTTAGTTGATGGGTATCGATTACCAATTTTATTAAGTTGGTTTTACCAAAAAAATATCTTTCTACAACACCAGCAACCTGATTGGCTGTGCTGCAATGTATGAATCCTTCTAAAGCTAAAGATGGAGCTTCATAATATCCTTTTTCCTGAGCAACTGTCCATTCTTCTTGTGAGGTAACGTGATAAATAATATTCGACATAATTAATTTTTTCTTTAACTGTTTCTTCCACATAGTCTGCAAAAGAATTTATACTTATCTATTTTAATACCCTTGGAATTTGCTGTTCCAATAACATACAATCGGCTAAAACCAATGCTGTTGCTGCTTCTACAATAACAGGGGCTCTTAATGCAACACATAAATCGTGACGACCTTTAATTGAAAAACTTTCTACATTACCTGTTTCCCAATTTAGGCTTTGTTGTTGTTTTGGTGTAGAAGCTGTGGGCTTTATAGCCAATCGAAATACCAGTTCATTACCATTCGTAATACCACCAACAATACCACCTGCATGATTGGTTTTTGTTTTACCAGAAGTATTTTCAATAGCATCGTTATGTTGCAGCCCAAACATTTTAGCAGCTGTAAAACCAGTTCCAAATTCAATGCCTCTAACAGCAGGAATAGCAAACAGTATATGTGCCAATAAAGACTCTAAAGAATCAAAATAAGGCTCACCTAAACCAACAGGCAAACCAGTTATTGTACACTCAATTAGTCCTCCAACTGAATCTTTGGCATCAATTGCGTTTTGTAAACCTTTTTCAAGATCTTTTTCTCCGCCAATTTCAGTAACAGCAGCTGTAATATTAATTTGAGGCATTAACTTTTTAGCAATTGCACCCGCTGCAACAAGCCCTGTGGTTAGTCTGGCACTAAAATGCCCACCACCTCGATAATCTTCAAACCCACCAAATTTTTGATGGGCTACCCAATCGGCGTGGCCAGGTCTTGGAAAACTTCTTTGCTTATTATAATCATCGCTTCGTATATTGTTATTTTCGAATAAAATAGTAATAGGAAAGCCGGTAGTTGTATGATTGAATATTCCACTTTTAAAAAAAGGATTATCAGCTTCCTGACGTGGTGTTGTTCCCCTGCTTTTACCACCTTTTCTTCTTTCTAAATCGGCTAACAAATCATCTGCTGTTAATGGCAAACCAGCAGGAATACCATCAATTGAAACCCCTACACTTTCACCATGACTTTCTCCAAAGATATGTACACGTAATATTCGCCCAAACGAGTTCATGCTTCATTGATTTGATGTAAAAATACTATTTAACCGATTAAATTACTGGAATAATAAAAATCTTTATTCCTAAACAAACTTTAAAGCAAACATGATTGGCGGAACTATTTTATTTTTCAAATATGTATTCCAACTAAAGTATATAAAAGGCAAAAACTAATGATGGATGTAAACAATAATACGCCACCCAATACCAATACTACCAAACCAATTGTACCAGTAAGAGTTCTAGTAAAATAAAGTACTGTAAAAACAGCTGCTATCAATATTCTGATAATTTTATTAATGTTACCCATAATCTTTTTCATGTTGATGAATTTTGGTTACGTAAATTTTAGATATTAGAGGTGAACAATTAAAACTGTTAAAATGTTGACATTTATCACTTTACCGTTATTACAGGTTGTTTTCGTTTGCCATCAATTCTAGTTTTCAATCAATACATTTGTATTATGAACAAGTACTTACTATTTACTATGTTAATTGCCCTGTCAATCAGCAGTTGCAGTCAACAAAACAATTATAGTTTAACGGCTGATGCCTTTGAAGAAGGTTTACAAAATGCTAATGTGCAATTGCTGGATGTAAGAAGTGCAGAAGAATTTAAAAAAGGGCATTTAAAAAACGCTCTGCAGGCTAATTACAATAACAACAAAGAATTTATTGATAGGATACAGCATTTAGATAAAGCCAAACCTATTTATATATATTGTTTATCGGGTATTAGAAGTAATTATGCATTAAGCATCTTAAAAGAAAAAGGCTTTACACAATTGTATCATTTAAAAGGGGGCATTAACGCCTAGAAACAAAGCAATAAACCTGTAGAAGGCAATTCTCAAGAGCCACAAATAACAGCAAATGAGTATCAGCAAAAAATTAGTACAGATAGTTTAGTATTAGTAGATTTTGGTGCAGACTGGTGCTCTCCTTGCAAAAAAATGAAGCCTATTTTAGCTCAATTATTGAAAGAAAATACAACAATTAAATTGGTGAAAGTAGATGGTGGTAAAGATTTGGATGTAATGAAACAAATGAATGTAGAAGCTTTGCCAGTTTTTATTGTTTATAAAAATGGCAAACAAGTTTGGAGAAAGCAAGGCATTGCAAGCTTAGAAGAATTGAAAGCTAAATTGCAATAACCATAGTCATTTAACTGATTGCAATACTTGTTGTAATTGTTTTGCTTGCACAACACCCGACTGACGCCAATGCACTTTTCCGTTTTTAAAAACCATTAACGTTGGTACACCCTGAATTTGGTATGCATGAGCTACCTGAGGATTTTTTATCTACATCAACTTTTAAAATAATAATATCTTCTTTTAAAGCATCCTTTACCTGCTTTAAAATTGGTGGCATCATTTTACATGAACCACACCATTCAGCAAAAAATCAATCAATACTGGTTTATTTCCTGCTATAATCTCTTTAAAAGATGGGTTATTGTCCAACGTATTTTTCTTTACTATCTTTTTTGAAAAAATTAAATACCATTGCACCTAATACAGCAAAATACAAAGTACTATTAACAAGGTTTAGATGTAATAGAACAAGTTCCAGATGCACAACCAATATTATCCCAATACAAAAAACCAGCTAATAATGCTCCCACTACAATCAATGAATTACTTTCAAATCACTTCTTCATAAGTTGTTTCCTTTATAGAATTTGTATTCTTTTTATTTGAATAAACATTTGTAGAACATCCACTTGTACCACAACATCTAATATTTAATAATGCCATACCCGCAAATAGTAAGGCAATAAAAGCAAATAAATAATCTTTGGTATTGATACTTTGTATAATGACCATTGCACCAAGTAACAACCTTATAAAACGCATTAAATTCCAGTTTTGCACAATTGCTTTCATCAAATTTATTTTATAAAATCCAGTTTATAATAATGTTGATGGGCATACATATTCGGTAATAGAAAATTTTGCAGCATCTTTTATTGCTTTAAATCCACCAATTACATTTACTAAATTGTCAAATCCTCTTGCTTTTAGAATTGAAATAAATATAACTGAGCGGTAACCACCAGCACAATAAATGTAAGTAGTAGAATTTTTATTAATTAAACTCATGCAATCATTGATAAAGTCTAATGGAGCATTAATTACACCAACAATATGTTCACTATCAAATTCACTTTTTTTACGAATATCAAGTATAGCAACTTGGTTTTGTTGCATTGTTGCAGCAAGTTCATCAGCAGTAACAGAATTAATGGTATCTACTTTTTTCCCTGCGTTATTCCAAGCTTCAAAGCCTTCGTCTAAAAATCCTATGCAAAAATCATAACCCACACGAGCCAAACGGGTAATTACTTCTTTTTCTCTACCCTTTTCAGCTACCAATAAAATTTGCTGTTTAACATCTGGAATTAGTGTACCAACCCAGGGAGCAAAATTTCCATCTATACCGATATTAATAGAGCCTTGAATAAATCCTTTTGTAAATTCATCAGAACTTCTGGTGTCTAAAATCAGGGCTTCTGTTTCTTCAAATGCAGCTTCAAAAGCAGCCACAGAAAGAGCTTGATTACCACGTTCCATTACTGTATCAATGCTATCATAACCTTGAATATTCATTAAAACATTCAAAGGAAAATATGCAGGTGGAGCAACCAAACCAGTTAATACTTCTTTTTTAAATTGTTCTTTAGTTAAATCTGGACGTAAAGCATAGTTCACTTTTTTCTGATTACCCAATGTGTCAGTAGTTTCTTTACTCATGTTTTTACCACAGGCACTTCCAGCACCATGAGCAGGATAAACAATAATATCATCTGCCAAAGGCATAATTTTATTGTGCAAGGAATCGTATAAATAACCAGCTAATAAATCTTCGGTAAGTTCGGCTTTTACTTTTTGTGCTAAATCGGGTCTACCAACATCTCCAATAAACAATGTATCTCCCGAAAACAAAGCTTTTTCTTTTCCAGTTTCATCAATTAATAAAAAACAACTGCTTTCCATGGTATGCCCCGGCGTGTGTAAAACTTTAATTTGAATATTACCTAAAGGAAAAATTTGCTCATCTTTAGCAGATATGCAGCCAAATTCGCAGACAGCATTGGGTCCATATACAATAGAAGCTCCTGTTTTCTTACTTAAATCAATATGACCTGAAACAAAATCGGCATGAAAATGCGTTTCGAAAACATACTTTATGCTTACATTATTTTTTTGAGCCTTAAGAATATAAGGTTCTACTTCTCTTAATGGATCTATAATTGCTGCTTCTCCATTACTTTCAATGTAATAAGCTCCATGGGCTAAACAACTAGTATAAATTTGTTCGATAATCATATTTCTAGTTTTGCTGAATGCAAATATGATTAACACTATCGTGTTTTTTTGTGACAAAAATCACCTTTCAATAGAGTCCAATAATTTTTAAGAAATTATATTTACAAAACCTGTTTATAGCCGAATAATTTCTACGTGGTTTCGATGTACTTTTATTTTACCTATTTCAGCCATTTTTTTCATTAACCGAGAAATTACTTCTCTTTATGAGTTTAATTCATTCACAATTTCTTGGTGTGCAATTGGAATGATATTGCTTTTAAGTGTCTCTTTATAACGCTTTAAATAAAACTCCAAAAGTTCATCCATATTTCTAAATGCAAAATGGTCAATCGTTATAAGTAATTCTTCAAATCTAGCCCTGTAAGTTTCAACCACAAATTGATACCAAGTTTTGTATTGCCCCATCCATTTATCCATAAATTCTAATGGTATCATAATCACTTCAGAATCGGCTGTAGCTTTTGCCATCAACTGGCTTGTCTCTTGCTTAGTTGCACAAACCATCGATAATGCACAAGCTTGACCTAGTTGCAGGTAGTACATAAAAAATTCGTTGCCTTCCTCATCTTCTCTATAAACTTTTAAAAGCCCATTTACTACTAAACCAGTTGAACGAATATTTTGTCCAGTTCTAATTAATAGTTCTCCATCTTTAAAATTTTTTACAATTGCATTTGCTTCTATGTTATCCACTAAAGATGTTTCAAAATCTGGAAATGTTGAACTTAATGAACTTAAAATATCTTTATCAAATAAATATAAATGGATTAAAAATTCCAGTAAAATCAAGCATTTGAAAGGCTTTAAATTAATTTTTAAGCAGTGAAATGTAAAAATGATATTCGACATATTGACTGTTGATAATTATCATATTTCAGTGAATAGATAGTTGTAAGTTTGTGTAAATTAATTGCGTATGGGAGTCTCATCGCTGATTGTTTTAATGATTGCCGCTATTGCTTTTTCCAGCATAGCCATACTTATCTCTAAACTTTTATTAAAAGGAAGTACCAACAAACAAAAGGGAGAACCTTATGAATGTGGTATTCCAACTCAAGGAAAAACTTGGATTCAAATGAATGTGGGTTATTATTTATTTGCCCTCATTTTTTTAATTTTCGATGTAGAGTTGGTATTCTTATATCCTTGGGCTGTAGTAGCAAAAAGTGTTGGTTGGATTGCATTTATAGAAATCGTTATTTTCTTTTTTATACTTTTCATCGGCTTTTTATATGCCCATAAAAAAGGTGCTTTACAATGGAAATAAATCAACCAAAAAATACATCCAATTTTCCTGGACAAATACATGAAACTCCTGGAGGAGGAATTGTACTTAGTAAACTAGACGATGTAATAAATTGGGCTCGTTCCAATTCGTTATGGCCGCTAACTTTTGCTACCAGTTGTTGTGGTATTGAATATATGGCTGTAGCAGGTGCCAAATATGATTTCTCAAGATTTGGTTTTGAAGTGGCTAGAGCCTCTCCACGACAGGCCGACGTAATCATTATTGCAGGAACAATCGTTAACAAAATGGCTCCCGTTTTAAAAAGATTATACGATCAAATGGCCGACCCAAAATATGTAATTGCCATGGGTGCATGTGCCATAAGTGGTGGACCATTTTTCTACAATACTTATTCTGTTGTTAAAGGTGCCGATCATGTGATTCCTGTTGATGTGTATGTTGCAGGTTGCCCACCAAGACCAGAAGCTCTATTACATGCTTTGATTGCGTTACAAGAAAAGATTAAAAGTGGACAAACAAGAGAGCAGATAAAACAAGGGTTAAAGGAAGAAGGTGTAAGGTAGAAGGTAGAAGGTTTAGTGAAGAAGTTAGAAGCTAGAATAAAGAAGATAGACATTTATAAATATGCTTTGTGTGCTGTGTATTCTTAGTTGCTTAGTGTGAAAATAAATAAATAATGACTAACGAAGATTTGAAAACCAAAATTACCGAACTGCTTGCCACAGCTACTTTTGAAGAAGGTGGCGAATGGCTCAACATTAATGTTGATGCTAAAGATTGGCTTCCCTTGGCTAAAGAATTACGTAACGATGCTTCTTTATTTTTTGATAGCCTTTTTTGTTTAACCTGTGTAGATTGGAAAACGCATCTTACAATGGTTTACCATCTAACATCTACCAAATTTCGTCACAACATTGTAGTTAAATCAAAATTGGATAGCAAGGTTCCTGAAATTGAAACAGTAGCACAAATCTGGCGAACTGCTGAATTTCATGAGAGAGAAGTGTATGAAATGTTTGGCGTAAACTTTTTGAATCATCCCGATTTACGTTTATTGATATTACCCGATGGATGGGAAGGAAAAAATCCATTAAGAAAAGATTTTGAAGACCCTATTAACATGATCAAATTGTAGACATGGTTGAAGAAATTTGCAAAACAGCAGATGGCGACATCATCATTAATATAGGACCTCAACACCCTGCTACACATGGTGTATTACACCTTGTTGTAACACTGAATGGAGAAACCATCAAAAAAATAGAACCACATTTAGGTTATATACATCGTTCTATAGAAAAAATGTGTGAGAGCCTAACATATAGGCAATTCATTTATGTTACTAGTAGAATGGATTATCTATCTTCTCACATCAACAATCATGCTTGTGCATTAACAGTTGAAAAAGCCATGCAAATTGAAGTGCCAGCAAGAGCACAGGTGATCAGGGTTTTAATGGATGAACTCACCCGTATTGCATCACATGAATTGTGGTGGGGAGCAATGGCTATGGACTTAGGTGCCTTCACTCCTTTCTTTCATGCATTCAGAGAAAGAGAAAGCATCAATGATATAATGGAAGAAACTTGTGGTGCACGTTTAACCATGAACTATATGGTTCCTGGTGGTGTAATGCAAGACATTCATCCAAATTTTCAAAACAGGGTTAAAACTTTTTTAAAATTATACAAGAGCAAGATTCATGAATATGATGAACTGGTAACAGGCAATATCATATTCCAAAACAGAATGAAAGGCATTGGTATTCTTTCTCCTGAAGATGCTATTAGTTATGGTGTTAGTGGTCCTGCAATGAGAGGCAGTGGCGTAAGTTGTGATATCAGAAAAGTTTATCCGTATGAAATTTATGATAAGCTTGATTTTGATGAAGTGTTAGAAACTGGTTGCGATTCTTTTGCACGTTACCTGGTGCGATTGAGAGAAATGGAACAATCCATAAAAATTATTGAACAGCTAATTGACAATATTCCAGAGGGAGATTTTCAGGCTAAAACAAAAGCAGTATTAAAATTACCTAAAGGTGATTTTTATACTAAAGTTGAAACGGCTCGTGGAGAATTGGGTGTTTATATTGTAAGTGAAGGTGGTACAACGCCTTACAGAATTAAATTTCGTTCACCGGGATTCTCTAACCTTTCGGCATTAGACCATATGGCTCGTGGAAGTAAGTTGGGTGATTTGATTGCCATGATGGGAACACTGGATTTAGTGATTCCGGATATTGATAGATAAGGTTTAAGGTGGAAGGTTTAGGGTTTAAGGTTGGAAAAAATATCTGTTTTATACTTGATATCTGTGAGAAAAAATAAAAAATAGTTTCGTAGAAAAAGTTTTAGCGTATTCAGCTTTTTCTGCGAGAACCAAAAAACAAAACAGCATGTGGAGTTTTTCAAACATAGCAAGCTTTATTCATGAATGGTTGAGCAAAACCTTCAACCCTACATGGACAATGGTTTTTGAAATGGTAATTGCAGGCGTTTCTGTAATAGGCTTATTTGCAATACTTGGATTGGTTTTGGTAATTATGGAACGTAAAGTTGCTGCTTGGATTCAGATTCGACTTGGACCAAATCGTGTTGGACCAAAAGGAATTTTTCAATCAATGGCCGATACAGTGAAACTCTTAGTAAAAGAAGGCTTAACACCCAATGGAGCAGATAAATTTTTGTTCAACTTTGCTCCTTTTATTGCGATGATGGTAGCGATGTTATTGATGGCTCCCATTGCATTTGCAAAAGATTTTCAACTATGGGATTTAAATATTGGTGTACTTTTTGTCACTTCGGTTGGCTCAATAATGGTCATCAGTATTTTAATGGCAGGTTGGAGTAGCAATAATAAATATTCTTTAATGGGTGCCATGCGTAGTGGAGCACAAATTGTGAGCTACGAATTAAGTGCTGGCCTTTCAATTCTTACTGTTATTGTTTTTACTGGCAGTTTACAAATGTCTGATATCGTTCATTCGCAAGCAACAGGTTGGTGGATTTTTAAAGGTCATATTCCAGTAGCCATTGCATTTATTATTTTCATCATAGCCACAACTGCCGAAACCAACAGAGCTCCTTTCGATTTAGTAGAAGCAGAATCTGAATTAACAGCAGGATTTCATACGGAGTATTCAGGAATGAAATTCGCCTTATTCTTTTTATCAGAATACATCAATGTATTTATTGGTTGTGCAGTAGGTGCAACATTATTTTTAGGTGGCTGGATGCCTTTTCACATAAGCAATTGGCAAGGCTTTAATCATGTAATGGATTATATTCCATCAAGCATGTGGTTCTTTGGAAAAACGTTCTTCCTTATATTTTTAATCATGTGGTTCAGGTGGACATTCCCACGTTTAAGAATTGACCAACTCTTAAACTTGGAGTGGAAATATTTATTACCCATCAGCATGATAAACCTATTGCTGGCAACAGCATTGGTAATATTGGGATGGCATTTTTAGCCCCTATCCCCTAAAGGGGAACAAGGGAAAATTTGATTTTTTTTGTGTAACGAACTTTTGTACTACTATGTAGCTTCAGTTGCGTCGCACACTTGTACGCTTTGTTCTTTATTCGACAGATAAAAGCTAATAGCTAACAACAAAAATTATGTTTGTAACGAATTACATAAAAGAAGTTTTAGGTGCAGTAAAATCACTGACAACAGGTATGCGTCGTACCCTGTATTATTTTACACACCATAAAGAAATTATTACTGAACAATATCCTGATAACAGAGATACTTTGGTATTGCCTGAACGCTTCAAAGGCGAAGTAGTAATGCCACACAATGAAAACAACGAACACCGTTGCACTGGCTGCACAGCATGTGAATTGGCTTGTCCTAATGGCACCATTAAAGTAATTACCAAATTTGAAGTGAATGCTGAAGGAAAGAAAAAGAAAGCCATTGATAAACTGGTATATCATTTAGAACTATGTACCATGTGCAATTTATGTGTTGTTGCCTGCCCAAGTGATGCAATTAAAATGGCACAAACATTTGAACACAGTGTATTTAACAGAAGCGAATTAACCAAAGTTTTAAACTTTCCTGATTCAAAAATCATGGAAGGCATTGAATAATTTTTTTAGAAGAAAAAACTGATTACGTGAACGGATCAACCATCATATTTTATTTGTTAACTGCCATGGTATTAGGCAGTGCAGCACTAAGTGTTACAACAAGACACATTTTCAGAGCTGCTGTATATTTATTATTCACCTTAATTGGTATTGCAGGCATTTACTTTTGGCTCGACTACCAATTTATAGCAGCAGTGCAAATTGTAGTATATGTAGGTGGAATTGTGGTGCTGATTATCTTCTCCATTTTTCTTACACAACAAGCTGGAGAAAAATTAGCTGAACAAAAACTAAGCAGAAAATTATTTGCTGCACTCACCGTTTTTTGTGGTTTTGCTTTAACCATCTTACAAGTGTATAAACACAATTTTTTTGTTACTGATAAGCCTTACGCTCCTGTAACAGTTGCAGATATTGGACATCAAATGTTAAGAACACAAGATGGCGGCTATGCGTTACCATTTGAAGTAGTCAGTATGTTGTTATTGGCTGCAATGATTGGCTGCATTGTAATTGCATTAAAAAGTAAACCTGAAACAAAATGATGCTTACACCCGGACTATATCATATTTTATTCATTAGCTCAGCATTATTTTTTATTGGTGTGTATGGTTTCTTAACAAGAAGAAACTTGATTACCATGTTGATGAGTATTGAACTGATTTTAAACAGCGTGAACTTAAATTTCATTGCATTTAATAAGTATGTATGGCCCGACAAAATGGATGGCTTGTTCTTTACTTTATTCATTATTGCCATTGCTGCTGCTGAAGCTGCTGTTGCAATTGCTATTATAATTAATTTATACCGCAGTCACCAGTCTATTGATGTGGAGAATGCAGAAGAACTTAAGTTTTAAGCACCCAAACACCTGAGGGTAATTTGGGAAATTTATATAATTATGAACCATTCCTTATACATAGCACTAATTCCTTTGCTGCCATTAGCAGGATTTTTGTTGATGGGCTTATTTGGCAGAAAATATTTAGGCAAAGCATCTGGCTTAATAGGCACAGCATTCATGCTTACTTCAACTATTCTTGCATTGTACACAGCTTACGAATACTTTTTTGTGTATGGAAAAGTAGATGGAGTTTATCAAAAAACAGTTGCCTTCAATTTTGTTTGGTTAGAATTTTCTAAAGGAGTTTCTATTGATATGGGTGCTATCATCGACCCAATATCTGCAATGATGTTGGTTGTAGTTACATTGATTTCTTTAATGGTTCATATTTACAGCTTAGGCTACATGAAGGGTGAAAGAAGATTCTCAACATACTATTCATATCTTGGCTTATTTACTTTCTCCATGTTGGGGTTGGTATTGGCTTCTAATATATTCCAGATTTATATTTTCTGGGAATTGGTAGGTGTTTCATCTTTCTTATTAATTGGTTATTATTACGAAAAACCAAGTGCAGTAGCTGCTTGTAAAAAAGCATTTATTGTTACACGTTTTGCCGACTTAGGTTTCTTAATAGGCATTCTTGTTTTATCATTCACTTCAGGCACATTGGACTTTGGTTTATTGATTCAACGCCTTACCTCACCTGAATCTGCTGAATTTAAAACAGCCATTACCAGTTCTTTCTTAGGTTTATCTGCATTAACCTGGGGAACAGCTTTAGTGTTTATTGGTGGTGCTGGTAAAAGTGCCATGTTCCCATTACATATTTGGTTACCTGACGCAATGGAAGGTCCAACACCTGTATCAGCATTAATACATGCTGCAACAATGGTAGTTGCTGGTGTTTATTTGGTTGCAAGATTATTTCCTGTATTTGCAATTGCTGCTCCACATGTATTACAAGTAATTGGTTGGGTAGGTGCAACTTCAGCAGTAATTGCTGCTGTGATTGCCTGTACACAAACAGATATTAAAAGAGTATTGGCTTACTCTACCATGTCGCAGATTGGTTTCATGATGTTTGCTCTAGGTGTTTCTAAATATGGTGGCGAAAATGGATTAGGATTTACAGCTTCTATGTTCCATTTATTTACCCATGCTTTGTTTAAAGCCTTATTATTCTTAGGTGCTGGTAGTGTAATACATTTTGTTCATAGCAATGAAATGAAAGACATGGGCGGATTAAGAAAGTTCATGCCTATAACACATATCACTTTCTTGGTAGCCTGTTTAGCAATTGCCGGTGTTCCACCTTTTGCAGGATTCTTTAGTAAGGAAGAAATTTTATTGGCAGCTTTCGAACATAATAAAGTTATTTACTGGTCGTCACTAATTACATCGGGCTTAACAGCTTTTTATATGTTCCGTTTATACTTCAATATTTTCTGGAACAAACCACATCATCCGCATGGTGAACATCATGGCGAAGGTGGTTTTGCAATGATGCTTCCTTTAATACTGTTAGCAATTGGTGCAGCATCTGCTGGCTTTATTCCTTTTGGTGAATTGGTAAGTTCAGATGGTAAAGCATTAGAATCGCATTTTCATTTTCAATTCTCTATTGCTCCTGTAGTATTAGGATTAACGGGCATTTTGTTTGCATACATTATGTACCAAAAAGAAAATACAAAATCTGATACAATTGCTGCTTCTCTAGGTGGTTTATATAAAGCAGCTTATCACAAATTTTATATTGATGAAATCTACATTTTCATCACCAAGAAAATACTCTTTAACATCGTTGGTAAAACAGCAGCTTGGTTTGACAAGAATGTAGTAGATGGGACAGTTAACCTTACTGGAGAAACAACACAATATGTTTCTGAAGGAATTAAAAAAGTACAGTCTGGTAAAGTGCAGCAGTATGCTTTGTATTTCTTAGCAGGTTTAATTGCTTTGTCTGTATTGTTTATTTATGTATGGAAATAGATTCACCACAGAGGCACAGAGAAACAGAGTAACGCAGAGTAAATCTGATTGAAACTCTAAACCTTTTTAACTCAGTGGTAAAATAAAAAAGTAGATAAAAATTTAAATAACAGTAATAATAATGCACCACAAAAGCACAAGGAGCACAAAGTATTACTCTGTGAAACTCTAAAACTCCTTAACTCAGTGGTAAAATAAAAAATAGTTGAATGAACCTTTTATTACTTATAGCACTCCCTCTAATAACTGCAGTAGCTGTTTTGTTTACACAAAATAAGCAACAAGTTAAATGGGTGTCATTAACAGGATCCATTGCTCAATTGGCATTGGCATTTACATTGTACTTTGCTTATCAACATGAAAGAGCTTTTCAGAATACTGCACAAATGTTGTTTGAACAACAGTACAATTTCATCGAAACAATGAATATTCATTTACACTTTGGAGTAGATGGTATTTCTGTTGCAATGATTCTATTAACCTCATTTGTATTTGTTGCAGGTGTATTGGTATCATGGAATATTGAAAAGATGACCAAGGAATTTTACTTCCTGTTAATTCTATTGGCATTGGGTGCTTATGGATTTTTTATCTCTTTAGATTTATTTATTTTATTCTTCTTTCTCGAAATATCTGTTATACCAAAATACTTACTCATTGGTGTTTGGGGAAGTGGCAAAAAAGAATACAGTGCCAATAAACTTGCTTTAATGCTCATGGGTGGTTCTGCATTAATCTTGGTTGGACTAATTGGAATGTACTTTGTTTCAGGCCACAGTTTTGACTTAATGGTTATTTCTAAAACAACTATTCCTGCAGGGTCTCAAAAAATATTATTCCCATTGTTGTTTCTTGGTTTTGGTGTATTTACAGCACTATTTCCTTTACATACATGGGTACCTGATGGGCACTCATCTGCACCAACTGCAGGTTCTATGTTCTTAGCTGGCATATCTATGAAATTGGGTGGTTATGGTTGTTTACGTGTAGCAACATACTTATTACCAGAAGGAGCAAAACAATACGCAGATATCATTATCATACTTTCTTCAATAGCTATTTTATATGGTGCATTTGCGACCATGATGCAGAAGGATTTAAAATACATGAACGCTTACTCCTCTGTAAGCCATGTTGGATTTAGTTTATTGGGTATTGGTATGCTTACTCAAACTGCTATTACAGGTTCTTTAATGCAAATGGTATCACATGGTTTAATGACAGCTCTTTTCTTTGCTGTAATTGGTATGATCTACGACAGAACACATACCCGCATGGTAAATGAAATGGGTGGACTATTAAAACCTTTACCATTTATAGGAACGGTATTTTTTATTGTTGGTCTTTGTTCTTTGGGTTTGCCAGGCTTAAGTGGATTTGTAGCTGAAATGACTGTATTTATGGGCTCTTGGGAAAGAAATGATCTATTCCATCGTATTGCAACAGTGGCTGCTGCAATGAGTATTGTTGTTACGGCTGTGTATATTTTAAGAGCCATCAGCCAAACTGCAATGGAGCCAATTAGGAATGAACATTTTGCAGATTTAAAAGATGCAGCATGGAACGAAAAATTTGCTGCTGTAATACTATTAGCAGGAATTTTAGCAATTGGTATTATGCCAAGTTGGTTAACCGATTTATTGAAACCTGCTTCAGAAATTATTATGAACAGAATTGCTGGAAAATAAAATAAGATTGGATGAATGAGTTTCTTACATTAATGAAAAGCGAACTGATGGTTACGGCCATCATATTCCTCCTATTGTTTATTAAATTAGGCAAAGGCATGAAGAATGAGTCTTTATTAACACTCATTCAAATTTTACTATTAGCAAACGTAATCGTTGGCTTTGCCGACCTTTCTTATGGAAGTTTGTTTGGAGATATGTTTTACAGTTCTCCTCTCATCAGCTTTCAAAAAAGTATTTTAAGTATTGGCGTTTTACTCATCTCCATGCTTAGCACAGATTGGTTGAGAAAATCAGATAACCTGCCTGAATTTTTCATGCTCTTATTATCGGCATTATTGGGTATGTTCTTCCTTATTTCAAGTGGCAACTTATTGATATTTTATTTGGGTTTAGAATTGGCAACCATTCCTGTTGCAGCATTGGCCAACTTCGATTTAGATAAAAAGAAATCTTCTGAAGGTGCCATGAAAATGATTTTATCTTCTGCATTTTCATCAGGCTTATTGTTGTTTGGTATTTCATTGGTATATGGTTCGACAGGTACTATCAGCTTTGCAGAAATTACACAAAACTTAAATGGCTCTCCATTACAGGTATTGGCATTTATATTTTTGTTTTCTTCTTTTGCTTTCAAATTATCCATTGTTCCTTTTCACTTATGGACAGCCGATGTGTACGAAGGTTCGCCCATTGCAGTTACTTCTTTCTTATCAGTAATTTCAAAAAGTGCAATAGCATTTGTTTTCATTACCATTCTGTACAAAGTATTTCAACCAATGCATGGTATTTGGTACAATCTCTTGGTTATTCTTGCTTTAGCAACCATGATTATTGGTAACTTATTTGCTGTTCGTCAGCAAAACATCAAACGCTTCTTAGCTTTTTCTTCTATTGCACAGGTTGGTTTTATTTTAGTAGGTATTAGCAGCAATGATATTACAGGTACAACAGCAGTGGTTTACTTTTTGCTCATTTATATTTTCTCCAACTTGGCTGCATTTGGAGTTGCGTCAGTAATTTCAGAAAATTCAGGTAAAGAAAATATTGACGATTATAAAGGACTATACAAAACCAATCCATTCCTTAGCTGGATATTGGCATTGGCATTATTCTCCTTAGCTGGTATTCCACCAACATCAGGTTTCTTTGGTAAATTATTTTTAATTACAGCAGGTGCTTCAAAAGGCACTTACTGGTTTATTATCATTGCAGCCTTAAACATGATCGTTTCTTTATACTATTATTTACGGGTTATCAGAGCCGTATTTATGGATAAAAATGAAACACCTGTTGCAACTATAATAATTATTCCTGTTGTAAAACTGGCAATGATTATTTGTGGGGCAGGCATTGTATTGGTTGGTGTATTCAGTTGGATTTACGATTTCATTTACTCATTAACTTAACACACAACATGGCTATTAATAAAAATCATGAATTCGAAGAACTGGATGGTGTTAAATGTGGCATTGTAGAAAAGAATGTACAACCCGAAAGAGTTGCTTTCTTAAAACAATTGCTCGAAGTAAATGGATATACTGTTATTACAGTTCCGTCGCCTGCACCAAAAGCTGCACCAGCACCTGCACCTAAAGAAGGAGAAGAAGCTGTGCCTCCTCCACCCCCACCAGTTAGGTCAACTTTTACAGTTGGTGTAACCGACTATACTTTTAATACCATCAATGCAATTTATGGCAGGGAATTAAAAACCAAAGATGGCCACACAGTTACCATGGCTTACTGGCAACAAAAAGAAGCCATTAGCCATGATGATGTGCCTTATTATGGTTTTAAATAATTTTTCTTTGTCATCCCGACCCTAGGAGGGACCTGCTGAACTTTATTGTCATTTCGACGATAGGAGAAATCTGCCCAACCTTAGTACAAAAGCCCAACAGATTTCTTGTTCCTCGAAATGACATACAAAAAATTGAAAATCACACTATTTAATTGTAGTGTGATTTTTTATGTTACCAACCATAGTATTTCAATAAAACTTTACTGGCGTCACACCTTTCAACGCTTTGTACATTGGGGAAAACATTCATACAAAATAGATCCAATCTTTCGGTTGGGGGCACCAACCGAAACAAAAAGAAATCAACTCCAAATTGCTTCCTTTTTCCAGTTGTTTGTAAATCCAATTTTATGATATTCAATTTGAGGATTCGATTCTATTAGGTTAATTAAAGATTTTTTGAAATTGGATTCTGGATTTATTTTTTGTACTAAATATTGCATACAACAAAGAATACAATACAAACTACTTCTATCAATTGAGTCAACTTCATTCAAAAATTTGTGTTTTTTTCTTGAAGGTAAAATAGGTTGATGTGAGATTGATCTATAAATGAATCTGCTATGATGTGCACAACGGTTTCGTATATGTGTAAAACTGTGAAACCAAGTAATTAAAACATTATCTGGAAGTGAAAAATGAGAACAAATAGATAACTTTTCTTCTCTATCATTTAGGTGTTCGAATATTTTTGATATATTACCAAAACTTATAAATTCCATTACCATCCAAGCAGGAGGAAGTATTGGTTGTGTATATACCTTTTTATATGCAGTTATTGATGCTTCTGTTATAGAATTTTCATCTTGTTCCTTAAAATCATTTTCAACTTTCGAGATGAAGAGATTATAATCAAACGAAGTACCAAAAAACTGTTTTTCTTCATACCAATGTGTCCCATGTTTACAACACATTTTATTTAAAATAAGAGTTTTAATCGCTACTTCAATGGTTTCTATTGCATCGAATATTATGAATTTCAGATTTCTATCAAAAAAGTATAAGGTTAAAACTTCTTCAAATGATGTGATTGGAATGAAATTTCCATTTTCATCCTTAAATCTATAAGTATAATGTTTTAATCTGTAGTAACTAATGTGAGTCAACCAATACTTGGCCTTATCCTCATCATTTATAATTAACCCTTTTTGCTTTAAAGTAACTATTTGCTCGTCTACAGTTAGGGCTTTTTGCTTGTAAATAGGCATAAAAAAAGAGCCTACCTTATTTGCTCATGTAAACAGAGGAGAGGTAGACTTTGTTAACACAAATATACTTTAGGAAACCTTTTTTAATACAAATCATTAATCGAGGTCAGTTTGAATTTTTCAATTTTTATTGAAAATCAATCATTTATACGCCTATAAATTACATGAACGGTAAATTATTTTCAAATATTTTGTATGACTACATTTGAATCCCAACTCTTCGAAGCTTGCAGCTTCGTAATTCTATTCTGTTGCCTTTGACAACTTTATTTTAGTAATTGCCAAAGACAATAAAATAGAGCTATGAGACTAAAGTCTCATAGAGCAAAAGATGATACTGTTTTGTATTTTGGTTGGCTTTATTATACAGCCAAGTAAATGAAATATTTACACTTTAGCCGAAGGCTGAACTACAACTTTTACTATAAGCTATGCCGAGTAGTGGGGAAACTATATATGGATGTGACATGTTTCTGATGTGACTAAAATTTTTCAGCAATATTGTATTCAACTTTTGTAATATTAAATACAGCATAACTAAAATCTCCTTTATCCAATCGCCATAAAACATCAAATTTTGTAGGTATCACTAAATTATTCAATGCTATATAATTCGAAACTTTTATTACCCAGGTTTCCAAGTTCTTTTCATCCATATATCTTTTTGTTTCCATCTCTGTAATCTCACCTCTTTCATTAAATGTAACTCTGAAAAACAATGAAAGCTCATTATAGTTGAAGATAAGTTTGGAACTTACTGCATCAATTGGAAACCAATTCAATCTTTCACTTGGCAATAAATTTGTTGGGTATAAAATACTTTCTCCCAACCATCGAAGCAATTCGCCTTGATTATATTTTTCGCCTTTTGCATCTAAAATGTTGTACAAAGAAAAAAGTGTAACAATCAATCGACCACTATTGCCAATATACATATCTTTAGCTGTAAATAGTGTTGTTGTTCCTTTCCAAATAAAACCAGGTTTTTCGGTTGTAGCATATTGCTCTCCTGCTATGTTCATCCAACCTTTTTTTAGGTCTGCTTTAAATTGACCTTTGTGTTTAATTCTTGCATAGCTTATGTAAGATTGACCCTCTTGCATAACCAAATTGAAATAACGTTGAACAGGTTTCGGCAAACCAATTAATTGATTCTGACTGAATTTTTTGGCTGAAATATCTTTTGATTGAGCAAAGAGATCTTTTACTTCTTTATTAAATTTATTATACGAATTTATTTTTATAAACAATAAAATAAGTAATAAGAGTATCAGTATTAACAATGAAATTAGCATAGTATTTTAAAATTCACTTTTTATAAACAGACCTTACTTGCGGCAGTAATGCAACAAAAATGACAATAGTTATACCACAAGGACAAATTCCTAAAACAAAAAGTAAAATAATTCCCGGCAAAAGAAAATCTTCAAAAGGAAAATGTTCTAAAATAGATAAAAGCAAGTTGCCCAATAGTTTGCCAGAGGGAGAAATTATTAAAATGCTTCCGCCAAATACTGCTCCAATTCCAAGAAGAGATAACAAAACCAAATAAATATTTTTTGCTTTCATCTTTGTTCTTTACCCAATTGCTCAACTTCATTCAACCATTTTTTTCTTTTTAATTCAGTTGACGATTTAATAATGGCAAATGATGTGATCTTTACAGGCGATATACCACTGAATTCTAAAATTCCTTTTTTCATTGAGTTATGTCCTGGGCTTCGGTTGATTAACCAATAATACCATTTAGGTGTATCCATTGTTACCAAAATTCGTGCGGTTTTACCTTTGAGTAATTTGGCTGGCAAAGGAGAATTTTTAAGGTATTTAAAGGCAAAATTGGGTAGAAAAATTCTGTCTATAAATCCTTTGAGTAAAGCAGGGTATGTTCCCCACCAATTTGGATAAACTAAAACTATATGGTTGGCTTCTAAAATATCTTTTTGAACGTTTAATAAATCAGGCTCTAATTCAGATACTTTTCTATAACCATAAGCAAGTATTGGATTAAATTTTAAATCAATCAGGTTAACCAACTTACATTCAGTTCCATTTGTATCTGCACCTTTTTTGTAGCTCTCTGCTAAAGCAAAACAAAAACTTTTTTTATCGGGATGCCCATTAATAATTAGTATTTTTTTCATTTTTTATTCATTTCAGAACAGCCTTTTAAAAGTAATTGGTAGGAGAATCTACCTTTTCTTTTAGAACACAATTACTGGAGTTTATAATCTAATAGCATTATTTTGTTTGCTCATCAAATTCAATATCCCCTTTATCATCTTTTGGTTTAGGATAATCATTATTTAGCTTTTCTTCAAGTTCAACTTCATCTTCTTTATTACGAATTATAAGAGAAGCAAGTAGTGCAATTACTAAAATTCCCACTATAATTATGGTTATCCAATTCATTATTATCGCTTTTTATTTGCGGTACATAAAGGTGCTTTGGTCAGTTGGAAATCATATTATATAATTACTTAAAAATATTGCATTAATCACACATTATACAATTGAAAGAAGGGTAAAGTATATCACTCATTTTGTTGCCCCTGCTCTTCGAAGCTTGTAGCTTCGTAAGTTTATTCTTTTGCCTTGGCAACTTAGTTTTAATAATTGCCAAAGGCAATAAAATAAAACTATGAGACTGCAAGTCTCATAGAGCAAAGAAAGTATTTAGTAAATAGCTCAATACCGAAGTATCCCACCTTTCAACGCTTTGTACATTGGGGAACTCATTTCAATATTCACATTTTGGAGAAAATAATTATATTTGAAAAGTTGCCATCTATTTTCTACAAGTAACCAACCTAAACTGCTTATTTATGACTGAAAATTATAAAGATTCTAGCACTGCAGGATCTTCCAATTTTATGTACAATTCAAACCCTAGCAGACTTTTTACAATTGATGTACTTAGGGGAATTGCCATTTTAGGGATTCTTCTTATCAGTATATGGGAATTTGGCGGCTACAGTTCGAATGAACAACTTGGTTTGCAAATAGCAAAAAAAGGATCTGATTATTACATATTCACCTTGATGCAAATGTTAGTTGAAGGAAAAATGAGAGGAATACTTTCTTTAGTATTTGGTGCAGCAATTTTACTGTTCCTTTCTAAACCCAATCACCCAAACTTACCACTTAATCAAGAATTATACATTCGAAAGCAAATGTGGCTAATTGCATTTGGACTAATTAATGCTCTTGTGTTATTATGGCCAGGCGATATATTGTATCACTACGGTATTGTAGGAATTTTATTATTCCCATTTTTAAGATTAAGCAAAAAGGGATTACTTATAGCAGCCATGTTTGCAACGGTCATTTATTGTGGTAAAGTGTACTGGAATTATTCAGATGATAAGACAAAATTAAAAAAATATAAAGCTGTTTTGTTGGTTGAAGATAGAATTAAAAAAGATAGTGGAGTAAGACATCGCAAAGACAGTAGTGCAGGAATTTCGGCAGAAGCCTTGCGAAAAAATGATTCTATTGGAATGAAAAAAGACACCCTTACAAAGAAACAAAAAGAAGAAAAAGGTGCATGGGAATCGTTAACTAAAAATATTAAATACGATTCTACAAATGCCAATGGAAAAGCTGAAAACAAAAAAATAAGTAGTGGATATAAAGCAATTTGGAGTCATTTACTACAAAGAACTCAAAACAAAGAATCAATGTGGCTTTATCAAATTGGCGTTTGGGATATTGCTTCACTCATGCTTCTTGGTATGGCATTATTTAGTTTCGGGTTTTTCAGCAATGATTATTCAAAAACAAAATATTTAATTATAGCATTTGTAGGAATTGTACTTGGAATTTTTCTGACTTACATACGCATAAAATTAAACCATATTAAACTGCCTGACTATGAAAAATATTTAAATAAATATGCTATTGCTCCTAACCAATTCTTTCCACTAGAAAGAGTGGTAATGGTAATTGGATACATCAGTTTGGTATTATGGTTTGTTAGAATGAATTTCTTAAATTGGTTATGGAACATTTTTGCTGCGGTAGGCAAATTAGCTTTCACCAACTATTTAATACAAACTGTTGTTTGCACTTTATTCTTTTATGGTTATGGATTCGGATATTTTGGTCGTTTATCTTTAAAAGAGCTTTACTTTTTTGTTGCAGAAATATGGCTTGTACAATCAGTCTTTTCTATTTTCTGGCTTCGTTATTATCAATATGGTCCAGCAGAATGGTTGTTGCGTTGCCTGATTAGTGCAAAACGTATTTCTAATAAAAAAATAATCTAAAGCATTTTCATTTTATTAAACTATCAAATTAAAATACTAATGGATACAATACCTGTTATTAATAACCCAGCACCAGTTGCACAAGCCAATCGTATAAAATCTATTGATTCAATTAGAGGCTTTGCATTACTTGGAATTTTATTAATGAATATTCCTGGCTTTGGTATTAACTGGAGCTATTTTCAAACAATATTAAATGGACCTCACAATACTCAAGACTATTACACTGAAGCTGCAGTAGATATTTTCTTTGAAGGTACCATGCGTGGTTTATTTTCTATGCTGTTTGGAGCAGGCATGGTTTTATTCCTTCAAGGAAAAAAAGAGTTGCCCGACGGACCTACAGTGGCTGAATTATATTTCAGAAGATTATTATGGTTGGTATTGTTTGGTGTTATCAACGCTTATGTTTTATTGTGGGGAGGAGATATTTTATACTTTTATGGACTATGCGGTATGCTTTTATATGTTTTTCGTAAAACCAGTCCGAAATGGTTATTGGTATTAGGTTTAGTTTGTTTTGCTACAATGGCATTTAAAGGTCAATTAGGCTATAATGAATTGAGAGAAAAAAGAAAAGATTATAAATTAGCAATTCAGGCAGAAAAGGAAAAGCAAAAATTAACTCCCGAGCAACTTAAGGCAATTGAAGAATGGAATACTATTGAAAAGCAAAATGTACCAGATACTGCAAGAGCCAATAGCCACAACACAAAAATGCACGCTGGGTATACCACGATTTTTGAGTATTTTATTCCAAGAAATGCAGGTGGTGAATCTTACGGAATGTATCAATGGGCAATATGGGATTGTTTAGGAATGATGTTAATTGGCATGGCCTTATTTAGTTGGGGCTACTTTAGCAATAAACTATCAACCAGTACTTATACAATGGGTTTACTAATAGGTTATGGCATTGGCATTCCTATTGGAGTAATCATGTTCACAAAAGGTCGTATGCTTCCTAATGCAGAGTTTGGAGCATTTGTAGACAGATACAGGGTTGACTTTTGGTCTTTATATGATGTGCGAAGACTTTTATTAACACTGGGACATGCAAGTCTATTAATGTTAGCATTTAGAACAAAAATATTCTCTGGACTTATGAAAGCACTATCTAATGTTGGACAAATGGCTTTCACCAATTATTTAATGCAATCCATCATTTGTACCTTATTTTTTTATGGATATGGCCTTGGCTATTATAATAAACTTAAGTTTCATCAAATATATTATGTGGCTTTTTCAGTATGGATATTCCAACTGATTTTTTCAGCAATTTGGTTACATTATTTTAGGTTTGGACCATTTGAATGGTTATGGAGAAGTTTAACTTACTGGAAAAGACAACCATTTGTAAAAGAAAAAAATGTTACGGTCAACTTAGTGAATCAATAACCACTTTCTATAATTTTTTTAGCTATGGTTCGTTTCTTGACAAACCATTTATAAATTTTAAATTTCATTTTCTCGGAACACGAACCGAGGCTTTAAGAAGGCTGAACTACAACTTTTACTTCGGCTTGCTCTTGTAGTGAATCTTTGTTTTGTACTTCAATTTGTTTTATAAATACGGCATATTGAGAGGGGAAAATTTGTCGTCCGGTAAATGATGCATTAACTTTAGTAAAACAGGCACCGAAATACAAAATAATGGCTGAATAATAAACCCAAAGCAAAATGATAACCACCGAACCAGCTGCACCATAAACACCACCAGGATTGCTTTTGCCTAAATAATAGCCAATGCCAAATTTACCCAACATAAACAAGATTGAGGTTGTAAAAGCACCTGCTCTCACATCTTTCCATTGAATTTTTGCATCGGGTAAAAATTTAAAAATCACTCCAAATAAAAAGGAAGTAATGAGTAAGGTAAGCAACAGATTTAAGCCATAAGTAATGAAGACAGAACCCTCGGGTAATAAGGTTAGCAATCGAAGCATCATTAAATCCATTACAGTGCTAATAACCAATGAAACCATTAGTATAAAGCCTAGACTCAATATCATTGAAAAACTAAGCATTCGGTTGAGTAAATATTTAATCCATCCCTTACGTGGCTTGGGTTTTAGCTGCCAAATGCTATTGATTGAAGTTTGAATTTCAGTAAACACTCCTGTTGCCGATAATACCAATGCAACTATACTGATAACTGATGCAAATAAGCTATTTTTTGTGGTTGCTGCATTACGTAAAATATCCTGAATTTGTGTTGCAGCAGCTGGACCAACAAAGGCTTGAATTTGTCCAAATAAGTTGCCTTCTATTGCATCTCTTCGATAAAAAACATCGCCAACACCAATTACAATTAATAAAATTGGAGCCAATGAAAAGAAGGTGTAAAATGCCAATGCTGCACTTTTACTGGTAACACTATTATCGCTAAAAAGAATAAAAGTTTGTTTGATAATTTTCCAACTACTTACGATTCGTTTGTACATACTCTTTGTAAGGTAGCTTGTTTTACATGGATTTGATATTTTAATAGTTGAATGAATAATTGTTGAAGTTTAAAATAAGTGAAAATATATTTTGCAGTAGTAAAAATTCGCTAACTTCAACACATCTTTTTATTCCAAAACGATTGCTATGAAAGTTGCTGCTATTCTGCAAAAAAAGACCAAACCATTGGTTACTATTACCAGTACTATTTCAGTGTATGATGCTCTTAAAATTATGGGTGAATACAATATTGGTGCACTGATGATTGTGGAGAATGATCAACTAAATGGTATCATTTCAGAAAGAGATTATGCCAGAAAAATTGTACTAAAAGGAAAAAACTCACACGATACACTGGTAAAAGAAATTATGACGAGTGAGTTAATCACCATTACACCCGACACTTCTATTGAGGAATGTATGCAGTTAATGCGTAAACATCATATAAGGCACTTGCCAGTGTTGGAAAATGAAAAATTAACTGGCATTGTTTCTATTGGAGATGTAGTGAGTGCTGTTATTGACATGCAGAAAGACACTATCGATCATTTACAAAATTATATTCGAAACAGTGGTTAATCTAACAACTGTTAAGAAGCAAAAAGCATAGCCAATGAGCTATGCTTTTTTTGTTTTAGTTGAAGGGTTTATTATTTATGGCCTTGCAATATTTGAATATAGTTGGCTCTTTCGTATGCTGTAGGATCGCTAATATTTTGTTGGCTCATAGCACCTTTAAATGCTTTGATATTGTCGAAGCCCATCATCACCATCCAATCTTGTAATTCTTTATTCATGGTTTTTAAATATGGAATACCATTTTTATATAAAGAAGAGGCTGTCATTACAGCATCGGCACCAGCAAGAATGTATTTTACTACTTCAATGGCACTTTGTACACCTGTAGTTGCAGCCAGAGATACGTTTACCTTTCCATACAACAAACCAAGCCATAATAAAGGCAATCGAATTTCATTAGACTCACTGTAGTGCAAATCGTGGGTTACTTGCAATTTATTAATATCAAAATCGGGCTGATAAAAACGATTGAACAAAACCAATCCATCAGCTCCTGATTGTTTCATTCTTGCAGCCATATTACCCATTGCACTGAAATAAGGATTCAATTTTACCGCTACAGGAATTTTTACTGAATGTTTAATTGATTCAATAATATTTAAGTAGCGATGCTCCACTTCGGATGAAGACATTTTAACATCTCCTGGAATAAAGAAAATATTTACTTCTAAAGCATCAGCTCCAGCTTGCTCCATCATTCTAGAATAATCAATCCATCCCTCGTTCGTAATACCATTTAAGCTGCCAATAATAGGAATATTTACCCTTTCTTTTGCCTTACGGATGTTTTCTAAATACTCATCTGTACCAACATTAAAATCATCTAAATCTGGAAAAAAATCTGAAGCCTCTGCGAAAGTGTTTGTTGTAGTAGAAAGCACTCCTTTAAAACGAGCCTCCTCCATTTTTATTTGTTCTTCAAATAAAGAAGACATTACTACAGCACCTGCACCACTATCTTCCATTTTGACAATATTGTCTGTTTGTTCAGACAAAGTACAAGCCGATACAATAATTGGGGAACTTAATTTAAGCCCCATATAGGTTGACTGAAGATTCATAAATTTTTAATTTAAAAGAGTTGACAAAGTTTTTACAATTTGTCAACTCTTGTTTTATATTATGCTAATGGTACAAAATCACTTGCTTTTTTAGTAGCAAGTTCTTCGTAATTTTTCCATTTAAGATTCACCAAATTTTGTGCATGTTTCATTAAACGTTCTGCAGCTTCAGGATTAGTCATTGTAAGCACTTTGTATCGTAACTCGTTGTAAGCATAATCTTTCAAAGTAATGCTTGGACGAATTGAATCTAGTACAAATGGATTTTGATTTTTAACCCTTAATGTTGGATTGTATCTTAACAAAGGCCAGTGACCACTGTCAACTGCTTTATTTTGCTGACTCAATCCATCTTTTAAATCGTATCCATGAGCAATACAATGGCTGTAAGCCAAAATTAATGCTGGTCCATTATACGCTTCAGCCTCTCTCATGGCCAATAATGTTTGTTGTGGATTAGCTCCAAATGCTACTCTTGCAACATATACATTGCCATAAGAAATTGCCTGCATCGCCAAATCTTTTTTACCTCCTGCTTTACCACCTGCTGCAAATTTTGCAGTAGCTGCTGTTGGTGTAGATTTAGAAGATTGACCACCCGTATTAGAATATACCTCAGTATCTAAAACCAAAATTTTAATATTTTTTCCACTTGCCAATGCATGGTCTAAACCACCATAACCAATATCATACGCCCAACCATCGCCACCTACCAACCAAACGCTTCTTCTTACCAATTGATCAGCAACTGATAATAAATGTTGAGCTGCAGAAGATGTCATGGTTTTCAATTTGTCTTTCAACTGTTGCACTCTGGCATGTTGTTGTACCAATTCTGATTCATGTACTTGAGATGCCGTGAGAATTGCGTCAACCAGCTCAACTCCTATTTCATCTTTTAATTGATTTAAGTACTGTTTAGCAACATTCACTTGATTATCGGCTGTAATTCGCATGCCCAAACCAAACTCTGCATTGTCTTCAAACAATGAGTTAGACCAAGCTGGGCCACGACCATCTTTATTTTTGGCCCAAGGTGTGGTTGGTAAATTACCCCCATATATAGAAGAACAACCTGTTGCATTGGCTATCAATAAACGATCGCCAAATAACTGTGACAAGAGTTTTAAATAAGGCGTTTCACCACAGCCAGCACATGCACCAGAGAACTCAAATAATGGTTCTAAGAATTGTGCACCATGAACCGTAGAAAAATCAATCTTAGAACGATTGTTCCAAGTAATACTTTCAAAGAATTCAATATTTTTCTTCTCTTCTTCTACAATTGGAGCTTTCTCTATTAAATTAATTGCTTTACGAGAACGGTCAGCAACATCTGTTGCAGGACAAACTTCTACACATAAATTACAACCAGTACAATCTTCTACATACACCTGTAAAGTATATTTTGTTTCAGGAAATCCTCTTGCATTGATGGTTGCAGATTTGAAACCTTCTGGGGCTTTTTCCAAATTCTTTTCGTGATAGAATTTAGCCCTGATTACACTATGAGGACATACATAGGCACAGTTACCACATTGAATACAAGTGTCAGGTTCCCATAAAGGCACAAGATCTGATACATTTCTTTTTTCCCATTGTGTTGTACCACTTGGATACGTACCATCAATTGGCATTTTGCTTACTGGTAATTGGTCGCCATGATCGGCCATCATTACAGCAGTGATTTCTTTTACAAAATCAGGAGCTTTATCGGATACAGTTAATAATTTATGGTCGGCAGAGGTGACTGATTTTGGATAATCTACTTCAAACAAATTGGCCAATGTTGCATCTACTGCTTTAAAGTTTTGATCTATTACTTTCTGACCCTTTTTGAAGTAAGTTTTCTCAATGGCTTTTTTAATTTGCTTAATAGCATCTTCTCTTGGCAATACACCAGATAAAGCAAAATAGCAGGTTTGCATAATGGTGTTAATACGACCATTCATACCAGTATCTCTTGCAACCGTGGTTGCGTCAATTACATAAACTTTTATTTTTTTGTCGATGATACTTTTTTGAACCTGACCAGTTAATTTACTCCAAACCTCATCTTTATCATAAGGACTGTTTAATAAGAACGTTGCCTCTTCGCTTGCAAATTCAAGCATTTCCACTTTCTCGGTAAAATTGAATTGATGGCAAGCAATAAAATCGGCTTTAGAAATTAAGTATGGAGCTCTAATTGGTTTTGGTCCAAATCTTAAATGCGATACAGTTCTTGCTCCAGATTTTTTTGAGTCATACACAAAATAACCTTGTGCATACAAATCAGTATTCTCTCCAATAATTTTGATGGTATTTTTATTTGCACCCACGGTTCCGTCAGCTCCTAATCCAAAGAATAAACCTTGTCTCCATTCACTTTCATCTAATTTGTAAGAAGCATCATAGCTTAAACTTAAATGTGTAACATCATCGTTTATACCAACCGTAAATCCATTTAAAGGTTGTTCTTTTTTCAACTCATCATAAACTGCCTTCACCATGGCAGGTGTAAACTCTTTAGAAGACAAACCATAACGACCACCAATAATTCTTGGCAATTGTTTCAATTTACCTTGTTGCAAAGCATTTACCAATGTTGAAAGAATATCTTGATACATTGGCTCACCAGATGCACCTGATTCTTTGGTTCTATCCAACACTGCAATTGATTTTACACAAGCAGGTAATACTTTAATTAAATGTTCCAATGAAAACGGACGATACAAACGAACATGAATCATACCAATCTTCTCTCCTGCTTTATTCAAAGCCTGAACAGTTTCACCAACAGTTTCAGCACCAGAACCCATGATTACAGTTACATGTTCAGCATCTGGAGCACCAACATATTCAAACAAACCATATTGGCGACCTGTCATTTTTGCAAAATCGTTCATCACATCTTCTACAATACCACTCATGTTATTATAGAATTTATTCACAGTCTCTCTTCCTTGAAAATATACATCAGGGTTTTGTGCTGTCCCTCTGATGAAAGGGTTTTCTGGACTCAATGCTCTTTTACGATGGGCAATTACCAAATCGTCGGGTATCATTGATTTGATCTGCTCATCAGATAATAGTTCCAATTTATTTACTTCGTGAGAAGTACGAAAACCATCAAAAAAATGGATGATAGGAATTCTAGAACGTAAGGTTGCAGCTTGTGCTATCAAAGCAAAATCATGTGCTTCTTGAACACTTGCAGAGCTTAACATAGCAAAGCCTGTAGTTCTTGCTGCCATTACATCTTGATGATCGCCAAAGATGGATAATCCCTGAGCAGCCAACGAACGTGCAGCCACATGAAATACGGTTGACGTAAGTTCACCTGCAATTTTATACATGTTAGGCAACATCAACATCAGTCCCTGCGAAGCAGTAAAAGTTGTTGTTAAAGAACCTGTTTGCAATGCTCCATGCACTGTACCAGCTGCACCAGCTTCACTTTGCATTTCCATAATATCAGGAACTGAACCCCAAATGTTTTTAGTTCCTTTAGCAGCCCATTCATCTGCAAGTTCAGCCATAGTTGAGGATGGCGTAATTGGATAAATGGCACATACTTCATTCACTCTATAAGCAACATAGGCTGCTGCTTCATTGCCATCTATTGTTACGATTGTTTTTTTATTACTTGACATTGGTAGTTGCATTTACAGGTTCAGAAATCATTTCAATTGCATGACAAGGACATTGCTCATAACAAACTGAGCAACCTGTACATACATCATAATTAAATTTATAGCGGTTGCCTTTACCTAATTTTACAATGGCTTCTTCAGGGCAAGCACCAAAACAACCATCACACTCAAAACAGTTACCACAACTTAAACAACGTTGTGCTTCGAACCTTGCTTCTTTCTCAGAAAGTCCGGTAATAATTTCATTAAAGTTTTGTATAGCAACAGCTGGAGCAAGTTTATCTTGCTCTTTTTGTGGTGCATCGGTTTTGTACCACATGTGCAATTTTCTAAATCCAGCTGTAGGATGTTTATCAGGCTTTTGATAAGCTGCTCTACTTAAATAAGCATCAATATATCTAGCTGCTTTTTTTGCATGCCCAATAGCAATGGTTGAGCTTCTATTCTCTCCAGGTAACATATCACCACCAGCAAAAACTCCATCAAAACCTACCATTCTGTTGGCATCAATTTTAACCGTTCCATCTTCATTCAAAACCACACCAGTAATAGCTCTTAAAAAATTGGTATCTGATTCCTGACGACTAGCCACAATCAGCACATCGGCATCAATTGTTTCGATAACTCCTGTTCCAATCGCTTTACCTTTTTCTACTTTCATCTGCTCTAAAGCAATCTTTCCATTTGCAACTTTTGTAATGCTTTTTAACAACTGTACATCTACACCTTCTGCCAAAGCATCCTCTGTTTCATAATCATAAGCAGGCATCATTTTTTTATCTCCATTAAAATAAACAGCTACCTCACTTCCAAATCTTTTTAATATTCTCGATAAATACAAAGCCAGTTTACCACCACCATACACCACTACTTTCTTATTAATGAAAGGCGATGTATTAGACTTTATTTCGTCAAAAAAAGAAAATGCATCTATTACATAAACCGATGTATCCTGCTCAAAATTTTCTTTGTGTATTATTTGTGCACCTACAGAAAGATACACAGCATCAAAATTTCTATTTTGCTTCTCTGCCAACACATCCTGCACTTTATAATTTAATTTCACCGTTACACCCATTGCTAAAATGCGGTTTATTTCAGCATCTAAAATTTCTTTTGGTAATCTATAATCAGGTATGCCACTATACATCAACCCACCTAATTTACCAGTAGCTTCAGCAAGTTCCACTGTATGTCCTAAACGCACCAAATGATAAGCTGCTGCCAACCCACCTGAGCCACCACCAATTACCAATACACGTTTACCAGTGGTACTTTTATTGTAGCGTATTTGCCATTGCTGTTGCAATGCTTTATCTCCAATATACCGTTCAACTGCATGAATGTTGATGGTTTCATCAATATGATTTCTGTTACAACCTGTTTCACATGGCCTCACACAAATTCGACCCATAATTGCTGGAAATGGATTGTCGGCAACAATTGTTTGAAAAGCTTCAAAGTAATTACCAGCTTGTGCATGTGCCATCCATGCTTGAATATTTTCTCCGCTGGGGCAGGCACTGTTACAAGGTGGCATAAAGTCTACATAAACTGGTTGTTTGCTACGCAATGGGCCAGTTCCATTTGCATTACTGGAGAGATCTATGGCTTTAGTAATATCGGTGAAAGACATGGTAATAATTTTAACTGTTAAGACAACCGCAGAATTGCCTGCAATGGTGTTGCTGCATAAAATGACATGTAAAAGTAAAATCCGTAATAGCCATAATTCCTGATTTTGAACAATTGCAAACATGATAAACATCATATTTATATTTTCATGGGCGGTCATCTGCAACAAATAAATCAACTACAGCATTGGGCTATACGTTACTACTTCATGTTGCACATGGTGTATTCACTCCTATCCCACGCCCATCTACAGCATAACTGTTTTCAACAAGTTGACTATTATATTAAAGGAGAAGTAGTATTTTCATTGAATGATTAAATACTGCATACTAATTTGTGCTTTTATACAAACTGCATTTGCTCAAACAACATTGCAAGAATGTGTTATTGGCGATACTAGTATTCAGTTGCAAAAACAATATTTTGGTACTGCACCTAAAGGAATATATTTTATAAACCTGCATGCCAATGAAACAACGAGTGTCGATGCTACCAACGAATACTTAAATAAATCAGCAGGCTGTTTTATTCAACTGAAAAATGGAGATATAAGAAATATTCGATTTAGTTTAAACAATAGTTTATTTAAAGTGGATTCCAATAGAATATTTACCAATATTGGTATAGAAGCAACATTGAAAAAAAATAGTACTTACACAATTGATGCAGCAAAAGCAGTAGCAAGTTTTGCAAAAAACATCATTGATATAATGTCACAACCAAAGCTAATTATTGCGATGCATAACAATACTGATAAAGATTTTTCGATTAGCAGTTATAGCAAAGGAAAAATGAAGCCATCAATGCAACTAAATTATATATTAACCCAGCTATTGATGGAGATGATTTTGTTTATACAACAGAGCTGAAGATTTTCGATTATTTGAAAGAAAATTAACGTTGTACTGCAAAAAAATAAAGGTTATAAAGATGATGGTTCATTATCAGTTTATTGCAGTAAACAAACAATTCCTTACATAAACATAGAAGCTCAACTAGGGCGTCTTAAAGAACAACTGCAAATACAGCAAGCCATTATACTGTTATTGAATGGTACAAATAAAAAAGTTGCATTACGTTAATAATGCAACTTTTAAAAAACTACAAACCTCATAAGCCGGATTCTGTTTCTACACTATCATTTATCTAGCTGCAACATTACTGTTACAATCTTGCTGCCTACCCTGAAGCTCGAACGAGCAGCCCTCAAACGCTTCTATACGTGGCATTACAGCATTTAAAGTTTACCCATGTAATACATTACTGTAAAACATCGTGAGCTCTTACCTCACATTTTCACCTTTTCTCTGCAAGCAAAGTAGTTATTTTCTGTGGCACTCTTTCTTATTCTTACGAATAGCCGGCTCTTAACCGGTAAATTGCTCTATGCTGTCCGGACTTTCCTCATTTCAATAAACTGAAAAGCGATAGTTCGAGTTTGTAGCCACACAAAAGTAATTGTAAATATTGGTATCGTTGCATGCAGCTATAAACAAAACAGCCATCATTACTGATGGTTGTTTTGTTTATCGTCCACTTAGTTGAATAGACTTTTTTAATTCTTGATTAAATGCATCCTGCTTTTGTAAATCTTCCAGTGATAGATGCATCCTGTAACACCAGTAATGTTTAGGGTTAGCTGGCACATTTATACGTTCGTCATTGGGATTTTCTCTTCGTATGTTTTCATCAATACCCAATAAATCCTGTAATTGAAATACACTCCACATGGCAGGTGAGTATAAATGCTGTATTACAATGGTTTTATTAATCCATGCTTCACAAAATTGTGGAGCATTGCCCCATTGTCCTAATTCGTGGTTATAAAATTTTTGTGTGGCAGTTCTATCTTCTTCCCACCAACCTCTTATGGTACTCATATCATGTGTAGATGGCGTTACCACACTTAAATAAGGAGCATCATTGGGATGGAAGAATTGCTTTTTAGGATCTTTAGGCATACGTTGAATTTCCAAACTTAATAAACCCAACTGTTTCATTACGTCAGGTACACATGCTGGCACCATGCCCAAATCTTCTCCACAAATCAACATATTGGTTGTACGCTTTAGTGCTGGCAGTTTTTGTATGGCTTCTTTCATCCAAAAATCATCTTGACGACGAAAGAAATAATTGATGTACAATTCACTTAACTGGCGTTGTGTATTATTATCTAAATTTTTAAACGATGATGTCCCATCTATTCCAAAACGGAAATGAAATTGCTGACCATTCGAACCTTCTACCTCAAATAAAATAACATTGCTGATTAAATCGAATAAGCCTTGCTTAATTGTGTTGTTAAAATTGTTTTGTTCCTGCTGGGCAAAGTATTTATCTACCAATTGCTGTGTGGCAAATTCATTTTTCAAGATATAATTTCCATAGCCATCGTAATTGAGGAAATTATTTTTCACACGTTCATGGTTATTTCCAAACATTTCCCATAATACGCCATCGGTAATAAATGGCTTTGTGTAACGATTGTAATCGAACCAAATACCTTTTTCGTTAAACTCGTTAATATGAACAGGAATTGCAGGCACAAAATTTCCCATAATACCTTCTACAGCATGGATAGGAATACTCCATATTCTGAAAAATCCTAAAATATGATCAATTCTAAATGCATCAAAATAATAGCTCATTTGTTCGAAGCGTTGCTTCCACCAGGTAAAGCCATCTTCTTTCATGCGTTGCCAGTTGTAAGTAGGAAAACCCCAGTTTTGCCCTTTTACTGCAAAGTCATCAGGTGGAGCACCTGCTTGCACATTCATGTTATACAATTCAGGCGATTGCCATGCATCTGTGCCATAACGATAAATACCAATAGCAATATCACCTTTTAATATTATTCCATTTGTATGAGCATATTCAGTTGCGTCTTTCAATTGCAAATGCAAATGGTATTGTATAAAATAATGAATTGCAATAGCATCAAAAACCTTAGAACCCTTTGCACACAATGCTTCTATCGCTTCTTGATTGTAATTATTATTAGCTGGCCATTCATCGTAATGAGCTGTGCCGTAAGTATCTCTGAAATAACAAAATGCTGCATAAGGCACTAACCAATGCTTATTTTGCTCGAAATAATTTTGGTATTTGGTTGATGCAAATATTTCTTTTGCCTGTGATGGAAATATTTGCTGAATGAAATTGAATTTTGTTTTAACAACCGTTTCATAATCAACTGTAGTTAAACTGTTTAAACGAATACGTTCATCTTCTAAATGCTCTAATAATTTTTTATTTTGCCTATTTACAACCTTACTCAAATTCAAGTAAATAGGGTGTAAAGCAAATGCCGAAATCGCTGCATAAGGATAAGAATCTGCATTGGTATAAGTTGCAGTAGTATCGTTAATTGGCAAAATTTGAATCATTTTCATGCCTACCTGCTTACTCCAATCTACCAGTTGTTTTAAATCGGTAAATTCTCCAACGCCAAAGCTTTGTTCACTTCTTAAACTGAAAACAGGAATGGCAATACCTGTTCCCTTCCATGTAGTATTGGGTAAAACAGCAAAGGCATCATTTACAATGGTTTGCTTGTTTTTTGCCACGGCATCGTACAGAATTCTATTATTGCCATCTTCAAAATGAACGAACCTTTTATTTACTAAATCGTACACACTATATTTATAAGTAATTGGAAATGTTGATTTACTTAAATCTACATCTACGCTATAATGCACTTTGCCTGTCGGTTTATTCATTACAATTGGAGCTTCTGTGTTCCAATTACCCAATACTTCATTGCTACCTAATAAACAAAGCGTTTGTCCTTTGCTTAACAATGGTGCTTTTATTTTAAAAGTATGCGTTACCGTTTTATTTTTTTTTGTGATAGTTTCTTCTGCATTTGCTTTAAGCAATACATTTTGAAAAGGTTCGCTGTAAAATGCATTTTCAAAATAGCCTGCATAATTCCAACCATCAATAATTAATACTTCACCTGAAAATTTAGATGGATTAATCACTTTATCTTTTCCCCAGTCAAAAGAAATAGTTCCATCTGTATTTTTTACAAAATAATTGTAAACAATGTCTTCATTAATGAAAGTATGCTCACTGAGGTAAACCTTCAATTGCCAAAATTCATCACTTAAAAATTCCATGGCAACTGCCTGCTCAATATTACCATTACCAAACAAAGGATGATTGGCTGTAACAAAAACAGTTTGACCATAATTTGTTGAAAACCTCAACCTAAAAGTAATGCTCAAATCTTGAGCTTTATTGGTAGTTTTTGTAGCTTTATTAACCACAATTTTTTCTGATTTTTTTGCTATAGCTTTTTTGGTTGCAATTGCTTTCTTTGCTACTTTTTTAGGAGGGGTAATATCTTCAGGTTTTGCTTTTACAGCTTTAATGCTTGCAGCTTCAGCTGATGGAGATTTAGCTTTTTTAGGTAAAGTATTCTTTTTAGTCGAAGTACTTTTTTCGATTACATGTCCATTGCTTTTTGAACTGATAACATGTTCAGTTACAGTATCGGAGCTTGGTTTAGTTTCCTTTGTTGTCATGGTAACTCCGTTGAAATAAGGTGATTCAACAGCGAAAATTTCGCTGGAAATTTTTTCTGTAGCCAAGGTCAATCGTTTTAGAAATTCAAAGTAATGAAATTTAATGTGTAAATCCAACACATTAACCATTTTTTCTGAAATTCTTTTTCAAAATTAAGCTACAATGGAGTTGGCAAATGCCTGCATATCTATTCCATCATAATTACCACTACTCATCAACAGCAAATTGCTGTTGTTATAGTTTTGCTGTGATAGCCATGAGAATAAAGATTCTTTATCATTTAGTACCAATAAACTTTCTTTATTAAACCCTTGTTCAACCATTTCTTTTGGTAAAGCAGGCATTCGTTTTAGTTCTAAAGCATGGTTCGAATAAAAAACAACCGCAACATCAGCTTTATCCATTGCCCCATTGTATTCCTGCATAAATTTTTCGTTCAAACTGCTGAATGTATGCAGTTCTAAAACACCAATTAATGTTCGATTTGGATATTGTTGTTTAACTGCCTGCACTGTAGCTTTTACTTTACTAGGTGCATGGGCAAAATCTCTATATACATTGGTAACACTATTACTAGCCAATACTTCCAAACGTTTAGAAGCTCCTGTAAAATTTGCAATGGCATGTAAAAAATCTGTTGACGAAATGCCCAATTCTTTACAAGCAAAATAGGCTGCATAAAGATTTTGCAAATTATGGTTGCCAAAAACACTCAAGCCTTTATTAATACCATCAATGGTAACCGTAGTAATACCATCTACAATTGAGTTTTGTGGAACTTGATAAGGTCGATAACGAATATCAGTTCGCTGATTTTGTTCCACCAACTTTTTCAATACCTCATCACTTTCGTTATAAATTAATAGACCACCTTTTTCTATTTTGTTGATAAAAATCAATAGTGTCCTAAACGATTTTTTAATTTTATAAATTAATTAATTTTAGTTGTGTGTAGGATGGTATTAATCGTTTTTTAGAAAAGTACCCCTTGTATTGTAATTTGTGGGTCATCAGT
>JBIKRV010000032.1:0-37744 GCA_044348985.1 Chitinophagaceae bacterium
TGTTTAGAACAACTACTCAGTCAGGTTTACTAGAATTACAAGTATTATACAACAACTATCCATCCGATAATATGTTCGTACGCTTCAACACAGCATCAAGCGATAATAAAGATGCAATGGATGGAGAAAAACTAAACAATCCAGAAGTAAACTTCTATGCATTAAGTTTAGATAACAAAAAACTAAGCTTAGATACCAGACCATTTGCAGAGAACAAAATCATTCCATTGGGCTTTACTGCCACCGCAGCCAATAGCTTTAAAATTAAAGTAGCTGATTATGGAATAACAGAAGCAACTTACTTAAAAGATAAGTACCTAAACACCACAACCCAATTATTTGCAGGAACAGAATATAGCTTTAGTGTAGATCCTGCAATACCTGCGACGCTGGGAGAGAATAGGTTTGAACTAATGATGAAAACCAATAATGCATTACCAGCCACATTCTTAAATGTAACAGCAGCCCAAAAAAATGCAGGACTTGAAGTAAGTTGGACAACCGCCAACGAAACCAATATGAGCAACTACGAAGTAGAGGAAAGCACAGATGGTAACAACTTCATCAAAGCAACAAGTGTAGCTGCCAACAATGCAACTACCAATACTTACAATTGGTTTGATGCAAGTATCATCAATGGCGATAATTACTACCGTATAAAGGCAGTAGAAAAGAATGGTACCGCTAAATACAGCAATGTAGTAAAAGTGAAGATTGGAGGTAAGGGAGCAGGGTTTACAGTATATCCAAATCCGGTAAAAGGCGGTATAATAAGCTTACAAATGAGCAATGTAGAAAAAGGTGTTTATACAGTAAAAATCTTCAATAATATTGGTCAGGAGTTAGCAGCTAAAATCATTAACCACAATGGGGGCAGTGCAACACAAACAATCGACTTGGGTAAAGGACTTGCAAAAGGCAATTACAATATGCAAATTACCAATGGAACAGCAATAATCACAAAAACAGTAATTGTAGAATAGGGAAAAGTTTAAAAGATTAGGAGTTTATAAATTTATTAAACTCCTAATCTTTTAAACTTCTAAACTATTTAAACTCTTAAACTATTTGTTATGAAACGTAAAATATCAACTACCAACCTTATTTACTTTATACTACCTTGGATACTCTTTTTACTACCAGCCATAGTGCATGCACAGCCAGGTTTTACCGATGATGTAGGTGATGTACCTGTTGATGGTGGCTTATCGCTATTAGCAGCGGCAGGTGTAGGGTATGGGGCAAAAAAAATGCGTTCTGAAAATATTAAAAAATAAGTCATGAAAAAAGTTATATCTATTTTATCGTTGCTTGTATTTATTTCATTTCATGCAATTTCACAAAATACCTATTACTGGAATGGTGCCAATGTTTCTACAGCTTGGACAACAGGTTCTAACTGGAATAGAACTTTGGGCGGTGGTGGTTTAAGTCGATCGACACCAAGTGTAAATGATACGTTGATTTTTGATGGAAGTAATCTTGGAGCGGGTTTTGTTGGACAAATTACCGTAACCAATGTACCTTATCAAACAATTGCAGCATTAATTTTTAGAAATAATGCTGATATAAGGTTTACGTCATCTCCTGGCACGCCAATACCTGCTGGCACAACTGCTGTTGGTGTACAGCAAGGTACTACTCCTAATTTTACAGGACAAACCATTACTGGTACAGGTACTGCTTTTACTTCTTTTTTTACAGTAGGTGATTTTGTGAGTACAGGAACTGCAAATACAGGAACTGGAGGGGTTAACTCTATTGGTCAGATTACAACTATTGCCAGTGATGTTTCATTAACACAGTCAAATGGAAATCTTGCAATGATTGCGACTAATGGAACATCTACTTTCTTTATGAAAGCTGCTATGGTACGCATAAGTAATTTATTGCAGGTGGATGCTGGTTCTAAATTTGAAATGGCTTCAAGTGCTCCTCTGATATTTAAAGTAAATCCAGGGGGTGTTGGTACAGTAAATGGTACTATTTCAGTAACACAAAATTTTCAAAAATTAGTTGCCGATGCTGACGGAACTGCTTTTATAAACTTTAATAGTGGTTCAAGGTTTCAATTTACTGGTTCACAATCAACAGCTCCTTTTGATGGAGTTGCAAATGCAACCAATAACAATATTATTTTTAAAGCTGGTTCCTCATACGAAAACAATTCAACCACAACTGCATCTACCAATGCATGTGGTAATGTGTTTGGAGCTGTTATTCCTAAATCAGTAGTCGATTTTCAAAAGGGAAGTACATTTATCAATAACAGTAATACAATTTCTTCCATAATTGGTAATGCCAACAGAGCATATCCAAACGTTGTTTTAGCAAATACTGCTAGTGGATGGCAACCTACGTCACCATGTGATACTCTAACCATAAGTGCAGCAACAACTTGGACGAATGCTTCTAATTCATACTTTCCAATTAAAGGAGATTTAATTTTTAACGGTACATTGATAAGTGGTACAGCATCACCAGTATTGGTATTTTGTGGTTCTGTTCCCCAAAATATTACATCAACGGGAACAATATCTTCAAGTGGTTTTGCAAGAATTGTGATAGGTGCAGGATCTTCAGTAAAACTAACTACTAATTTTACCCAGAATATTGCAACAGCCTTAGGTACCAATGGTTCTTATATCCGCAATTTTGGTAGTTTAGATTTTGGTAGTTTTGTGGTAAGTAATGCTATCGAAAATCAAAGTGGTGCATTACAAGGTTATTCAACTGCAACAACAGTAGGTACACAAACAGGTGCAGTTGTAAGTGCTGCAAATCCTTATGTAATTACAGTTACAGTAACAAGTCCCCCAGGATTTTCTCAGGGGATGTTGATTACAGGTGCAGGTATACCAGCTAATACAACAATTGTTTTAGTTTCTGGAACAGCCATTACTGTATCTAACCCAATACCAGCGGGTACTTACAATATAGCAAGTTCTGTTAGGACTGGCGGATCTCAGTTTATTACAGCAAATACAGGTGGGTTAGCTGCTAATTTCCCTGTGCAAACAGGGAGTATTTATTCTTTGCCAAGTGCTCCTGGGGCAAACTACACTTTTAATGCTGCTACAACTACGCCTTTCCCTTCAAACTTAACGAGTGTGCAAGCTAATAACTTAACATTGGGTGCACCCGTATCAAGTAATCTGTTAAACTTAACTGTAAATGGCACCTTGAACTTAGCAAACAATATGTTTACTATTCCTGTTTTAGATACAGTCAGAATCAGTTCAGGAAATGCCATTGCAGGTACAAGTTCAACTGCTTATGTTTCTCTTGATGTAAACCGAACTACAGGAACGAGAGGTGCATTGAGAATAGGAAATATTAACGCAGTAACAAATTTCCCTATTGGAAATAGTGGTAGCTACCTACCAGTAACAATAACACCTGCAATTGCTAATGAAGATTACACTATTTCAGTATTTACCGGCGTAACAAGAGATGCGACAGCAAATGGTACTGCAATTACAGCTACACAAAAAGCTGAAGTGGTAGATGCTGTTTGGAACATAGCCAACAACTTTACACAAACGGGTTCTGCAACAATTCAGTTGGGTTGGCCTGCATCTTTAGAAGGTTCAAACTTTACTGGTTTTAGTAATGCTCAAATTGGTATTGCTCCATATATTCTTAACGCTGGTTGGGGTGTTTTTGCAGGCAGTGGTAACAATACTGCAAATACAGCCACCAATACTTTTGGTTCATTTGGTTCATTTTCTGTTGGTAGAGTTGGGCAAACACTTCCCGTTAAATTTGGCAGTTTTAATGCTTCGATTATAAACACCAATCAAGCTAAATTAAGCTGGCAAGTAATTACAGAAATTAATACTGACAAATATGTTATTGAGGCTTCTAATAATGGAGCAAACTTTACAGAGAAAGGTTTTGTAAAAGCAGCGAATGCAAATACTTATTCATTTGTGGATATGAATCTTTTTGCAGGTGCTAACTATTACAGAATTAAAGCAATTGATAAATCAGGATTAGTCACTTACAGCAATATTGTTAAAATAAGTATAGGTAAAAATAATATCGACTTAACCATTTATCCAAATCCGGTTAAGAATAAAACCATGAATTTGAATATTGTAAATACAAGTTCTGGAAAATATGCATTAACAGTAATTGATATTTCTGGTAGAACAATTTATTCAGCATCTATTAATCATGTTGCTGGTTCTGCTGTATATCCAATTACTTTACCTGCCTACATTAATACAGGTAATTATTCAGTAAAACTTATTTCATCTAATGGTACAATGATTGTTAAAAATATTATTGTAGAGTAAATTTTGGTTTAATAGTTCTTATAGCAAGCAATAATCCCCTTCTTTCTAGTTGGGGATTTTTTTTTGGTTAAACGCAACCGGTTTCGAAGAAAAAAGCCAATAAAATCAAATCTTTCGAAGCGTTACAAGGTAATTTTAATTCAAAATAAAGCTTGCATTTGATATGATTAATTTTAGTAGAAATAAATACTCTTTTATAGTAATTGCATTTTGCTTGTTTATTTCAATTTGTGCTTTAAATGCTCAAACTTATTATCCTGCGGGACTTCCAAAAAATAAAATCAACTTATGGTTAGATGCTACTGACGAAAGTACTATTACAACTTCATCAGGTACAGTTACTAGATGGACGGATAAAGCCAATGGTTTGCAAGCATCATCTCCCAGCACTTCTTTTAATCCAGTAATTAATTCAACCTTATTAAGCGGCAAAAATCTAATAGAGTTTCAAGGTATTAAAGTGTTGAATATTCCTGATAATGCTTTACTAGATCCCACCAATGGCTTTCATTTGGCTCAAATAGTTTATGTACATCCCGATGCTTCTACTACATACAACGCAGCTACAGATTTTAGGGTGGGTACTTATTCAAGAAATGAAAACCCAGGTGCTGCATCCTCTTATACATTAATGGGCACACCTTCTATTGCCAGCAGATATGTAGCAGGCACCAATGATAATGAGTATAGGGTTGGGTTAATGAGAAATACTGCATCGGCTATGATTGGCAACAATAATGCAAGCTTCCCTGATTTGTCTGGTACATGGAGCTTATTTGAAAACTATCTTACATGGATAAACACTACAGACTCTGCCTCTGTTGTTCAGTTAAATGCAAACGCATCTGTAAGCAGTGCTTTCAGTTTTAGAAATTCCATTAATCCTGTAAGCATTGGCAACAGATATACCAACTATGCAAGCATACATTGGTCTATTGGTGAAACCATTTTAACAGGTGTTCCTTTACGCAACGCTGGTAAAAAAATACTGGATTTGTATTTAGCACATAAATGGGGGTTGCAAACAAACTTGCCTACTGATTTACAGAATTTGTATGCAGTACCCAATACGAGCTTTAGTAACACCTTAGTAGGCATTGGTTACGAAAGCAGCACAGATACCATTGCTGGAACAGGCTCTAACAATGGATTGGGTTTTCAAAATGTGCAAGATAATACAGGCTTTTTACGTGAACAAGGCGATTATTTAATAGCAGGTGATAATACAGGTTCAGGAACAAGTACTATTGGTTCAGGTTTTACAAGGTGGAACAGGGTTTGGTTTATTGATAAAACTGACAGTGTGGGATTTGGTGGTAATGTGAATGTGTTTTTTGATTTCAATACGTATGGCATTGGCAATTTATTAGACACCACTACCAACAAATTTTTTCTTTTGTTCAATGCTACCAATAGCAGCTTTAGCAGTGGCACTAACTTCTTAATTCCTGTAAACAACTATCAACAACTAGCAGGCACCAAACAATTGTCTTTTCTGTTAGATGCTTTGAACTTGTCGAATGGCTATTATACCATTGTATATGGCAGCAAAGCAACGCCAATCAGTAACATCCCTTTATTAGGAAACTTTATTAGCCCAAACATTTCTATTACACCTGCCCCAGCCATCAGAAACGTGGTTGCTGGCAATAAATTCAACTATTTGTTTTTGAGTAACAACAATGCCACTTACAGTATTGCTTACTATAAAATTTTCAGAAGCATCAATAGTGGAGCGTTTACTTTATTGGATAGCACAGCTAGTAATTTTTATGCTGATTACAACTTAACCAATGGCACCAACTATCAGTACTATATCAAAGCAGTATATGCTCCAGGTAAGGAAAGTGGCAACTCCAATACCATTGCAGGAACACCCAATGTATTGGTTCCTACTTGGCAAACACAACCACAATATGCAGGCTCAGGCAAAGTGTTTATGAGTGCAAATCCTATTGGTACAAATGCTCCTGTAAAGTTTTTGTTTCAATGCACAGCAGGTGGTGGTGGAAGCACCAGTTATCAGGCTAGCAATAGCTTTACGGATAATGGTCTCATCAATGGTAATATATACATCTATCGTTTCAAATATATGGATAGCGTAAAAGGTATAAGCACTGAGTCTGATTGGTCAACACCTGTTACCATTACAGTAATGGACTCAGCCAAAGGCGGCTTTGCTTATAAGTTTTCTTTTGCAGATAATAACTCCCTCACTGTTCCATTTGGTGTTGGTCCAAGTAATTATGTGGCTACTAATATTGATACCACAGGTCTTCGCTTCATCAAACATGCACCTGCATTTGGTGTGCATCCACGCATCTATTGCAATCCAGATGATTCTACTTCTATCAAATTCCGTTTTCAAAATACGGCCAGCGGTAAGGCATTGGCCAAATACATTCATGCTATTACAACTTTATTACAATTGGGTTATGGTAGTGGAGGTACATACTCCTTAACTGCCAACTATGCAAGAGATACATTAGGTAATGCATTGTTACCCAACGTTGGTTTTGCCAATGTAAAACCATTGTATGATTCATTGGCTGCTGGTGATATTGGTGTGGCCAACAACTACAGTACATTGTGGGGAGGTGCTGCTACCAAATTGGCTAACATACTTTCTTACGAAGCATTTGAATGCTGGTTGTTTAAAGGAACAGTTGACCCTGTTACCAATACTGCTTATACAGCAAGAGCTAATAAGTTGGCAAGGGCTGTAAGTATTTGGGCACAAAAAGCATTGGCCGATAATACCAATCAATTATCATTTGAGAACAGGGATAGATTTGGTAGTTTGCAAATGGCCATGATATACGATTTCTTGTATGACCAAATGACCACCAATCAAAGAGATTCAGTTCGTATGGGCTTGGCTGCAATAGCTATTAGAGATAGCATGGACTTGCACTTAGTGAATTCTCCATCTTATAGCATTGTTTCTAACTGGGCCACTTTTGGTTATGAAATTTTTCCATTACTAGCCATCGAAGGCGAAACAGGCTATACCCAACAAAATGAAACGGCATTGCAAGCTTATGCTCGTGTAGTGCTTAACTTCTTGAACTATGGTTTTTATGAATCTACTGGGGGGCCTGTAGAAGGTATTGGCAAAAACCAAATCAATGTGGCCATGCTTACAGCTTTGGCAAAACGTGGGTATAGTTTATTGGGGCATCCTGCGGTTAAAGCATTTGCTACAAAATATTATCCTGCTGTGTTGCAGCCATTTGGTTATAGCATGGTTGGTACAGACTTACTTGGTGGAACTGCTTATTTAAACAATTTCACCAATCAATATACTAATACTCAACATGGTGGATGGAAGCACATGCTATCGCTAGATCAATTGGCATTGAAATGGGTGTTCCCAAGGGATACCACCATCGACTTTTTGTGGAAGAACTATGCACAACGTACACATGCCAGTGGTGCCACTGCACCTTATACATACTACTTCCAAAACTTAATGAATGGTTCTATGGGTCAGGGTACATATTGGAACTTTTTATTTGCAGCTCCTTTTGTAAGTGACTATACCAATACGCCTTACCTAACACAAGCACAAGCAGTGTATGGTAACAACAGAATGTACTTTGATAGCTTGGGTGGTTTTGCTGTAATGCGTAGTGGTATAGACACTTTATCTGCTGCATTGTATTACCACAACAGAACAGATTTGGGTGGACATACCTATGGTAACAAGAACGATATTGTGTATAGTGCCTTAGGCAGAATTTGGATACCAAGGGTGTACTCCAATGCAAACTCGAATGCTCCATTATCATCTGGCACCAGCGTACAATCTTCCATTTTAATAAACAATGTTGGTCAAAGCGTAGATACCACTAGTGGACAAATGCAAGGCATATTACCCGTACCCGGAAAATTCTTACACTATAAAAACACCCCAACTTTTCAATGTGTGGCTGGTGATGCAAAAGATCCATACAGTTATGCCTGGTCTTATTTGTTTGGTGGATACACTAGCGACAATCCATTATTAGGAGGTAGTTATACCAAAGTGATGAACACGTTGAACAGTTATCGCTATGGCAAATACTATTCATTTGATGATATACCTCTCTACAATAAACTAACACAGGGTGATTACTCATGGGCAGCAGGAGCAAGGTATTACAGAACTGTTTCAACGCCCTGGTTGAATGGTGTGGTAAACAAAGTGTTTAGAACAGTGGCCATGATTACTGACCCTAGCCCTTATGTTATTGTAGCAGATGATGTTCAAAAAGACAACAGCGTTAACAATTATAAATGGATTGCTCAACTAGCAAACGACCTAACTATAGAAAATACAGTTGTTAATTTGAATGATAGCAATTACAGAAACGACATCATTTTCAGAGAACCAGCAGGCACTGGTAATAGAAGGTTTTTAGTAAGAATTCTCAATAACACAGGTGCTGTTAGTAACACAGTTCCTGCATATGTAGATTCTATTCAAAACCCTGTAAACAATCTTTCTCCAAACAATAAGTTGCCAAGGCTGGTGGTAGAAAGCAATAGCATTGACCCTAAGTTTAAGATTATGTTCTTTGCTTACAATAATGGAGATGCACTACCTGCTACCAATTGGAATGTATCACGTGATAGGTTATTCATCACCAACAATGGTATTACTAAAACCATAGCTTTTCCTGTAGATACTACAGGAAGAACCAACATTCAATTGTTTGATGGGGTTTTGCCCTTATCTATAAGACTAAACGGTATGCTTTTAAATAAATCGGTTGCTAAAATAAATTTTCAAGTAAGTGAGCAAATAAATGTTAAAAGCTATCAAGTTGAGAAAAGTAAAGATGGGAGTCGATTTACGTCAGTATCGTTTATTAAACCAACAAATAGTTTTAATGAAAACTATAGTTGGTATGATAGCACTTTATCTGACATAAACTATTATCGCATCAAGAGTATTGCAAAAGATGGAACAGTTCTATATAGCAATTCAATTATCTTAAAACTGAATAAGGCTCAAGGAATTAAAATATACCCTAATCCATTGTTGAATAATCAATTTTATGTTCAGTTTAGCGATACAGAAGTAGGCAATTTTGAAGTTTTGGTATCTGATGTTACTGGAAAAAACATTTTTAAGAAGAGCTATCTTGTAAACAATAATCAACTTTTGCAGCTTCATTTGCCCAATATTGGTAAAGGATTGTATCAAGTAACAATAGCAGGTCAATCTAGCTCTTACAGTACTATTTTGTTGAGGTAATTTTGAACAGGTTTTAGTATTGCTTAAACCTGCCGTTATATCACTCAGCCAATATTGATTGGCTTCAATATGCTATATACATAAAAAAATATTTTATACCTACTTTGTGAAGAAGAATTGCCTCTCTTTAACTAAATAATAAAAAAACAACTTCCGGAATGTATTGTTAGGTAGTTCCTGCCTTTGAAGAGTTGAAACGATTGCTGTTAACCAGTTGTTTGTTTCCTTTGTAAATCATTTTATAATTTACAAATATTGGATGGAAGAAACAGTATGGTATTGGGATGATAACATCAGGTGGAGTACTTTATCTGACGGTATAAACAATATTACTGACCAATATCTTCGATGATTCACCCATTTTACTAATGGTAGCTACGGAATATAAAATTAATAAACATAAAAATTACTAAAAACAAAAACCGAAAAATTCAATTGTTGGAACTTTTGAATCTTTATAATTTACCCAAAGGAACATACACTACTAATGTTCAATGAGGCAATATAATTTATCATGAGAAAATTATTCTACAATAATAGCTGATATAGAATAAAAAATTAGTTACAAGAAAACGACTGCCTTTGGTGGTCATTTTCTTGTGTATTAAGAACTGGGTAATTCTCAATAAATTGGCTTTTGTTGTAGGCAATTATTGAGTACTAATTGTTTGAATGATGAAAAGTATGTAGGTTGAATTAATGGATTGGAAAAACTGTTCAATTATGTTGGGAACGTTGAAGGGTGCAACGCAACAACAGCCTAACAACGCACAGCTGAAGGTAACCCAATAAAAAAATATATCATTAACTCCAGGTTCTTTTAGGGCTTTTCCAAATGGCAGGAATAGTAAATAAGTAGTATAAAGGCATCCATAAATCGAATAAAATAAACCAAGGCCACAAATCGGTTTCGTTTAATTTTTTCATGCTTTTAAAATATACAATAGCTTGTACCAAAAGACGTAAACCAAATACACTCAATGCAATCCACCAGTTAAAAAATACCATGCTTACAACCAATAGCGGATAAACCCAAAACAAACTGAAGGAGTATAAGCCCAATAAAAATTTATGAATGGGTTTATAAAATTTTGCTGTGGTGTAGTGTCTGTATTTTTGATTCATCCACTCAGTCCAGCTAGATTTAGCTTCACTCAATGTATGTGCTTCAGGGTCTATAACAATAGCTGTATTTTTTTTGGTAGCCACCTGATTAATAAATAAATCATCATCACCACTAGGTATCATATTAATAGAAGAAAAACCTTTATTGCGTAAAAAAACATTTTTCTTATAACTTAGATTTCGTCCTACACCCATGTAAGGAATGCCAGCCAACGCATAAGAGAAATATTGTAATGCAGTATGAAAAGTTTCGAAACGTATAAGCTTGTTTAAAATACCACTTTTCTTTTTGTAGGCACCATAGCCCAATACAATTTCTACAGTTTCGGTGTAAGCGTCTTGCATTTTAAACATCCAATTTTCGCTGGCTGGCACACAATCGGCATCGGTTAACAGAACGATTTCATGCTTGGCACTTTTGATGCCTATACTTAAAGGAAATTTTTTGCCAGTGATTAATTTGGCTTCTTGAGAAAGTTCAATATGATTGAGGTTTTTAAAACTCTTTTTAAACACGTCAATCAAATATTTACTATCATCTTCTGAATTGTCATTTACAACAACAATTTCATGTGTTGTTTTATAATCCTGCACTAAAACACCTGGTAAATTATTGGCTAAATTATTGGCTTCGTCTCTTGCACAAACAATTACAGAAACAGGGTATTGAACAGAATTATTTTTTTGAGGTATTTTATATACTGCCAATCTTATAAAGAAGAACAGGTAATAAAATAATTGAACAACAATTACAGCACAAAAAGTATAAAATACAATATCCCAAACTATCAGAGGTACGTTAATCATAATATCGGCAAAAATAATTGTTGTATTACCGTTATGTTAACTTGTAAGGGATATGTGGATAAGAAAGTAGTTTATAGTTCTTTAGTTCTATAGTTAGGAGTTGATTTATTTGAAGTTGTGAATCTGTAACCTAAATAAGTTCAAACCAACTATTTTTGCCAGTCTATGCCACAACTGCAATTCGATTTATTACATACAGATACTACTACTAAAGCCCGTGCTGGAAAAATTACAACCAATCATGGAGAAATTTTAACGCCTATTTTTATGCCAGTTGGTACAGTGGGCAGTGTAAAAGCTGTTACACAGCAGCAATTGGATATTGATGTGCAAGCACAAATTATTTTAGGTAATACCTATCATTTGTATTTACGACCAGGAACAAATGTTTTAGAAGCAGCTGGTGGGCTACATAAGTTTAATGGTTGGCATAAACCCATTTTAACTGATAGTGGAGGTTATCAGGTTTTTTCTTTGGCAGCCAATAGAAAAATTACAGAAGAAGGGGTAATGTTTCAAAGCCATATAGATGGTAGCAAACATTTGTTCAGCCCAGAGAAAGTAATGGATATTGAACGCAGTATTGGGGCTGATATTATCATGGCATTTGATGAATGTCCACCATACCCAAGTGATTATACTTATGCAAAAAAAAGTATGGAACTTACACATCGCTGGTTGCAACGTTGTGTAAATAGATTGTCGGAAACACCTGATAAATATGGCTATAGCCAAAACTTGTTTCCCATTGTTCAGGGAAGCACGTTTAAAGACTTGCGTCAGGCTTCCTGTGAATTTATTGCATCGGTAAATGCATCAGGCAATGCAATTGGTGGATTAAGTGTTGGAGAACCTGTTGATATGATGTACGAATTTTCAGCATTTTGCTGTGAGCATTTACCAGAGCAAAAACCACGTTATTTAATGGGTGTAGGAACTCCATGGGATATACTTGAAAATATAGCTTTAGGTATTGATATGTTTGATTGTGTGATGCCTACCAGAAATGGTCGTAATGGAATGTTGTTTACAACCCAAGGTGTAATAAATATCAGGAATAAAAAATGGGCTACCGATTTTTCTCCCATTGATGCAGGAATGCCATCGGAGATTAGCAATTATTATTCAAAAGCTTATCTGCGACATTTATTTGTTGCCAACGAAATTTTGGCTTTGCAACTGGCCAGCTTACAAAATTTGACTTTCTATTTATGGTTGGTAGGGCAGGCAAGAGAGCAAATTTTGAACAATAATTTCAACACTTGGGAAAATGAAATACTGCCCATAATCAAACAGCGGCTTTAACTATGAATAATAAGCTATTTCTTAATTCCTAATGCTAGGCAAATCCAGCCACTGATAAAACAAACACCACCCAATGGAGTTATTGGACCAGCCCACTTAAAGCCTGGTAAAACCAATGCTTCTTTGTAGGTTATTAAATATAATGAGCCACTAAACAATAACATTCCCAATATAAAAAGCAGGCCTGCAGCTTTTACCAATTTATTGGAGTGTTGTTGGTATAATATTCCAACCAATAGTAAGGCAATCACATGATAAAACTGATAACGCACTCCTGTTTCATAAGTTGCTACCACATTTTCAGAAACTAAAGTTTTTAACTTATGAGCACCAAAGGCACCCATAGCAACGGTTAATGCTCCAATAAATGCTGCTGTTTTAAGATATATTCTATGCATAGAATAAAGTATGTTAATTATTTAAAAGTTCGTGAAGGTTAGCAGTAGCAAGTTCTTGGCTGCTTAAATGTAATTGTGATTGGCAGTAGAAAGGAGTTCTTTCTACCAGCTTCTGTTGAAGGAAATCTATTAAATTTTCGTTGCTTAGATGTTTAATTAATGGACGATGTTCTTTTTCTTTTTTTAATCGTTCCGCTAACAGATCTATTGGCTCATTTAGCCAAATGGTTGTGCCATGATCGTTCATCCACTGCATGTTGTTATTAAAACAAGGGGTACCACCACCTGTTGCAATAATACAATTGTTTAATGGTTGAAAACTATGCAATGCTTCGGTTTCTTTTGCTCTAAAAAAAGCTTCCCCATCTTGTTCAAATATTTGAGCAATGGTTTTGCCAGCAGAGGTTTCTGCAACTGTGTCTAAATCGAAAGGGGAGAGGTTAAGTTGATGAGCCAATATTTTGCTCCAATAACTTTTACCACTACCCATCATACCTATGAGAAAAAGTTTCAAGTAATTTAGTTTAAATTTTTACAAAGGTTACTAGTTTATTTATTAAAACTTCATCAACCTTATTAACTCTATTAACTTCAATTTACTTAAAAGCATTTAACCCAGTAATATCCATGCCAGTAATCAGTAAATGAATATCATGAGTTCCTTCGTAAGTAATTACACTTTCTAAGTTCATCATATGTCGCATAATACTGTATTCGCCTGTAATGCCCATACCGCCCAACATTTGCCTTGCGTCACGGGTAATACTTGCAGCTATTTCACAACTATTTCTTTTGGCCATACTTACTTGTGCAGGAGTAGCTTTACCTTCATTCATTAAAACCCCCAAACGCCAAACTAATAATTGCCCTTTGGTAATTTCAGTAATCATTTCAGCCAGTTTTTTTTGCTGTAACTGAAAGCCAGCAATAGGCTTACCAAATTGCTCTCTTTCTTTAGCATAACGCAATGCTGTATCGTAACAATCCATTGCTGCACCCAATGCACCCCATGCAATACCATAACGGGCTTTGGTTAAACAACCTAAAGGTCCCTTTAATCCTTGAACGTTAGGTAGTATATTTTCTTTGGGTACTTTTACATTGTCAAAAACCAATTCTCCTGTAGCACTGGCACGTAAACTCCATTTGCCGTGTGTTGTTGGTGTAGTAAATCCTTCCATGCCTCTTTCTACAATTACACCTCTAATAATGTCTTGCTCATCTCTTGCCCAAACAACTGCAACCTGTGCAAAAGGAGCATTACTAATCCACATTTTGGCTCCATTTAAAATTACATGATTGTCGGCATCTTTAATATTGGTGAGCATACTGCTGGGATCGCTTCCATGATTGGGTTCTGTTAATCCAAAACAACCCAACCATTCGCCGCTGGCCAGCTTAGGTAAATATTTATTGCGTTGAGCTTCGTTGCCATATTGATAAATAGGAAACATCACTAAACTGCCTTGTACACTGGCTGTACTGCGTACACCACTATCGCCACGTTCCAATTCCTGCATCATTAAACCATAAGAAATATAATCCAATCCACCACCACCATATTCAACAGGTACGGTGGGTCCAAAACAACCCAATTCGCCCATTTGCTGCACAATTTGCAAAGGGAATTCGGCTCGTTGGGCATAATCTTCTATAATGGGAGAAATTTCTTTTTTTACATAGCTGCGAACCGACTCCCGAATAAGCTTATGCTCTTCGGTTAACAATTCGTCTAACAAAAAGTAATCAGGACTTTGGAATAAATCAGATCTTACCGCCATAGTATTAATTTAAAATTTGAAATTAGTGATTTATAACCATTTCAAATATGAACAATCGTTAGCACAAAAATAAGGTGGAGAAGTATTGCAGTACTTTTTTAAAAGTATTTCTTTTTGGCATTAAATAGGTTCACTGTTTTATGGCTGCATACAATAGGAAACCGATAAAATTTTTTTAGCAGGTAGAATTAGAGGTATTTAAGAGCATTGAGTACAGACCTATGTGTTTTATATAGCTGTGGAGTTGTTTTTTAAATTATTGCAACTATAGGAGACATCTGTTGAACTGTTTTACTAAAGCCAAACAGATTCCTCGTAACCTCGGAATGACATGAAACTGAACAGTAGTAGTAAATGCTTTTTTCTTTATTTTTTATATGGGAAAAAAAGTACCCAAAAAAGCCACAGGAAAACAGCCTCATTTGCCTTGCAGGCATCTTCTCCTGAATGAGAAGAAACAAAGAATGCCATCTTTAGTGCCTGTTTCCCTGGTGTGCCTTGATGGGGCTTTTGACTACTGTGAATTGGGCTTTGGGATTTCTATATTGGGGAGTATTTTTTATTTCTTGTGGGCGAGTGATGAGGGTTTAAGTTACAAGTGGTTGGGCTTATTTTATTCTAAGATGAACAACTGTAGTATTAGGATACATTTCCATAATTTCCTTTATATCCACCGATTCGGAAATTGGTTCTGTACCTTTTTTATGAGAAAATCTATTTTGAATAATTCTTGCACTATGAACAAATTCATTATCTCTTTTAAATAAATAGATGTCATTTTCTTCATTAGCGTCTTCCTTAACTTCTTTATATTTTGCTTTAATTAAATTTTGGATTGAATCATAGTCATCAAACCAAGCTATATAAGGATGTAAAAATGAGTAAGCATGACAGTTGAAAGAAAAATCATAATCGTTTGGATTATCAAATATTTCGATTGCTTTTTTGAGAAGTGCTTCCTTGGAAGATTTTATATCGGTAGGAGGCACTTTCGTTATATCTATAATCCTTATTTTTTGCCCTAAGTGTTTAAGTACTTTCAATTCAATTTCATTGTGCTTAATCAATTCAATTTGATAATCTGTCTCAGCTTTCACTTCATAGCTTGCAATAATTTTCTTGCCGTTGTTATCTATTTGCTTCATGCTGAGTGTATGTACAATATTCATATGATGATTCATAAATGTTTAAGTTGTATTTGTTTTTAATGTTTTGATTATCTATAATTAAACTTTATCGCAAATTAAAAATAACTATCAATATTATTAACTGAAATATTATAATCAAACTTCATTGTAGCTCCTTACTTTTTTTCTAGTAGTAATTAATAGGTGGAGCTATTTAAAATTATACCATCAACAAATGATTTATAGCCCAACAAAATTCCCTCAGTACAAGTGTGCGACGCCACCACAGCTCAATAGTATTCCTTCAGCTGGTAACATAAAAAAGTGAAACCTAAGTTTCACTTTCACTATTTTGTTTCCTATTCACGACTCACCATTCACCACTCACGAATATTAAACATTAAATCTAAAGTGCATCACATCGCCATCCTGCACCAAATATTCTTTGCCTTCTATGCGTAGGCGACCATTGTCACGGCAAGCAGCTTCGCTGCCATACTTTACAAAATCTTCGTAGGCAATAACCTCGGCTTTAATAAAACCTTTTTCAAAATCGGTATGAATAACACTTGCAGCCTGTGGAGCTTTCCAACCCTTGTGAATGGTCCATGCACGAACTTCTTGCACACCTGCAGTAAAGTAAGTACTCAAGTCGAGCAACTTATACGTGGTTTGAATTAAACGGTTTAGAGCAGGCTCATTCATGTTGTATTCTTCCATAAACATTTGCTTGTCTTCCTCAGCTTCTAACTCAGCAATTTGTGCTTCAATATTGTTGCACATCACAATCACCTGAGCACCTTCAGCTTCAGCAATTGCTTTTAACTGGTCGCTGTATTTATTGCCTGTGTGCATGCTTGCTTCATCAACATTTGCAACGTACAACACATCTTTATCAGTCAACAAAAACAAATCGGCTATGGCAACTTTTTCTTCTTTGGTTAAACCCAGTTGACGAATGTTTTTACCATCTTCTAATTGTTGCTGGCAACGTTTCAATATTTCAAATTCAACTTTAGCTTTAGGATCGGTCTTGGCTAATTTCTCACTGCGTTGAGCTTTACGATCAACGCTGTCTAAATCTTTCAATTGTAATTCGGTTTCAATAATGCCTTTATCTCCAATAGGATTTATTGCACCTTCTTCACGCAACACATTCTCATCTTCAAAACAACGAATCACATGAATGATGGCATCCACCTCACGAATATTGGCTAAGAATTTATTACCCAAACCTTCGCCTTTACTTGCACCTTTTACAAGGCCTGCAATGTCAACTATTTCTAATTGTGTAGGCACAATGCGATTGGGTTTAACCAACTCACTTAATTTGGTCATACGTTCGTCTGGCACATCCACCAAACCAGTATTGGGTTCAATGGTACAAAAACGATAGTTGCTAGCCTGAGCTTTAGCACTAATACTCACTGCATTAAACAAAGTACTTTTTCCAACATTGGGCAAGCCCACAATTCCTGCTTTTAACGACATATATTACGAGTTTGGAGTTTGTAGTTTTTAGTTGATGGGAGCGAAGCCAATTTTTTTGAACCCAGCTATTGAATGACTATTTAGCTGCATTGGCGTCGCACTCTTCAACTGAACGAATACTACTGAACTTTTTTTTAAGAGCCGCAAAAGTAAGGTTTGATGGCAAAACTTGTGGCGTTATTTAATTGTGAGTGGTGGTTTGTTACCCCAATTAAAGTAAATTTGGCTTAAACTATCATTTATGGGCTTAACATATGCTGATATTGAATTGATTAATGGTGATGATTTGGTTTTTGCCAGACGAAATATGATTGGCGAAGAAGAAATAAGACGATTAAATGTTGAGATGCTTGTGGATACAGGTGCATTGATGTTGTGTATAAATGAAAGTATTCAGGAGCAACTACAATTTCCTGTTGTAGAAAAACGAAAAGCTGAAACTGCCGATGGTAGAATTGTAGAATGTGATGTAGTAAGCAATGTTGAAGTAAGGTTTAGAAACCGACAAACCACCTGCCGTGCAATGGTTTTACCTGGCAGCAGTGAACCATTATTAGGAGCTATTCCTTTAGAAGATATGGATGTATTGATTCATCCACAACGTCAGGAGTTAATTGTAAATCCTGAGCATCCTTATTTTGCACAAATGAAGTTGAAATAATTTTTTGCCTTTCAACTTATTACTTTTTACTCTTCACCCTCAACTTTTTTTATGGCTTTAAGCAGAATTTGGGCAGCATTCATCATCATTGCTATTACTGTTGCAACCAGCAGTATGTTGTTTTCGAATGGTGGTAAGGATATTTTCAGCAGAATGGTGGTGGGCAAACAAGGCGATACCAGTAAAACTAATGTGGTGGATAGTGCTTCTTTAAGTGCTATTGCATTGAATAGTATTGCTAAAAATGGTACGTACAGAAATGGAGATATAAAATATACGAAGATTGCCAATGGTAAATTCATTAGTTATCGTGAGCAACTATCAGATGGCGTTATTGCTACTTGTAAGGTTTCGGTTGAAATATGTTTGGGCTTAATTGGTATTATGGCTTTGTTCATGGGTTTTATGAGCATTGCTGAAAAAGCTGGCGGAATAAGATTTTTATCGAGAATTGTTGGTCCGTTTTTTTCAAAGCTTTTTCCTGAGTTGCCCAAGAATCATCCAGCTATGGGGCACATGATTATGAACTTTTCAGCCAACTTGTTGAACTTGGATAATGCAGCTACGCCATTTGGTATAAAAGCCATGGAAAGCTTACAGGAAATTAATCCCGATAAAACAAAAGCATCCAATGCACAAATTATGTTTTTGTGTTTGCATGCATCAGGATTAACCTTGGTGCCAGTGACAGTAATTGCAGCAAGGGCTTCAGTAAAAGCAGGAAGTCCAACCGATATTTTTATTCCCTGTATGATTGCCACATTTGCTGCAACATTGGCTGCTATGTTTATTGTTTCTTTTAAACAAAAAATAAAAATATTTCAGCCTGTAATATTAGCATGGATTGGTGGGGCATCAGCTATTATTGCTTTGTTGGTAGTGTATTTACATTCTTTACAACCAGAAGCTATGCAAACATTTTCTGGCTTGTTGAGCAATGGATTAATTCTGTTGATTTTTATTTTAATTGTGTTGGGTGGCTTGTATAAAAAGATTGACATTTTTGATGCTTTTGTAGAAGGAGCGAAAGGTGGATTTGAAACGAGTATAAAAATCATTCCTTATGTAGTGGGTATATTGGTGGCCATAAGTATGTTGCGTACAAGTGGAAGTTTTGAAGTATTGTTAAATGGATTTCGTTTTGTATTTGGTGCATTGGGTTTTGATACAAGGTTTGTGGATGGATTGCCAACTGCATTAATGAAACCATTAAGTGGGAGTGGAGCAAGAGGAATGATGTTTGATACCATGCGTACTTATGGACCAGATTCTTTTGCAGGAAAATTGGCTTGTGTTTTACAAGGCAGCAGTGATACTACTTTTTATGTGGTAGCTGTTTATTTTGGTGCAGTTGGTATTAAGAACACTCGTTATTCAATTGGAACAATGCTCTTGGCCGATTTAGTAGGAATAATTACTTCTGTTTTGTTGTGTTATATGTTCTTTGGATAAAAGTATTTTATTTAGAATTTATGGCCTCTTAAAAAGTCGGCTACGTCCATTTTTTTTTTGCCTTCTAGTTGCAGTTGTAAAACGTGTATGTAACCATTATTGCAGGCAAATTTTAAAAATGTTTTTCCATCAGTTGTAAAATCACCTATTGAATGTTGGGGTGTGGAAATTTCTTTTTTGCTGTGATAAATTTTAAATAGCTTATCACCTAAATTGATAAATGCACCAGGAAAAGGGGAGAGGCCACGAATTAAATTATGAACTTCATCTACAGATTTCGTAAAATCGACTTTGCAAGTTTCTGTAAAAATTTTGGGTGCATGTTGAATAGCATTTTGGTTAATTCCAACTTGGGATTGTGGTTGCTCAGTAATAGTGCCTGCTGCCAAACCTTCAATGGTTTTAACCAATAAATTGGCTCCTAATGCTTTCATGCGATCATGAATTTCTCCAGCAGTTTCGTCTTCACCAATGGTCAGTAAATCTTGCAATAAAATATTGCCTGTGTCAATTTCATGTTTTAGTCTAAAAGTGGTAACCCCAGTTTGTTTTTCTCCATTTATAACTGCCCAGTTAATAGGTGCAGCACCTCGATATTGTGGCAATAAAGAGCCATGCACATTCACTGTTCCCATGGGTGGCATGTTCCAAACAACTTCTGGCAACATTCTAAATGCTACAACAATTTGTATATCGGCTTTCAGGTTTTGTAAAGCAATAATAAAGTCAGGATATTTTAATTTTTCTGGTTGAAGTACCAGCATATTGTGTTCAACTGCATATTGTTTTACTGTACTGGCTGTAAGTTTTAACCCACGGCCAGCAGGTTTATCAGGGGCAGTAACCACAGCAACAATATTGCAACCAGCTTTTACCAAAGCATCTAAACTGGCTACTGCAAAATCTGGTGTGCCCATAAAAACAATACGCAAATCTTTGTAATTCATTTTGCAAATGTAGCAGCCAGCTTGTTTGGTTACAATTTTTTAATACTGTTATTCAAAGTCAGCATAGAGCAAATATTTCTTTCTAATTTTTTTAAATTCATCCAATTTAGGCTGCCAACTAGCTCTAATTTCTTGCTCAGATTTTCCATCTTTTAATTGTTGCATTAAATCGCTGTTGCCAGCCAACTTATTGAAGAAAAAATCAGTTGGTTTACCACTTTTTGCAGGTAAAAAGAATTGCTCTTTATTGGGGAAAAGTTGATAAGCTTCTATCAGATATTTAATCTGTATCTGGTTGTTAACAAGCTTGCTTACTGCTTTTAAGTTGTTGGAAAACAGATTCCAACCATAACTTAATTGATTTTTTAACTTGGGTTCTTTTGCACCATCTCTGCTGGTTGGTGTAAAGCTAGATTTACCTGTTTTTGGTATTGATGGGTGTCCAAAAATGCAAAATGGATGGTCTGTTCCTCTGCCTTCACTTAAAACAGTTCCTTCAAAAAAACATGTGGTTGGATACCAGTAAATACTTTGCAAATGAGGTAAATTAGGCGATGGTTTCACTGGCAAATTATAACGTGAATTGTGGGTGTAATTCACACATTTAATCACCTGAAAATGAAAAGCAGTATCTGCCGAGTTATTGGCTGTTCTGTAGTAATCATATTGCATATTGGCTTTTTCACTCAACCATTTTTCGCCAGCAATCATCATAGCATATTCAGCAATGGTCATTCCATAAACAATAGGTACTGGTTGCATACCAATAAAACTTTTGAAAGTTTTCTCCAGCACTGGACCATCTACATAAAAGCCATTGGGGTTGGGTCTGTCTAATATAATCAGTGGTTTTTTATTTTCAAAAGCTGCAATCATGTATTCTTCTAAAGACGAAATGAATGTATAAAAACGAACACCCACATCCTGAATATCAAACAATAAAACATCAACATCAGCCAAATCTTCTGCCGATGGTCTTCTTTGCTTACCATACAAAGAAATTACTGGAATACCAGTTGCACTGTCAACATAATTATTAATTTTTTCACCTGCATCTGCTTTTCCCCTAAAACCATGTTCAGGTCCAAATGCTTTTGTAATTTTTAGCCCTCTCTTTAGTAAAGAATCTACCAAATGTGTATTACCAATTACAGATGTATGATTGGCAAATACACCAATGCGTTTACCTTTTAATAATGGAATGTACACTTCAGTTCTATTGGCAGCAGGAATAATTTTAGCAACTGACTGTGCAAATGACTTATTGCACATACAAAAAGCAGCTATAAAAAGCAATTTATACAGGCAAGCAATTTTCATATTGAATATTTTGGCTCAAAATAAGACAAAATTAATTGTGCAGTAACAACTAAGGCTGTATTTTGCCAGCCTATTCAGTTTTTTTCTTTCTTGTTTGAAGCGTTGAAATGAATTGTGTCTTTTTTACTTTAAATGATAATTGAAAATATAAACTGACTAAATTTTAATAAAACATTATTACAATGCAACAAGCAAAAAAAGGCGACACCGTAAAAATTCATTACCATGGTCGTTTAACTGATGGAACTACATTTGATAGCAGTGAAGACCGTGAACCATTAGAATTTGAATTGGGAAGTGGTATGGTTATTCCTGGTTTTGATCTAGGTGTAAGTGGAATGACAATTGGTGAAAAGAAAACCATCAATATCCCTGCTGCCGAAGCTTATGGAGAAAAAAATGAAGAAATGATTTTGGAATTTCCAAAAACACAGTTTCCGCAAGATATGACTCCAGAAGTGGGTATGCAATTAAATATGAGCAATAATCAGGGGCAAAATTTTCCTGTTGTAATTGTTGAAGTAAAAGAAGAAGTGGTAATGCTTGACGCAAACCATCCTTTAGCCGGTAAAGAACTGATTTTTGATTTAGAATTGGTTGAAATTGCTGGTGGCAGTCCATTAATCGTAATGCCTTAATTCTTTTTAAGAGATTTAATAGAAAAGGATTCCACCACGAGTCCTTTTTTTTATCGATAAATATTGGTTCTTGTCCACCCATATTTCAAAATTCTTTATTTCAGGCAGGAACAGGATGCTTATACTACCTATTTTCTTCATCTTTCAACTTTAATATCGCCATTAAATTGATTGTTGTATGAAAATATTCAAAGGGATTCTGTTGTTGTTTTTTTCTTTCGCTTTTTGCTCAATAAATGCACAAAAAAATGGTACAGATAAATTGGTCTGGGCTTCGCAGGTAGGTGCAAAATCTTTTCCAACCGCCATTAAAATTTTCATGGTAGATGCAGCAAGCGATACTGCTACAGTAATTACCAAAAAAATTCAAAAAACTATTGATGATTGTGCTGCTAAAGGTGGTGGTATTGTAAGCTTTAAATCTGGTACATATGTTTCGGGTTCTGTTTTTTTAAAAAGTAATGTTCACTTAAAAATAGATAAAGGAGTAACCATTTTAGGTTCTCAAAATTTCGAAGATTATCCTGATATGTTTTCACGAGTTGCAGGTATAGAAATGGTTTGGCCGGCTGCATTGATAAATGTAAAAGATGCTAAAAATGTTGCTGTAACTGGTGAAGGTGTTGTTAATGCAAGGGGTAAATTTTGTTGGGATAAATATTGGAAAATGCGTAAAGGGTATGATGCTAAAGGATTGCGTTGGATTGTAGATTATGATGTGAAACGTGTTAGAACAGTATTGGTTCAAAATTCAACTGATGTGACTTTAAAAGGATTGACGTATAAAAATGCAGGTTTTTGGACTATTCAATTATTGTATTCAACAAGGCTTACTGTAGAAGGTATAATTATTAAAAATAATGAAGATGGCAGTGGCCCCAGTACAGATGGTATTGATGTGGACTCTTCTACCTGGACCTTAATTGAAAACTGTGATATTGATTGCAACGACGATAATTTTTGTTTAAAAGCTGGTCGTGATTGGGATGGACTTCGTGTAAACAAACCAACAGAATATGTGGTAATTAGAAAATGCATTGCCCGCAGGGGTGCAGGCTTAATAACATTGGGTAGTGAAACATCGGGTTGTATTCGAAATATTTTGGCAACCGATTTGTATGCAAAAAATACAGATAACGGCTTACGCATTAAATCTGCTTTTACCCGTGGTGGAACTTTAGAAAATATTTATTTTCAAAATTCTGTGTTAGACTCTGCAAACAATGCTTTTCAGTTTAACCTGAATTGGTATCCTGCTTACAGTTATTCTGAATTACCAAAAGGTTATATGTACGATTCTATTCCTGCACATTGGAAATCGATGTTGCAACATGTTACGCCTGCTGAAAAAGGCACACCCCATGCAAAAAATATTTTTATCACCAATGTAAAAGCCAATAATTGTGTTACTGCTTTTATAGGTACTGGTTACGAAAAATCTTTGTTAGAAAATTTTGTGTTTACCAACTGTACCATATCTGCAACACAGTTTGGTATTTTAGAATTTACCAAAGACTGGAAATGGAATAATACTACTGTAGATATCAGTGCTAAAAAAGTAGCAAAAAAAGAAGAAGGAAACATTGAAAATAAAGAACGATTGCATAATTAAAAATCTATACTAATGCTTAGTAAGTTGAAGAATATGTTTGTTGTGTTTGCAGCATCTTTATTTGTTGAAGCAGTACTTGCTCAAAGAGTAGTGATATCTTTTGATAAAGACTGGAAATTTATTAAAGAAGATATTACAGAAGCGTCATTACCAGATTATAATGATGCAAGTTGGCGTTCATTAAATGTTCCACACGATTGGAGTATAGAATATCCATTTAATAGAGCTAATACATCTGGCAGAGGAGGAGGTTATGTAGAAACAGGTATTGGCTGGTATAGAAAAACGTTTACCCTTGACGGAAGTCAATCAGCAAAAAAATTATTTATCGAATTTGATGGTATAATGATGAACAGTGATGTTTGGATTAATGGTCATCATTTAGGTAAACGTCCTTATGGCTATATCAGCTTTCAATATGAGTTAAGTCAGTTCTTACAGTTTGGAATCGATAAAAAAAATGTAATTGCTGTTCGTGCCGATAACTCGTTACAACCAGCTTCTCGTTGGTACACAGGTTCTGGTATTTACAGACATGTTCGTTTAATTAAAACTGCTGATATCCATATCAATCAGTGGGGCGTTTTTGTGACAACACCTTTTGTAAGTGCAGAAAAAGCAACCATTAATGCAAAGATTGATGTTGTAAATAATACCAGCAACAAAAATTTAATACTCGAAACATCTATCATAGATCCCAATGGAAATTTGATAAAATCTAACCAAACTAAATTTGCTGCAATTGCTTCAAATAAGCAAGTTTTCGAGCAAAACATCACTATTGATAAACCCAAACTTTGGAGTTTAGAGCAACCAAACTTGTACAAAGCAGTTGTAAAAATATTTTCTGGCAAAACATTATTAGATGACTATACTGTTGATTTTGGCATAAGAACCATTCGTTTTGATGCAAACGATGGTTTTTTCTTAAACGGAAAAAATATAAAAATTAAAGGTGTTTGCCTGCACCACGATGGTGGAGCATTTGGAGCTGCCGTTCCTTTAAGGGTTTGGGAAAAACGTTTTGAACAGTTGAAAGAATTGGGCGTAAACGGTATCAGAACTTCACACAATCCAGCAGCACCAGAGTTTTTAGACTTATGCGATAAAATGGGCATGTTGGTAATGAACGAAACATTCGACACATGGAATGCTAAAAAAAGCAATGCCGATTTTGGCTACAACGTATATTTCACCAATTGGTGGGAAAAAGATACCAGAGATCAGGTTATCAGGGATAGAAACCATCCATCGGTTGTGATTTATAGTATTGGCAACGAAATTCATGACAACTTAAATGATACTTCTGGTTTTAGAAAATACAAGATGCAGCAGGATTTGGTACATGCATTAGATACAACAAGACCAGTAACCATGGCACTTTTCAGACCCGCATTATCTAAAGTGTATGAAAATGGCTTGGCTGATATGATGGATGTTGTTGGGCAGAACTACAGAGAAAATGAATTGGTTGTTGCACATGAAAAAAATCCAAAACGTAAAGTAATTGGTACCGAAAACAGGCATGAATTAGCTGCATGGTTACCTTTTAGAAACAAGCCTTATTATGCTGGTCAGTTTTTGTGGACAGGTATTGATTACATTGGTGAAAGTGATTGGCCAAATGTAGTGCATGGCTCAGGCTTATTAGATAGAACAGGCTTTAAACGTCATATTGGTTTTCAATACCAAAGTTGGTGGAGCAATGAACCAATGGTGTATGTAATGCGTAAAGAAGGCAATGCTGGTGCAGGTGATTGGGTAAATGATTGGAGTCCAACAGATATTGATACTTACGATGAAGCCAAAGTCCAAGTATTTAGTAATTGCGATGAAGTAGAATTATTTTTAAACGATGTATCATTGGGTGTTCAGCCACGTACAAGTGATAACGCTTCTCCACGCAACTGGTCATTTACTTTTCATACAGGAACTTTAAAAGCTGTAGCAAAAAACAATGGCATTATAGTTGCCACTCAGGTATTGAAAACAGCAGGAACACCAGCTAAAATTCTATTAACAGTAGATAAAAGTAAAGTTGCCAGTAATTGGGATGACGTAAGTTACCTTACAGCAACTGTTGTAGATGAAAATGGAATTCCTTGTTTGAATGCAGATAATCAAATTAACTTTTCTGTATCGGGAGCAGGGTTTTTAGCAGCAACAGATAATGGAGATTTATCTTCTACAGAATCATTCTTATCAAATAAAAAATTTTGTTTTAAAGGTAGGTGCATAGCTATCGTTAAAGCCAATACAAGCAGTGGAAAAATTTCAATAACAGCATCGTCCGAAAAATTAAAATCTGCAATTGTTGAAATAGAGGCAGTAAAAAAGTAACAACTGTTCTTGGTTTATATATATCAAAATTCAGCAAATGAAAATTAAACAAAAGTTATTTATAATAATTGTACTGATTGCATCTATGCCAACTGTTTATGCACAATACCAAATGGAATACCTCAATCGTGGCGTGTATGCCATTAATCAAGGTAATGGAAAAGTTTTTGTTAGCTGGCGTTTATTGGGTACAGAAAAAAACGACTATGCATTTAATTTATATAAAACAATTGATGGTAAAACAACCAAGCTTAATAAAGAGCCACTGATTCAATCATCTAGTTTTATTGATCAACAAGCCGACACAGCCAAAGCAAATACTTATTTTGTAAAACTCATCATCAATAATAAAGAACAAGCTGCTGATAAAGCTTTCACATTGCAGCCCAACGCAAAACTATATTTGGCAATTCCGTTAAGAACACCAGCAGGTTATTCTGCCAATGATATTTCTGTAGGTGATATGGATGGCGATGGTGAATATGAATTGGTGGTTCACATGACTGGTAAGGCACATGACAACTCACATGCTGGCTTTACAGATCCTCCCATATTTCATTGTTATAAATTAGATGGTACTTTTTTATGGCAAATAAATTTGGGTAAGAACATTCGTGAAGGAGCCCACTATACACAATTTATGGTGTACGATTTAGATGGAGATGGTAAAGCAGAAGTTACTATGAAAACAGCTGATGGTACTGTTGATGGTAAAGGAATAGTTATTGGTGACAGTACAAAAGATTTCAGGAATGACAAAGGATATATTTTATCAGGACCAGAATATTTAACAGTGTTCAATGGTCTCACTGGTGAAGCCATCAACACCATTGAATACACACCACCAAGAAATGCAACTACACAAAACCCAACGCCAGAGCAGTTGAAGGCAACTTGGGGCGATGGTTATGGAAACAGATTTGATAGATTTATTGCCTGCATTGCTTACTTGGATGGAAAGCATCCAAGCTTAGTGATGTGCAGAGGCTATTACACAAGAACTGTTTTGGCAGCCTATGATTTCAAGGATAAAAGTTTGACTAAACGTTGGGTTTTTGATACCAACAATGGCTACTCAGAATATGCAGGTCAGGGCAACCATAATCTATCTGTAACTGATGTGGATGCCGATGGTAAGGATGAAATTATTTATGGGCAAATGACCATCGATGATAATGGTAAAGGTCTTTACTCAACACGTATTGGTCATGCAGATGCTTTACATGTAAGTGATTTAGATCCTGATAGACTAGGTCTTGAAGTTTTTGGTACACAAGAAAGGTTTGATGATGCTGGAGCCAATTTTCGTGATGCCAAAACAGGTGAAATTATTTGGAAGAAACCATCTATTGCTGCTGGCGGAGATGGTGAAGGTCCAGGTAGGGCATTGGCTTTAGATATTGACCCACGTTATAAAGGTTTTGAATGTTGGGTGGCTGGTGCTGGCATCACAGGTATGTTTGATTGTCATGGAAATAAAATTGCAGAGAAAACACCACCTTGTAACATGGGTATTTATTGGGATGGAGATGTGTTGAGTGAAATTCTCAATGGTACAACCATTGGTAAGTGGGATTATTTGAACAGCAATATGAATAAAATTTTTGATGCCAAAAATTTTGATTGTGCAAGTAACAATGGCACAAAAGCAAATCCAGGTTTAAGTGCCGATTTATTAGGCGATTGGAGAGAAGAGGTTATTTATAGAACAAAAGACAGTAAAGAGTTGAGAATATTTTCAACCACTATTCCAACCGATAAAAGATTTTATACTTTAATGCACAATCCCCAATACCGTTTAAGTATTGCCTGGCAAAATGTTGCTTACAATCAGCCACCACATCTGAGTTATTACATGGGCGACGGAATGGAGATGCCACCAATGCCAAATATTGTGATTGTTCAACCAAAGAAATAAAGTTAATAGCATGAAGTACATAAATTCTAAATATAATCGTTCCCGCTTTTCGTTACAAGTCCCGATTTCATCGGGAGCTTTTCACTTCAATCGGGGCTAAAAAAGTTTACATCGTTTCGTAACTGTCATTGCAAGAGGGCTGTTAGGCTGAGCAAACAATTTCTGCTTTGCAGAAAAGCACTTTGAAAATGACATATTGACCACGAAAGATTTAAGGATATTAAGAAAGAAAAAACGAAGTTTTCCCTTTGTGTACTTTGTGCCTTTGTGGTCAAATTAAAACCATTTTTTCAAATAGTTTTCAATGATTTAACTAACATGTCATTGGCAGCCAATAGAAACCAATTAAATAAAACAACAATTAGCACCATGAAAAAAGTAGCCCAACAATTCCTCAATTCACCAATCCGAAAATTCATTTATATTATTTTAATCGTTATCCTCTCTTCTTTCATCTTTCTTCAACAAAAAACAACATTATACATAATTGGTGATAGTACTGTTCGTAACACTACAAAGCCAAATGATTTATGGGGTTGGGGAAGCATTATTCAAGATTATTTCGATAGCTCAAAATTGTATGTTAGCAACCAGGCAATGGCTGGCAGAAGTACCAGAACTTATGTAAAAGAAGGCCGCTGGGATAAAGTACTGAGTACACTAAAAGCTGGAGATTTTGTAATGATTCAGTTTGGGCATAATGATGGTGCAAAACCTGATACTTCTAAAGCTGGTTATCGTGGCGTATTAAGAGGAACTGGTGAAGATTCTGTTGTATTAAATTGGAACGATGGTAAGCAGTAAATTGTACATACTTATGGTTGGTATATTCGAAAGTTTATTGGAGAAACTAAAGCTAAAGGAGCAATACCTATTGTTTGTTCATTCATTCCAAGAAACGATTGGAAGGATGGAAAAATAATCAGACCCCAAAATAATTTTGGTCAGTTTGCCGAAGAAGTTGCAAAACAAGAGGGGGCTTACTTTATAGACTTAAATACAATAACAGCCAATAAATATGATGCTATGGGGCAGGAAGCTGTGAAGCCTTTTTTCCCTAAAGAGCATACACATACCAATTACGATGGAGCGAAAATAAATGCAGAATCGGTTATAGATGGTCTAAAAATATTAAAGGATTGTAAGTTGAATGATTTTGTTTTGCATCAATAATTTTCTGATTAAAATAATTTTTTGCTCTAAGTGTCTTGAAGACAATTATTAAAGTATTTCCAGTACAAGTGCTTTTAAATAATTATATGAAAAAAATCAAACTTTTATTTGTTGCTTTTTCTATCTTCTGTTTGTCTCATGCACAAAATAATTCAACTCTAAGAATTAAGTACAATTTCAATCCTTCCTGGAAAATGTTTGTTGGTGACGATTCATTGGCATCAACTTTTTCTTTCAACGATGCTTCATGGAAACCAGTAACATTACCCCATGCATTTAATGAAGATGAAGCTTTTAAAGTGTCTATTGAAAAGCATAGCACTGGTATTGTTTGGTATAGAAAACATTTTATCGTTTCACCCGATTTTGTTGGCAAAAAAGTATTTATCGAGTTTGAAGGTGTTAGACAAGCTGGCGAAATTTTTCTCAATGGAAAATCAATTGGTATTAGTGAAAATGGTATTATGGCTTTTGGTTTTGATATTAGCGACTTAGTGAAATTTGGTGAAGAAAATGTAATTGCTGCAAGAATAGACAATAGCTGGAACTATCGAGAAAAGGCTACCAACAGTGGGTTTCAGTGGAACGATAAGAATTTTAATGCCAACTATGGAGGTATTTCTAAAAATGTTTATTTGCATGTGGCTGATAAGTTATACCAAACATTGCCACTCTACTCAAACCTGAAAACTACTGGTATTTATGTGTATGCAAAGGATTTTAATATTCCTCAAAAATCAGCACTAATAACTGCACAAGCAGAAATAAGAAATGACTATACTCAAACAAAAAACTTTCAGTATTCAGCTTATATTGAGGATGCAGTTACGGGCAAAAAAATTCCTGCAAATTTTAAAACAGTCAACGCCCAGCTTCAGCCCAATGAAGTTAAAAATATTAAGACTGAATCATTGGTGAATAACTTAAATTTTTGGAGTTGGGGTTATGGTTATCTGTACAACGTTTATACAACAGTAAGCATTAATAATAAAGTAGTTGATATAGTTAAAACCACCACGGGGTTTCGTAAAACTTCATTCAACAATGGTGTAATAACACTAAACGATAGAGTGCTTCATTTAAAAGGTTACGCCCAACGTTCTAGCAATGAATGGCCAGCTATTGGTTTGTCAGTACCTGCATGGTTAAGTGATTATAGCAATCAACTAATGGTAGAAAGCAATGCCAATTTGGTTAGATGGATGCACATCACTCCGTGGAAGCAGGATGTAGAAAGTTGTGATAGGGTAGGGCTAATGCAAGCTATGCCGGCAGGCGATTCAGAAAAAGATGTAGATGGAAGAAGATGGGAGCAAAGAAAAGAAGTAATGAGAGATGCCATTATTTACAACAGAAATAATCCAAGTGTTATTTTCATAGAATGTGGCAATAACCAAATTAGTGAAGTCCACATGAAGGAAATGAAGGCTATCAGAAATTTATATGATCCTTTTGGAGGCAGAGCTATAGGTAGCAGAAATATGTTAGACAGTAAAGAAGCTGAGTATGGTGGCGAAATGTTGTACATTAACAAGAGTGTAGCAAAACCCATGTGGCAAATGGAATACAGCAGAGATGAAGGGTTACGCAAATATTGGGATGAATATTCACCGCCATATCATAAAGAAGGAGAGGGACCATTGCATAATGGACAAGATGCAAGTTCTTATAACCACAATCAGGATGCACATGCTTTAGAAAATATTGTTCGCTGGTTTGATTATTGGCACGAAAGACCAGGTACAGGTAAGCGAGTAAATGGTGGAGGTGTCAACATTATTTTTTCTGAAAGCAACACACATCATCGTGGAGCAGAAAATTACAGAAGAAGTGGTGAGGTTGATGCAATGCGTATTCCTAAAGAAGGCTTTTATGCTCATCAGATTATGTGGGATGGTTGGGTAAATGTTGAGAAAGCTAGAATTCATATTATTGGGCATTGGAACTACAAAGATGGTGTAACAAAAAACATATATGTTATATCAAGTGCAGAGAAAGTAGAGTTGTTTTTGAATGGAAAATCTTTAGGTTTTGGAGAACAAAGTAGTCGTTTTCTATATACGTTTAAAAATATTTCATGGAAAGCTGGAATAATTGCTGCTGTTGGTTATGATACCAATGGAAAAAAGCTTTGTGACACCAAACATAAAACTGTTGGTGAACCTTTTGCTCTTAAGTTAACTCAAATTAATTCGGCAAAATCATTGGTAGCTAATGGTGCTGATTTAGCTTTGATAGAAGTAGAAGTGGTTGATGCAAAAGGCAATCGTTGCCCAACAGCACTAAATGAAATTCAGTTTGCATTGAGTGGTGCAGCAGAATGGAGAGGTGGAATTGCTCAAGGGTCAGATAATTATATTTTATCTAAAACCTTACCCGTAGAATGTGGTGTAAACCGATTTTTAATTCGTTCTACAACAATGGCTGGTAATATTTTTGTAACAGCTAAAGCCAATGGATTAAAAGATGCAGTACTTAATTTAAAATCAGTACCATTTGAAGTAGTTGATGGATTGGCCTTGCAATTACCTGGCGATGGTTTAAAATCGAACTTAACTAAAGGGTCAACACTTTTAACCCCATCTTATACAGTAAGTAGAAAGTCGCATACCATTACTGCTGCTAAAGCTGGTGCAAATGCAGAAAAAGTAATCTATAGTTATGACGACAATGAAGCTAGCGATTGGGTAAATGATGGCAAGCAAAGCACAGCATGGATAGAATACGAATTAGCGGAGGCAGCTGTTATTAATGAAGTCGCCTTAAAGCTCAACAACTTTAGAACCAGAAGTTATCCAATAAAAATCTCTGTTGATGGCAAGGATGTGTTTATTGGAGCTACGACAAAAAGTCTTGGATACTACACCGCAAGCCTTAAACCTACTTTTGGAAAAAGAGTAAAGATTGAACTTCTTGGTCAGGTTGATATAGCACAGGATAATAGCAAAGAAGTAAATGGTAAAAAGTTAGATGATGGTGTTGTAAGAAATGATGCAAATGCTAAAGGAACATTTGCTATTATAGAAGTCGAAATTTATGGTTCTGTTAAAAAATAAATAATTGTAATAAATAATTTAGTATGAAATATTTAAAAATATTATTATTTTTTTCTTTAATCAGTTTGGCATTTGTAGTAAAAAAAGAACGACCAGTTTTGTACATCATAGGTGATTCTACTGTAAAGAATGGTGATGGCACTGGCAAGAACAATCAAATGGGCTGGGGTACTGTAATTGATGCTTATTTTGATACCACTAAAATTGCTATCCGAAATCACGCAATGGGTGGCAGAAGCAGCAGAACATTTATTACGGAAGACCGTTGGAATACGATTTTAAAAACCCTTAAAAAAGGCGATTATGTAATAATGCAGTTTGGTCACAATGACACAAGCCCTTTAAATGATACAGCCCGTGCAAGAGGCACTATTAAAGGGCTTGGAGAGGATAGTATAGAAATTTACAATCCCATTCGTAAAATAAAAGAAGTGGTACACAGCTATGGTTGGTATATGCGTAAATTTATTAATGATGCAAAGGCAGTTGGGGCTACACCAATTATATGTTCTCCCATTCCACGACTATCGTATAAAGAGGGGAAAATTGTACGGGATAATTATGCAACATGGAGCAAAGAATTGGCAACTCAAACCAACACATTGTTTATTCCATTAAACGAAAAAATTGCAATTGAATATGAGAAAATGGATACAGCACTTGTAAAGAAATTTTTTCCAGCAGATCATACCCATACCAATAAAGATGGTGCCATTTTAAATGCACAAAAAGTAGTAGAAGGTATTAAAGAATTAAAAAAATGTAAGTTGAGAAAGTGTTTGAAATAGCAAACACTTTCTCAATAATATGAATTACCATACCACCCAATTGTAGGTGGTATTTTCATTTCGGCTGGTTGGTTTTTGTAAACCATTGGTTAATTCAGTAACACGTGTACTTACTTTATTTTTAAGTTCTGATACAGTGAGGGTATTGTTTTTATTGAAAGCTTCTATTAAACTATAGGTAAACACCCCATTTTTCAAATCACCTCTTTCTTGTGCGTATTGGGTGCCACCAGCAGCTGATATGATAGTTGCTCCGGTTCCTTTGCCAAGATTTACAAATAGTTGTTGCATTAGCTCAAAGCTGTTGGCCATGCCTGTTTGTGTTTTGCCGATTACTTTAATCGTACTTTTATTTACAACGCTATTACTGTCGGTTTCCTTTTTACTCGCATCTATTCTGGCAATTTCTTCTTTATCAATTTCACCACTATGACAAGCATCTATTAACAACAATTTTCTTCTTGGTTTAATATCATCTAATAAATTTTCAAGGTCTTCGTAAGCCAAACCTTTTAACTGTGGTTCGGCAAAATCTATAGCATAGGTACTAAGGTAGTAATCCAGTGACTGGTTTAAAACACCATGACCTGAATAAGCAATAATTACTTTGTCATTTTCTGTTAATTGAGATAAACGTTGTTTTAATGCCATCACATTTTCTTTGGTTACCTGTGCATTAAATAGTGTGTCTGTAAACATTTCAGGATATTTCGATTGCAGCTTCAATGTTAAATCCCTGATGTCTTTTACACTCCAATTTAGATTATATACTGAATTAGCAAATTGATTAATACCAATGCCAATAAAATGGAGTTTGCTTTTTTCTTGTGTTGTTGCTGAAGATACAATCGTTAAATTTTCAGATGCCGAAATATGCCCATCGGCATCAGCTGCATAAAGCTGTAATTGATTTTTATCTTTTACTAATGGAATAGATAAACTTGTTGAAGCATTTAGTGTTGGCGTATTAATTAACCAACCCTTTTTGCCAAATACTGGCACACCATTATCTAATACATGTATTGCTGTTATTGGTTTTCCTGATTTTGATTGGGCTTGTATTTGTAATGGTAATATAGACGAAGTCACAATATCATTTAGCTGATTTTTATTGATAATTTCTATTGTTGGGCTTGCCGATAGTAAAGTTGATAAACTTTTGCTGTTGTAATAGCGTTTTCTTTTTTCAATTACTTTTTGCAGTAGTTGCAAGTAGTTTTGGTTGGTTGAGCCAGCAGCAAGCAATACAGAGTCCGGCCGATTGAAATAAATATCAAAATCGCTTGGATAAAAACCTTGTTGGTTATATACAAATGCAAGATTATTGATGGCTGATTTGTCAGCCTTGTATAAATAGTTATTTAAAAGTTCCACTGGTTTGTATCCTGCAAATGCAGTAAAATAAATAGGTTTTAGAGAAGAACCTATGCTATAAAATTCATTTTCACTTGTGAAGCTGAATCCATTGGGTTGATAATTGATTTTTATATAAGACGTAAGTGGGTTTGCCTGCCATAAAACTTTTCTATTCGATAAACTGGAAAGGCGTATTTGATTATAACTTTCAGATGCTATTAAGTCGTTTTCTATATCTGTTTCAAACGATAAATAATCAGCTTGTGCAAATGCAAGTTTAGCTTGTATTGAAGATTCGTTTAATGCCAATTTGAACTGTTCAGTTTTTACGCCAACTGACTCTTCATTATACCATAACACATCTTTGGTTTTGTCGAATGTAAAAAAACTGAGTTTCTTTTTATCGGTAAAAATTTTGCTGAAAACTTTGTTGAAGGATGTTATGTTATACACTTCTAAATATTGTTGGTTGGCTTTTTGGTGGGTAATGGCAAAGAATTTTTTAGAAGCAGATACTTTACAAATGTCAACGATTGCACTAATGTCAATATCTGCGGTTTTAAATAATGTATTTCCACTTGTATCACTAATCAGTATTTTATAAGCACTAGTTGCACCAGTAGAAGGGGTGTATCCAACAGTTAAGTACTGGTTGTTAAGTAAAGCAGTTTGTTGAGTAATTGAATAAGGAAAAGTGTTGGGCTTAAATGAACGTGTATCGAGCAAAACAGTAAAAATATCTTTGTGTAAACTATCTGTTTTATTATAACTATTTCCAATACAAAAATTGTACTGCTGTTTCCATATTTTCTCTAGGTGCAGTTTTCCAAGAATGCTGTTCCCACCAAAGGTTAATAGCAATGTTTGTTCCTTAGCGTCTATTTCGAATTTGCTGTTTGAGGCAGTGATACAGGTAATTTGTTGTGTATTGCTGGAGAAAATAATTAAGCTGTCTTTAATTCCATAATCAGACTTTAAACCAATGTAATGATAGTTGCCTGCAGAGTCGTACCATTTGTAAATTGATTTAAACTTTTCCTGAGCTGCAGGTTTATTAAAGGCTTCTTGAAAATGCTGTTGCCGAATATCGTACAAAGCAATATCGCCTTCTAATTTAAAAATGCCAGGCTTTTTTCCTGTTGCTGCCAGTAAAAGACTGCTGTCTTTATTGAAGCAAAAGAAATTGGCTGCTTTTTGATTTACTTTTAAGCCTACTGTATCTAAAGTGTTTAAGTTCAGTTTGAGTAATCGTGTGTAACCATAATTGATTAGAAGGCTGTTTATTTTTGGTATTGAAAATAGTTTTCTGATATTACCTGACGGAGCTGGGTTTATACCAAATTTAGAGTCAACAACAGGATTTTCTTGTGGTAATACAATTTTATTATTCTTGCCAGTAACGCTGTTGAAAATGTACAAACAGCCGTTGCCATTATCGCCTAAGAATTTAGGAGCAATATGTGGCACAGTTATAATTGTAGCACCTTGACTTAAAACACTATGCACTGGTATATCAAAAGCATGATATAATTTGTTAGTAAAAAGACTGCTATCAACTGAAATCACATCTCCGTTAAATGTGCCAGCCAAAAGATTGGTTTGTTGTTCATCTGTTTCTTCAAAAACAGTAACTGCATGATTGGTTTTTACAGAACGAATTATTTTTTGTTGTTTGGTATCAAATAAAATCAGCCTACAGTTTTTACTGTCATCGTACACCAAATTATTTTTTGCATCGGGTGTTGAAAAACGAATACTTCCATCTTTTTGCAATGGGTACGTTTTCGCAGCAATAAGTATTACATCTTCTTTCCATGGAAGGCTGGTATAATCAATTATTATTTCAGGAAAAGTACACTTACTAAACAGTGTATCAATAATACCTGTAATTGGATGAACAAGCAATAAAACACGTCCAGTTGAAATTATAAAACTCTGATTGTCCCAAACAATTATTTTGCCCCAATTAGGAGCACTGGTTTTATCTATATCCAATTGTATAGTACCCAATTGAATTTTTGAAGATTGATTGATTATTGTGTAGTTGTTGCTGCTATTTACCAGAAAAATATTTTGTTTGCTACTGGCAACAACATTATCTACGCCATCTAAGCTGATTTGCTGTTTTAAAACAGGTTTGTCTTGTGCCAATAAAAAGTTATAGCTTAAGCATAGTATCAGTAAGATGAAATATCTGTAATGCATAACAAGGTGTCTTTTGATATATAAAGACCACCTCAATATAAACTTTTAAAATGAGTTGATTTAAAACAGTTTCATTCCGTAATGACCAATGGTTGTAAAAATAATACAACGTGCAAGTACACCAACACAACACCAAATGGCAAGCTTGTGCATATTTACATTAAAGCCAACACCAACTGCAATACTCACAGGTGCTCCAACAGTAAATGTGCCTAAAAAACCTAAACCGACGATGCCAAATTTATCCCACAGTTTGTGTGCAAGATTGGGCTTTTTATCTTTTACAACCACTTTGGGTTTTCTAAATTTTGCCAAGAATTTTTCTATATGTTCTCCTAAAAATGCAGCAATAAAAACACCTGCAATACCACCAGCAAGGCTTGCTGCAAAAATTACCCAGGGCGATAAACCAAATGCAAAACCAGCAGGTATTGCAGCATAAATTTCGAAAGTTGCCAAGCCTGCAACTGTAAGTATTTTGTATAACATAGGTTAAATTATTAGCAATGATAATTAGAATAAAATAAAAAACTCCTTACCAAATTGTAAAGAGTTTTTAGAAAAATGTTGATATAAAATCAATAGTGTCCTAAACGATTTTTTAATTTTATAAATTAATTAATTTTAGTTGTGTGTAGGATGGTATTAATCGTTTTTTAGAAAAGTACCCCTTGTATTGTAATTTGTGGGTCATCAGTATG
>JBIKRV010000086.1:0-3194 GCA_044348985.1 Chitinophagaceae bacterium
CAGCAAAAAGCTAAAAGAATCGAAACGATTAAAAAATTAAACGTTGTTTGTCTGCACAGAATTAAAGCAACTTAAAGTTTAGAAAACTTTAGACGAAAATTTTTTTTTACAAAATTACAGGCAACGTCCCAGGCTTTACGTTGGCAGGACGGCTTTAGTCGTCCTGCTTGGAACTGGAGCTGATTAAAGATATGTAGTTACAAACAAATTCTGTTGCTGAATAGCGTTCGGTCAAGCCCAGAACTAAAGCCCAATTGAAATACAAAAGTTGGGAGGCTTGACCCGTCAGCCCTGCTGACGTAAAACCTTTTGTTGTGTGTAGCCTTTCTGTCGGACAGTTTTTTTATTTTTCTTGTTATCTAAATTTTAGAAAATGCACTAAAATAACTAGACCTCTCAAATTCAATTGGTTTTACGTTATCATAAGTTTCTGTAAGTCCGCCATAGTTAGTTTCATAACCAAAGTCTGTCCAAATTATTCTGTCACCAAAATCTTTTATTGTCGCAGTAATAGCACCACAGTCTATATCGCCACATTCTGGGCATACATAAATCATTACTCGTCCACTGTCAAGTTGGGATTTTTCTTTTAGTCTAAAAACATTTAATACATGTCTGTCATATTCTTGGTCTGTCCCCCAGCCAAATAAAGTAATATAGTCAGCTGTTTCAATATTAAGAGTTGTCTTTAATGAAATACCTGAAACAAAAAAATCAAAATATTCTCTTGGTGTTTGATTTGCTCCAATTACTCGTGTCGCCTTACTAAGAATTAAAGTGTCCATTTATAAGAATGATATTGTCTTTTTTTGATTAGAATAATTATGGTGTGTCAAATAAGGTTACACACAACGTTCGAGGCTTTGTGCAGTTGGGGAATTGACCAACTGTCCGCTCGGAACTGAAGCTAAATTTATAACTAAAAGCCGAAGTTAAAAACTACTGCACAGCAGAATTACGTCCGCCGAAACTAAAGCTTGGATATGCACTGCTGATGATTGTTTCAACGTCATGCCCCAATTGCACAAAACCTTTTGTTGTACGCATACCCTGTCGTAGTTTTTCAATGAAACAGTTTAAGTTTTTTACGGTCTGACCCAATGCTTTCACCAATTAAATTTGAGATGTCAACAACCGCACCATGCTCTATAAAAACTTCATAGAATTTGTGAGGATTGTCTCCCCAATAAATCATTGCACAAGCCATTGGAGCACCTTTGCCAATGTCTTGTCCATTTTCTAAAAAACGCAGTCTTGTGTCATATAAAAAGCAGATTGATTTTGCTTTTGTGAAAACGTATTTTTTCCAATGTGATGTATTTGCAGCTATTGGAACGAGAGCTAAAACTTCTGAATTGTATTCATCGTAAGCATCTGCACATTTTGCCAACCAATTTTTTATAGTAGTACCTCTATCTTTGTCTATGCCATAAGGTGGATTGACATAGATTGTTGGAAAATTCCAATTTTCTTTTAGCCCGTCATGTTTTGGCAGTCTGTACTCAACTTCTGCCTCAACAATTGAAAACTCATTTGAACAAGGGTCTAAATGAATGTGTCCACCTAATACCTCTTTTACAGCCTTCACATATTTGTGTGGAGTTCCCCAACTTTGGCTCAATGTATTTATGGTTCTACCTGCACTCATTATAATATTGTTTTCCAGTTTTTGTTTTTAAGTTCTTCTAACTCATCTTTTAATGTTTTCAAGCTTTTTTGACTTGGAGAAATAACATTAAACCACTTTTCAACGGTCTCAATATTGTCTTTAAAATATTTCAATAAAATACGGTCTGCTTCAATGTTCATTTGAACTTTTGTAAACTGATTCTTCTTTTTCCCTTCCATATAACTTGATAAAAAAGTATCTCTCAAAAACTGAAACTCTGGTATAGGATTGAGTAGTAACTTGTCAATAAAGTCTGATAAGCCTTGGTCGGTAAGAAATAGCAACCAGTCATAGGATTGGGCTAAAACCATTAACTCTTTTTGGAAATTCTCTTCACTAAAACTTAACTCACCAGTCAAGGTTTTCTTAATCCAATTTCCATGATTACTAACTACACCAATTGTCAATATGAATTTACGAAGTAATTCTTTATCTGAGGAATATATTACTTCCTCCATTAAATTCACATAAGGCTTGATAATATAACTACCATCGCTCTTGTAAATTATTCCTTGCATTTCACCTGACTCCGAACGGATTTTTTGTAAAGAAGATGCCATCCTTGCAACATAAGCACCTTGCTTTGCTTTTTCAATTGTTTGAGGTCCTTTTGTCATCCCTTCCTCAACACCTACTCTTTTACACTCAAACATTGCATAAGGTTTTCTGTTCTGCTCGTATATATGAAGCTCCAACTTGTCGCCAATGTCTGATTTTATGCTGCATAAAAGAAAAGAGGTTTCAGACGTTGCGATAGTGCAAGCATTACGAAGAATACCATTGCTTAAAAGTAGATTACTTTTTCTCTCAAAACCGTTTAGGTCAAAACCTGTTGCGTCAAGTGCTTTTAGAATTACGTTTGATGTAATTGATTTTTCCGATTTTTCGATTGTCAAAAATGAACTGAGTACTATAGGATGAAGTGAATATTCTACATTATGGGTAATGTCTGGATTACCATATTCAGCAAGCCCACGTTCAATTGATATTTGGTTATTAAGCCCCCATGTTTTTAGAAGGTAGTACGTAACAATTTCAACCAGTGTACCTAATGCTCTACCAGAAGCCTTTTTGGGGTCTTTTGTATGTGTAAATACTTCGTCTGCTAATACTTTTTGTAATTTATCTACCGATTCGTATGCCATAATTTGCTTTGGTCAAAAGTAAGTTTTTTTTGTGAGTTTTTGATTGCCTTCAATTCGTAAAAAGTGTCGCTTTAGGGTTGCGTACAACGAAAAAGGCTTGGCGTTGTTGGGGAATTAGTATTCCGTCTGCCCATAACCGAAGCCCAATGATTGCAATATTGCTGATGTTTTATTCATAAGCCAAATTTATAACGTCAAGCCCGAACTGAAGCACAATAATGAACTGTCTCGTCCTGAATTTAGTTGACTGGTCAAGGCTGTTAATCCTGTAATTTGTTTACTAAGATAAATCATCCTAAATAATGTTGATTAAAAACGTTTTTAGCCGTGTGTAGGCTAAAAATAGTTCTGTAGCCATTCACAGCTAAAGGAACTATTTT
>JBIKRV010000033.1:0-35786 GCA_044348985.1 Chitinophagaceae bacterium
TCGCTAACGCTCCTAACAACTTGGAAGGTAGCAAAGACAATACTTTCTGTAGTTCCATATGTAAGGAACATTTTATTCAAAATTTATTGTGTCTAAGTAGTAATTTATCTTTCCAACAGCTATGGTGGCCTGACCGAACGCTACTGAGCAGTAGAATTTGTTTGTAACTACATATCTTTATTCAACACCAGTTCCAAGCAGGACGACTAAAGCCGTCCTGCCAACGTGAAGCCTGCTCGTTGCACGTCACTTTCAAAAAATGTCCACAACTAATTGAAAAACATACACTAACTATAGTTAATTAACACACCTTGACAATTTTATTATTCTAATTTTATTTAAAGTTGACATTTTGTAAGTACTATTGTCTTTACAATTTCGTTTAATAACTAAAACTGCCATTATGCAAGCTAGACAAATCGTATTAAATATTGGCTTGACACCCATTCTTGAATATGATGGTAAAAATGACCAATATTTTACTTATTACAAAGAGTTCCCACAAGCAATTGCTATTGGTGACACCGAAGCAGATGCTGAAAAAAGACTTATTCACTTAGTAGAAAATATGTGGTCTGAAAGAAAAGATGAACTTGCTGAAACATTAAGAACATACTTAACTGACGGACATCATACAATAAATGCTAAGTTGGTATGACTTCAAAGGAATTTTATAAATATGCTCAAGATAATGGTTGTTCTGTAACTCCTATTTCTGGTATAAACATTACAGGACAATCATTAAGATTTGTGAATACAAAAAATCCAAAACTATACGCTCATTTAAGTTTACCATTAAGTGACAAAGAACTTCCCGATAGAGTAATAAGTTTACTATGTATCCAACTTGGAATACAATTACCATCTAATTTCTAAAAAAGCGAACGTGCAACAAAAGGTTTTGTGCAATTGTGGCTGACGAATAAGCAATGAACTGCAAATCATTAATCAGCAACAAATCCAACTGACGGAACGCTATGGAGCATTTATTTGTAACATCAACGGTATATTTTTAATTTAACTTTTGTAACGGGCTGACAGGAACGCTATTCCACAACTGCACAAAGCCCTGTACGTTGCCTGTAATTTTGTAAAAAAAAATTTTCGTCTAAAGTTTTCTAAACTTTAAGTTGCTTTAATTCTGTGCAGACAAACAACGTTTAATTTTTTAATCGTTTCGATTCTTTTAGCTTTTTGCTGTTGTTTTTTAGAGTACTTTTTTTTGTTTTGGGTTCACTCCTTTCCAGCTCAAAAAAACTACAGGCAACAAAAGGTTTTACGTCAGCAGGGCTGACGGGTCAAGCCTCTCAACTTTTGTATTTCAATGTAACTTTTGTTCGTGGCTTGACCGAACGCTATTCAGCAGTAGAATTTGTTTGTAACTACATATCTTTAATCAACACCAGTTCCAAGCAGGACGACTAAAGCCGTCCTGCCAACGTAAAGCCTGTACGTTGGCTGCAATAAAAAAACCATTACAATGACACGACCCATTTTTAAAATTTTAGTTCTACTTGTAGGACTGCTTCCTCTTTTTCTAAAAGCTCAAATGAAGCCACTTGAAAAAGTCTATATTGTAGAAGGAATAGTTGCAGATAAAGAAACCTTGGAAGTTATTCCAGCTGCTATCATCTTCAATGACACACTTGGAATTACCACGACATCAGACGAGAATGGTTACTTTAAAGTTGTCGTTCCGTATAATCTTGTTAAAGAAAGAGGGCATATTCAAATAGACATAATAAAAAGAGGGTACAAAAGAAATGGTTGGGGAATTGGTAGCTTCCAATTTCAAAATCCAATAGATACTACGGAACGACCAGAAATCTGGAATTTTGATGTGCAAATTCTTCTGATGGCTAAGAGTACAAGTATTGAAACTTCGACATCAATGGCTCATATTCCTGCAAAAAAAATGTACATGGTTATCAAATGATTAAACAAACATTCTCACAAGCTGTTACTTCAGAAAAAAGAGATCGTAAATTAGAAAAACAAAAGCAAGGGAATGAAAAAGTCTATTTTCTTATTGATGGTTGGATTATGTTATCGACACGTTCATCAGGAGCATATCTTAAGAAAGCACCTCTTGTTTTTGTAGATGGAGCAAAAACAGAACTAGCACAACTAAATAAAAAACTGAAACGCAGTCAGACAAAGATTGATTGGAAAGAAAGTGGAATTTTAGAAAAGAAATTTGGAAAACATGTAGTGGCATTTAGGACAAGTATTGAAGACTGACAAATCTAAGAGCCTTACAAATTTGCTTTACTGCAGCCAACAAAAGGTTTTACGTCAGCAGGGCTGACGGGTCAAGCCTCTCAACTTCAGTTTTTCAATTTGTCTTTTGTACTTGGCTTGACCGAACGCTATTCAGCAGCAGAATGTGTTTGTAACTGCATATCTTTAATCAGCTACAGTTCCAAGCAGGACGACTAAAGCCGTCCTGCCAACGTAAAGCCTGGGACGTTAGTGGCAAGCTGTGTGCAACGTTTCAATACAATTGCTTGTCAATTAAAAAAAACTAAATGAAATACTTATTTTGTGGCTTATTGTTTATTACTCTATTTGCAGCTTGTAAAAAAGATAACACAGCAAATAAGAGTACTTCAAAGGTTGACATTTACATGCTTAAAACCTTTTCAATTAACATTGACCAAACAACTAACCCGGCAAAGCTATCAATTTCAAATGCTGTTTTAGCTGACACTCCACTCGTTGCTGACAAAGACATAGAATTATACACTCAATCATCAACCTCATTTAAGTTGACAAAAAATATAAAATCAATCATTCAAAATTATGGTGCAGATAAAGGATTTGCAGTAACTGTAGACAATCAACCTGTTTATTTTGGAATTTTTCATCCTTCATATCTTAGTTCAATTGCTTTTGGACTTGCTACTATAGACCCGACAATTTACACCACTGACAATGAAATGAGTATTCGATATGCAACAATTACAGGCAATACTTATTTGCTTCAATTTGACAGAAGAAATGACACTAGAATTATTAATGCATTGCAGACAAATGGGAGATTAAGGTAAGACTGCCACTAACATGGGGTTTTGTGCAAGCAGGGCTTGACGTTCAAACTTCGGCTGTTTGTGTCTCGTCCTGAAATAGGTTGACTAAAAAACAACCAAAAATGGACATCAAAAAACAATTCGAAATGACAAGTTTATTAAAATCAATGTTTTCTTTTTTTATAATGACAATCTGCTTTTGTAATTTTGCAATTGCACAATCAACTACCGAATACGACATCGTATTAATTGGCGGTCGTGTTATTGACCCCGAAACAAAATTAGATGCAATTAAAAACGTAGGCATCATCAATAACCGTATTGCCCAAATTTCATCAGAACAATTAAAAGGTAAACAAACAATTAATGTATCAGGTTTAGTGGTAGCACCTGGCTTTATTGATTTGCATGTTCATGGCAGAACCAACATAGAACAAGAATATCAATTGCATGATGGACTTACTACTGCACTGGAATTGGAATGGGGAATTGAGAACCTTAAAGAATGGTATGCAACAAGACAGTCAAAGGCGTTAATTAACTATGGAGCCAGTGTATGTTGGCCTTACGAAAGGTTTAAAGCAATAGACAAATACAAAAATGCTGTAACCAAATTGTTTGAAAACAGCATAAAAGGCGAATCATCATTAGAAAAGCGCAATAGTGCTATTCTTCCTGCTTCATTAGAGCAGCTTACAGTGGAAGAAATGAATAAAACACTTGAAAATATTAAATCTTCATTAGGGGAAGGTGGAATTGGTATTGGAGTTCCTATCGGCTACTTGCCAAAATCAAATCCAAACGAAATGTACAAAGTGTTTCAATTGGCTGGCGAATTAAATGTATTAGTTTTCACACATGTAAGAAACCCAGACATTATCTCAATACAAGAAGTAATTGCCGATGCTTCACTCACTAACGCACCGTTACACATTGTACATATTAACAGTATGGCGTTAGGTAATATTCAATTAGGCTTAGACATGGTGAGTGCAGCTCAAAAAAGAGGCATAGATATAACAACAGAACTGTATTCCTATACCGCAGCATCAACAAGTCTTGAAAGTGCAATGTTCTCCGATGGATGGCAAGACAGATTGGGTATAAGTTATGGGGATTTACAATGGGTAGCTACTGGAGAACGTCTTACTAAGGAAACATTTGATGGCTATCGTAAAACTGGGGGAACAGTTATCATACACATGATGAAACCTGAATGGATAAAGACTAGTATTGCAGCACCCAATGTTATTATTGCATCAGATGGAATGCCATATTCAAAGCTAGCACATCCAAGAACAGGTGGAACTTTTTCAAGAGTTTTAGGGAAATATGTAAGAGAAGAAAAAGTGATAGACCTTATGACCGCTATTGAAAAAATGACTTTATTGCCAGCTAAAAGACTGGAAAATATTTCACCAATGATGAGGTTCAAAGGAAGAATACAAATTGGGGCTGACGCTGATATTACTATTTTCAACCCCAATACAATAATTGATAAAGGGACTTTTGAAAATGGTCCTGCCTTTTCAGAAGGAATTGAATTTGTAATTGTGAATGGTGTGGTTGTTTTAAGAAATGGAAAAACAGTTGACAATATTTTTGCAGGACAACCCATTTATGGTAAGTTCAAGAAATAGTACAAAGTATAATTCAACGGTCTTAAAATCCTTTTGACAAATCGTAAATCTGTAGGACAGAAAAACTGCCACTAACAAAAGTATTGCTACAAGTGGGGCTGGACATTGTAACAATCAACAGCAGTACATATCCAAGCTTTGGTTTCGGCGGACGGAATTCTACCGGTCATTAGTTGTTAACTTCAACTTTTGTTTATTAATTTAGCTTCAGTACCGGCCAGACAGTTGGTCAATTCCCCAACTGCAGCAATACTCGGACGTTGGCTGTCATTGTAAAGAACCTTAAATTCAAACACTAATTTGACAAAGAAAGTATGAGGAAAACAGTTTTAATAACAGGTGCAAGCAGAGGAATTGGCTTTGCGTTGACACAACGCTTTTTAGAAAACGACTATAATGTTATTGGAACAAGTAGAACAGGAAAGATTGAGAATTTTAAACATTCAAACCTTAAAATTTACAAACTTGATTTATCAAACCAAGAAACCATAACCGATATTGACAAATTATTTGAAAATGAAAATATTGAGATTGATATTCTTATCAATAATGCTGGAATTGGACCTGACTTAGACAATTTAAACCCAGACAAAGAAAGTTATAAACAAACATTTGATGTAAATGTAACAGGAACAATGTTTTTTACAGAATTGATGTGCAGGCACTTTAAATTAGGTGGAAAAATTATTAACGTTTCATCAAAAATGGGCTCAATTGAATTATGTAATTTAACTGACTCAGTTGCGTATCGAATGTCAAAAACTGCATTGAATATGTACTCAAAAATTTTATCTAACAGGCTTTTGGGAAAACAAACAGTTGCATCACTGCACCCAGGTTGGGTTAGGACAACTATTTCAAAAGACAATATTGTAAATGGTAGACTTTCAACGGAGGAATCAGCAATTAAAATATTTGACTTTGTAATAAGCGATTTTGAGACAGGAATATTTTGGAACGCAGAAATAAATACAAAAATTGAGTGGTAGAAGAACAACGAACAGCCGACGGGTTTGGCAAAAGTGGGGTAGAATTGCAGGTTTGAACATTTGGAATTCTATTGAACATTGTACTAAATTTTAGCATTCGTATTTCAAATTTCCCACCTTCGGCAAGCCCCGAAAATGTTAGCCCCAATTGTAGAACGACACCCTTCAAATGACAAAAGAAATTAAAAAATACTACTTTAAAAATGGGCTTCCTCAAGAATTTGAAATTGTGGATATTGATTCTACATTTGAAAATAACAGAGACATTTTAACCACAACACACAGAGCAGGTTTTTATCATATTATTTGGTTTCAAGATTGTAACGTAACACATTGGGTAGATTTTAAATCCATAAAAATAAAGCCTAATTCTCTGCTATTTCTCAACAAAGATGTTGTTCATCGCTTTGATGACAAAGAGAAAATAAAAGGGAAAGTGATATTATTTACTGACAGTTTTTTTTGTAAAACGGAAAATGATAACAAGTTTTTAAGACAAAGTATTTTGTTTAATGATTTAATGAAGATTTCACCATTAGAAATACAAAGTCAAGTTACACAATTTAATGCCTTATTGCAATTGATGACAGATGAATTTCAAACATTGAATGATGAATTTCAAGCAAATATTTTGCAAAAATTACTACACAATTTTTTGCTTTTTGCCGAGAGAGAAAAGCACAAACAAGGATTTATCAAAATAAAAAAAGGTGCAGATCTTGATTATGTGATGTTGTTTAAAGACCTTCTTGAAACTGATTACAAAAATCAAAAACAAGTAAATTACTACACCAAACAAATAATCATTACAGAAAAACGATTGAATCAAGCTACGACAAAAATTTTGGGTAAGTCGCCAAAAGAACTCATTAACGAAAGAGTACTTTTAGAAGCCAAAAGAATTTTAGCACACACTAACGAAAGTATTAAGGAAATAGCCTACTATTTAGGCTTTAAAGAGCCAACCAATTTTATCAAATACTTCAAGAAAAATTTATCAATTACCCCAACTGAATTTAGAGAACAAAACACTTTGGCGTAAAAGTATCATCCAAAAGCACATTCTTACCTTTTCCATTTTTACAGTTCGTTGCACTTTTGCATTGTAATTTAAACAACAGCAAAATGAACAAAATCATTATTGGTGCAACGATAATTTTAGGACTTGGATTATCCAATGCAAATGCACAGAACAAGTCAATTGTAAAATCGAAAAAAAATAATGTAAAAATGGAATCAAAAAAAAATCAAGTAATTGGCAACAAATTTAAGGTAGATTTTGGGCCTATGGCATTTCAATTACACTTTGAAAGTGCTACTCAAATGACCTTTGCACAAATAACACCAGAAGGTTTTGGAGAGCCTGAGACTGTTCATCCAACAATGGTTGAAGTAAGACCCAACGTGTATATGGTTTACTGGAAAGAGAAATCAGGAACAACTGTTACGCATTTAGAAGATTTTGAAAATGAAACTGTTTATACAAACATTACAACACCTGACCACAATTTCACTAACTTAAAAGGTAAACTAACATTGATAACAAATAATATGGACAATAAACAAAAAGTAGTAGCACTACTCAAATCACTTGAAACTGGGGCAACTGAACCAGTTGGTTACATTAACCCAAACAAATACATTCAACATAACCTTGCAGTTGGTGACGGATTAGCTGGTTTTGGAGCAGTTTTACAAGCACTTCCTCCAAATTCTGCCAAAGCAAATACATTTCGTGTTTTTCAAGATGGTGATTTTGTTTTTGCTCACACAGATTATAACTTTTTTGGTCCAAAAATTGGCTTTGACATTTTTAGATTTGAAGATGGTAGAATCGTAGAACATTGGGATAATTTGCAAGAAACAGCAAAGCCAAATCCAAGTGGCCGAACAATGATAGACGGCACAACCGAATTGAAAGACCTTGATAAGACTGAAGTAAACAAAACTTTGGTTAGAAGCTTTGTGGACGATATTTTAGTAAATGGAAAAATGGAAAAACTGGCTGGTTATTTTGATGGCGATAATTATATTCAACATAATCCATTGGTTGCTGACAAGCTCTCAGGATTAGGACAAGCACTGGGTGAGTGGGCAAAGCAAGGTATCACAATGAAGTACGACAAGATTCATAAAGTGTTAGGAGAAGGCAATTTCGTGTTAGTGGTTAGTGAAGGGCATCTTGGTGGAAAACACAATTCCTTTTACGACTTGTTTAGAGTGGAGAATGGGAAAATTGCAGAGCATTGGGACGTAATTGAAGAAATTGCCCCAAAAGAAAGTTGGAAAAATGATAACGGAAAATTCTAACAGACTTCCTTAATATTTAGACAAAAGCCATTCTCATTTTTGGGAATGGCTTTTGTGAAGACAGAAAACAACTACCGTTAATATTGGGTTTTGTGTAAGTAGAGCTGACAGAATAAGCCTAAACAATTTTAATGTCTTGTCCTGAAATAGGTTGGCCAAAAACCAACCAAAAATGGACATTAAACAACAGTGTATTACCGAGTATTTAACTTCGACATCAGTTTTTCAATTGGGCTTTTGTTGTCGGCAGACGGAACGCTGTTTCCCAACCTGCACAAAACCTTGAACGTTAGCAGCAACTAGTTGGGTAAATCCTTTTATTTGTTTGAAAATATAGCAAAACCGAATGAAATTTCAATCACTGATAACTAATTTATGTTACGTTACTAAAATTGAAACATCCTTTTTTTACAACTAGTAAAAGTATAAATAGAGCTGCTTCATTTGTAAACATGCAAATTACTTAAGATAATTTTTATGGAAGTGTAATTGGTTACTAATTAATTTTCACCCTACCCTTTTCAATATCAGATGCACCAGATTGTCTTGCATTTAATGATTTACCTTTATTAAACCTGTATGTAAATGCAATATTAACAACACGACTATCGAGCAAACTTTTCCAATTGGCTGCAGAATTGGCTATATTACGAATATCACCTCCAGGTTGATTGGTATAAAGTATATCTGAAACATTCAACTTTAGAGAACCCTTTCCTTTTAATATTTTATGTGAAAATCCAATTCTTGCCTGCCAAACTGGTATGGTTAAAAATTGTGCAACAAGAACTCTAGTTTGATATGAGCCGGCAAATTCGGCAGTAAGATTTTTGTTAATGGTAAATTGATGAACGGGTCCAATATACCAGTAAAATTTACCTTCGTTTAGTTGTTGTCCGTAAATCACAGATTTGAAAGTTAGATTTTTGAGTTCAGTGTACAATTGCATTGCCCACCATTTGTTCAATTGAAAATTAGCATTCACATCTATGCCGTATGCAATTTGTTTACCAAAATTTGCAGGTCGGCTGTAGTAAATAGTTCCTCTTTGTTCATTGCTTTCCTGAATTAAGTTATTGGTTATGCTGTATTCTAAAGTTGTAGTTATTTTATTTTTGTATGTATGCGACAACTCGATACCATAAGAAAATGTAGGTTGTAAAAGTGGGTTACCACCATAGTAAGTGTATCGGTCTAAAGGATAAGTAAAGGGATTCATATCCTGATAATTCGGCCTGTTAATTCTTCTGCCAACTGAAATACCCAATTGATGTATGCTATTGCTATCTAACCTGTACAGAACATAAAGAGTAGGAAATAAATTACTGTATTGAAGTGTAAAAGAAGAATCCTTAACCAGAGGGTTCCCCAACTGGTTGCCTTGAATACTTGTAATTTCTGTTCGCAAGCCTGCCTGTACAGAGATGCTTTTCCAGTCTTTTGCATAGTTAATGTACACAGCATTTATATTTTCTTTATATCTGAACCTATTGGAAAACTCGTAATTGGGAGAAGCTACATTATTTACCACATCGAAAAAATCGGCGGTATTATCTGTATTTACCCAGCTCGATTTAGCTCCTATATCGAGTTTTGCCCCATCTTTTAGTGAATGTACATAATCAAATTTTATACTACTTATATCAATGGTAGCAGGTAAAGAAGATTGTAAGGTAGTACTGCTTAATAAAACACGATTGGGTGAAAATGTATTGTTCACTAGGTTTTGATATACTGTTGATTTGTATTGAATATAATCTGCATTGGCAGTCAGTTCTCTTCCTTTTGCATTTATTTTATGAGCATAGTTAATATTCACACTGCCATTCTTCCATAGCTTATCGGCAGGATTAGTTGCTTCAATAAAAGAAACAGGTTTATTGGTTTCATCAGTAACAACCGCCCTGTTTTCAACTGGTGCAAAAGAAGGATTCAAAAAGCCTGATAACACCACTCCGATTGTGGTTTTCTGATTCACGTAGTAATCGGCACCTAATCTTATATTGGTACTTTGTAACTCTTTTTTCAAATATGAATTTTGGGAAAATCCTGCATTTAAACTACCGCTATTGGTATAGTAAAAACGATTAATGGTCAAATCCTGATACGAATTATTTTGACTGAAACTCATATTGCTAAAAATATTGAACTGATTAACCCGATAATTAAAATTAAAACTGTTATTGGTGCGGTAATAACGACCTTGACCATAACTTAAATTAAGTCCTCCATTAAAACCAATCAGTTTATTTTTCTTTAACCGAATATTAATAACACCTGAACTACCAACAGCATCATACTTTGCAGGAGGGTTAGCCATAATTTCTATTCCCTCAACTGAGCTGGCTGGTAAAGAACGCAAATATCCTGCTAAATCGGCTGGTGATAAATAAGAAGGTTTATCATCAATAAAAATTAAAACCCCAGATTTACCTTTTAAAGAAATCATTCCATTTACATCTACTAAAACCCCAGGAGCTTTTTCCAATACTTCTAAACTGTTTGAGCCTGCATTACCAATTAATGCATCAGGATGAATAAGTATTCTGTCTATTTTTTTTTCTACAAAAGATTTTTTTGAGAATACAGTCACATTATCTAAATCAATACTTTTTGGTTGCAATATTATAGGTTGTAATTGAACCTGTAATTGCTGATTGTTGATTTCAAAAATCGGACTTACATACTTTTCGTATCCTATAGCAAATACAGATAGAATATATTGTCCAGCCTTAACCTGCTCTACTTCGAATCTTCCCTGTTCATTACAAAATGCGGTTTTTACAAAAAAAGAATCTTGGGCTCTCAGTAAAGTAACCACAACACCAGTTGGGTCTTTTAGATTACTTACAGTGCCAGAAATAATACCCGTTTGAGCAATACTGCTGATACAGAAGAGAAGCACAAAAAATAAAACTGCTGAATATTTCGGACTAACTTTAAATATGCCCATTTTATTATTTAATTTCTATTAATGATATTGTATAACCACTGACCTGTGGAATATCCACCTTTAAAAATTATTATACAACATACTGCAATACAGATAATCAGTATTAACTGTAACTTTTTGATACCAACAAGACGTTTTCTTTTGAGCTTCATGTTTAAAAGATTTAGAAATCTTTTGTAAAATACCCAAAAGTATAGAACATGTGTTTGTTGAATACTGCTATTTTTTGAAAAGTGCTGATGGGTTGATACCGAACTGCTTTTTAAAAGACTTACTAAACGAGTAAACATCGGTGAAGCCGCATTCGATAGCTGCTAAAGAAATCGGATAAAATTTATTTTCTATAAGCTGCTTGCCGAATTGGAGTCTCTTGTGAAGCAGGTATTGGTGGGGTGAAATACCCATCATTTGTTTAAATAATCTGAAAAAATGATATTCCGACATACAGGCTTCTCTTGCCAATAGTTGTACCGATAAAGGCGACACAAAGCAATAATCAATCATTTCTTTTCCACGATTTATTCTTTTATATAATTCCCTTTTTGTGGCAGACTTTACACTAGGAAGGGATTGCAATTGTTTAAATACTGGCAACTGATTGGCTACAACTTTTTCGGAAAGTGTATAAAAAAAATCACTCGTTAAATCTTCTATATTCAATTGTTCATGTATTACGCTATTTGCCACATTAATTAGTGCTTGTCCCACTGCAGTATTACATGCTTTATATTGATTTTCTATAAAATAGGCGGTATTGAAAAAGTTAGCCAGCTGAATATCTGGTGTAGGGGTATCAGGGCAGGTAAGGCTGGCTATAGTTTCTAACATAAGTACAGGGGAAACATTAACACAAATTCCTTTTACCTTACTACTGCTTTCAATGGCAACATATCCTGTTTTAGTACTATTGCATAAAAGATAATTACCAGCTGTAACCAAATATTGGTCATTGTTTAAAGTGTACAACTCAGTTCCTTCAACCACATATTTAATGGCAAAACCCGATGATTGAACTGGTTCGTAAAACTCACTCAAAGATGAAAACACAATCGTATTGTCCGATTGCTGAATGATTTCCATAGTTTGTTTGGTGTTACTGAATAAAGACTCCATATTTACCTAATCAGCACTATAAGTAATGCTTGTAATAAAGAAAGTGCATCTAACCTGCTATAAAAATAAAAAATGTATAAAAGGTAATTAAAACAGGTTAATGGTCTTTAGGCATGCTATGTTGCAGCGTAAAAGCTTAATTGTCAGAAATCAGCCAATCAGGAAGGATATTTTGGGGTTTATTTAAGTAATATTTCTTTCATCCAGTTACAGGTATAATCGAATACTTTAGGGTTGAATTTTGTGGCTGCATACTTCAAATATTCCTGCATATTCGATTGCCATTTTATAAATGTATCCATGGTGCCAATTTCCTCAAATGTGTGTGTGGTATTGGGTGCTAGCCAAAACTGTCCCTTGCCAGGATTTACTTTATTCACATGATTGATTAATGCCTGATGGTCATTCGGATGAATGGCAGCTATATCACATTCACCATAAATGGCCAACACGTAAGAACGGGTATTGCCCCAGGCTTTAGCCAGATTGTATTGGTTCATTTCTTTATGTACACTTGGTGCACGGCCTGAAACACCAACTTTTGTTTTAACATCGTAGCCCATAATTAAATCCATTGCCATACGTCCTTCTTTGGTTTTACACAATTCTTCAATAGATTTTTGCCCATAAAAATACTCGTATATATAAGGTTTATACATTTCAAGCGAATCTCTTAAAACACTTAAATCTGATCCATATAATTGCGGTTGCAATAAATAGGCATCCATTAAATATTCAAGCCAGGGTTTAAATACCGTACCATAAACCACTACACCTTTGGGTTGAAATTTTTCTGCCACCAATGGTGCTGTTACCCCACCCATTGAATGACCAAATAAAAATATTTTACCTGTATCCACTTCTTTTAATTTCAACAGGTTTTTGTAACCAGCTATGTACATATCCAGTTCATCATTAAACCCCATTGTTTCGCAAGGTGGCATGTTTACATTGTCTCCCATATCAGCTTTTTCCATTCGGTAAACTGCAAACCCTCTATCTACAATGGCATCTATAGCCTGCTTTGTTTTATCTAGAGTAGTAAAATTATCCATCGAATAACATGGCAATCCCTGCAAAAAGTACACAGTACCTAATGCCTCCATGTTTTTTGGGGTTTTAAGAATGGTTCTTATAAAACCATTTTTATACGCAAATTCTCCATACGCAACATCAGCAGTTGTACTAGCTTCTTTGGGTTTTGCAATAACGTTACCCTTCAGTTGTATTAAATTATTGTTGCGAATTACAGCCACAGTTATGGGGTCATTTGCCCTGAGTGTTCTAGCAACAGCAGCCAATTGAACTGGTGTTTGTATAATTGTTTTGTTTACTTTAGTAATAATATCGTCAGGTAAAATACCTAAGCTTGCTGCCGTTCCATTGGCAACTGCAAACTGTACCACGGCTCCGCTTTTGTACTGTAATGCCTTGGCAATGCTATCGGGCAGCGTTTGATAATACGCTACACCAATCCCACCTTTTCGTTGAATATTTTGAGTTGTACCGCTACTTACTACACCAGCTAATAAAAAAATAATAATTACAATACGTTTCATATAAAATAAGCTTTAAATGCACTATTAAAAATAAAAGGTCTATTATGTATTGGTTTATAAAATCCTGCTTTTTTTATTCAGGATTCATTATCCCAGTTAATACATTACTTTTTAGTAGATATTTTTTGCAGCAAGAATAATATCTTCTTTCTTTATTTCTTCAATCATTTTATTGTATGCCTGTAGGTTTAATGCAGTAAAATGGTAATCCTTCTGTTGCTCTAAAATGCTGGCTCAGAAAATGTTGGTTGCTAAAATAGTTCCCATTTACTCTAATCTTTGTACTTTATCTTTCTGCTCATCTTCATCGCCCAATTCACACTTAATTGATAGTTGTACCAATTTATCAAAAGCAGTTACAATTTTTTCGGCATTTTGCCGCAATCTCTTTTCTTTGAGAATTATACCCCTTTCTTTATCTATTTCTTCCTGTTCTAACATTATATTCTTAGCCCAATCTCTTAATACCTGATAGCCATTTTTTAAAATTGATGCATCAGATGTTAGAATGGGTAACAATGTATATCGTAAAGTCGGCAGATGTTGTAGCATTAAAATCTGCTCCAAACCGTACCTCGGCTTTTTGCAAATAATTCAGTAATTGATTCTTAGGAAAATTTTTGGTTCCATTAAATGCCATGTATTAAAAAGTGAGCAACTCCCTGTTGATTGTCTCTTTCAAGTATCGAACCTGCATTAATAACCAATCTTAATTCTGCTTTATGTTCAGGCTTGCTGTTTTTTCTGATATAATATATTAGCCCATTTGCCAGCTTTCCTAATTTCACTTGCTTGTCAAATAAAACTGGCTCGTTTGGCTTTTGTGCAAATACAAAAAAACAAAAAGTTTCTTGTTCATAATGGTTTAATTAAATGAATCGATAATCAGAATACACTTTTATGTATGCTTACAAAGCTATTGGAGTAAGAAAAAAAATTGTAAAATCCTGCAAACTTTGAATACTTAAATACAACAGGAATAGAGCAATTTGCAGGCATGCATTTTTTAATGAAAGAAATTTCAAAAAAGAAATAAACTCACTAAAATATTCAAACTGCCGATGTACATTCATTTGCCGATGGGCTGGCTGATTGCAGCAAAGTATCCCACAGTTTACGAGGACTACTTGCTAAAAGCAGCAATAGAAGCTGGTTTAAAGTTAATGTTGAGAGCCCTAAATCATAAAATTGGTTCGTTAAAATATGCTACAACCCAAACACAGTAAGCGTTTACTTTTATAAACCTTTTGCAGTTAAGAATACCTTACCTTTAAACAAATCTGCTGAAAAAAAATAGTACTCTTTTCTGTAGATTATTATTCAATAAAATAAGTAAATCAATATGGCGGAAACATGGAACAAAAAGGAAAGAGAAAAGAAGAAGCAACAGGAAAAAAAAGAAAAGGCTGAGCGTAAGCAGGAACGTAAAGACAATGCCAAAAGTGGCAATAGCCTAGAGAGTATGATGGCTTATTTAGATGAAAATGGTAATTTGGTGGCAACCCCACCCGACCCTAAAAAGAAAATTGTTATTAATGTGGAGGATATTGAAATTGGTGTTGCCAAACAAACTCCTGTAAACCCTGAAGATTTAATTAGAAGAGGCATTGTTACTTTTTTTAACGATGCCAAAGGCTATGGTTTTATCAGAGATACAGAAACGCAGGAAAGCTTATTTGTACATGCTAATTCTTTGAGTGAACAAATTAAAGAGCAAAACAAAGTAACTTTTGAAGTAGAAATGGGACCTAAGGGTGCAAATGCTGTAAATGTTAAACTGGTAAAATAAGGTAATGTGTTATGCAGTTTGCATAACACATTCATGGTAAACACCAATTTCGGCGGAAGTATTTTGTTTTAGCTGTTCTACCAACCCCAAAGTTTCTTTTTGTTTGCAGAATATTTCTAAAATAGCTGCATACTTTGAATTTTGGTAGTATGCTTCGTAAATGTTCAACTTGGCTTTTACACAAAGTTGTTTATATACATCATAATCATAAGGTGAATCGGCAAAAAATACAAAAATCTTACTTTCATCTTTTTGAGCTTCATCCTTTCTTTCGGATTGAATAATGGCATATCCGCCAGCCTGTTTTTCTCTTACACTTATTTCCGGAACTCGAGACGATTTTTTAGGCTTGGTAAAAATAAACTGTGTTTCATCGTTTTTAAAGCGATGTTGTGTAATGTATTTAAATACTCCATTTTTTTCTGACTGTTGTAAAGTAATGTCCAATTCGCTGTTGCTGGATTTGGTATATTGACTCCATTGAGAAATAAATAAATTGGTACTGAGAGTAGTTTCAAAACAAATAAACTGAACGATTGTATCTTTATTCATTTTTGCAAGATAACCTATTTAAAACTGACAAACTTATTTATTTCAAAAGCTTTACCTGTATTGACTTACAAGCATATGTCAAACATTACACCTGCGTCCTAATACGTAGTAGCCACTTCCATATTTCTAACCAGCAGGTGCTTACCATTGCAATTGCTGCACACCAAAGCAATGTGGTAAACGACAATAAATCTAATCGAAATAAATCTCTTACAAACGAAATAAACTGAGTCATTACAATAAAGAGTATGGTAATGATGATGATGATGACAACAAGGTTATTTTTATAAAAAAGTGTTGTACCTATAGAATAATAAAACGATCTGTTTACCAATGTTAAAAACACATTACACAACAATAAGGTGATGAAAATAACAGAACGGATAGCACCATCGTTGGCATTATGTTGCATATAATAAAAACCAATACCTAAACAACCTGCGGTTATCACCAATCCTTGAATGATGCTAATAAAAAGTTGCTTAAAGGTTAAGAAAGTAGTACCTATTTTTCTGGGAGGTTTTAACATTGTACCAATTTCCATAGGTTCATTTTCAAAAACGATGGAGCAGGTTGGTCCCATAATTAATTCGAGAAAAATTATATGTACGGGAGAAAAAATATCCGTAAACTTCCATAGAAAAAGCAAGGGTAGGGTTACAATTAAGATAATGGGTATATGAATTGAAACGATGTACTGAATGGCTTTTTTAAGGTTATCGTATATTTTTCGGCCCAATGCAACTGCATCTGTCATGTGAGCCAAATCATCATCGGTTAATATTAAAGAAGCTGCACTTTTAGCAACTTCACTACCACGAAGTCCCATAGCAATACCAATATTTGCTGCTTTAAGTGCTGGCCCATCGTTTACGCCATCTCCTGTCATAGCTACCACTTCTCCATTGGCTTTTAACGCTTCAATCACTTTTAATTTGGCTTCCGGAAACATTCTTGCATAAATATTTACTGCTCCTACTTTTTGCTGTAAAGCTTCTTTCGATAACTCCAAAATTGCCGCTCCTGTTAATACTTCCTGATTATGTGCTAACTTAATTTGAGCAGCTATGGCTAATGCTGTTTCGGCATAATCGCCAGTAATCATTTTTACAGTAATTCCTGCTTTGCTAAATGTATCAATTGTTGCAGCAATATTTTCTTTGGGTGGGTCTTGAAATGCAATTAATCCAATCAATTCAAATTCAAATTCATCCTGTGATTTTGGCCATTGTTCGTTCGGCCATAAGCCCTTACCAACAGCTAAAACACGATACCCCAATTTTGCATAATTCAATGCTTCTATTTCAACCTTCTTTAATTGTGCAGTTGGTAATTTAGTATTACGTAAAATAGCTTCTACTGCCCCCTTTACAGCTATTATTATTTCACCTGTGTTGCTTTTAAAAATATGGGTCATCATAGGAGGCTTGCCTCCTATTGGATATTCATGTATCTGCCGACAGTTATTCCTTTTATCAATACTTGCTGTTTGCTCATACAATTGGTGAATGGCTTTTTCCATTGGATCAAAGGGATTGGTTTCACTACTCCACATGGCATATTCAACCAGCATCGACGGAATGGTATTTTCACTTTTTACAGCAATAGATTGCAGGGTTGAAGCATCGTACAAATATTCAATCTGCATTTTGTTTTGTGTGAGTGTACCTGTTTTATCGGCACAAATAACCGTTGCAGAACCTAAGGTTTCTACAAACTGTGGTTGCTTTACAATAATTTGATTACGTAATAACCTGAATGCTCCCAATGCCTGAAATGTACTGAATGCAACGGGAATTTCTTCAGGCAAAATACTCATGGCCAATGTTAGACCCTGCAAAAAAGATTTTGCTAAATCACCCGATTGATAAAAATTAAATCCTACAACAACTAAAAAAGCAGCTATGCCAACCCAAACCATATTTTTTACAAATGATTTTATTTGTAACTGTAAGGGTGTTTTGGTTGTACTAATTTCTTTAAGAGACAAGCCTATTTTGCCAAAAGCTGTTTGTAAACCAACAGCGGTCACTTCAATGGTTGCACTGCCACTAGTAACTAAAGTGCCTCTATGTACAAGAGCTGAACCATCGACATTTTTTTCAACTGCAAATGATTCACCAGTTAAAATAGACTCGTTTACAGAGAAATCGTTGGCAGCAATAATCAGCCCATCAGCGGCTATTACATACCCTTCTTCTAGCAGCACTATATCGTGTACCACAATTTCTTCGGTGGCTAGTTGTTCGACAATTCCATTGCGTAAAACATGGGCTCTGGCCGCAGATATTTTCTTTAGGGCTTCTATGGCATTTTTACTTCTGTATTCCTGAAACAAAGAAATGCCGGCCACAATAAAAATAGAAATCAACATAATGATTCCCTCTTTAAATTGCCCTACTGCAAAATATACAATGCACGCAGCCAGTAATATAATAAACATGGGTTCAAGTATTATTTCTTTTAATACCCGAAGAAATACCCTGTCTTCTTTTAGGTCTAATGTATTGGAACCATTCAGTTGCCTGCTGGCAATAACTTCTGCACCAGACAGTCCTTGATTTGCGATATGTAGCATTGTATATACAATTTAAGAAAAGACAATAAATAATAAAACAAAGGAGCTTCATTTATCTGATGTAATTACTGATGTATATCAGTTTACAAATTAAACCTGTTTTACCTGTTTACATACAAATGACCTACCTGTGAATCATGTAAGTTTTAGTCATTATACTGTAATTATTGTACCCTATTAAAAACCCAGTTTTGTGTTCTTAAAAATCATTCAAAATAAAAACATGCTTACAAAAAAAATTGCCCAGATAACAACATGCATCATGCTTATATCATTCAGTTTTACTGGTGCTACTGATGCAATGACGACAGACTCTTTACAATCGAAACCATCTATTGCAACAGTAAACAACCGTTCAACTGAACTTTTAACTAGGTTGAATGAAATTAAAAATATTGACAAATCAACTTTAAGCAAAACTGAGAAAAAAGAATTAAAGGTTGAGCTAAGAGATATTAAAAAAGAAATGAAAAGTAGTACAAATGGTGTTTACTTATCCGTTGGTGCAATTATTATAATTATACTGCTTTTAATTATTCTCTTATAGGTTTTTTCGAGTATAGGGTATATCCAACTGCTGCATACACTTTGTGTGCGGTAGTTGGTTTTTTTGTTGCACAATCAGTAAGGATACCAACTAAGCCTTATCTTCAAACAAACTTTTATGCCATGAAGCAATTTTTACTATTACTATTCATTGTGCCCTCTATTCTGTTTGCACAAAAGACCATTATTCACTGTGGTAAACTAATCGACCCTAAGCAATTGCAAATACTCACTGAAACAAGTATTGTAATTGAAGGCAATAAAATTATTGATGTACAAAAAGGTTATACAAACCCATCTGTAAATGATAAAGTAATTGACTTAAAAAACAAAACGGTGATGCCAGGCTTAATGGACTGCCATGTACATGTAGAAAGTGAAACCAAAAAAGGCAATGCTGCTGATAAGTTTACACAAAACCCTGTAGATATTGCGTTTGAATCTATCCAATATGTAAATATAACCCTAATGAGTGGCTTTACTACTGTTAGAGATTTAGGTGGCAGTGGTGTAAACATTGCTTTACGCAATGCCATCAACAAAAAACTGGTTATTGGGCCAGGCATTTATACAGCAGGAAAATCAATTGCTACAACAGGTGGACATGCTGACCCAACGAATAGTTACAGAAAAGATTTAATGGGCGACCCTGGTCCGAAAGAAGGTGTTATTAATGGACCGAATGAAGCCTATCATGCAGTACGTCAACGTTACAAAGAAGGCAGCGATGTAATTAAAATTACTGCTACCGGTGGTGTTCTTAGTCAGGCCAAAGATGGTGCCAATGCACAATTTACTGAGGCAGAAGTAAAAGCCATTGTTGCTGCTGCAAAAGATTATGGCTATAAAGTTGCTGCCCATGCTCATGGTGCCGAAGGCATTAAAAGAGCCGTTCGAGGTGGAGTAAACTCTATTGAACATGGTACTTTTATGGATGAAGAAGGTATGCAGTTAATGAAACAATATGGCACTTATTATGTACCCACAATTATTGCAGGCAAATCCGTAGCAGATAGTGCAAAAATTCTTGGTTACTATACTGAAATTGTTACCCCAAAAGCATTGGCAACGGGACCACAAATTCAGACCACTTTTGGCAAAGCATATAAAGCTGGTGTAAAAATTGCATTTGGCACTGACGCAGGTGTGTATGCACATGGCAAGAATTGGAAAGAGTTTTTGTACATGACGGAAGTGGGCATGCCAATCTTAGAATGTATTCAATCAGCCACTGTTAACGCTGCTGATTTATTAGGCATCAGCGATATTCTAGGCACAATCGAAAAAGGAAAACTAGCCGACATTATTGCCGTTGAAGGCGACCCAACCAAAGATGTAACAAGCATGAGCAAAGTAAAATTCGTAATGAAAGACGGCAAAGTTTATAAAAATGAAAATTAATTTTTGGGGCAATTAGTACTTGTACAAATATCAACCCCAGTTATGGCTGTACGCTTTTACCACCACTCCTGCACAGTGGTGGTAACCGCTTCAATCCAGCTGCCATTCATCTATAGATTTATATTTAACAAACAATATGAAATTTTTAATAATACTTCTTTTAGGTATCATCAATTTATCAGCTATTGCACAAACCAAAGAATATTATTTACTCGTAGGAACTTACACCAAACCAAAAGGTAATGGAGAAGGTATTTATGTATATCGTTTTAATGCCACAACAGGTACAGCAACTTTGGTAAGCAAAATTGCATCAGATAATCCATCTTACTTAGCCATTAGCAAAAATGAAAAGTTTGTATATGCCGTAAACGAAAATATCGATCAGCAAATCAGTACAGCAGCAGCATTTACATTCAATAAAAAAGAAGGCACCTTAAGTTTAATTAATAAAGAAAGCGTACAAGGTAAAAATCCATGTTATATCACTGTAGATAAACAAAACAAATGGTTGTTTACAGCTAATTATACATCCGGAAACATTTCCTGTTTACCCATCAATAAAGATGGTAGTATTGCTCCTTTACAACAATTCATTCAACATAATGGGAGTAGTATTGTGAAAAGCAGGCAAACTGAAGCACATGCACATACAGTTGTTTTTTCTCCAGATGAGAAATTTATTGCGGCAACTGATTTGGGCACTGATAAAATAAGTTTGTATGCCTTCAATAGCAACAATCCAACTACGCCATTAACTATAGATTCAGCAAATGATATCATCTCTAAATCAGGCAACGGACCAAGGCATTTAGCGTTCAATCAAAAAACAAGAACCTTTTATGCCATTAATGAATTAAGTGGAACAATTGATGTATTTGAAAACAAATCTGGTATGAAACTTATTCAAAATATTAGTACCGATACCACCAATAATACAGATAAAAGCAGTGGAGATATTCATTTATCCAACGATGGTAAATTTTTATATGCCACCAATCGTGGTAAGTACAATACCATTGCTATTTACAAAGTAGATGCAGTTTCAGGCAATCTAACTTACATTGGCTTGCAATCTACCTTAGGTAAAACACCAAGAAACTTTATGATTGATCCAACCGATAATTTTTTATTGGTTGCACATCAAAACTCAGACAATATTTTTGTTTTTAAAAGAAATAAAAAAACAGGATTATTAACTTATACCAATATTGAAATAAAATTGGGTTCACCTGTTTGCTTAAAAATGATTTCAACAAACTAATACAATTAGTCGTTTTATTAAACAGAAATACCTTTGTTGTGCAACGGTATTTCTGTTTAATAGCTTTCTGAATATTTATGATTATCCTTTCTTTCCTTTTCCACCTTTCTTATTTCCTTTATTTCCTTTGCCCTTATCATCATCATCCCATGTATTTCTTAAATTTCCTTTATAATTGGGATGATCTTTTACACCAAAGTATTTGGGTTCTTTGCTGTTCTTAATATAACCTTGTCCCTTGTTTCCTTTAAAATGTGCATACTTTATTTTATGTTGCTTAAACTGTAAATATGGTTTAGGCTCATTAATAACTACCTTATAGCCATTGTACAAATCATAACTTCTGTAGCGTACAGGTAAACTATAACCAAAGATCCAATTACCATTAGACAAATACACGAACTGTTTATTAGGAACGTAGTAATAAGTTTCAATATCTGGCAAGTAATAATAATCTACATGATTGTATCCAACTGGTCCCCAAATTGGCTGTGTATTAATATTAATATTCACTTTTATTTGTGCCTGTGTTGTTGTAAAAAATACAACATTGAGTAAGACTACTAAAATCATTAATAACTTCTTCATATATTTTATTTGTGTTAACAAAGGTTACTCATTCATAGCAACCAATACTACACAATTGGTATTGCTTCTTACATATATCACATAAAAAAGAGACCCCATTTTGGAATCTCTTTAACACTAAAAAGAGTATTTAAACTTTTGGTCTATCAGCACCAATGGTAATAGCTTCCCATGTATCAAAATCAGCTTTCAATTCATCCAATTTTCTTCTACCACCTTTCATTGCACCAGCACCTAATAATAAACGCATGGGTGGTTGTTCAGCTTCTGTAACCATTACAATTGCTTTTGCTGCCATTACTGGGTCGCCAGGTTGATTGCCACTATAACCTCTAATAGTTTCTTTATTGGCATGTGCTGTTGGAGCATAATCTTCAATCACTTTTGAGGCATTATTTGCTGATCGACCAGCCCAATCGGTTCTAAATCCACTTGGACAAATTACAGTAACTTTTATTCCCAAATGAGCCACTTCCTTCGCCAAAGATTCAGACAAACCATCAACCGCATATTTAGTAGCGTTATAAAAACCCACGCCTGGAAAAGAAACCAATCCACCGATTGATGCAATATTAATAATGTGACCACTTTTTTGCTTACGCATGGTTGGCAAAACAGCGTTCGTCATATTGGCTAATCCAAAAAAGTTAATATCAAACATTCTTCTTACTTCTGCTGGATCACTTTCTTCAATTGCTCCAAAATAACCAATACCCGCATTGTTTACCAATACATCGATTTGATTAAATTTTTGTAACGCAATTTCAACTGCAAGTTGAATATCGCTATCGTTGGTAACATCTAATTTTACAGCAATAGCTGTTTCAGGATACGCCGAAACGATATCTTGTATATCCTTTGTATTTCTTGCTGTAACCACTGCCTTATAACCAGCTTGTAAAACTTCTTTTGCCAACTCTCTTCCAAAACCAGTCGAACATCCTGTAATAAACCAAACTTTACTCATTGTAATTTTTTTAATATTTATTGCAAAATTGATGATTAATTATCGAATTACCCAAGAAGAAATTATTCATACTATTTTATGCTGATTTTCATCATGTTTTAAAACACGGCTAAACGATTACATTTGCGACCCACTTAAAACAACTAATATGAAACTAGATGATACGCTTTTGCAAAGAAGCAACAAACAATGTGAATTATGTACTTCAACAGATGACATTCAAGTGTTTGAAGTATTACCACAAGACAATAAAAACACGGAAAATTGTATTATAGCTTGTTCTAAATGCCGTTCACAAATTGACAAAAAAGAAGAACCCGATAGCAAACATTGGAATAAATGTTTACCAGAAAGTATGTGGAGTGAAGTTGCAGGCTTACAAGTAATAGCTTGGCGAATGCTTAATAGATTTAGAAATGAAAGTTGGGCAACAGATAATTTAGATATGCTTTATTTAGACGATGAAAAACTAGCATGGGCAAAAGCAACTGGCGATCATGAAAATGATGGAAGTGTAGATTTGCATAAAGATAGTAATGGACAAATATTGCAAACTGGGGATACTGTTGTTTTAACCAAATCTTTAGACGTTAAAGGTTCTACTTTAAATGCCAAAATGGGTACAGTTGTAAAAAATATTCGTGTTGTAGCAGATAATATCGAACAAATTGAAGGAAAAATTGAAGGGCAAACAATTGTAATTTTAACGAAGTACGTTTGAAAACAAGGATAAGTTTGCATTGTATTTTAATAGCCCAGTAATTAAAATTGCTGGGCTATTTCTATTACTAAAAATGATGATTTTATGATTGCAAATATTGAATGAACACAGAATGTCGTTTTTTTACCACTAATTGTTTCAAATTTCAATTGAATTTCATGCTATCAAAAAATAGATACCATGAATAGAAAAGATTTTTTACTAAGTAGTTTGTTGGCAACACCTGCTTTATTATTAGCAAAGCCAACCGAAACAACCAATACTTCTACAAAAGAACCTTTTATTGTAGATGCTGGAAAATCACGTTTTGGAGAAGTGGTAAAGTTTTTGGGGGTTCATCCCAACGATTTAAAAATTTCTTCGAAAGACACCAATGGGCAACTTTCAGTTTTTGAATATGTAGGATTGGGGAAAGCCGGTCCTAGTTTCCATATTCATTTTAAACAAGATGAAATTTTTACTGTAATTGAAGGAGAATATCGATTTGTTGTTGGTACTGAGACGCATATTTTAAAAGCTGGACAAACCATTTTTTTGCCAAGAAATATTCCTCATACTTGGATTCAACTAACTGATAAGGGAAGAATGATTTACTTTTTGCAACCAGCTGGTAAAATGGAAGAATTTTTTAGTTACATGATTACGCTAAAAGAACGCCCTTCACAAAAAGAAATGAATCGAATTCATGCAGCACATGATATGAAAGTTGTTGGACCACCATTAACTCTATAAAATATTTCGTATTTTAAATTTTCAATTATTTAACCAGCTTTGCTTTTAAAAGATTTTATACCTGCTGCCGAAGTACAAGAATTTGTGCAATTGTTTAGAATTGTGCATTTGAAATTTGATGCTCAACAAGCTGTCCCTGTTAAAGCATATCCTCCAAGACCTGAACATTGTTTGGCGTTTTATCCATACGACAGAGAAACAGTTGAATATAAAAATTCTGGAAAAATAGTACAAAATATACCTGTTGTTTTATACGGTCAGTTTACAGAAGTAACTAACAGAAAAATTGGTAACCATTTTCTTGTATTTCAGATTATTTTTTATCCTGGTGCATTGTATCGTCTTACAGGAATTAGTGCTAGTGAATTGACCAATGAATACATGGATGCTGAAAATGTATTCAATAGCTCGTTAAGAGATATAAACGAACAGTTGTATCTTTCAAAAGACTACAATGGAATGATTACTGTTGCTAATAATTTTGTAAAACAACTTATTCAACAACAAAAGAAACCTAAATTATTAATAGACGATATCACTTATACATTACTAAAAAAGGAAGATAACACAAGTATAGATTTTTTGGCTAAGCAAGCTTGTTTAAGTAATAAACAATTGGAACGAAAGTTTAAAGAACGCACAGGTATTAACCCAAAATTGTATGAAAGAATTATTCGTTTTGACAATGCATTCAGATTAAAAAATACCAACCCTAACTTAGATTGGTTAAGAATTGCAGTTGAATGTAATTATTACGACTATCAGCATTTAGTAAAAGACTATAAAAACTTCACAGGTTTACCGCCTACTGAGTTTCATAAAATTGAAGACAATGCACCAGAAAGAAAGTTTGGGTTAAGTGAACGTTTCTATAAAAATGCATTGGCATAATTCAATAAAAAAGTCATCCTTTATTTTAGCAAAGGATGACTGTAATAAAAACCAAACTCTTAGTTATAAAAATTCTGTGTCAGTGAGTTAGATACAACTTTAAACTCATTATCCTTTCTAACAATTCTGTAAGCATTGTTTATTGCACGGATATTAGGATTAGACATATGTTTTTCATTGTAAGGCGTAATCATTTCAATTTCCTTTACAATCGTTCCATCCTGATCAATCACTCTGGTAAAAAAGCGATAATCAAAATGCCATGGGTTTAATACTTCATCAGAATCATCTGCATTGTAAGTATCATTGAATCCTTCAAAAATCAATTCTGAAGAATGATTAATGTGTTTCAATAACTGATCAGTGATGTTGATAAACTTATTAATTTCAAGATCGCCTTGTAAAATACCACTATCCCAAATGGTTTCACCGTTTAAAAAAATGACTAAACGATTGTCAACATGTTTTACGTTTATCCAGTATTCTTTTTTCATAGTTGTTTTATTGTGGTATAAAAATAGTTTCAATACAATCGTTACTACATGACGAACATCAGTTTACAAGCTGATTGTTATTATATTTATGGTTTTGTAAGCGATAAATGAAAGCCCGAATATTAACAATCCAGACTACGCTTTTCAAATTTATTTTTTCCTTGGAGACTCCAATGCTGCCTGTGCTGCAGCTAATCTTGCTATTGGTACCCTGTAAGGAGAACAGCTAACATAGTTCATACCAATTCTATGACAGAATTTGACACTTTCAGGATCGCCACCATGCTCACCACAAATACCTACTTTTAAGTTGGCTTTGGTATTACGTCCTCTTTCAGTACCAAACTTAATTAACTCTCCTACTCCATCTTGATCAATGGTTTGAAATGGATCGTCTTTTAGAATTTTTTGGTCTAAATAGTTTGGTAAAAATCCACCAATATCATCACGACTAAACCCAAAACTCATTTGTGTTAAATCGTTGGTACCAAAGCTAAAGAAATCAGCTACAGTAGCCATTTGGGCAGCTTTTAAAGCAGCTCGTGGAATTTCAATCATTGTTCCATACAAGTAAGGAATTTTTTTGGTTTTCATTTTAACACAAGTTTCCTTGTAAACCCTATCAACAATTTCTTTTTGGTGCGATAATTCGTTAACGGTACAAGTAACAGGAATCATAATTTCAGGAAATGCTTTTACACCAGCTTTAATTAATTCGGCGGTGGCTTCTAAAATTGCACGTACCTGCATTTCAGTAATTTCAGGATAACTGATTCCTAAACGAACTCCTCTATGACCCAACATTGGATTATTTTCATGCAATGCCAAAACCCTTCTTTTTAAAATACCCATGCTTATACCTAACTCTTTACTTAACTCTTGTAACTTCTTAGAATCATGAGGTACAAACTCATGTAAAGGCGGATCTAATAAACGAAAAGTAACAGGCTTGCCTTGCATAATAGCCAATGTTGCTTTAAAATCCTTCTTCACAAATTCAAACAATTCGGCTAGTGCAGTTCGTCTTTCTTTTTCAGTTTTACTCATAATCATTTTACGCAACAGGAATAAAGGTCGTTCACTTCCTTCGCCATAAAACATATGCTCTGTTCTAAATAAACCAATTCCTTCTGCTCCAAACTTTACTGCTTGTGCAGCATCTTTTGGCGTATCTGCATTGGTTCTTACACCCACTACTTTTACTTTATCTACTAACTTCATTAAATCTTTATACGATTGATTGGTATCTAAATCAATATCAATTAATGGCAATTGTCCTTCATAAACCAAGCCCTTGGTTCCATTTAAACTAATCCAATCGCCTTCCTTAACCAATAAACCTGTTTGGGTTTTAAAGAGTTTCGATTCTTGATGAATTTCAATATCAGCACAACCAACAATACAACATTTACCCCAACCTCTTGCTACTAAAGCAGCATGAGAAGTCATTCCACCTTTAGTGGTAAGAATAGCTTGTGACTTATGCATTCCGTCAACATCTTCAGGAGAAGTTTCCTCTCTTACCAAGATTACTTTTTCACCTTTAGCTGCCCATTTAACTGCATCATCAGAAGAAAAAACTACTCGTCCAATTGCACCACCAGGACCAGCAGGCAAGCCTTTAGCAATTGATTTGCTAATCAATTCAACTTTAGGGTCGAACATAGGTAACAGCAATTCAACCAATTGATTGGGACCAACCCTCATAATAGCAGTATTAGCATCAATCAATTTTTCTTTCACCATTTCAGTTGCCATACGAACAGCAGCAACACCATTGCGTTTACCTACTCTGCATTGCAACATGTATAGCTTTCCTTTCTCAATAGTAAACTCAATATCCTGCATGTCTTTATAATGCTTTTCCAATCTGTTTTGAATGGCATATAATTCTTTGTAAGATTCAGGCATTAATTTTTCGAGAGAAGTAAAATGTTTACTTTGATCGTTCATAGAATATTCATTCACTGGTGCTGGAGTTCTGATACCAGCAACTACATCTTCGCCTTGAGCATTCACCAAATATTCACCATAAAACTTATTTTCACCACTACCTGGATTTCTTGTAAAAGCAACACCAGTGCAGCTATCATTGCCCATATTACCAAACACCATTGCCTGCACATTTACTGCAGTGCCCCATTCGTCAGGTATCTTTTCAATTCTACGATATTCAATGGCACGTTTACCATTCCAACTGCTAAATACAGCTCCAACACCACCCCACATTTGTTTATAAGGATCATCTGGAAAATCGGTTCCTAAAACTTTTTTAATGGTTTTCTTGTAGTCTGCTACTAAATCTTTTAATTCTTTAACTGTAAGTTCTGTATCGCTTTTGTAGCCTTTTTTATGTTTAATCGCTTCTAACTTTTCGTCCAATAATTTTCGAATACCTTTTCCTTTAACTTCTATACCAGCCGCTTTTTCCATTACCACATCGGCATACATCATTATTAAACGACGGTATGCATCATAAGCAAAACGTTCATCGCCACTTTGAGCAATAACACCTTTAATGGTTTCTTCATTTAACCCCACATTCAAAACAGTTTCCATCATTCCTGGCATACTTTTTCTGGCACCAGAACGAACAGAAAGCAACAATGGATTTTTTACATCACCAAACTTTTTGCCTGTAATTTTTTCCATTTTTGCAAGTGCTTCATTCACCTGCTGTTCTAATATTTTGGGATATGTTTTTTTATTATTGTAGTAATAGGTGCAAACCTCTGTAGTTACGGTAAACCCTGGCGGAACTGGTAATTTAAGATTTGGATGACCAGCCATTTCAGCTAGATTAGCTCCTTTGCCACCCAATAAATTTTTCATGGATTCATTTCCATCGGCTTTGCCTCCACCAAAAGAATACACATACTTTTCGGCTTTTGTTTGTTTTTTCATGTTTAAGCTTTTTATAGAATGCAGAGGTAAAAACAGTTATTAGATTATTTTATAACAATGCTCATAGAAAAAACTGATTTTAATCATACTTGAGAAATGGAAAAAGTTGTAGGCCAATTCTCTAATGCAAAATCATTACTAAAATTTAAGATTAATACAAAACAAAAAACGCCCTTACAAAATGTAAGAGCGTTCGATATAGTATAGATAAACATTATCCTTCTTTGGCTAATTTTCTAAGTACTACCCATTGTTTTAAAGCATCTCTTGATTCGACTGCAGGATAACCCAATACTTTTTTACCTGCTTCAAAATTATTTATCACTCCGCTTTGTCCACCCACTTGTACACCATCACCCAATGTAACATGATCACTAATACAAGCTCCACCACCAACAACCACACCATCGCCAAGTGTTACAGAGCCAGCCAAACCACTACTACCAGCCATTATACAAGAACGACCCATTTTACTGTTGTGTCCTATTTGTACGAGATTATCTATTTTACAACCATCGCCTACAATTGTTGAACTAAATTTTGCACGGTCGATACAAGTATTGGCTCCTATTTCTACGTAATTACCAATCACTACATTACCAATATGTGTAATTTTTACTAAGCCTCTTCCATCAGGGCTAGGTCTAAACCCAAAACCATCAGCACCCAATGAAACACTATTGTGTATAATACAATGTACACCAATAACTGTTCTTTCTCTGATAACAGTTCCTGACCAAATAGTTGTGCCCTCCCCAATAACAGTATCATCGAAAACAACTACGTTTGGATAAATATGTACATTTTTACCCAATTGAACATTCTTACCAATAAAACAATTGGCTCCAATATTACAACCTTCACCAATGGTTGCAGTAGCATCTACAACTGCTGTTTGGTGTATAGCTGTTTCGAATTGAGGCAATGCAGGAGCATATAAATCCAATACTTGAGACATAGCCAGATCGGCGTTTTTTACTTTAATAATAGCCTTATCTCCTGAAGCTGTAATATCTATACCTTCACTTATAATTGCAGCACTTGCTTTTGAACCTTCCCACAAATGAGCATATTTTTTGCTGCCAATAAAAGTTACCTGATTTTCTTTGGCATCTTCAATTTGTTCTGGTGCAGATATTATTAAATCCTGATTTCCTTCTAATACACCATCAATGGCTGCTGCAATTTCAACGATACTAAAACTTTTCATACGACTTTATTTATATGCCAATATAGGCATTACTTATTAATTAATAGTTTATGTGTGGGAATGGCTTAGATTCTAAGTCTGTTCACTAAATTCAAATTGTGCTCATCTGCAGTTTGTTTTGCAATATCATAACCTGCATCTGCATGACGAATAACGCCCATACCAGGATCGTTTCTTAAAACCCTTGCAAGCCTTGCTGCTGCTGCATCTGTGCCATCTGCAACTATGACCATTCCTGCATGAATGCTATAACCCATACCAACACCACCTCCATGATGCAAACTCACCCAACTTGCACCACCTGCAGTATTGACCAAAGCATTTAATATTGGCCAATCTGCAACTGCATCACTACCATCTAGCATGGCTTCAGTTTCTCTGTTGGGAGAAGCTACACTTCCAGTATCTAAATGGTCACGACCAATCACAATGGGTGCTCTTACTTTTCCTTCTTTTACGAGTTGGTTGAATGCTTTACCTGCTTTTTCTCTTTCACCTTGCCCCAACCAGCAAATACGTGCTGGCAATCCTTGAAAAGCAATCCTTTCTTGTGCCATTTTCATCCAGCGAATCATGCCTTTATTTTCAGGAAACATATTCATAATTACTTCATCTGTAACTGCAATATCAGCAGGATCGCCACTTAATACAGCCCAACGAAATGGTCCTTTCCCTTCACAAAACAATGGACGTATGTAAGCAGGAACAAAACCAGGGAAATCGAAGCAACGACCAACTGTTGACTGTTGACTGTTGACTATTGACTGTTCATATTCCTGAGCCCTTGCTCTTAAATTATTTCCATAATCAAAAGTGATTGCTCCTTTGTCCATTAACTGCAACATCAGTTGAACATGCAAATACATACTTTCATAACTCAGTTGAATATATTGTTCAGGATTATCCTGACGTAATGCGTTTGCCTGCTCATTGCTCAAGTTATGAGGAATGTAACCAATTAATGGATCGTGAGCAGATGTTTGATCGGTTAATGTATCTGGAATAATATTTCTATCTAATAATCTTTGCAATAAGTCAATGACATTACATAAAATGCCAATACTCTTTCCAACACCTTCTGCTTTATATTTTAAAGCAGCATCAATGGCTTCATCAATATTTATATATTTTTCATCGAGGTATTTTGTTTCTAAACGCTTATCAATACGCCATTCTTCCACCTCAGCAATTAAAGCAACACCTTCATTCATGGTAATTGCTAGTGGTTGTGCTCCACCCATACCACCCAAACCAGCAGTAACATTTAAAGTGCCTTTTAGTGTACCTCCAAAATGCTTATCAGCAGCAGCAGCATAGGTTTCATAAGTACCTTGAACGATGCCTTGACTGCCAATGTATATCCATGAGCCAGCAGTCATTTGTCCATACATCATCAAACCTTTCTTTTCCAATTCAGTAAAATGCTCCCATGTTGCCCATTTAGGAACGAGTTGAGAGTTACTGATTAAAACCCTTGGTGTATCAGGATTGGTTTTTAAAATAGCAACTGGTTTGCCACTTTGTATGAGTAAGGTTTCATCATTTTCTAAATCTTTTAATGCAGCAATGATTAAATCTAAAGCTTCAAAATTTCGTGCTGCTTTACCACGGCCACCATAAACAATTAAATCATCTGGTCGTTCGGCTACTTCTGGGTCTAAGTTGTTTAATAACATTCGCAATGCAGCTTCTTGAATCCAGCCTTTGCAGTTTAATGTACTACCTGTTGGTGTTTTGTATTTAGCTACATCGTAGCGTTGGTAAGTTGTGTTCATATAGCAAGATTTATTTACCACATAGAAGGATAGGCACATAGTTAATTTAAACCTTATTTCTACGTATTATTTTATTATTACAATTTTAAAGAATTAATTCGATGTTTTAGATAATAAGAACTATAGGAATACAATTTTCTAAATTTCAGTATAGCTATGTTTCTATGAGCCTATGTTGTTAATACACCAAATCTTCATAAGCACTTTGTAACTCATTGTAAGCATGTTGATCTTTGGCTTCTTTCGCAGCGGTCATGCCTTTTTCATACCATTGGATTGCTTCGGCTGTTGCTCCTGTTCTTTCTAAAAGTTTGGCTAAATGATAATAGCTGCCAATATAATCTGGTGATTTTAATAAAATATTTTCAAAGAGTACACGAGCATCTTCATCATTACCAACTTTGATGTATTCTAAAGCCAATGCATGCTGCAAAAAATTATCGTTAGGATTAGTTTGCAAAAATTCTTTGATACGTTGAATTCTGTCCATGCTGGCAAAGGTAAATGAGTAGCAATAAAACTAACACACTTTAGTATTGTTTATTGATGCCCAAAGAACAGAACCTTGAAAAGAGTAATGCTATACAGCAGGATAAACTTGCCAGTAAAGCTTAATTGAAATACTGCAGTTGTGTTGCCAAAAATTATTCCTCTTCTTTTTCTGTTTTAAAAGAATAATTTCTTTGAGAAACGTAACTAAACGCAATGATAAATACGGAGGTGAGAATTTTAGCGATTGGACCAGCAATTCCAAAGAAATCCACAAATAATTTGAGAAAAAAATAATTTAAACCAATTGCACCACAAACAACCACAAAATATCTGAATAACTGCACCCTACGTTTAAGTTTAGATTCCTGAAAAACCACATAACGGCTGAGGTAGAAGCCAATGGGAAAAGAAATCCAGAATGCAAATAGAAAATCGGCTGCAATATGCCTTGACAAAGCAAATCTTTCTGTTATTTGAACAGTTTCGTTGGTGAAAATATATTGGAAGCCTACAAAGTATAAAAAAATACCTAAAAGCGTATTGAAACCGCCACAAGCTGCATACCTAAAGGTTTGCAGCGGCATGATGCGTTTAAAAATGGGGTAAAAAAAGTCTACCACAGTTAAAATTACGCTACGTGTTTTGTTGTGAACTTGTCTCATAAAATTGAAGCGGCGAAGATAGGCGGTTATTGGTTAGATTTGCAGCCAGAAAAATGTTAAGATACATGAGCGTTATTGAACAGATAAAAGTTTCGGCAGCTGCAGCTATTGATAAACTATATAATGAGCAGATTGGAGCAAATGCTATTTTGGTAAACGATACAAAGCCAGAATTTGAAGGTGATTATACGGTTGTACTATTTGCATTTGTAAAACAATTGAAAAAATCTCCTGATGTTTTAGGGGCTGAATTGGGTGCATATTTAGTATCCAACAATGCTGATTTATTTAGTGGATACAATGTAATTAAAGGCTTTTTAAACCTAAGTATAAACAATACAGTTTGGTTAAACTTTGTTACCGCAAATTATAGTAATACAGCTTATGGAATTGCTGCCAAAACTGGAAATAAGGTAATGGTGGAATATTCTTCTCCAAATACCAATAAACCTTTGCACTTGGGACATTTAAGAAATAATTTTTTAGGTTGGAGTACGGCTGAAATTTTAAAAGCCAATGGTAATGATGTTGTAAAAACCTGCATTGTAAACGACAGAGGTATTCACATTTGTAAGAGTATGATTGCCTGGCAATTATTTGGGAATGGTGCAACTCCAGAAAGTACAAATAGCAAAGGAGATCATTTAGTGGGTGATTATTATGTACAGTTTAATGATGAATTGAAAAGGCAAATTGAAGCATTAATTGCAACTGGTAAAACCAAAGATGAAGCTGAAAAAGAAGCTCCAATTATGAAAGCTACTCAACAAATGTTGCTCGATTGGGAAGCTGGAAAACCTGAAGTAATAGAGCTTTGGAAAACCATGAATAGCTGGGTGTATGCTGGTTTTGATGAAACTTATAAAAGTATTGGAAGCGATTTTGATAAAGTATATTATGAGAGCAATACTTATTTATTAGGAAAAGATTTAGTTGAAAAAGGATTGGCAAAAAATGTATTTTACAAGAAGGATGACGGAAGTGTGTGGATAGATTTAACTGGTGAAGGCTTAGACGAAAAAATTGTTCAACGAAGAGATGGAACATCAGTTTATATTACTCAGGACATTGGTTTGGCAGAACAACGTTATGAAGAATACAAAGCCAATGAAAGTATTTATGTAATTGGTGATGAGCAGAATTATCACATGAAAGTGTTGAAGTTGATTTGTCAGAAATTGGGATTGCCAAGTGCCGATGGTATTTATCATTTAAGTTATGGCATGGTTGAATTGCCAAGTGGAAAAATGAAAAGCCGTGAAGGAACTGTGGTAGATGCAGATGAGTTGGTTGCAGAAATGATTGCTATTTCTAAACAAAAAACTGAAGAGTTGGGTAAAGTGAAAGATTTTACTGAAGCTGAGTTAACAGAACTATACAAAACAATTGGTTTAGGAGCATTGAAGTTTTTCTTATTAAGGGTTGATCCTAAGAAAAAGATGATTTTCAATCCAGAAGAAAGTATCGATTTTCATGGTTTTACTGGGCCGTTTATACAATATACCCATGCAAGAATTAAGAGTATTTTGAGGAAGGCTGAAACAGTTACTAGTTACAAGTTACCAATTACTGGTGAGTTATTAAAATTAGAGAAAGAAGTTATTAAGCATATTGAATTGTTTCCTGCAACCATTGCAGAATCTGCTCAGGAACATGACCCAAGTAAAGTGGCTATTTATGTGTTTAATTTGGCTCAGTTGTTTAATTCGTTTTATGCACAGCATTCTATTGCCAATGCAGAAAGTGAAGAAAAGAAAATGTTGCGTTTACAAATTGCAGCATTGAGTGCACAGGTATTAAAAACAGGCATGAAAGTATTAGGAATTGAAGTACCAGAGAGGATGTAATTTGAAATTACTGATTTGAAATTTGAAATTGCATATTGAAAATTAATTACAACCATTACATTTGCAGCAGTAGTTAAGCAATTAATTATTTAGTTAGCCCACGTGTTGAAATTGGTAGACAAGCCACCTTGAGGTGGTGGTATTCGCAAGAATGTGCTGGTTCGAATCCAGTCGTGGGCACTTTACTATTTTCAAGGTAATCTTTTTCAAGATTACCTTTTTTATTTCCCACTATAACCCTTTTCCAGTAAGGGATTGAAGAAAAAATTGGATTTATTGTTGAACTTCTAACCAATTAGCTTTAAACGTACATTTCACTACTTCATATCCATTTTATGCGTAGTCCTCAAATAACCCGACTACTACTTTTTAACCCAATAACTACCGTTTACTCAATTTTTGCAACATTTTACAAAATTTATGTAAAAAAAAATCTCCAGTTACAATTTAAGCATTAAATTACATATTATACTTAATACTTAGTTATGTAACTAAGGACGGCGTTGCCATATTTATCAAGTACTTTTTTTCAAAAGGCGACATCATCTAAAAAAACAAAAGGCGACATGACAATTAAAAAAGGCGACATAAATTACATTGATAATCAATACCAATTATTTTTGGAGGATTAAATTTGTGACGTATATTTAATTGTTGCCTGTAATTTTGTAAAAATGTTTTTCGTTTAAAGTTTTCTAAACTTTAAGTTGCTTTAATTCTGTGCAGACAAACAACGTTTAATTTTTTAGTTATTTCGATTCTTTTAGCTTTTTGCTGTTG
>JBIKRV010000034.1:0-35137 GCA_044348985.1 Chitinophagaceae bacterium
TAATTCTTTGATGCAATAAAACTATCAATCACAAATACTTCCTTTTGATATTTATTTGCAGAAACTTCTAAAACCAATTGCTTATATTGTTTTGAAAGACTAATTGAATATACACCGTTTCTTGCAACTACAAATTCCTTAATGCTGATAGCGTTAATTGAGTCTTTTGTAACCACATTTGCTAACATAATTTTCATGCCATTAATATTTTCAACTTTTCCACTTATGGATTGAGAAAATACTTTTGTGCAAAAAATAAAAGGGAAAAAGTATAGTAATTTCATTATTCAATTATTATCCCTTCACCTGTTTGAAGTTTTGGATAAATTATTTCTGCGGCATCAATTTTTATTGTAGCTGTATTTCCATTTCCAACTGTTCCATTAGATTTGGCAAGTTTGACATATTTATCAATTGTAAGAATATATTTCTTTACATATTCATCCCATTCTAAAAATTGAATATGCTCATATTTATTTTTAGGCAAACTAGCTGAACTATTCTGAACAATTTTTGTCGCTTTCCACTCTATAAAATTATCCACAGATTTAATTGAAAGTATTAACCCTGGTAAACCGCCAAATTTCCAAGGTCCATCAGATACTGCAAAAAAGGGACTATAAAATGCAATGTAGTCTCTACCTCTGAAGTTTGAAATTGCTGACAAACATTTATTCCCCAAAATTGTCATAGTATCTTTAGTTAATTGCCATTTCATACAATGAAGCGTATCCTTAACATAAAAGTTGATATTAAGAAACCTTTCATTAAAGTACGTTGAATTTTCATTTTGTTTTTTTATAAAAAAATTCTCGTCTTTGTAAGTAGCAGTGGCAGCTGATGTAACTCTAAACACAGTTACAGTGTCAGTAATAGATAATTCACATTTTGATTCATTACTTAGGTTGAGCACATTGTATTCCACTAAAATATTTTGACTATTTGCAAAATTTGCAAAGAAAAGCGTAGCTAAAAAAATTAAATATTTCATTTTCATAATTTTATTTTAAAATTAGGATGTAGCATTTATGCTACATCCTAATTTGTTAGTAATTACCCAGGAATTAAAATTGAAAGAAGGGCATAAGCACCATCACAAGCTTGTTGTTGAGTACAATTATCGCAAGTGTTTGTAGCAGTTAAATTAACCGTTCCTCCACTTCCATTAGACCAAGTAGCCTTAACGGTACAACTTCTCTTTTTAAAGTATGCTTCTAGTGCATTGTCAATGTCACTATTTGTAGCATTTGATGTAAGAATTACCGAGTTGTCAACTTTTAGAGATGCTGTGTTTAACTCAGAAGTGTTCGCAAAAGACGCAGCACCAAAAAATGCTACAAAAGCAAATAACAATGAAATCTTTTTCATTTTTTGAAATTTAATTTTTGTCAAATGGCAATACGCCTATGCAGTTTGACTTACTGCATCTTACCTTGTCTTTTTTAGGAAGACTGTCAGAAATTGAAACCTTAGTCACAATAACACTCGTCCATCATTATTCTCTTCAGTCATTTGGTAAGGCTCTTTATCGTCCTATATTGACTTTAGAGTTAGGTGGCTCTGTCTTATTTCTGCCAATAGCATAAATGCTGTCAATAAAATCATTACTTTTTTTATAAATTTTAAATTTTATTTGTTTGAAATAAGTTTTGGTGGCCACCAAATTTTGAGATGTTCTTTCTCGGTAGTAAAATAAAGCAACATATTTTGCATTTTATTGTAGTGTTTTTACTACAATTTTAAGTTTTAACTTTTTCTTTTAAAACATAAACATAAATTAGCATATAAATTTTACTAAATGACAATTGCAGTTGCAGATGACTATGCAAAAAGCTATAATACAACCATAGATTGGTTAAAAAAACAAGGGTTAACTGTGCTATTTCATGCAAAAAATGGGCATGAATTACTAAAACAATTAAATACCCAAAAAATAATACCTGATATTATTTTAATGGATATAAGGATGAAACCAATTGATGGATGTGCAGCAACTTATTATATTAAATATCACTACCCTACAATAAAAGTGCTTGCATTATCGGGCTATTTAGATGCTACAATTGTTAAACAAGTGATTGTATGTGGTGCAGATGGTTTTATAAATAAGGCTAAAAAAGAAGAAATACTAAGAGAAGCATTAGATGAAGTGCTAAGCGGAAATAATTATATCGACCCACGGTTTTTAGATGTATTTAAAGAAATATCCTTACAAAGTATCTATTCGACTAAAGAAAAATTTTGGAAAAAGCATACAGATACAGATACAGATACAGATACAGATACAGATACAGATACAAAGCGACTAACAGCCAGAGAAAAAACATTTATTATGTTAGCTGCTACACAGTTAAACAACTATGAAATAGCCGAATTGATGAATATAACAGTTAGAACTGTTGAAACTATGTTTACAAGAGTTTCAAAGAAATTAGATGTAAAAAGCCAAAAAGAACTTTTATTATTTACATTACAAAATGGATTGGCAGTAAATGCAGATTTTAGTTGTATTGAAGAAATTGAAGAAGTTGTTTAATACAAACTTTATAAAATGAATGTATTCGCTGAATAATGGTCTACAACTCACAGGCTGGCGGATTGCAGCAAAGTAGCTTATGCCAAAGGCATAACTACTTGCGTAAAGCCGCAACTTCAGTTGATTTTTGTTCTAATGCTCACAGCACCATTAAAACTTACAATTCCACGTAACACTTGGTATAATGGGAAACAAAGAAACCTGTTTGGCACTTACTTTTAAATCGTTGGTAGCAACGCTTCCCTCTTGGTCGTAGTACACAAAATAAGGATTTAAACGGCTGTACACATTGTAAATGCTAAACACCCAATAGCTTTGGTATTTTCGGGGTTTCTTGAAAGGCTACACTTCTAAAGATGAATATGCAGAACATGCAAAATTAGAAGTTGCCAATTGCAGATTTATTCAACAACAGTTAGAAAAGAAAGAAGCATATCTTTACAAGATTGGTAAGCTGAATAGCACATCTACAAATGCTGGAGTCAATTATGCACCAGCTTATAACAACGGTCAATTGGTATTTACATCTTCAAGAGCTAATAGTTCTACCCTTTCTTCTAAAAACAAAAATCCATTTATCAATAACTTATATACACCAGCTTCAGGTAGTATTCAAAAATTGGGTTTACCAGCTGATGCAGGAGTAGAACAAGGTGCAGCAAGCTTTACAGCAAATGGCAACAGGGTATATTTTACCAGATGGACTAAAAAAGAAGGTAAAAATATAGCAGTTATTTACTTAAGCGAAAATAAAGATGGTAGCTGGACTGAACCTATAAAACTTGGTACTAATGTAAATGCAGAAGGCTTTAGCAGTAAACAGCCTTTTGTAACTCCTGATGAAAAATATTTATTATATGTATCGAACAGAAGTGGCGGACAAGGAAATTTTGATATTTGGTATGCCCCTTTAAATACTGACGGAGAGCCTAGTTCATTTTTAAATCTTGGTTAAACCGTTAACACCAAAGGTGATGATGAAGCACCTTACTACAGTTCAGCTTCTAACTCATTGGTTTTTGCAAGCACTGGACGTATTGGAATGGTTGGATTTGATTTGTTTGAAAGCAAAGGTTCTCTGCAAAACAACTTTAGTGAATCTGTTAACCTTGGCTATCCTGTGAACTCAGTAAAAGACGATATTTATTTTACCAATAAAGGTTCTGTAAAATTATTACAAGATGCTATCATTAGTACCGACAGAGCATCTGCCTGCTGCTTAGAATTATTTACTTTGGATAAAAATTATAAGAAGTATGTAACAGGTAAGGTTACTGATTGTAAAACGGGTTTGTCAATAGATGGAGCAGCACTTAGTGTAACTGCAAAAGCATCAGGTAAAAATATCATCACACAAAATACAGATGCAAAAGGAATTTATTTTTTGAAGTAAAAGAGTTTGAAACAGCAACAGCCACAGCATCTAAAACAGATTATACAAGTGGGAGTTTTGAATTCAATAAGCCTGTTGCAATTGGCTATAATGATGATACATTAACCAATACAGTTTTTTGTTTAACCCCTATTGAAAAAGTAGTACCTCCTGTTTATACTCCAGTTACCCAACCTGAACCTCAACCAATAGATGAAAAAATGCTCTATTCGATTTTGCGAAATACAGTTTAAGAAAAGAAACTGCTGCAATGATGGATATACTTGCATCAATATTAAAACGTGAAAAAAATCTTGGGTTAGAAATATTGGGTTATACCGATAAAACGGGTGCTATAGAATACAATTTAAAATTAAGCCAGAAACGTGCTGATGCCTGTTACAATTACCTTATTAAAGAAGGTGTAGATCCTAGTAAACTAAAATCAACTGGAAAAGGAGAATGTTGTTCTATTGAACCTGAAACAATCAATGGTAAAGACAATCCTGCTGGAAGACAAGCCAACAGACGAGTAGAATTTAATATTAAATATATTAATAAATAAAATTACTTATCTATTAAACCAAAAGCCATCATACAATGTATAATGGCTTTTAAATTAAACTGCCTAGTTGGTATTTACATAGTATCTTTTGTAAGATGTACTTTAGTCATATCTAAATAATGATTTTGCAACTGATGTACGTAATGCACATCGGGATTGTGTCTTTTATCTTCTCTGTACCACATTTCAAGATTAGAAAAATCTCCTGCTTTTGGCAACACAATTCTAAAAGAACCTTTCATGTATTTGGTTGAACCATCGGCATTATCCTGCTTGGTAAAAGCAAGCTTTAATAACTGTTCTTCATTTAGTGGAATGGGATGTAAGTGATCTTGTTCAAACCAAAATGCTTGCACATCGGTTGTTACTTCAACTTGTTTTTCGTTTCCGTTTAGGGCTGTAACTTCTCCTTCCCACATTTTTCCATCGTATTCACAAATAACATAGTCCCCTACTTTAAGGTCGTTAAATTTTATCATATGGCATGTAGTTTTAGAATGAGAAGATAGAAAAAAAATATGTAAGTAAAAATATTTTTTATTGACTCCTATGCTATTAAATAGATTCTCTATATTCACACATAACTAAACCTAAAACTATGTCGGCCGTATTTCCAGAATTTTTTGAATGCAACGAGTATTTGATAGATGAAAAGGTAACTTTTTTACAGTTTGAAAATGAGTACAAAGTATATAATGATTTAGGCATTCAGGTTGGAGCTATTAAGCAACGTGTTAGTGGATGGCACAAGTTTTTGCGTTTATTACTGAATAAGGCCATGTTTCCTTTTTTGTTAGAAATTAAAGACAGCAATGATGTGCATTTGGTAAGTATTAAAAGAGGTTGGACATTTTGGATGTCGAAAATTACTATCTTAAACAGCAATGATGAAGTTACTGGATATATCAGGCAAAAGTTCAGATTTTTTAAACCCACTTTCAGAATTTTTGATGCATCGGAGCAGTTGATTGGAGAAATTACTGGCGATTGGAAAGCTTGGAATTTTACCATTAAAGATGCTAATGGTAGTGAAGTTGGTGTGATTACCAAAAAATGGGCAGGAGCATTAAAAGAGTTATTTACATCGGCAGATAAATATTATGTAAATATTGACCCAGCATATTCTGAAGATCAAAACAAAATAAATATTGTGGCTACTGCCATAACCATTGATATGGTGTTGAAAGAAAGCAAATAGTTATAAAAAAGGATAGCAAAATTGCTATCCTTTTTTATGTTTTTTTAATTCAAGATAAACAATGAGTGCATTAATATCAGTATCAGTTAGTTTAGGAAAGTCATGACTTTTTTCTATTCTCCCAAAGTTTAACCATAACTGTTTTACATACTCATTTTTTTCTCTTACTAATTGTGAGTTTCTAATGTAATCTTTGAATAGTTTCTTATCCTGCCAACGCTCATAAGCATTAATAATATTGAGACCTCCACAGTTATTTTGATTTATTCTATGACAAACAACACAGTTAGTTTTAAACAACGTTTCACCTAAATCACTCACCAAATCAATTTTGCGATTCATAGCTGTCGAATCGAAATTGGGTATCTTGTTTTTTTGCTTATAATTGCAACGACTAGTGGCGAAGAAAATGAGTAATAAATATATGAGAAATGTTACTTTATTTTCTTTATGCATACATGTAATATTATTACTAAGTTAACCTTTTGTAAAAAATATTGATGAAAAAAAATATCCAGTACAAGTGTGCGACGCCACTGAAGCTTCATGGATATTCTAAAGCTGGTTATAAAATAAAAAACATTCAGCGGAGAGACTGAATGTTTAAAAATGTGGAGCCGACCGGACTCGAACCGGTGTCCAAACAAATTCGCCATAAGCTTTCTACATGCTTAGTTGATTATTAATTATAGGGAAATTACCGGAAGTCAACAAACCAATTATTTCCTTAGCTGAATGGTCTTATATTGCAGGCACAGCCTATTGCAACAGCATCTTTTTTTGGTTTGAGTCGGCGGCGGTACATGGAAAAAAGCTAAACCTGTACGGCGGCCCAAATGGTTACTTAATCACTGATTAAGCAGCCATGGCATACTGAGTATTGCCATTTGAGTTTTGAATATTCAGATTAAAGTGCTAATTATACAACGCACTGCATGCTTACACCTACAAAGAACTTTGCTGTCAAAACCAATACGGCCCCAAATTTCTTTTGAAAAATAACAACGATATTTTTAAAAGAGGGCAAACTTACCATTTTTTTTACGTTGTTTGTTCTAATTAAAAGGTTAATTCTCAATCATGCACAATTCATCAACGGCATTTACATTTTATTCGAACAATATTTCAGAGTTAAATAAATTATTGAAGCAGCTTAAAACAACAAGCAGTCAAATTGCATGGGCTCGTTTCACCCTTTTTATTACAACAGTATTGGGTATGCATCAACTTTGGGGCAGTTCTACCATGATTATTGTTGCAATTGCTGCTATTGGGTTAATTGGATTTTTGTGGATGCTTTCGTTAAGTAGTAACAACAAAAAGAAACAAAGCAACACTAGTTTTTTAATTGAATTGAATGAACAGGAAATTGAAATTCTCAACAATAATTATTTGCACCGATACGATGGTGCAATTTTTAAGCAACCAACACATAGCTATGAAAATGATTTAGATATTTTTGGGCAAGCATCTTTGTATCAATACTTAAATCGTTGTTTGTCGGATCAAGGCAAACTATTGATGGCAGAACATTTATTAGCTGCTCAATCAACTGAGTATATTCTCCAACAACAAGAAGCTGTTACAGAACTTAGTACAACAATGAGTTGGGTGCAACAATTCAGTGCTTATGGCATGGCAAATAACATTACAAAGAAAACTGAAGAAAAGATAACCAATTGGTTGAAAGAAGATAGTACTTCGTTTACTTGGAAAGGCTGGAACTGGTTTATACAAATTTATTCAGCCATAACTGTTACTAGTTTAGTGCTGTATATGGTTGATGTTATTCCTTCAAATATATTTTACCCGCTAACGCTTTTGTATTTTCTTTTTACATTTTATCAAAGCAAAAAAGTACACAACACTTATTCGCAGCTTGGTAAAATTGTTGATGAAGTGGCAACATTGCAAGTACAATTAAAATGGTTGGAAGAAGCAAACTTTAGTAGTAAATTATTCAATAATATCCAATCAAACATTAGCAATAGCAACCAAACAAAAGCATCATTACAAATATTTCATTTAAAAAAAATTCTTGACCGTTTTGACGCTAGACTAAATGTGTTTTTATTCTTTTTTCTGAATAGTTTTTTATTGTGGGATACAAGGCAAATGCTGTCATTAATGAAATGGAAAAATAGCAACAAAGAACTAGTAAATCATTGGTTTAATGCAATTGCATCAACAGAAGTAAGTATTAGTTTAGCTACATTATATTTCAATCAACCACAATTTGTTTTTCCTACTATCAGTAACACTCATTTTGAGTTTACAGCAATTGATTTAGGACACCCATTAATTGCTGAAAACAAAAGAGTCAACAATTCTTTTACACTAAATGGCACAGGTAAAACAGCATTGATAACAGGCTCTAACATGGGCGGAAAAAGTACTTTTTTAAGAAGCATTGGTGTAAATACTGTATTGGCTTTAATGGGTGCACCTGTTTGTGCAAAGGAATTTACTATTTCAAATATTGAATTAATGAGTAGCATGCGTATTGCCGATAATTTGGCAGAAAGCACTTCTACTTTTTATGCTGAATTGAAAAAAATACAAGGTATCATTGAAGCGGTAAAAGCCCAACGAAAAGTATTTATTTTATTAGATGAAATATTGAGGGGCACCAATTCATTAGACAGGCATACAGGCTCTAAAGCCTTGATACAGCAGTTGATTCGGCAAAATGCAGTTGCCATTATTGCTACACACGATGTTGAATTGGCACATTTAGAAACCCAATTTCCCAATGCAATTAGTAACTACCATTTCGATGTACAAGTTGCCAATGAAGAATTGTATTTTGATTATAAATTAAAACAAGGCATTTGCACCAGCTTAAATGCATCTATTTTAATGAAGAAAATTGGCATTGAAATGACAGAATAAAAAAAGCCTCTGCTTGTTAAGCAGAGGCTTCGAGTATATCGTTTCTTTATTTAAACAATCGCCAAAAATCTAATCCTAATGCATACACCATTAAACCCAATAATAAAACCATTCCAGCGGTTTGTGCATACTCCATAAACTTATCGCTTGGTTTTTTACCAGTGATAATTTCTACAATACAAAATAAAGCATGACCTCCGTCAAGTGCTGGTATTGGCAAAATATTCATAAATGCTAGAATGATGCTAAACAAAGCAGTTAATGTCCAAAAGCTCTGCCAATCCCACACTTTACTATACACACTTCCAATACTTAACACACTACCTAAACTATCGCTCACTTTATCTTTACCATTAAATAAACGTTTTATGCCCGATACATATTTATCTAAACTATTCCAGCATGCATTAAATCCAACAGGGATAGATTGAGCGAATGTGTATTTTTTTGTTTCAAGTTTAAAACCCAATTGCAATAAGTTTTGTTGAACAACACCCATTTTAGCATTTTCACTCATTACAACAGGAATTTTCAACGTATCATTTCCTCTTACAACAGAAATATATACAGTTGCAGACTTATAATTTTTTATCACTTTTTGAAAGTCGTTGAAAAATGGAGTGGCAATACCATTCACAGCAATAATTTTATCTCTTTTTTTTAACCCTGCTTTTTCAGCAGGATTGCCTTTAATTACTGAGTCAAGTATAAATGGAAAACGAATACTTGCCAAACCATCACCCTTATTTTTCTTTAGTCCGCTTAAGAAGGGTTCTGTTACAGGCAACTTTATTTCCTGACTATCACGTATCACTGTAATGTCTTTGGCATCACTTAAAATAATTTGACCAGCCATTTTATAGTCAATAGCATTCTTCACGTCATCGTTACCAATTTTAGCGATAACATCGCCATCTTTCAACCCAATGGTTTTGCCTAAACTATCGGCAACAACTCCATACTTTAAATTTTTACCGGGTAAATTTTCTTCGCCCCAAACCCAGCTGATTCCAATAAAAATTACAATGGCCAATACTACATTTACTGCAACGCCACCCACCATAATAATTAAACGTTGCCAAGCTGGTTTTGCCCTAAATTCATCGGCAGCAGGTGGTAATTTCATTTGCTCTTTGTCCATGCTTTCATCTACCATGCCTGCTATTTTCACATAGCCCCCAAAAGGTACCCAGCCAATTCCCCATTCGGTTTGACCAATTTTTTTCTTCCATAAACTAAACCATGGATTAAAAAACAGGTAAAATTTATCAACCCTGCAGCCAAACCATTTGGCTGGTAAAAAATGTCCTAATTCGTGTAAGACTACCAAAATGGAGAACGATAAAATAAATTGGCCAGCTTGTACCAATCCACCACTCCAATCAATCGCTAATAATGTCATATGTCCATTCCCTTTAAGTGGGATTCTTTTTTGTTATTAATTATGTTTCCAGCTGTTGAATTGCTATGTAACTTTTGTTGTCCTGCAGTATTGCAGGACACCCTTCAACGCTTTGTTCATTATTCGTCTAAATATACTCTCTGCCTTCTACCTTCTACCTTAATCCTCCCTCCCTCCTTCACTACATTTCAATTAATGTGGCTGCAAAATTACGTGCCTCACCATCGCTTTCAAACAACTCTTCTAAAGTTGGCTTTTCTATAAACGGAATTTTATTAATGGTTCTTTCCACCATTTCTGTCATATCTAAAAACCCTACCCTGTTTCTTAAAAAAGCATACACCGCAATTTCGTTGGCTGCATTTAAAACACAAGGCATGTTGCCACCTTTATTCAATGCTTCCATTGCCAATGCCAAGCTTCTAAACGTTCTTAAATCGGGTTCTTCAAATGTTAGAGTATCTGGTTTTCTGAAATCGTATCTCGGAAATTTATTGGGTATTCTATGCGGAAATGCCATCGCATATTGAATAGGCAATTTCATATCGGGTAAACCCATTTGAGCTTTGATACTTCCATCATCAAACATCACCATACTGTGAATAATACTTTGCGGATGTACAACCACCTGAATTTGTTCGGGCTGCAAATTGAATAACCATTTGGCTTCAATCATTTCCAAGCCTTTATTCATTAAGGTTGCAGAGTCGATGGTAATCTTTGCTCCCATTGCCCAATTTGGATGTTGTAATGCATGGTCCCTTTTTACATTCACCAAAAAGTTGGGTTTTCTTCCCCTGAAAGGTCCACCACTAGCAGTTAGTACAATTTTCTCAATTTTATTTCTCCCCTCGCCTACCAAGCATTGAAAAATGGCTGAATGCTCACTATCTACAGGTATAATAGGTATTCTTTTTTCTACTGCTTTTTGCATTACAATTTCACCAGCAACCACCAATGTTTCTTTATTGGCCAATGCAATGGGTTTTGCGTTTTCTATAGCTCGTAAAGTAGGTTTTAAACCAGCATAACCAACTATTGCAGCCAACATCATATCGTAGCAATCCATACCAGCTGCCTCTTCAATAGCTGCTTCCCCTGCAAATACTTTTACATCGGTTTGTGCAAGTGCATCTTTTACTTTTTGGTATTTTTTTTCGTCTCCAATAACTACTACGTTGGGATTAAATTCAAGAGCCTGTTTAATTAATAGTTCATCGTTGTTTTGAGCAGTTAAAATTTCTGCTGAAAACAATTCAGGATTGGCTGCAATAACTTCTAAACACTGCGTTCCAATAGAACCTGTTGAACCAAATATTGCTATACGTTTTACACTCATTTAATTGCTTTTGGCAAGGAGGTAAAGATAGGGGAAACTGCCATAACACTACGTCAAATATGCCATTAACGCATCGGCCAGCATTCTGTCGTTGCTTAATCTAGGTACTTTATTCTGTCCTCCTAACTTTCCAATACTTTTCATATAATCAATAAATCCATTTTTACGAATTTTTTGTATAACCAGTTTTTCTAAAATATTACCAGCAACTAAATCATCGTAATAAACGTTTTTAGCTCTCAAATTGGCGTCAACTTTTTCGATAAATAAATCCATATCATGTGGTTCATTTTCAAATTCTATAAACCATTCGTGGTAACTTTTGCCTTTACCTTGTGCAATATTGGGTGCAACTGTAAACTCTACAATGCTTACTCCTTGTTCATTTGCAGCTTTTAATAAAGCATACTCTACTTCCTCTGCAATAACATGTTCGCCAAAGGCTGATATAAAATGTTTGATTCTTCCGCTAACGATAATTCTATATGGATTTGTGCTTACAAATTTAACGGTGTCGCCAATATTGTAACCCCATAAACCAGCATTGCTATTTATTATTAGTGCATAGTTCTCCCCTATTTTCACATCTTTTAGCGTAATACGTGTAGGATTTTCATTAAAGACTTCTGCAACGGGAATAAATTCATAAAAAATACCACTATGGGTATTCAGTAATAATCCTTCTTCTGTTTGCGTATCTTGAAATGCAAAAAAACCTTCACTTGCGGGGAACAATTCAATGTAATCAATTTTTTTACCAATGGTTTCGAACAATTTGGCTTTATAAGGTTCAAAATTTACCCCACCCTGAACCATAATACTAAAGTTTGGAAAAAGGTCTTTTATTTTCTGCTGACTCCTTTCCGTCAGCCTATCAAAATACATTTGCATCCAAGGTGGAATACCACTAATTAAAGTCATGTCTTTATTAATCGTTTCATCTACAATTTTATCCAGTTTGGTTTCCCAATCTTCGATACAATTGGTTTCGAAAGATGGTAGCTGGTTGGTACGTAAATATTTAGGGATATGATGATTTACAATTCCACTTAAACGACCAGTAGGTATATTAGCAATACGTTCCAACTCCGGGCTTCCACTTAAGAAAATCATTTTACCATTTGCAAATGCAGTATTACCCGTTTCTGCCATATAACACAATAATGCGTTACGGGCTGTATTGATGTGATTTGGAATAGAATCTTTTGTAATTGGAATATATTTCACACCGCTTGTAGTACCACTCGTTTTTGCAAAATAAATAGGCACACCTTTCCATAATACATTGTGTTTACCTTCTTTAATTTGCTCTATGTAATTTTTGATTTGTTCATAATCTCTTATTGGAACAGCTTGTGCAAAATCAGTTTGTGTTTGGATATTCTCAAATTGGTGATCTTTTCCAAAAACAGTTTTTCTGCCTGTTTTAATTAAAGATTCAAATATGTCTTGCTGGTCTTTAACAGCATGAACCATATTTTTTTTTATTTGCTTATGTATGTAGTTGGCAAAAGGCTTTGCCAATATTGTTTTTAAGTTCATAACTGGAAGTGTTTCTTTATCAACCGTTAGTTATTGTAAATGTACTCTATAACACCAACCAATTGTTTCTGTTTATCGTAGCAGGTTTCTTTTTGTTTCAAACCGTTTTCGTTGTAAGCATACTTCCAGGTATTGTAATTAGATCCCCCTGCAAGTACTTGTATCATTTGCTTTACCCTTCCAGCAGCATCATATTCATACACAAAATCGGGCAGCATTTTTTTAACACGACTATTGTAACGAACTATATCAGTAATTAAACCTGCTTCATTATAATAATAGTAATAAGATTCAGCATTTCTTCCTTTCCTTTTCCAATGTTCCTCTCCAACAAAGCCTTTATCATCTAACACAAATTGAACAACAGTTGTATCAGTATTGTTTTTTATTTTAATCATCTTGATTGGAGTGCCATTTGTATTATAATACCAATCATGCGATTCAGAAGTAGCACTATTCATGGAGGTATCAATTGTTGAAGAAATAACTGATTTTAATAAACCAATTTCGTCGTAAACATATTCAGTAATAGTTTGTACTCCATCGCTCTCATCGTTGGTCTTTACAATTTTTCCATCTGCATAGCTTGATGTTAATATAGAGGCTTTACCCAAAGTGCTTTTAGAAGTAGTGATGATTTCAGTTGCACTTGAATTAATTTTTTGTTCAACAGAGAAGCCTTCAACAATAGTATTATCAGCTTCTTTACTTACTGCTTTAACTGACCTAATTTTATTTTGCTTTAAAATCTTTTGCTGATTATTGCTTATTTTGTTGGCAACAACATCATTATAATAATATTGAGCTGATGATGAAAGTGAAAAAAGAAGTCCAGTTATTATTGTAAGTATATATTTCATTTGAATAATTTCTGCATCAAATGTAGCAACTGCACATACAACCTGCAAAAACAGATTTTAATTGTGTTGGTTCGCTTAGGTTTGTGCTGTATTTTTAATTAAACGTTAACAAGGTGAGTCATTCTAAAGAAAGAAAAGAAAAAGCATGTTTAAACTGCGGTGCTGCAACTTATGGTCGCTATTGTCATATTTGCGGACAAGAGAATATTGAAACGAAAGAAAGCTTTTGGCATTTAGTAACTCACTTTATTGAAGATGTTACACATTTTGATGGCAAATTTTTTAGTACATTAAAATATCTGCTTTTCAGACCAGGGTTTTTAACTACTGAATATTTGAGAGGCAAACGAGCTAGTTATCTGCACCCTATAAGAATGTATGTTTTTACTTCTGCTATGTTTTTTATTTCGTTCTTCTTTGTGTTTCATCCCGAAGAAATTATTAAAGAAAGTAATAAAGAATTAGAAAATTTAAGTGCTGCTGAAATAAAAGAACAATTAATTGCAGATAAAGCATTAAAAGAAAAATCAATTAACTCATTAGGATTAAAAGCAGCACAAAAAGAGCAAATTCAAAAAAAGATAGAACTAATAAACAACGATTTAGATTCTTTGGCAAAAGATACCACCAGACTTAAAGAAAGGCTACACTATTTTACTGAACAAAAAAATAATTTTATTGACTTAGGTAATTATAGATCCGTGAAAGAATATGATTCAATTCAAAACACAATTCCTAATGCACAGAAAAGGAATTGGCTAACACATTCTATAGAAAGAAAAGCAGCAAAACTTAATGAAAAATACCCAAACGAAGCTTCTTCAAGGCTAATTGAAGTATTCTTTCATAAGCTACCTCAAATTTTATTTATTTCTCTTCCCCTATTTGCTGCAATACTTCATTTGCTATATATCAGAAGAAAAAAATATTATGTAGAACATGGCATTTTTAGTATTCACCTATATATAGCAACATTTATTTTAATGTTGCTAATGATAATTTCTAACAGCACTTTACCAGAGAAAATAGATAGTTGGATTAAGACCATTTTATCTATCAGCATTTTTATTTATCTCTATAAAGCGATGCGTAATTTTTATCAACAAAGTCGTATTAAAACATTACTTAAGCTTTTTTTACTAAACTTTATTATGTTTTTTGTCGTAGTCATACTCTTTGTTTCTTTCTTTTTACTTTCATTTTTTACCATTTAACTAGTTATGAATAAAGATACCCTTAGCTCAAGTTTTTTACGTCTTGTAAAAATTATGGACGAGTTAAGAGAAAAATGTCCTTGGGATAAAAAGCAAACCATTGAAACATTAAGGCCATTAACCATAGAAGAAACCTATGAATTAGCTGATGCAATAACCAATAATGATTGGCTAAATTTAAAAGAAGAATTAGGCGATGTTTTGTTGCATATTATTTTTTATAGCAAGATTGGTAGCGAACAAAAACAGTTTGAATTAGAAGATGTAATTAATGGGATTTGCGAAAAATTAATTGTACGTCATCCACATATTTATGGTGATGTTAAAGTAAATAATGAAGATGATGTAAAGAAAAATTGGGAGCAAATCAAATTGCAAACCAGCAAGAAAAAAAGTGGTGTATTAGGGGGCGTACCAAGCGGATTGCCTGCTGTAATAAAAGCAACAAGAATTCAGGAGAAAGCAAAGCAGGTTGGATTTGAGTGGGATGATAAAGAAGATGTTTGGAAAAAAGTTGAAGAAGAAATTGGGGAATTGCATGAGGCCATTGCAATCAACAATCAGGAACATATTGAAGAAGAATTTGGTGATGTTATGTTTAGTTTAATAAATTATGCACGATTTTTGAAGGTAGATGCAGATGGGGTATTGGAAAAAACGAATCAAAAATTTATTCACCGTTTTATTAGTATGGAAAAAATAGCTACAGAAAAAGGGAAACCTTTATCAGAAATGACTCTAGAAGAAATGGATACAATTTGGAACGAGGTAAAAAAACAAACAAATCATTGATTACAACATTAGTAAATGCCATAAAAACAAATCGATACCTGTTGTTTATTGCAGCAGTATTGTTTATTATTTCTATTGTAGTTACCAAATACGAGAACTATACCTACGCTCCTGAAAAAGTACAAAAAACAATCAGTCAAATTATTAGTGCTAAAGAAAAAAAATTTAACGACTTAACTAAAAATAAAGTGTTGTTAAGTAAATTAATAACACCTAATGCTGAAGTAAACTACAAAATTCAGCCAATACAGTATCCCTTTGGAATATATATTTTCACAACCGATATAAGTACCCCAAAAAGTCTGGTATATTGGAATAGTAATAAGTACACAATCCCAAATGAAGAGCTCTCAAATGCAGATGGCAGCTACTTTAAAACTTATCAAAATGGAAGTTTTGAGCTCATAAAAAAAACCATTACGCTAAAAGACCAAGAAATAATTTGTATAGGAATTATACCAATAAGATGGCATTATTTCATAGAAAACAAATACCTCAATAGCAGTTTTGTTGATGCAGTTGAAATTGAAGATTTTTATGAACTAACAAATGATAATAAAGGATATGCAATTACAAACAGTTACAACAAGGAACTCTTTAAAATACAAAAAAAGAAAGATGTTATTCATCATGTTTATGACTGGTTTACGATTGCATTAAGAATTGCAGCTATTTTGTGTTTGCTGATTTTTATTAACCGATTGGCAGTAACGCTTGTACAAGAACATTCTTTTAATAAAGGCTTTACTTTTTTAAGTATTGCTATTCTTATTCTTAGATTACTTAGTTATTCTATTTCCTTTCCATTCGATTTTAGTAATCTCCCATTATTTGATCCTTCTATATATGCTTCAGATTTTTTACACCCGTCGTTAGGAGATTTATTAATCAACAGTATCTTACTATTTTGGTTAATTACTTTTTACAAATTCAACTATACGGTACTCTTACAAAATAGCCAAGTACAAAAAATAATTTTTACCTATTTGTCTTTAATTGTATTAACAGCAACAACTATTTTTTTCTCGAATATTATCAGAAGTCTTGTACTAGATTCTAAAATTTCTTTTGATGTAAGTAATTTTTTCAGTTTAACTATATACAGTATTGTAAGTTTTATTATCCTTTGTTTTTGTGCAATAAACTTCTATCATCTATCACATATTTTATTAAGGCAGGTTTTCTTACAATCGATAGCTCTATTTGTACAAATTACAGTAGTTGCCAGTACTGGTTTACTTTATTTAAGTTTAGCTATTAATACCCCTTTTGTACTATCAACATTGTTTATTTTAATTTGGTTGTTGTTATATCTTTTCCTAATTAATAAAAGAAAACAAGACCTAAACTTACCCATACTAAAATCATCGGTTGGTATTTTTTGGATTATGTTTTTTGCTGCATCAACAGCAGTATTAGTGATGTATCAAAACAATTATACTGAATTAGAACAAAGAAAAAAATGGGCTGAAAAACTTGCAGTACAAGCAGACCCGGAAAGTGAAACATTGCTAAAAATTGCCACCACCAATTTTAGTGATGATTTTTTAGTAAAAAATTTCAACCGTTTTAATCAAGAGTTTTCAAATAAATTTATTAAAGACAGTTTAGTTACTGAAAACTTTTCTGGCTATTTAAATAAGTATGACACAAGAATTTATCTTTTCGATAGTCTTTACAAACCATTGTATAATGACGACTCATCTAGCTATGCAATAATTAAAACAACTATCCTAAATCAGGCTAAAAAAACCAGTATAAATAACCTTCATAGTTATAACAGTACCAATGAAAAGCAGGGATATATTTATGAAAAAACGATTACGTCAGGAGAAAACACTTATGGTTATTTATTTGTAATGGTAAAGCCAAAAAGATATAAAAGTGAAGCATTATATCCTGAGTTGTTTAGGCAGGTTCAAGATCTGTCTAGCGATTTTAATATCAATTATGCTTATGCAATTTATAATAAAGGAAAAATCATTAATCGTTTTAACGACTATAATTTCCCTTCATCGCTTGAAAAAACACCAATACCAAGGGTAAAGTTTGAGCAACGCAACAATACAGAATATAACGAATTATGGTACAATACTGGCATTGGAAAAATAATTGTCATCGCTCATAAAAAATCTATGACAATAGAGTTAATTACATTGTTTGCTTATCTGTTTTGTACATTTTTATCGGTAATCATCCTGTTTCATTTGGCTTCATTTTTACTTAAAATTCGTTTTAATAAACAAAGTCTGCACCAGGCTTTTCAATTAAACATTCGCACTCAAATACATGCCACAATTGTGTTTATCAGTATTTTTTCTTTCGTAATTATTGGCATTGCAACTATTTCTTTTTTCATTTATAGATTCAACCAATCTAACCAGGATAGGCTTTCAAAATCCATTCAGGTAATGGGCAATGAAATAGAGGAGAAATTAAAAACTGTTCGTTCTCAATTGGCTTTTGATGATGTTTTAAACATTAACGATGTTGGCTTTGGTAATGACGTGGAAAAAAGAATCAATGAAATTTCAGAGGTACATAATGTAGATGTTAATTTTTACAACATCACAGGTAATTTAATAGCATCTACACAGCCTTATATTTACAATAAACATTTGCTCAATAATAAAATGGACCCTAAAGCATTTTATGAATTAAATGATAATAAAAGCATTCGATTTATACAATCTGAGCAAGTTGCAGGTTTTTCCTACCTGAGTATTTATGTACCCGTTACAGATGAGGACGGAACTCCATTTGCATATTTAAATATCCCCTATCTTAATTCTCAAGCTGAATTAAATCAAGAAATATCAGGGTTTTTAGCAACCTTAATTAATTTAAATGCCTTTATTTTTTTGCTTGCTGGTGCAATTGCTTATTTAGCAACTGAAAGAATTGCTTCTTCATTTAACTTAATCAGTAATAAAATGAAAGAAGTGAATCTTGGTAAACACAATGAAATCATTGAATGGAATAGAAACGATGAAATTGGCATATTGGTAAAAGAATACAATAAAATGGTAGAAAAACTAGAATTGAGTGCTGAAGCTCTTGCACAAAGTGAAAGAGAAGATGCTTGGAGAGAAATGGCTAGGCAGGTAGCTCATGAAATCAAGAATCCATTAACGCCAATGAAACTAAGTATTCAATACTTGCAAAAGTCAATAGACAATAATAATAACAATATTAAAGAGCTCACCCATCAAGTTGCTACTACTTTAATAGAACAAATTGAACAGTTGTCTAAAATTGCAGGAGACTTTTCTCAGTTTGCTAATATTGGAAATATTCGTTCAGAGATTTTTGATATAAACGATATTTTAAACAGCCTTACTCAGCTATATTCTACCCAAGAAAAAGTTACAATTAAATGGACAAGAAAGGATACCCTCTGTTTGCTCAATGCCGATAAAATACAAATTAGTAGGTTATTTTCTAACCTTATTTTAAATGCAATAGAAGCTTGTCAAAATAATGAGCTTACAATCATAAACATCAGCCTGTACAAAACAGAAAATATGGTTGAGATAACCATTTCCGATAACGGCCATGGAATAGATGAAACAATGCAGGATAAAATTTTTACGCCCAATTTCACCACTAAATCTTCTGGTACTGGCTTGGGGCTGGCTATTTGCAAAGGCATTACAGAAAAAGCCAACGGAAGTATTCGTTTTACAACTAAAAAAAACATAGGTACTTCTTTTATAGTAACATTACCGTTGTATAAAAAATAAAAAAGCCGAACAAATTAGTTTGTTCGGCTTCTAATAAATATTCAAAAAATTACTCTTTAACTTCTGCGGCAGCTTTTTGTTTTTTTCTAATTTCACTAAACTGCTTATACTTTTCATTCCCCATAATTCCTTTAATCTTCGCATTTTTCTCAGTACTTATTTCTTTCAATTTTGCAGCTCTTGCTTCCTCAGTTAATGAAGCATCTTTTCTCACTTCGTTGCTTTTCTTACCAGCTTCCATATTAACTTCTTTAATCTGCTTAATTTGGTCTTCGCTTAAGCCAACTTCTTTGTAAGCAGCAGCAATTTCTTCATCTTGCTTTTGTTTTTGTTTTGCTTTTTCTTCCTTACTCATTTGAGGTTTTGCAGTAGCTTCAGAAGTTGCAGTTTGTTGTGCATTGGCAGCAATAGTAAATGCACCTACACATAATAATGTTACAAATACTTTTTTCATAATTATACTTTTTTTGGAAAATAAATTTAAGCAATCACTCTGATAATCATACCAATATGTGCATTAATTTCCACCACCACCTTGTGGTCTTCTTTCCTGCATACGTTTTCTTTGTTCTTCGAAAAATGTAGCTACCTCTTTTGCCTGCACATCTGTTAAAGGAATTTCCTTAATTTTTTTATCTCTGGCTTCATTTATTTCTTTTACTTTTTTCTGCTTGTCATCCTGACTAATGCTTTCATCTCTTCTCAATTTACCAGCTTCCATTTGAGCATCAAAATAAATGTCAATCACTTTATCCGCCTGTGCATCTGTAATTTTAGCTTGTTGCACCAACTGTGGTTTAATTTGTTCTTTCATTCTGGCTTTTCTAGCTTCTGGATCCATCCCTCCTTGAGGTTGTGCAAATGCTAAAGTTGAAAACATTACAAAGCTTAATAGGGCAACTACCTTTTTCATAATTTTTATTTTTTTTGATTGAGAAAACAAGATAAAGTTTATTGAAAATTAAAAAATATTTTTTCGGTAAAATGTAAATATTGGTAGTTTAGTTTATAAAGCCAATTTCATTCCCTATAAATATTAGTTTTCTTGTACTCAGTTTTTTAAAACAACTGAAATACGTATATACAAGAATATAATAGATAATTTGACTAGTATTTGTAAGAAGAAATTGTTGATTATTGCTTAAAATACTAGGGAAAATAATTGCATAAAAAAAGCTGGAACTCTTATTAATAAAGAATTTCAGCTTTTGTAGTGAGGAGGAGATTTGAACTCCCGACCTTCGGGTTATGAATCCGATGCTCTAACCAACTGAGCTACCTCACCATTTGTAAGGGCTGCAAATATAGGGGTTTATCAAAATCCCAAAAACAAGTATTTTGCTTTTTCTAAAAATTAGTATTTCAACAGTTTTGCCAATCGTTCAGCTACTTTTTGGGCATTGGGTAGCATTTCTTGTTCAAGATCAAGGTTAATTGGCACAGCAGGTAAGTTTAAAGCTCCCATTACCTCGACTTTTGCATCTAAAAAATGGTAACAATGATTGCTAATTCTCAAAGAGAGTGCTTCTGCAAAAGAATTATTTAAAGGTTCTTCTGAAAGAACCAATACTTTTCCATGTTTTCGAACACTATTAAAAATCATCTCTTCGTCTAAGGGGTACAATGTTCTTAAATCTACTATTTCTACAGCTTCTTGGTAAGCAGTATTATTTAATTTTAACTGTTCCGCTGCAGCTTTAGCCCAATAAACGCCCATACCATAAGTAATGATACAAACGGTTTCACCACGTTTAACCTTATCGTTATTTGCCTGTAAAACAATATTGGCTTTACCCAAAGGCAGTAGATAATCTTTCGATGGTTCTATGGTTTTCGCATCTTCTGTTCCAGGCACTTTACTCCAATACAATCCCTTATGTTCTAACATAACCACGGGGTTAGGATCTAAGAATGCTGCTTTCATCAATCCCTTCATATCAGCAGCATTACTAGGATAACAAACCTTAATACCTTTTATCGTTAACAACGTACTTTCAATACTTCCACTATGATAAGGACCACCACCACCATAGGCTCCAATTGGAACCCTCAGAATCATTTGAACAGGAAATTTTCCGTTGCTTAAATAACAACTCTTCGAAATTTCGGTTACCAATTGATTTAAACCGGGGTAAATATAATCGGCAAATTGAACCTCAACAATTGGTTTTAAACCCAAAGCACTCATACCAATGGTACTACCTACAATGTATGCTTCTTGAATAGCAGTGTTAAATACTCTATGATCACCAAATTTATCTGCCAATGTTGCTGCTTCTCTAAAAACACCACCCAATCGTCGACCTACGTCTTGACCATATAAAATAGCTTCTGGATAATCCTGCATCAGCTCTTCAATAGCATGTAATGCAGCATCTACCATAATTGTTTTCTCCCCTGTTTTAGGAATACGAATTCCCGTTTCTTCTTTAACTACAACTGGTGCAAAAACATGTTCAATAGTTGAAGCAACTGTTGGCTCAACAGCAGTTTGTGCTTTTGAAAATGCTTCAGTAACTTCCTTTGAAGCAATCGATTCTACTTCATTTATTTCATGTTCGTTAAATCCAATACCGCTTAAGAACATTCTTAATTTTGGAATTGGATCATATAAAGCATGTTTCAATAAATCTTCTCTGGTTCTATAAAATTCTTTTCGTACACCACTTGTATGATGCCCCAATAAAGGAACCCTTGCATGCACCAATACTGGCTTACGCTCATTGCGTACATATTCAAAAGCAGCCTGCATGGTATCAAAACTTCTTACAAAATCACTACCATCACACTGCATCCTTTTCAATCCTTTAAAACCAGCAGCATACTCATAAGCATTCATGGCTCTAGCTTCTTCTGCACTTACACTTATGCCCCATTGATTATCTTGTACCAAATAAATAATGGGCAATTGCTTCAATACTGCAAATTGAAAAGCCTCACTTACTTCACCCTCTGTAACGCTATTATCGCCAAAAGAACAAACAACAACTGGCAATTCTTCATTAGCACCCTTCTTCAATAAAGGGCTATGGTATTTTTCTATAAACTGAACACCCTGTGCTAAACCTGTTGTTGGTATAGCTTGCATACCAGTTGCACTACTTTGATGAATAATTGAAGGACGAATTCCATCTTTATTAGAAGGATGACAATAATAAGAACGCCCACCGCTAAATGGATCATCTTTTTTTGCCAATAATTGTAACATTAATTCGTAAGGGGTAAATCCAGCTGAAAGCATCATTGCGTCATCCCTGTAATATGGACTCATCCAATCTTGCTTTTGTAATTGTAATCCAGTAGCAATTTGTATGGCTTCATGTCCACGTGAAGAAGAGTGAACATATTTGCAAACATTCCTATTAGCATCATAAGTATCACACATGGCCTTTGCGGTTACCATGAGTTTATATGCTTTTAAAAATAACTCGGGATTTTGCATTTCTGTAAATATCTTACAACTTTATCGTCAATGTAAGTTTGGTAAGAAGTTTTAAAATTAACCATAGTTTTCCACCTGATTATTTGGGGCTTTCAACTTTCAATTGGTTATTCAGCTTTTGTTGCGGCTTTCCGTTACAAGTCCCAATGAAATTGGGAGCTTTTCACTGCAATCCGCCAGCCCTTCAACAATAGAATATTATTGAACAGATGTACCCTATTTAATTTCTAGTTCAAACATTTTTTCTTGCTCTAAAAAGCCTTCCAATACATCGCCTACCACACACTCACCAACACCCGCAGGAGTGCCAGTGTAAACAACATCACCTATATTAAGTGAAAAGTAATTGGAGATATGGGCAATTATTTGGTCAAATGTAAACATCATATCGTTGCTGATACCTTTTTGTACTGTTTCACCATTTCTCTTGAGAGAAAAGTGTATTACATTCTTTAAAATATTAGGGTTCAAATCAATCCACTTACCCAAAACTGCACTATTATCCCAGGCTTTTGCTTTTTCCCATGGCAATCCTTTCTTCTTCAATTCATTTTGAATATCTCTTGCAGTAAAATCTATGCCAACTGTTATGGCATTATAGTATTTGTTGGCTTGTCTTTCTGGTATATACCTGCCATTTTTGCTAATACGCAACACCAATTCGGCTTCGTAATGAAGTTCGTTACTAAATTCAGGATAATAAAAAGGAGTATGCGATTGTAATAAAGCACTCTTCGGCTTCATAAATATAACAGGCTCATCGGGTATATCATTACCCAACTCTTTTGCATGATCTACATAATTACGCCCAACACAAAATATTTTCATAGTTCGCTATTTAAATAATAATAAGTAATCCAGTATTACCCTACATGAAAATGAATGGTTAAGTGTTATAAAGGTTTACTTACATGCTATTTTTAGTCATCTAATAACATATAATTGCCCTACTTTATTATGTAATGCTTAAATTATTTATGGTATTCATAGTTCTTTCAACCCCAATAGCAGCAAAAGATTCTATTGCTTCAATACTTTTCTCTATTTTTTTATTTACTGTAGGCTGCTCACTAGGTAACCATTTACTTAATACAAATTCAGCCTGCATGCCCTTTGGAAAATTATTACCAATACCAAAACGTAGTTTGGCATATTTATCAGTTCCCAACATTAACTGAATGTCTTTCAATCCGTTATGTCCAGCATCACTTCCACCTGAACGAAGTCTCATTTTCTCAATGGGCAAAGCCAAATCATCTACAATGGTTAGTGTGTTTTCTACCAAAACTTTTTCTTTATCTAACCAATATTTAAAAGCTTTACCACTTAAGTTCATATAGGTGGTAGGCTTTATGCAAACAAATATTTTACCCTTCCATTTTATTTCAGCGACCTCTGCTAGTCGATCTAACTTAAAAAATCCACCATGCTTTAATACAAATGCATCTACTACATCAAATCCAATGTTATGACGTGTATGTCGATATTCATTACCAATATTACCCAAACCAACAATTAAAAACTTACTCATACAACAAAAATAGTTAAGTACACCATAGATTAATATAATAAAGTAAATACGTTTTGACTATACAATAACATAAAAAAACCTCTGGAAATTTCCAGAGGCTTTGTATAAAATCTTGCTAGTTTATTTTTTCTTCTCTTCAGTAGCTTCTTGCTTCAACTGACGAGTCATAACTACAGATGCAATAGGAATACGTGGAGAGTTCATAATCTCCATACTATCTGCCTTTACATCTTCAACACGTAAATTTTCGTTGATTTTTAAGTTCGTAATATCTACTTCAATAAATTCTTTTAAGAACTTAGGTAAAGCTTTAATTTTTAAAGACTTCATTTTAATTACCAACTTACCACCATCTTTAACACCAATAGAGTTACCAGTGTATTTTAATGGTAAAGTAGCAATTACTTTTTTGTCATCTACTAACTCTAATAAATCTACGTGAATTAAAGCATCGGTCACTTTATCAAACTGCAAATCTTTCAAAATGGTTTTGTAAGTTTTGCCGTCAATTTGTACTTCTGCAACTTGAAATTCTGCTGTATAAACCAATGGTTTAAACGCTTTTGCTGATGCAGAAAAATTAATTTCCTGAGCACCCCCGTAAATTACAGCTGGCACTGCATCCTGAGAGCGTACTTGGCGGGTGGCTTTTTTGCCAAATTCGGTCCTCAGTTGTCCTTCGATTGTAACTGTTTTCATTTATTTTAAATTTTGGACGGCAAAAGTAAGGGAAAATGAGTTAGCTTAAGGTTTAAAAATTTACGAAGTTTATTAATCAATTGATTTTGAACTATTTCAATCTTACCCTAAATTCAAAAAAAGGAGTTTACCAAGTAAACTCCCTAAGCTATTTAAACTAAAAAACTATTGGACTTACTTATCTCTTCCTCTTAACTGACTATGTACAAATAAACTAGTAATACTCTTATTTTCATAAGCATTACGAATGGCTATTGCAAATAAATCGGCTACAGAAATAGCCTTTATTTTTTTTCTAGCATGCTGCAATGGAATTGTATCGCAAACTACCAACTCTTCTAACACACTGTTTTCTATGTTCTCATAAGCCTTTCCACTTAATACTGGGTGGGTACAAAAGGCTCGAACACTTTTTGCACCTTTATCTTTTAATAATCCAGCTGCTTTTGCCAACGTTCCTCCGGTATCACAGATATCATCAATTAAAACAATGTCTCTGTCTTTAACATCTCCAATTACAACCATACTTGCAATTTCGTTAGCTCGTTTTCTATGCTTATCGCAAATTACCATTTCGGCATTAAAATAACTAGCTACTTCACGTACACGATTGGTACTACCAACATCAGGTGCAGCAAAAGTTAAATTAGACAATTTAAGTTGCTCGATATAGGGTATAAAAATTGCACTACTATCTAAATGATCTACAGGAATATCAAAAAAGCCTTGAATTTGCGGGGCATGTAAATCCATAGTAATTACTCGGTGTGCTCCTGCTGCTTCTAATAAAGTGGCGATTAATTTACTGCCAATTGCAACACGTGGTTTGTCTTTTCTATCTTGACGAGCAAACCCATAATAAGGAATTACAGCAACAACTCTATGAGCACTAGCACGTTTGGCTGCATCAATCATTAATAGCAATTCCATCAAGTTTTCGGTTGGTGCAAATGTGCTTTGAACCAAAAAAACATAATCTCCACGAATACTCTCTAAAAAAATGGGCTGAAATTCGCCATCGCTAAATTTTTGAATATTAACCTTGCCTAAAGGTGTACCGAAACGCTGAGCGATTTTTTCGGCTAACTTTTGAGAACCTGTGCCTGAAAAAATCTTTACAGTAGGATTCATCATAACAATTAGAATGTGCTGCGAAGATAAAGTTATGAGCCGTAGCTGTGAAATATGATTTTATGTAACATGTACTTTTGTGGATTTTTATAGGAAAGATTTATTTGTTTTTGAATCTTTCTTATTTTAGATTAAAGAAAATATTTATGGCAGGTATAAAAGATTGGGGCGAAGATGATAGACCAAGAGAAAAATTAATGCTAAAAGGTGTGGCTGCTTTAAGCAATTCGGAACTATTGGCCATTTTAATAAATAATGGCACAAAAGATAAAACTGCAGTTGATGTTGCCAAGGATTTACTTGCTAAAGTAGATAACGATTTACAAAGAATTGGCAAGTTATCTATTAAAGAAATGTTGAAACTAAAAGTGAAAGGTTTAGGGCCAGCTAAAGCTGTAACTATTGCTGCTGCTTTAGAATTGGGTATTAGAAGAGATACAGCCGACAAAAAGAGAGAAAAAATAACATCAAGCAAAGACATTGCCGACTTTTTGAAAGCTCAATTTCAGTACCATACCAAAGAAGTTTTTGTGGTGATATTTTTAAATCAGGGCAATAAGATTTTACACCATGAAGTAATTAGTGAAGGGGGAATTACAGGCACTGTTGCAGATCCAAGAATTATTTTACAAAAAGCATTAGAACATAATGCAACGGCTATTATTTTATCACACAATCACCCCAGTGGAAATTTAAAACCCAGCAGGCAAGATGAATTATTGACTGATAAAATAAAAAATGCTGCTGCATATTTTGATATTAAAGTTTCCGATCATATTATAGTAAGCAGCGAGGGTTATTTTAGTTTTGCCGATGAAGGTTTAATATAATTATTGATTTGAAATTTGAGATTACTGATTAAAATAAAAAGCCCCTATATTTTTTTACAAAGGCTAAATAATAAGTATAGTTACATAGTAAAAGTCAATAACAAATTGGAGAAGTTGAATAATCTATCTACAGCTTGTCACAAAAAAGTCCTACATATCATTTACAATTTTCTTGTAGCTAGTTACAATTCCTTTTATTAATGAGGAACTAAAACCTTGATGCTCCATTTCGTTTAAACCTGCAATGGTGCAACCTTTAGGAGTAGTTACTTTATCAATTTCTTGCTCAGGATGTGTATTTTTTTGCAACAATAATTCAGCAGCACCTTTTACAGTTTGTGCAGCAATTAAACTGGCAGTTGCAGCACTAAAACCAATTTCAATACCACCTTGAATATTGGCTCTTATATAACGCATGGCATAAGCAGTACCACAAGCAGCCAATACAGTTGCTGCATCCATTAATTTTTCTTCTATAAAAACAGTTTTGCCAAGTTGATTGAAGACATCTGTCACGTATTGAATTTGCTCCTTACTTGCATTGCTTTCACTGATGCAAGTCATGCTTTGTTGTATGGCAATGGCTGTATTTGGCATTGCTCGAAAAATAGAAAATTCATTACCCAATAAATCTTGCATTTCTTTTACCCAAACACCCGTAACCACACTTACTAAAATATGTTTTTGTGGTTGTAAAGAAGCTTTCATTTTAACCAATACTTCCTTTATTTGAAAAGGCTTTATTGCAAAAATGATATAGTCGGCAAAATGAGCAGCTTCGTTATTGTCGTTGCCAATATTTACACCTTTTTCTTGTAAAGCTTTTAATGTGTCAATATTTCTTTTTGTAACTATAATATTAGATGGTTCTATAAAACCACTAACTATTAATCCTTCTGTAATGGCAGTTCCTAAGTTGCCACCTCCTATGATGGCTATTTTTTTGCTCATGTTATTTTCATTGATGACTAGTAAAAATTTTTACTTGGTTTGCTTCTTGTATCCTTGACTAATAAAATTATGATTGTATTGTTTTCAAATTCATATAAAAGCATGCATTGCATTTTAGGAAATAAGCACCTTCGAATATTTGGAGCAATGAAAGAATAATGTGTTGGATTTTGGTAAATCTTTTTTATAGTAGAAATATATTCATCAGAAAACTTCATGCCCAAACTCAAATCAATTTCGCAGTACCATTCCAATAATTTTAAATAGGCAATCCAAGCTTCATCAGAAATTTGGAGCGTAATCGACATTGTACTTTGTTTTGAAAAATTGTTTTGTTCTTTCAATAGTTTCTTCCACTGTATGAGTTTTCATGTCCCCGTTTTTTATTGCTGCACTAACTCTTTTAGCCTCTTCAATCCATTCTTGAGGAACAACAAATTCTTCTTGCACTTTCATTTGATAGGCTTCAGCAGCTTCCATTAAAACATTGGTTAAGCCTTCATCTGCTGTACTCAGCAAATCTTGTAATGCTTGTTTTTTTGCTTCGTTATCCATACCAAAAAATTTTACTAAAGTTAAGGATTAATATATTTTCAACTCTTTCAAATAATGTCGAACATAATCATACACACCTTCTTCTAGCGAATAAAACGCTTCTGTATAACCTGCATCTTTCAGTTTTTGCATATTTGCCTCAGTAAAATACTGGTATTTATCACGAATATCCAATGGCATGTCTATGTATTGAATATTTGGTTTTACATCTAACCCTGCGAAGGTTGCTTTTACCAAATCGTCAAAGCTTCTTGCTGATCCTGTGCCTAGATTGTAAAGAGCCGACGTGAGTCGTGAATCGTTATTTGTGAGTTCATTGGCTTGCGATTTTCGATTCACGTTTAACGTTTCCCAAATCATCCAAAAAATAACTTTCACCACATCTTTTACATAAACAAAATCTCTCAATTGTTGACCATCTTTAAAATCAGAACGGTGACTTTTAAATAACTTCACCAACCCATCTTTTTTTATTTGATTGAATGAATGCCAAATAACACTAGCCATTCTGCCTTTATGATATTCATTAGGGCCATACACATTAAAGAATTTTAATCCTGCCCAAAATGGTGGTTGATGTGTTTGCTTAACAGCCCATTTATCAAACTCGTTTTTGCTCACACCATAAGGGTTTAATGGCTGTAGCTGTTCAATCACTTCATGGTTGTCATCATAACCCAATGCACCATCGCCATACGTTGCAGCAGATGAAGCATACACTAAAGGAACTTGGTTAGCAGTACAATAATTCCAAACATCAATAGAATAATTATAATTCAGTTCTCTGTGTACTTCATAATCAAATTCTGTAGTATCGGTTCTGGCTCCAAGATGAATAAAAAAGTCAATTTTCGGATCTTTCTCGTTTAACCAATCGAATAAATTATGCCTTTCAACAATTTGAGTAACTTTTTTACTTTCCCAGTTTTTGCGTTTTGCTTCTACACCAAAATCATCTACTAAATACAAATTTTCGTAGCCTTGTTCATTTAAATACTGAACCATGCAAGAGCCTATAAAACCAGCTGCACCAGTAATGATGATGCCCCCAACCCCTAAAGGGGGGCTTGTAGCAGCTTCTTGTAATGGTGACAATAAAAACTTTGTTTGTTTTATAATCGAATTCATATTAACAAATTTATAAAGTCCCTTTAGGGATTTAGGGCTTTCTCAATTGCAGTGTCATACTTTTCTTTCCAATCAACTATCCTGCCCCAACTTTCTCCATTAACTTTTATTTCACCAGCAGTAACAGTACCTAATTCTGTAAATGAAATTCCAGCAGTTTCAATTTTATTTTTTAGATTTTCTAGATTAGTTTTTGAAACTGTAATTACAATTCTACTTTGAGCTTCACCAAACCAATAAGCATCGCTTCTTAAAGCTGATTTTGCTACAATATCAAAACCTAAGTTTTGATTAAAGCCCTTCTCCAACAACGTTACAGCCAATCCTCCTTCACTAATATCATGAGCAGAGTTGATTAATTTTTGCTTAATTAAATCAGCAACCAAAGCTTGTACTTTAAACTCTTCATCTAAGTCAAAATTTGGAGCAGGAGAATATTCAACACCTTTTAATTTGTGTAAATATTCGCTTGAACCAATACAATTTTTCTGCTCACCAATCAACACAATTACATCACCTTCATTAGCATAACTCAATGTCATTCTATCATTAAAATCATCTAACACTCCTACCATACCAATTGTTGGTGTTGGATAAACTGCACCATCGGGACCTTGATTGTAAAAACTCACGTTACCACCTGTTACTGGCGTATTGAATTTTTTACAAGCATCGCCCATGCCCGTTACAGCTTTTACAAACTGGTAATACACTTCTGGATCATAAGGATTGCCAAAATTTAAACAGTTCGTTACGCCAATCGGCTCACCACCACTACAAACAATATTTCTTGCAGCTTCTGCAACTGCAATCATTCCACCCACATAAGGATTGGCAAACACATATTTACTGTTACAATCCACAGTCATAGCTAATGCTTTACCTGTGCCTTTTGCCAAAACAATACTTGCGTCACTAGGAGCATTGGTACTGGCATTTGCAGCACCCACCATGCTATCATACTGTGTATAAACCCAACGTTTAGAGGCTATGTTGGGAATTTGAATCATCTGTTCAGCCACAGCTTTTACGTCAGTAATATCTTCAACAGTGTTCAAATCAAAAGCATTAATCTTTCCAAAATATTTTGGTTCTGTATATTCTCTTGTGTATTGAGGAGCACCACCACCAAGTACTAACTCATAAGCAGGAACTTCGGCTTCTAAAACACCATGCATATAAAATTTTAATAAACCATCATCTGTAACTTCTCCAATATTGCTGGCACTTAAATCCCATTTTTCAAAAATATCCAACACTTGTTTTTCCTTGCCTTTTTCTACCACAATCAACATTCTCTCTTGGCTTTCGCTTAGTAAAAGTTCCCAGGCTTTCATATCTTTTTGACGAGTTGGAACTTTGTCTAAATCAATCCTCATTCCTACTTTTCCTTTAGCACTCATTTCGGCAGTGCTGCAAATAATGCCAGCAGCACCCATATCTTGCATACCAACAATAGCATTAGTATCTATCAATTCTAAACAAGCTTCCAACAATTTTTTCTCTTGAAATGGATCACCCACTTGTACTGCAGGTAATTCTTGTACACTTTCATGGGTAATATCTGCTGAAGCAAATGAAGCTCCACCAATACCATCTTTACCAGTTGCACTACCCACAAAAAATACAGGATTTCCAACACCTTCGGCAGTGGCACTAATCATTTTATTGCTTTGCATAATGCCCACACTCATGGCGTTCACCAATGGATTGGTATGGTAACAATCTTCAAAATACACTTCACCACCAACAGTTGGTACACCAAAGCAGTTGCCATAATGACCAATGCCATGTACCACACCTTTTAATAAATGTTGTGTTTTCTTTTCTTCTAAATTACCAAAACGCAAGCTGTTTAAAGATGCAATGGGTCTTGCTCCCATAGTAAAAATATCACGTTGTATTCCACCAACTCCTGTTGCAGCACCTTGAAAAGGCTCTAATGCACTTGGATGATTATGACTTTCAATTTTAAATACCACACCAAAGCCATTGCCCATATCCATTAAACCAGCATTTTCTTCACCAGCAGCTACCAACATTCTGCCTCCATCTCTTGGTAATGTTTTTAACCATTTAATAGAGTTTTTATAACTACAATGTTCACTCCACATGGCACTGAAAGTACAGAGCTCAGTAAAGTTGGGTGTACGACCTAATTTTTGTTTGATTAACTCAAATTCTTCTGCAGTTAAACGAAGTTGCTCGGCTGTTTTAACGGTAATTTCCATTGTGTAATTTATGTTTACCACATAGAGACATAGCCACATAGCAATACGCTTTTAATCTAAATAGTAGAACACTTAACCATTTACTATGTTTCTCTGTGCCTATGTGTTGATTTGTCGCAAATGTAAGCAACCAATTGTTGGGGGCAATGCTAAGTTTTCCCAACTATTTACACATCATTTTTAAACAAAACGAAGGTTTAACTACTATCTTCCGTCTTATTTAAACATAAAGGCTTTTTTTGAACGAATTTTTGCTGATACAACAATTGCAACAAGGCAACAGGAAGGCTTATACCCAATTGGTAGAAGCTTATCAGCACATGGTATATCATACGGTTCTAAACATTGTTCAACAGCAAGAAGAGGCAGAAGATGTGGCTCAGGAAGTTTTTATACAAGTGTATCAAAATGTTGGAAATTTTAGGGCAGAAAGTAAATTATCGACCTGGATTTATCGGATAGCCATAACAAAATCATTAGACTGGCAAAGAAAAAAGAAAGCAAAAAAGCGTTTCAGCATTATCAAACAAACATTGGGTTTTGGTATTGCCGAAGCTGATGAGCCTGTAAACTTCAATCATCCTGGTGTACTGTTAGACAATAAAGAGCAGGCTGCTATTTTATTTAAAGCACTCAACCAGTTGCCCGATACACAAAAAGCAGCTTTCCTTTTGATAAAAGCAGAGGGATTGAGTTATGATGAAACCAGTGCAATATTAAATACAACCGTAAAAGCTGTTGAAGCTTTAATGCACCGAGCAAAAGTGAACCTAAAAAAAATATTACTAGATTATTATCACGATAATAAAATATAAATCATGCAAAGCGAACCCAATTTTGATGACATCATCAACAGTATCAACCATATTCAACGGGCAGAAGCTCCCAACTTTTTTGTTACAAGAGCACAGGCAAGATTGAATAAATATTTAGAGCCATCTAACACATGGATGCCAATTCAAAGACCAGCATGGATTATTGCCTCACTAACCCTGTTGTTTATGGTAAACATATACTTAATCAATGCTCCAAAAAGCAAATTGAATAATGCCCAACAATCATCAGGCATCGAAGAAAAATCTATCAACGATTTTGCCAATACCTATGATTTAAATACATCTACCAATTATTAATTTTTTGTTGTATGAACAACACAAACAAAAGCCGATTATTAACCACTGCAATTTTACTGCTGATTGCTGCAAACGTTGTCGCATTGGTCTTATTTTGGCGTGATAAAAACAGAAAAGATGCCGAATTGCCGCCACCTCCAATGGCTCAAAATGGTAGTTCTCCATTCGATTTTTTAACCAAAGAACTGGCATTAGATTCCAATCAAATTAAAGCATACAGTGCTTTAAGAGATGAGCAACGAAAAAATGCTGAACCATTAAAAAAAGCCATTCGTGAGTCTAAAGACAGTTTATTCAGCTTATTGAAAAAATCACCTATAAATGATAACGATTTACAAAATGCACTAAATAAAGTTGGTGCAGCACAAATAGCATTAGATAAATCCACTTTTCAGCATTTTCAAAGTGTTCGTAAACTTTGTACGCCCAAACAGCAACTAAAATTCGACAGCGTTATTCAACAAACGATGCAAATGTTTGGTCAACCTAATAGACGACCACCCATGGATAGACCAATGGAAAGAGACAGCACTAAAAGAAGACCACCCGGAGATAGAGCAAATCAAGATAGCGATGGAGATGTTAATCCACATCCAAGAGAATTAGATCCTGATGGACGGCCACCACATCCTCCAAGGGATAAAGATGGAAGACCAATGCATCCACCGAGAGATGGTAAAGGGTATCCACCACCTCCACCAAATGAAATGTAAATATGTAAACCTTGCACAACCAATGCAAGGTTTTTTTATTGCGACAATTCACCAAAAAAATTTGTCATGCCGAAGTATGAGGCATCTCATTAATTATTGGCAGATTTCTCCTGTCGTCGAAATGACAAAAATGTGAAAGACGTCCGCCAATCCTCCCTTACTTTTACAAAAACAACAAACTGTGCTACCATCAGTTGCTATTGTAATCCTCAATTATAATGGAAGAAATTTTTTAGAACAATTTCTTCCATCGATTATGGCATCCACTTACAGCAACAAAACAATTGTTGTTGCCGATAATGCCTCAACTGATGATAGTATCGAATTTCTACAAAAAAATTATTCTTCAGTTCAACTACTACTCAACCTAAACAACGATGGTTTTGCAGGTGGCTATAATTGGGCATTACAAAAGATAGAAGCCGATTATTATGTACTGCTCAACTCAGATGTTGAAGTAACGCCCAACTGGATAGAACCCATTATTGAGCTAATGGAATCTGACAAATCAATTGCAGCCTGCCAACCTAAAATTTTATCCTGGCACAACAAAACACAGTTTGAATATGCAGGTGCTTGTGGTGGCTATATAGATAGCTTGGGTTATCCATTCAGTAGAGGCAGAATTTTTGATGTTTGTGAACAAGACGAACAACAATATAACACACCACAAAAAATATTTTGGGCTACAGGTGCAGCCATGTTTGTACGCAGTAAAGTATTTCATCAGGTCAATGGATTTGATGCCTCTTTTTTTGCCCACATGGAAGAAATAGATTTGTGCTGGCGAATGCAATTGGCTGGCTATAACATTTATGTGCAGCCGCTTTCAACAGTGTACCATGTTGGTGGAGGTACATTGCCCAAAGGTTATCGCAAAACCTATTTAAACTTTCGCAACAACTTAATCATGTTGTCTAAGAATCTTCCTCTCAGCGAAAGGTTGTACAAACTTCCCTTTCGTTTTGCATTGGATGGCATCAATGCCTGGAAAGATATGCTTAGTGGCAATCCTACAACATTAAAAGCAGTATTTTTTTCACATGTACACACCATTGAATGGTGGTTCAATGGCAAAAAAAATAAACAAAATAAAACACCAATTACTTCATTAAATGGTGTTTATAAAGGCTCTATTGTTTGGCAATATTTTGTAAAAAAGAAAACAAAGTTTACTGAGATTATGTAGTTGAGGCTTTCAGCAATACAACATTAGACCTCTTTCATAAATTAATTTTTTAATTCAAAGTTATAGATAGCTGCAATTAGGTTTAAACGCAAACAAAACCGCTTTCTTCTATTCCTGTACCTTTCGGCTATAATCTTGAATATTTTGAT
>JBIKRV010000035.1:0-34868 GCA_044348985.1 Chitinophagaceae bacterium
TTTTAACCGCAATGGGCAATTGCTATACAATGCCAAAGGCAACAACATTAATGCTTGGAATGGTACGATTAACAACAAACCTGTGCCTGTGGGTACTTACTACTATGTAATTACTTTAAACAATCAACTGCGTAATAAACCTTTTACTGGTTGGGTGTTGGTGGTGAGGTAATGTTTACAAATTATTTTTCTCCATAAAATCGTACAAACCTTGTTTGGCATTTTTAGAAACACGATTGTGCATAAAACCTGTCCATCCAAATACCAATCCCATTAAACCCAATGCTTGTCTGCACCAACGGTAATAATTAAATCCATCACTATGTTCAATAATCACACCATCTTTCATACGCATATAAGCTTTGCATTTGTTTACAACACGTCTATTGGTTTTGGAAAAAAGATATGAAGCTGTCCAATCACAAGTATAATATTCTTCATCATCAGTTTTTATATTACTAAACTGCAACGAAAAATCTTTAGCTCTGGTGCAAAGCATTTGCCACATGGCTTTGGTTTCATTGCCTCTTAATAAACCAAAAACAGGGTCATTAAAAGGAATATCATCAGCATAGCAACTGTTCATGGTTGCGTAATCTTTTTGCTGAAAAGCAGTATAAAACTTTTGTATCGTTAGAATATTATTGTCCATGGTATATAGTTATGGATTGTAAATGTACTCGATAGAATAAACTTTTTTATCAAAAGAAGCATCAATTCAAAGGTTTTTCAATTGTTTTTCGTCTTATCATGCACTAACTGTACATTTAGTTCAGGAAATACTTACTCAATATGGCTGTAACCATTCGTCAGTGGACACAAGAAGATTTACCCAACTTGGTTTTATATGCCAACAACATTAATGTTTGGAATAATTTAAGAGATTATTTTCCGCATCCTTACACCGAAGAAACTGGGCAGGCTTGGTTAGATAAAACCATTGGTGCAACGCCTATTGTAAACTTAGCAATTGATTTAGATGGACAAGCCATTGGTGGCATTGGATTGATACTAAACAGTGATGTGTATGTAATGAGTGCAGAAATTAGTTACTGGGTAGGAGAACCATTTTGGGGCTTAGGAATTGCCACTGAAGCAATAAGACAAATGGTAGAATACACTTTTTACTATTACGATATTGTACGTTTATATGCTGAGGTTTTTGAAACCAATAAAGCTTCGATGCGTGTGCTGGAAAAGAATGGATTTTATTTAGAAGGCGTAAGAAGAAAAGCCATCTTAAAGAACAGTGTTTTAATGGACGATTACATTTGGGTTAAAATAAGACCTTGGTAAAATATCGGTGAAAAAATATTTTTTGTCTGTAAGCGAAGGTTTTTTATCGGTGAAACGTCTTATTGATTAAACGAAGAATTTTAAGATTAGTCAGACACAATTATAAACACACGATTATGCATTTGAAAAAAAATATTGCCACCAGCGAATCAGGTTTCATATTCAATCCTTCAACAGGAGATTCTTATTCTGCCAATCCTATTGCTGCTGAAATTTTAGGTTTATTAAAAGAGGGAACACCTGTTTCTACAATCAAAGCACAAATCTTAGAACGTTATGATGTTACCAATGCACAACTGGAAAAAGATTGGGACGATTTTGCCAATCAACTTAAATACGCTAATGTTTTAGAAAATTAATTTTTGTAAGAACTCTACCCAAAACCTTTTACTATGAGTGAAAATAAACATCCACTAACAGTGGCTGTAACAGGCTTGAATGCTATTGACAGCCCTGGCCCTGGTGTAGCTGTTATAAGAGCTTTAAGAGATGGTTTACCCAAACCTTTACGCATTATTGGTCTTTCTTACGAAACATTAGAACCTGGCATTTATATGCATGATGTAGTTGATAAAACCTATCAAATTACTTATCCTGGTGCTGGTACAGAAGCTTTATTGAATCGCATAAAATACATTCATGAAAAAGAAAAGATAGATGTACTCATTCCAAATTTTGATGCAGAGTTGTACAACTTTATGAAGTTGGCTCCTACATTAAAAAGTATGGGCATTGCTACATTCTTGCCAACTTTTGAGCAATTTGATGCAAGAGATAAAATTAATCTCTATCAATTTGGATTGAAGTATGGCTTATCTGTTCCTGCAGATAAAGTGATTTACAGTGTAGATGAATTATATGCTTGTGCTGAATTATTTGGTTATCCTCTAGTAGTTAAAGGAAAATATTATGATGCAGTAGTTGCTTATACAATGGAGCAGGCACAAAAAGCATTTTATAAACTGACAGCCAAATGGGGCTACCCAATTATTGTACAACAATTTATTAGCGGCAACGAAATAAATGTTGCTGTTTTAGGAGATGGAAAAGGAAATGCAACGAGCATTATTCCTATGAAAAAATTATACATCACCGATAAAGGAAAAGCTTGGGCTGGTATTACATTAGAAGATGACGCACTTATTGCATTAGCTAAAACTTTTGTAGAAGCTACCAAATGGAAAGGTGGTTGTGAATTAGAAATTATGCGTACCGCAGAAGGTGTGCCTTATATCATGGAAATTAATCCTCGTTTTCCGGCATGGATTTATTTAACTGCTGCTGCAGGACAAAACCAACCTGCTTCTTTAGCTAAAATGGCTTTGGGGGAAGACGTAACTCCATTTACAGATTATGAAGTGGGCAAAATTTTCATTCGATATTCATGGGATCATATTACTGATGTGAAAGAGTTTCAACAGATTAGTGGCTTTGGCGAATTGTAGGAGTTTCACACAAAGAAACTAAGTTAACTAAGCCACGAAGAAATGATTAATTAAAATAACAGATTCAAAACCATATTATACACTTAGTGTACTTTGTATTCTTTGTACCCTTTGTGTGAAATAAAAAAACAAACAAACCATGCAAAAATTAAGATACGAAAGCCCTAGCATTCAAAAAATGAATGCAGGATTAATGAACAAATTTGGTACTCGTACCGAATATGAAGCAGTAAAACAAATTGATGGAGTTTCGGTAAAAAGTATGATCGAACAATATGGTTCACCCGTATTTGTATTAAGTGAAAGAACCATTCGTCGTACCTATCAAAATGCAGTACGTGCATTTAAAACACGTTATCCGAAAGTGCAGTTTGCATGGAGTTATAAAACCAATTACATCAACGCCGTTTGTAAAATTTTTCATCAAGAAGGAAGTTGGGGCGAAGTAGTGAGTGGCTTTGAATACAACAAAGCATTGGGCAATGGTGTACCAGGCAATAAAATTATTTTTAATGGTCCAGAGAAAACTGAAGCTGAATTAACCTTGGCCATTAATAATGATTCATTGATTCATATTGATCATTTCGAAGAACTATATCAGTTAATTGATTTGGCTGATAAGATGAATAAAAAGCCACGAGTAGCTATTCGTGTGAATATGGATACTGGTATTTATCCTATGTGGGACAGGTTTGGTTTTAACTATGAAAATGGTCAAGCATGGACAGCCATGAACAAAATTGTAGCTTCTGGAAAATTACAGTTGACTGGCTTGCATTGCCACATTGGAACCTTTATGCTAAGTACTGAAGCTTATGCTGTTGCTGTAAGGAAGTTGGGCGACTTAGCATGGAATGCAAAAACACAATTGAACACCGTGATTCAATATTTGGATTTGGGTGGTGGTTTGCCTACAGCCAATAACTTGCGTGGTGCTTACATGCCTTCGGCAGATATGATACCAAGTGTAGATGAGTTTGCAGAAGCCATTACCAATGCATTGTACACCATTGGTTTCAGTAATGATGAGTTACCTTTACTTATTTTAGAGAGTGGCAGGGCTTTAATTGATGATGCTGGTTATTTGTTGGGAACAGTATTGGCAAATAAAAGATTGAGTGATGGACGTAAAGCAACTATCATGGATTTTGGAGTGAATATTTTATTTACTGCATTTTGGTACGAACATAAAATGAGCCCTGCACAAGATTTCACACATCATACAGAAGACATGGTATTGTATGGCCCTTTGTGTATGAACATTGATGTGGTAAGAAGCAGCATTAATATGCCTTTAATGAACAGAGGAGATCATGTGGTGGTACATAAAGTAGGTGCATATAATATGACACAATGGATGCAGTTTATACAAATGAGACCAAATGTGGTACTCATTGATGAAAAAGGCGAAACACATTTAATCAGAAAAGCTGAAACACTGGAATACATTGAGCAAATGGAAGTACTGCCAGCTTATTTGAAGGAAATCAGCTTGTAATGCTAAACCACAAAGGCACAACGACACAAAGTTTCACAACGTTGTGTTTCGTAGCGTCGTTTAATCGTTGTGGTTAAAAAAAAGGGAATTTGAAAGTAACTAATATTATATCATTCGCTAAATACCTTGCACATGCCATACTGAACAGTTATGGCATGTTGTTCTTTTCGAAGAACAAGATTTTTGCTTTGCTGATATTGGTGGTTTCATTTTTTACACCATTTACAGGAGCAAGTGGTTTAGCTGCTGTTATTATAGCAATTCTGGCAGCACATGCACTAGGCTTTGGTAAGGAGCAAATACAAAATGGATTACTTACTTATAGTGTGGTATTATTTGGTTTAGGTTTTGGAACCAATTTTGAATTTGGAATTGCATTTGCAGCATTGCTCATTGTTGGCTCTTTGCTTACACTATTTATTTCTACTGCATTGAATGCCATTTTAAATAAAAGAGGCTTACCGGCTTTATCATTGGCATTTATTATTAGCACTGCCTTATTAATTATTGCTTCAAAAAGTTTTACAGGAATTGGTTTAACTGTTCGTCATATTTACTGGTACAACGAAATGTATGCATTGGGTGGAAATCGACTAATTAATGTGATTACTAAAATTGAAAATTGGAGCATACCTGAATTTGTAGCTGGCTTTTTTAGAAGCATGAGTGCTATTTTATTTCAGGTAAATATTGCATCGGGCATTGTACTTTCTATTGGTTTATTAATTTATTCCAGAATAGCTTTTATGCTGATGGTTTTTGGTTATTCAGTAGCTATTTTTTTTGGTTTTTTAATGGGTGGATTTAATCAAATTGATGTAAGCTATTATAATATGGGTACCAATTTTATGCTGGTAGCTGTAGCGTTGGGAGGGTTTTATCTAATTCCTTCGATACGTTCTTTCTTGTGGATTTTCATTTCAGTCCCAATAGCTTATTTATTGGTAACCGGGCTTGGAAGTTTACTATTTAAAGTTGGTGTTCCTATTTTTTCTTTGCCATTTTGTGTTACGGTGATTTTGTTTTTGTACATGTTGCAAATGCGAACCAGACCAAGTAAGTTGGTACTTACGCCTGTTCAATATTACAGTCCTGAAACGAATTTGTATCGTTATATCAATGGTAGAGAAAGATTGATGAACAATGTGTATCATCAACTATCCTTACCATTTATGGGTGAATGGATGGTGAGCCAGGGCTATGATGGAACCATGACCCACAAAGGAGATTGGAGTAAAGCTTTAGACTTTGTAATACTCGACGATGAAATGAAAACTTATCGTTTTCCAGGCAATTTACCTGTACATTTTTATTGCTATAATAAACCCGTACTTGCACCAGCAGATGGTATTGTTGAAGATATTATTGACCATGTAGAAGACAATGAAATTGGTGGTAACAATGCTCAGCAAAACTGGGGTAATAGTATTGTTATTAAACATGCAGAAGGATTGTACACCAAACTTTCTCATCTTAAAAAGCATTCTTTTAAAGTAGTTAAAGGTGCTTATGTAAAAAAGGGAGAAATGGTTGCACATGTAGGGAATTCTGGTCGCTCACTAGAACCACATTTACATTTTCAGGTTCAATCAACTCCTTATGTGGGTTCTAAAACACTGGCTTATCCTATCAGTTATTTTACAGTAAAAGATAACCATGTAATTGCACTAAAAAATTACAGTACACCTGCAGAAGGAAGCTTTGTAAACAACGTGGTGGGTAATGTACAATTACAACAGGCATTTAATTTTCAACCTGGTTATATTTTGAAAGTTCATGCTGAAAATTTTGCTGAAGAAGAGTGGGAAGTTTATACCAGCATTTATAATGAAACCTATTTGTACTGTGCATCGCAAAATGCATTTGCTTATTTTATTAATAATGGAACAGCATTTTATTTTACCAATTATTTTGGCTCTAAAAAAACGCTGCTGTTTGCATTTTATGAAGCAGCCTATAAAGTTTTATTAAGTTCAGAAAAACAAATAAATGTTAAAGACCATTTTCCACTGAATGTTTTTTCTGTAAATCCCATCAAATGGTTGCAGGATGTGCTGGCACCATTTTATATTTTCATTCGTATGCGTTTTGAAAGTGAAGTAAAACAGAATGATGGTTTATTAAACAGTGGCAGTATATCCTTCACAAGTAAGCAAACACTGGAATTATTTGGTATTGGCAAACAACAATCAACAGCAACAGTGAATATTGAAAATGGTCAGTTACAATCTTTCATTATTCAAACTAAAAAACAAACAATACAGGCAGTATGCAGCAATTAAAAACGATCGCATTGTTCATTGGTATTTTGCTTACAATTCATACAATGGCTCAAACAGGTTTACCGTATGATGAGGTAAATACTAAGAGTTATGCCTTATACGAAAAAGGTTCATGGAAAGAATTATTGGCTTATGGAAAAGAAGCGGTGCAAGCCAATCAGGATTTTACGTTGCTACGTTTACGCATGGGTTATGCAGCATTTATGTTAAATAATTTTAGTGAAGCAATTAATCAGTACGAGCATGTTCTTAAAAATGATTCCTACAACAGTACTGCACATTATTACATTTGGCTTTGCAGAAAATATTTGAATCAAACCGAGTTAGCTGATGCTCAAGTAAAATATTTATCCAAAGAAGTAATTGAAAAAGAAAAATTAAAAAGCCTTTCGTTTACAGGTGTTGGTATTGAAGCAAGTTTTAAAACAACAGATAATAACCTTAGAAACAATACTAACTATGAAAAATTACAAATAAAAAATAGATTTGGTTGGGGCATACACATGCATCAGGCAGTAGCTCTTTTTAATCAATCTATTTTATTGGCAAATGTTCCAAGGCCTGGTTTTCCACCACCGCCACCTTATCGTACATCAAACATTAAACAAACAGAATATTATAATAAAGTAACAGCAAATTTGAACAGTCAATGGCAACTGAAAGCTGCTTATCATGGTGTACAAACTGAGTTGGATAATACGGTGTATCAGAACAAAAGCATACTAATTGGAGCCAAATATTTTAATCATTATTTCGATATACAGGTTGATGGAAATTTTTCTACCATGTTCGATACTACCATTCAACAATACAATGCACAACTGGGTATATATCCTTTAGGGAATTTGAAATTATACAGCTTTTCAGTTGCTACTCTAAGTAACCGTCCTAATTCTTCTGCTTTTAATTTTAGGCAAATTGTAGGTGGACAATTATTGAAAAATATATGGATAGAAGGTAATGTTACATTGGGTTCATTTAAAGATTTATTAGAGAATGATGCCATGTATGTCTATAATGCAATTGATAAAAACTTATTTAAAGGAGGTGTTACTGCTTATATAACCATTTCTCCCAAATGCACGCTGGATATAGGTTATACACTTGAACAAAGAGAGCTAGCTAAATCAACTAATACATTTAATCAACATTCAATCACAGGAGGTCTATCATGGAAATTGTAAAAAAACAAATCGTAACCGCAGCCATTATGCTGTTTGGTTTTACCGCTTTTGCACAAAGCGATGCAGTAGTTCAAAAAGCTTTTAAAGACAGCTATACACAAGAGTATAACAAATTATATGGTGAAGCAATTGCTACACTAACCAAAGTGTATGATGCAGATAGTTACGAAATTAATTTGCGTTTAGGTTGGTTAAATTATAGTAGCAAAAACTATACACAATCGCAATCTTATTATCAAAAAGCAATTGCTTTAAAGCCCTACGCTGTAGAAGCTAAATTGGGATTGGTAAAACCATTGAGTGCTTTAGAAAGTTGGGACAAAGTATTACAAACGTATGAAGACGTTTTAAAAGTAGATGCTCAAAATTATACTGCTAATTATTGGGCAGGCATTATACAGTACAACAGAAAAAAATACGAGCAAGCCAGTAAATTATTTGAAAAAATTATAAACCTATATCCGTTTGATTTCGATGGAAATCACATGTTGGCTTGGACTTATTTAAATATGGGTAAAAACAATGATGCAAAAACTTTGTTTCATAAAGCATTATTAAATCAACCAACCAATGCTTCTTGTTTAGAAGGATTGAGTAAAATAAAATAGCATAAAAAAGCTATCAGCTAATAGCCATTAGCTGATAGCTTTTTTTATGCATTCAACTCCTTCAACACATTTTCAATTCTATCTTTCAAATTTTCATAGCTGGTATAACCTCTTGCCAGTAAGTAAAATTTACTTTCACTGGTTTGCAACATTACACAAGGATAACCAGTTACCTGCAATTGTTTGCACAATGCAAATTCGTAATAAGCTTTTTCTTTGTATTCCTCACTTTTTAGTTTTCCATAAAAAGCTTCATGTTGAATACTGTATTTTTCTAACAAATGTTTGTAGGCTTCATCATCGGTTAAATCTCTTCCTTCAAAGTGTAAAGCAATTTGTAAATCTGCTGCAAACTCTACTTGCCTTTCAGGATAATATTCTTTAAAAATACACATGGCTATGGCTGGTTTTTCGCTGTTGGGATACCAATCGCTTAAATCAGGATTTTTCAAATGCCATAAATAATCTTTGCCAAATTCCATTCCGCTATATTCTTCTACGGTTTTATAAGCTCCTAAAATATAGCCAGCAGTTGCACCTATGTGTACAGGTTTTTCAGGTAAAACCATGCCGCCACTTAATACTTCTGTATGCATTAGATTGTGGTAATCAGTTTCAATTTTTTTAATTACAGGACTAAACCCATAACACCAGCCACAATATGCATCGTAACAATAAAATATAGTTGGATTCATGGGGCAAAGATAGGCTGAGTATTGTTTTACAGAAACTAACCTATAACTTACTAATACACTCTTCGGCAAAGCCAAAACTCAAAGTCATTCCAGCACCACCAATACCATTAAGTATATAAACATTGGGTTCGGCTTCTAAGAAAATTTCTGTTGCACCATTGGTCATTTTTGGATAAATACCATGCCAGGATTGGGTAAGTTTCCAGTCGTCGATCACAACAAACTTTTGCAAATAGTCTATAATCATGGTATTGATAAATGCTTTATCAAAAGGATCAAACGTTAATCCATATTCATGACTATCGCCTACTGTAAGTTCTAATTGGTCATTTTGTGCAACCATTACGTGAATGCCCCATTTTAAATATTCACTCATTTCAGCCTCATATCTTTCTTTTAGTTTTTGTAAAGATGCAGCCACCTTAAAGCTATTGTAATGAATTAAAGACAATCCACCACATAAAGAAACACCCATTTTAAAATTTTGGGTAGAGGAAATATAACGCAACATTTGAAGTTTACATTTCGTGATTTCTGTTTCTCTAAAAATGGATGGGTATAATGTTTCAAAATCGATACCACTACAAATGCAAACAATATCGGCTTGTAACATTTCTTTGCCCATAATAACTTTTCCTGTAGATACATTGGTTACTGCTTTACCCCAAATAAAATTTACATTCAAAAACTCTTCTAAATAATTCGGAATTTTTTCAATAGCAGTTCTAGCATCTACTATAGTTTCTGTAGCACTGTATAAACCTCCCAATAATCCATTGCCATTTACACCATTAAATTTTTGTGCAATAGTTTCTTTATTTAAGATGCTTACAGGCCTTCCATTTTTTAAAAACTCTTCATGCAATTCTTGCAAAACAGTCCATTCATCTGTCTCGTAAGCTACATGTAAACTACCAACTTCATCATACCATAAACCAATACTATCTGCAATATCTTTCCAAATAGTTTTACTTCTAATGGCTCTATCGTATAATTTTCCATTGGGTTGACCAATTGGCCAAAGCATACCAAAATTTCTGATAGAAGCCCCAACTGCTTTTTCGTTTCTCTCAATTACCGTAACATTAAAACCTTTTAAAGACAATGCTCTTGCTGTTGCCAAACCTACTATTCCAGCACCTACTACAATGGCTGAATTATTTTGTTTCATAGCTTTTATTAAACTGATTGAATAATTTTTTATGGATATTTAAACTGATTGTAATTAGCACAACTCCACCAATTCCAGCAGAGAAAAAGAGAAAGGAGAAAAAGTTAATCCAACTGTATTGAATGTCAATAAACTCTTTTATAATTAACACTAATAAAGTACCTAAATAGCCAAAAGCATCGGCTATATACATTACGAAACCCACATTGCCATTTATTTTATAAGTTGATAAAAGGCGTTCAAAGTATAAACAATTGTATGGCAAATAGCCTAAGTATAAACCTGTAGTAGCAATGAGCATCCACGTAATAGGAGATATTAAATTAAATTTAAAAAGTATGGTTGATAATGTAGCTAAAACTACCCCCGCAACAATTAAATAATGAACTATTTTAAATGCTTTGTAATTGCTTTTAATTAAAAAGAAACTGCTTATAATTACCAATACTATTAAAGAAACTACAGTGCTTGTTTGGGCAAAAATTCCTGCATTATTTTGGTATCCTGTTTCTATCCATAATTCATTGGCAAAGTCTTCGCAAAAATCTCTAACAATAGTAAAAATGGCATAAGCAATTACTACAGGGGTTAATGCCCAACCAAATTTTTTTAAAAACGCTTTGCGTTCTAATTTGGTCATAGGTTTTCGCTCAGTTCTATGCTTAATATCTTCTTGCGATGGAGGTGGTGTTTGTTGTAAAAACCAAACACCAATAATTAAGGGTACAATAAAAAATGCTCCAGATGTAAAGGGCATCCACCATTCGCTAATATTGAATTGTAACAATAACCATTTGCCAACAGTTTTTGCTAAACCTGATGCAAAAATGAAACTGGTAGCTAAAAATGCACCCATTATTTCGGTAGTTTTTCTGCCTTCTAAAAAGCCAAAAACTAAACCGAAAATCATTCCTAATGGAAGCCCATTTATAAACATACAAATGATGTTATAGGGTGCAGGAATAATACCAAAAAGCAACAATGAAAACCATGCTATACCAATACAAAGCAGTAAATAATAAATTCGTTTAGATGGCTGCATACCCGAAATAAAATGGATGCCATAAAACTTGCTAATGGCATAACCAACAACCTGTGCTATAACTAAGCAAACTTTATAAGATATGCCCAAAAAATAAGTATCATTATACCTACCAACGGTATAAGGTTTTCTAAACCCATACATACAAGAATAAATAACAAATGCACATAAAGAAACATAAGTAACCAAAAAAATTGGTGAATTATTTAACCAATGATGCATGGTTTTATTGGTGTATCCTGTACGAGTTAGTTGCATTTAATTTTGAATAATTGCTAGTAATTCAGCCAAATGATGAATAATAAAATTGGGTTTGGCTGTAGTCAATTGTTCATAGGTATGTGCTCCTGTGGTAATACCAACAGTAAGGCTGCATCCAGCATTTTTGCCTTCTTCAATGTCTATAGTTGAATCGCCAACCTTTATTACTTCTTCAGCATTACTAATACACATTTGCTTCATGGCCAATAAAATCATATCAGGGCTAGGTCTGTTTTTGCTTACATCTGTTGCTGTAATAAGGCAATCGTATTGAATACCTAATTGCCAATCTAGTTTTTCAAGAATAGAAAGAGCTGTTCTTTTATTGTAACCAGTATTTAATGTAATAAAAATGTTACGCTCACGCAAAGCTTTAAATAATTCTAATGCCTCTGGCTGAGGTTTTAGTTGTAAATTTTCATAAGCAAAAGAAAGTGATGTAACAAAGTCGTTGTAAATATTGTCTATCAAATCATCTTCAACAATTAGGTTGCTTAATGCAATAATATCTTGAATAGCATTACGTTTTTCTTTACCTGCTCCGCTCAATAAAACTTGCTCCAAACTTACTTGAAACCCAGCTTTATTAATGGCATTCTGAAGCGTTTTATAAACCACATTGTCTTCATCTACAGTTGTGCCTGCCATGTCAAAAACAATCATCTTAATCATCAATCAATTATTTTAAAGTGTTTGCAAGGATAAATGTTCAATCATTAGTTGTCTATAATCTTCTAAAGAGGGTAAAGGCTTGTTTTGTTCTTTTGCCTTATCATCCCAACGTCTTATGGCTAAATATTGTTGAAACAATTCATCCTGCTCAAATTCTAGAGCTTCTAAAGTTGTCATTCTTCCACCTTGGTGTTCTAAAGTATGTTTACTTGCTTCTGATAGTAAGTTGTAATAATTAGGATATTTAAAAGTTAAATACCTTTTTGCAGCTACATGGCTAGCCACCATTTTTGCAATTTTTATTGAAAACCCTTTGCTTAACAAATATTCGCTACCTAGTTTTTCATGATCTACTATGCCGAAATGATCCATATGTTGCAAGCCAGATTCTGGAGTAGAAAATTCACATAAATGTCCAATATCGTGAAAAAAAGCAGCTAGTATGGTTTCATCATCTGCACCTTCTGCTTCTGCTAATTGGGCACATTGACACATGTGTTCTATTTGAGAAACAGGTTCTCCTATATAATCTTCACTGCCATGCATAGCATATAGATTAATGATTTCATTTGCTGTTTGTTGTATTTGTGTAATATCCATTATATACTATTTACATGTTTATTTGAATACTCAATGTTGCACTTCTACCAATTCCATTAATACCACTTCCATGGGTTCTGTAATCTTCGTTCAGTAAGTTTTGTAATCCCAAACGAATGGCATAAGTGTTTTTTACAAAACCACCATACAGGTTTACCACATTCCAGCTAGGTGTGCCGCCCGGTGGAATTCTGTTATCGTCTATATCACCCTTAGCTAAACGATTTTGCTTGTTAGCAAATAAGTTTTCTAAGCTTGCTTGCCAGTTTTTATACTGATAGTTTAATAAAAGTCTTCCATTTAATGGTGGAATTCTTCTCATGGGTTCATTGGCAGAAAGATTTTGCCCATAGGCATAGGAAACAACTGTTTGCAAGCTGAACGATGTAGATATTGAATAATTAAATGAACCTTCCACACCTCGAACGTATGACTGTTGGCTATTTTGTTTTGTATAAACATTATAGCCACCCACTTGCTGACCAGCTACTTGAACTCTTGTAATTAAATTAGCCAAGTGCATGTAAAAAAATGCTACAGATGCATTTATTTTTTTGTTAATGAAACGATAACCAATTTCGGTATTATACGTTTTTTCTGGCTTTAAATTATAAGCAGGAATTTCGTAACGAAAATCTACCAAACCCAAACTGCCCATATCATCAATATTGGGTGTTCGATAGCCTGTACTAAAAGAAGCATAAATTGATTGATTTTTATTTAAGCGATAAACCACAGCTAAATTGGTAACTATAGAAGTCGGTTTTACTGTTATGTCGCCAAGCTTTAAAGAAGAAGTAACTGTGTCTGGAATATTAATTGCAAAACTGTTATAACGCAGACCTGCTTCTACTTCAAAATGATTGATTTTTAAGTGATGCAAACTATACAGTGAAAAGTTGGCACTACTAGCATTGTTAGGATAAAGTCCACGTTGGCTAAGAGTTTCATTGGTAGCTACTGAGGTTTGCTGCTTATAGCTGTTTACCTTATCGTGATAAAATTCTACACCACCATTGGTCGTCCAATATTTTCCTAGAACAGAAAAAATATCTGCTGTAATACCAAGGGTTCTTACTTTATCTTCTTCTAAAAATTTGTTAGCATTTCCATTTTTTTGGTAGCTTCTTTTTTCAAGACTTTGTTGAAGTGATGTTGCAAATACCAACTTATTTAAGATGCTGCTTTTGCCTTCTACTTCCAATTTGGCATAGCTCATTTGCCTTTGCTGTGGGGCAAAAAAGTAGTAAGCAAAATTTTCCAGTTTTACCCTGTGGTATAAAGGCACGTCTTTTTGCTGCAAAAACTGGTGTGCTGCTGTGATGGTGGCATTGGCTGCTATTTTCCATTTTAATTTTGCATCAAAAGCCTGTTCAGTGTAACCGGAAGGGGTTTGTTTTCCTGTAGAATCGCCACCCACTAAATCACCAAAATTTTTGTTACTGTAGCCTACCAAAATGGCAACTTTTTTTGATTGAAAAAGCAATTCTCCCCTACCAGTATATTCCATATCATGCGTTGCAGCTTTGCCAATAGCAGTTGCATGAACAATTTTTTTTTCTGCAAAAGCTGGCTCTTTGGTAAACACTTGCACTACGCCCCCCAAAGCATCAGAACCATATTGTACAGAACCCGTACCTCTGGCAACTTCTAATTTGGTAATCGTATTTACATCAATGGTATTAAGATATTGATTGGGACCAAAACGAAAAGTAGCATTGCTAAAACGAATCCCATCTACCAACAATAGTGTTTGGTTGCCAGTTAATCCCCTCACAAATGGCGATCCTCCACCATGATTTGTTTTTTGTACAAAAACGCCTGCTAATCCTGTTAATGCTTCTGGTGTAGAGCGGAATTGGAATTCATCAATCTGCTTTCTGTTAATTGTATTTACGGAATAAGGGATTGATAATAGCTGCGTATTTTTTCTGGTAGCTGTTACTATCACATCACTTAGTTGTTCAGTAGAATCTGTTGTTTTGTTTACTTGTTTTTCTTGAGATTGCACAACTGTATTGGCAACGGTAAATAGCAGTAATAGTATTATTGTTCTATTCATATAACTAAATTAGAAACCTCTTTCTTTATAGCTTTTTGCTTTTATTATTTAATCAGCATCTATTGCTTTTAAAAATGCACTTCTTTTTGGGGCAGGCATAATGCTATTTTCCCCTTTTACTGCTTTCCAAATTACTTGGCTAAATAATAAATCTGGTATTGCATCTTCTTTAGAAAAATCGAATGTTGCACTTAAATCTGCACTTGGCGTAGGCTTGGTGTTTTTATCATTCAGATTCACATTAGATGGAACAGAGATAAAAGGTGTAGTATTTGGGATGGATGAAAAGCAACGCCACATTGGTTCTGCCGCTGCATCATATTGGCTCATTGGCGGTAAGCCTAAAATTAGTTCAATAGTTCTAAGCATGGAAGAAGTAGAATACATGGTATGGTCAACAAAATTTCTTTTAACCAATCCGCCTGCCACATAGGCTGTGGAACGGTGGGCATCTACATGGTCTGGCCCATTTTGTGCATCATCTTCTACTATGAAAATTGCTGTCTCATTCCAAATGCTACTCTTGGATAAATATTCTACAAATAATCCTACCCCCCAATCATTGTCAGCCACGTGGGCAAATGGCGTTGGTCTTCCTAAACGTTGACCTTCAGTATGGTCATTGATAAAACGTAAAGAATTAAACTGTGGAACTTTGCCAACACTTAATAAGGAATCAAATTCTCTTTTCCATTGATAAAATCTGGTTGTGTCTCTTACGCGTTCATCCCAACTGGTGAAGTATGGACAAAAATGATTTTCAAGCACAGGAATATTTGCTTTATAATTATCTGCAAACTCGCCGTAGGTTCGGTAAGATACATTGGCTCTTTTGCAATAATCCCATAAAAAGCCATTTTTAGGATTGGCAATTTTTCTATTTCCTTCTGCATCATAATTACCACCTCTACCACCATAACTTGTGGGCCAGGTTTTCTCTAAGTAATCATTTGCATTTGCAGATAAAGACCAATTATGCCCGTCGGCACTTACTTCTCCATCTACATAAAAGTTATCCAACAATACAAATTCCTTAGCCAATTTATGTTGATTGGGTGTTACGTTTTCTCCAAATAAAACAAGACTTGTATCTCCATTACCTTCTTTAATGTCGCCTAAAACTTGATCATAAGTTCTGTTTTCTTTAATAATATAAAACACATATTTTATTGGAGATTTTGCACCAACTTTCATTGGAATGGGATTTCCTTTTTCGCCTTTAGAAACTGTTTCTCTTTGTTTTGTATAAGGAGTGTTGGCATATACTTTTTTGGAATATTTGGCCAATAATTCTTGAGAGGGTTCGTCAATAATGCTTAAAGTTCCTTTCATTAAACCACCAATGTATTCTACTTTGGAAGCAACATTGTTATCGCTTTTTTGATAATTAACGGTTTGTTTTTTCTGTACAGGATTAGGGCCATTGGGATTTGCAAATGATGAGAACCCTTTACCGTTTGCTACAAATATTTTTTTACCAATAACTTTTACATTGGTAGGATACCAGCCCACTGGAATAAAGCCTTTAGATTGACTATGCCCAATGTTGGCAATATTAAAAACGGCTAAGCAATTATTATCTGCATTGGCTATGTACAATGTCTGTTGATTGTACGAAAGTGCCAAACCATTGCTTGCAGAACCAGCAGGTGCATTAGGGTATAAAGCTGCATTAAGTACTTCTATTACTTTTCTTTCTTTTGTATTGATAACAGAAACGCTATTGTCGTTGGCATTGGCTACAAACAAATATTGCCCATTTTTAGATAACAACATTTCGTTGGGATTATCACCAACATTGATAGAATCAGTCATTGATTTTTTAGCCAAGTTGTAAATTAAAACTTTATCACCACCCCATAATGAAATGTACAACTCTTGTTGATTAGGAGATAGTAAGCAAGAGTAAGCTTCTGCCCCTAATGTGATTTCTTGTGTAACTTTTTTACTTATTAAATCTATCACATACAGTGAATTATTTTCCTTAGTTACCACAAACATTTTTTTTCCAGTATTGTCTATTTCAATGCCAGAAGGCGATATTTTGCTAGGCCATTTTTTGCCAAGTAAAATGCTATCTCTTAAGGTAAGTTTATCCTTAGCAACATCATACACTAAAATCCAGTTATCATTACCTCCACTAGCATACAAAGTCTTTTCATCTTTACTAAACTTTAAGCCATACCAGCATTTTGCAACTACTGCATTGTCTATTACTTTTTCTAATTTGGTATCAATCAGTTGGATGCTTTGAACACTTTGCCCACTGTTTATTACTGCCATTCTTTTTTGTGAACTAGAAACAGCCATGTTTAAAGGTAAATCGCCTAAGGGCAATGAACGACCAGCAGGGGATAAAGACCAACCATTTGGCAGCCTAACGGTTTTTGTTTTGGCTTGTTGAGAAATGCTAATCTTAGGAAATGCAAAGACAAGTAGAGCTAAAAATAATAACTGAAAATATTTCATCGACTTATTTTTTGAAAATTGTTTCTATAGGATTTGCTACTGGATGTTCTGCTGTAAATTTCATTCCTAAAAGTGCAGCAATGGTAGCAGCAATTTGCTTTTGATAGTTGGTTTCGTTTGTTTTTATTTCCCCAAGTGGTGCAGTGTCTGGTCCAATAGCTGCAATCCAAATTTGACCAGCATCTTCAATTTTGCTTCCATGGTGTCTCCAATTGTCTTTTAGTTTATCGCCACGTCCATGATCGCAAGTAATAATTAAAGTTGTTTTGTCTTTGTATTGCTTATCAGATTGAAGGTAATTCCACAAGTCAGCAATCATGGCATCTTCTGCAAAAGCACTTTTTAAATATTGGTCATATTCTCCTCCATGAGCAAAATCATCAGTCTCGTCAAAAGCTATGTAAAGCACTTTGGGTTTATAAGCTTTTAGATATTCACGAGCAGCAAAGTAAGTAAGTACATCTGGCCTTACATTTATGGGCCTCGTTGTTAAAAACTGAATATCATTAATTAATTTTAATGAAGGGTTATTGAACTTTAAAGTATCCATATCTGCATTTACATATAAGCCACTTCTTTGTGTGTTTAGTATGTAAGGAAATACATCCCAAGTAGCAAAAGCAGCTACTTTTCCTTTGTATTTTTTTTCATTGTTAATGAACTCTAGCACATTGGTATTTTTATTCCAAATTTTGTTGTTGCTATTTACTGCGGTGTCAGGAAAACCAGTAAAAATTTCATTGTATCCTGGGTATGAAAACCAATAGGGATTGGCGTTGTTTACATTATTTCCCAAATTTCTATTGCCATAAAGTTGGCCTTCTTTTGCAACGGTATTCCATAAAAAAGGGAATAGTTTTTTTCTTCTTTCTTCTTCATTGTCTTGCCAAAAAGCTTTATGCGTAGTGCCGCTGTCTTTGGTATATTTTTTATTACTTAAAATCTCTTTATCTGCTCCTTTAAATACTTCTTGCCAACGCATCCCATCGAGTGTAACAATAATTACGTTTTCTGTTTTTTGTTGTGCGTTTGCACCATTGAAAAAGGTTATAACACACCAAGTTAATGCTATGATTTTTAGGAAAATATTTTTCATGAATGATAGTTTAGTAATTATGAAACCTTTTTGCTTTTCTTAATGCTATGCAAAAAGGAAGTAAGGCAGAACTTAGAAAAATTCCGCCTTTTAATATATACATGCTGAGAAAATATTTGATTATTTTAGTAGCCACATTTGGCCATTTAAATTATCATTTCCTGAGAATTGTTTATCTACTGAAGTTTTCCAATTGGTTGCATTGATATTTTGTTCCGATGTTGGATATGTCCAACGAACAGGAACAACACCATTATTACCAATACCAACGCCACCAGAAAATGCAGGGATGCCAGTTCTACGATAGTTGTAGTAAGGTTCCCAGCCCGAATTTTGGAATGAGGCAATATACTTTTGAATCAAAATTTTGTTCAAGCCGACATTTCCAGTTTCATATTGTACTGTTGGTTGAGCATAGTAAGTATTGAAGTTGAATGTAAAAGAACTTGTAGTCCAACTGCCTAAAGATTGACCAATGCGTAAGTAGTTTACACTGTTGCTACCATCTATAATACCATAAAATGCAAGAGAACCTTGAATACCTTTTTTGTACCAATCTTCAGCTACTCCAGTAATCCAACCACGGTTAATGGCTTCTGCTATGTTAAAGCACATTTCGTTGTAACCAACTAGTATAAAGTTTTCACCAATATTGGTTCTATAATATCTGTAGCGGTTTATTAAGCTTACTTTTCCTGTTAAGGCATTCGATTCCATTACGTTTTGATCTTGCCCAGTAGGAGAGCCAATGAATGCTCTAAAATCGGTAGGCACATAAGCATTGTCATCTACAATTTTCCAGGCAGGTTCACAGGTTACTAAAACTCTAGGATCTTTAATGTCAGTGCAAGACTTTACATAAGTCTCTGCCATGTTTAAACGAAGAGCATCAAAACCAAATGCTACTGGTGTAGTTGGGTAACGATTCACAGCATCGTTGTACACATATTTAAAGTTATCATTCGCATCCACAAAAATTGGATATTTTGTACTGTTGCTAATGACATCTGTGAAACGAGTACCAATTTTTAAATCGGTATCAGTTGCTTTTTTGCTTAAGCTAATCAATACTCTTAGTTTAAAAGTGTTAACTAGTTTTCTCCACTTGGTTAAATTTGCAGTGTAAAAAATATCGCTTGAAGCTACCAACGTAATATCGTTGTTGTTGACCAAAGTTGTAAGGTCATCATTTGCTTCATCTAACCATTTGAGTATTTGCATAAATACTGCTTTTTGGTCATCGTACTTAGGAGAGAAAGTTCCATCAAGTCCTTTTACAGCTTCACTCATAGGTACATCACCCATTAGTGATGTTAAGTTGTAATAGTAGTAAGCTTTTAAAAACTTAGCTATAGCTCCATAAGGATTTACGGCAGAAGCTCCAGCGTTAATGGCTTCAGCTTCCATTCTGTCAATGTTTTTTAAATTGCTATTGTACACACCAAATGGACCACCTGTAAAGCTGTAGAAATTGTCGCCGTAGTATTGATAATTGCGGCAATGGAATTGATTGTATCTGGATACTGCTCCCCAAGGTTCAATACCATTTAAACCACTTGATAAATCATTCAATTGTTTTATCAACAATAGATTTGGTGGAACTTTTGTAGCCTGATTTGGGTTGGTACTAATTTCTTCAATTCTTTTGTTGCAAGCCGTAGAGCTAATGATAGCAAGGGCAAGCAAACCAATGATGTATTTTGATTTCATTTTTTTTGATTTTAGTTATTACTTGCATTAATTAGAAAGTAAGATTAAGATTAAACCCAAACCGACGAGTAGTAGGTGTTTGCAAATCAGTAGCACTGCTTTGCGTAAACTGATCTGGATCAACATCTTTGTAGCGACTTGGGAAGAATAAAAGTAGATTTCTGCCAACTACAGATACAGATGCTTGTTTAAATACTTTACCACCAAATAATGTTTTAGGTAAAGTATAGCTTAAAGTAACCTCTCTAAGTTTGGCAAAAGTTTTACTAATGATATTTAAATCTTGAATACTAGCATAACGGCTTACGTAGTTTTGAACCGTAGTTTTTGTAGTATTAGGAGCAGTAGTTAAATCTTTCCAGTTAGTGATAGCTCCAGTTATTGGATCTAGTATTGGAGTTCCTACAAGTACAATTCCATCGGCAATAAAAGTACCTCCGTTTACATCGCCATATCTGGCAGCTCCCCAAGCACCTTCTGTAGTTTCTATGTGGCGACCACCTTGCAATGTTTTTTGACGAACATAATCATGCATTACACCACCTACAACACCATCAAATTGGAAAGAAAGTTTGAAGTTTTTATAGTTAATGGTATTGATTACACCCCAAGACCAATCTGGATCGCTATGACCAAATATTTTTCTTGCTGGAGAACCTAAGTCAGAAGTACGTAACAATACACCTGCACTGTTATGTACCAATTGACCATCTGGAGTACGAACAAATCCTGCACTATACACTAAATCAATTCTATCTCCATCTTTAACCCAGTTATTTGGTGATGGGTTAGAAATCCATACCCTTTTATAAGTTGAGAAGTTAACTGTAACATCCCAACTTAAATCTTTTTTCTTAATTACATTACCTGTTAAAACAGCCTCTATACCTGTATTTTTATACTTATACAAACCAGTATTTTCGGTTACAGTTGTATAGCCAGAAGCTGGACTAATACTACGAGAAGTTAATAATTCATTCACAGTATTGTACCATGTAAAATCTAGTCCAATTCTGCTTTGTAAAAAGCGTACATCTGTTCCTATTTCAAATGTTTTTTTATTACCAGCTTTAATGCTAGGGTCATTTAGACCATTTACATAAGTTGCTCCTAATGCATTGTTATAGGTTGGTGTAGTAGAATAGTTATAATCTGAGCTAAAGGCATAACGGGTAATACCATAAGGTGATTGATAATTATCACCATAACCTAATGGATTGCCTGAGAAGCCTAATGGCCCAACTGTATTTTGAATGCCAGCATCTCTACCAGTAGCATATGAGGTTCTTATTTTAGCAAATGAAATGGCTTTTGGCAATGTTAAGTAATCTGATAAAACGCTAGCACCACCAATTGAATAATAGAAGTATTTATTATTGGCCAGTGGTAAGTTAGAGTGCTTATCAAAACGACCTGTGGTAGTTATAGAAGCATATTTGCTGATACCAATATCAAAAGAATAATAACCACTTGCTACTACTTGGTCAGCAGTCCAATTATTAATAATGGGTCTGTTTAATGAGTTAGATAAAGTATATAAACCTGGAATGTTTAAATAATCGGTACTAGCGTAGTTGCCAGAATATTTAATGGTATTTAAATTTCCACCAACAAATCCATCTACAGAAATTAAGTTGTTGTAAAACTTGCTGTTGTATTTTAATTGCATTTCATTGTTAGCCTCAAACAATGATCTTCTGTCTTCTCTGTAATCGCCTTTTCTATCATCTCTGCCATATGCACCAGCAGAATAAGGCATTTTTTCAGTTCTTAATAAATCATAAGTTGAAATGCTGGGTCTATACATGAAAGCAAAATTTTTATTTATTTTCCAATCCATGTTTAAGTAAGCATAAGTGTCGTTTTTGTAATGACCACGTAACCACTCATAAGCCATAAACCAAGGGTTATTATAACGTTGATATTCTGCATATTTTTGTTGAATACCCACTTTGCCCGGCTGCCAGTAATCTCTCATATCATCCATACTCCAGTCTGCACCAGCCCAAATAACCACGTTATAAATTAAACTGTTTGGACCATAGTTTACATCGGGAAAATTCTTGGTGTATTGATGACTATAGTTAATGTTAGCAGATACTTTAAAATTTTTAGATAAGTTGTAAGAGGCTGATAAATTAAAATTGGTAGTATTTAAATCTGTATTTGGTACAATACCTTTTTGATAGGTTTGACCTAATCCGAAACGGATGTCAGAATTATCTGTGTGAGAGGATACTGCTATATGATTGGTTGATACGATACCAGTTTGTAGATATTTTTTCAAATTGTCTTTCCCTCTGGCTATCCATGGTGTTGGCTTGATGTTTCCTGTAAAATTTGTAGTACCAAATGTGGTTGTGTATGTTTGGCCAGGTGTAACTAAACCATCGTACTGAGGAATTAATTGTCCATCAAAACGAGGACCCCAAATATCGTAGTCATTGTCATTTAATCCACCGCCAACACCATCTTTAAAAGCATATTTTCCTTGAGAACCAGGACCATAAAGGTCTTGGTATCTAGGAAAAGAGAGAAAACCATTTTCAAACATAGTGCTTGAATTAAATTCTATTGCAAATCCTCTTTTGTCTTTAGTTCCTTTTTTTGTGTTAATAATAATAGCTCCATTATTGGCCAATGAACCATATAATGAACCTGCTGTTTGTCCTTTTAAAAATGTATAACTTTCAATATCATCTGGACTAATATTCCATGTATCTGTTTTAATAGGTACGCCATCTACTACAAACAAAATATTGCCGTCGCCTCTATAATTTACAGAAGGAGATCTTAATAATTCTGCAGAAATATTCACATTCAAGCCTGCTACTTTTCCCTTTAAACTATTTACAGCATTGGGTTCTCTAGCCTTAATTAAATCGGCACCTTTTACCTCTTGAATGGTGTAAGTAATCTTTTTTACTTCTTTTTTTACACCTAAGGCAGTTACTACTACTTCGTCAAGTTGCTGAGTGCTTGTGGTCATTTCTACTGCTAAAAATTGACCATTAACTGTGGTAACTAATTTTTCAAATCCTGTTCCAGTAAACGTTAATGTTTCCCCTTGGGTAGCTTCAATATTAAATTCGCCATTTGCATTGGAGGTAGTTCCTTTTTTTCCTTTTTCTGCAAATATGCTAATGCCATTAAGGGGTTGCTTAGACTTTGCATCAGTAATTTTTCCTTTTACTTGCAACGTTTGTGCATGCAAAAAAGAAAAAGTAGTAAGTAGGGCAAAGGCCATAAGTACTACCTTAAAATGATTTAGGTTTGATTGCTTCATAAACATTTTTTGTTTTGTGAGGCAAACATATTGGCATAGTGTTAACAAATCGTTGCACCAAAGTTAAGTCACGGTAAACTATGTGTTAACAAACTGTATTTTTGTATATAAATATTAAACATTTCGTTGAATTTTGTTAATCTCTTATTGTTTGGGATTGAAGAAGTACACAACAAAAAGTAAAGCTTCTTCATTCCCAATATTAATTGGATGGTGTAATTCTGTGGCATCAAAAAAAAGTGAATCACCTTGTTCCATTATAAAACTTTCATTGCCTATAAAATATTCTACTTTACCTTTTAGTAAAAATTTAAATTCATACGCATCTGTGCTTACCAATGGTCTGGTAGCATTTGGCTGTAAGGTTAGTAATACAAAGTCTACATGGTAGTCGTTAACAGTAGTTGATAATAATCGTTGATATTGAAACCCTACAGCGTTTTCTTTTTCAAAAAACTGATTTTGATTTTTCTTTTTAAACAGTACCTTACTGTCTTGTGGCTGTAAGTTAATATCCTTGAAAAAATCATTAAAATCAATTTGCAAAGCTTTCATCAAATTTAAGAAAACTGTAAGTGAAGGAATGGTTCTGCTATTTTCTACTTGGCTCAACATACCCTTCGAAACACCTGCAATATCTGCCAACTCTTGCAGGGTAATATTTTTATCTTTCCGAATATTTTTTAAACGATTGCTAATTTGAACAATGATATCTTCTTGCATAAAGTATTTAATTACTTAGTATATATTGTTTATTAATAAAGCTATTGATGATGCAAGCAAAAATATTGGTAAAATGCACTACTTTTTTTTAGAAAATAGCTAGTTTTCACAAGCTTTATTTTACTTACAAACTTTCTTTTACTTTTGCAATTCATAATTTACAACCTATTATTAATCACTTACATTTTATTATATGCCAGGTTTTGAACTTTGGGGCGATGAAGAAAGAAAAGAAGTAAATGATGTACTGGAAACAGGCATTTTAATGCGTTATGGATTCGATGGTCCGAGAAAAGGCATTTGGAAAAGCATTGAACTGGAAAAAGCCATTACTGAAACTTTTGGTTGCAAGTATGCACAATTAACCAGTAGTGGCACAGCAGCTTTAACAACTGCAATGGCTGCTTTGGGCATTGGTGTTGGCGATGAAGTAATTATGCCAAGCTTCACATTTGTGGCAAGCTTTGAAGCTATTTTAAGTGTGGGTGCAATACCTGTAATGGTTGATGTAGATGAAACGTTAACTTTAAATCCTGACGCAGTTCGTAAAGCAATTACTGCTAAAACAAAATGCATTATGCCTGTACACATGTGTGGCAGCATGGCTGATTTGGATGCATTGAAAGCAATTTGCAATGAGCATAATTTAATCTTGCTGGAAGATGCTTGCCAAAGTATTGGTGGAACTTATAAAGGCAAACATCTAGGAACTATTGGACATGCAGGAACGTTTAGTTTCGACTTTGTAAAAATGATTACCACTGCCGAAGGTGGTGTTGTTATGACCAATAGTGAAGATGTTTACATAAAAAGTGATGGATATACCGATCATGGTCATGACCATAGAGGTGTTGATAGAGGTGCTGACTTACATCCTTTCATTGGCTATAACTTTAGAATCAGTGAATTGCATGCAGCAGTTGGTTTGGCACAAATCAGAAAGCTAGGTACTTTCTTAGCATTGCAAAAGAAAAATAACAAAACATTACGTAGTTATTTAGAGCAAATTCCTGAAGTTACTTTTAGAGCTGTACCAGAAGGTGGCGATGACAGTTGCAGTTTCTTAAGTTGGTTTTTACCAACAGCCGAATTGATGCAGGCTTTTGTTGCTGAGATGAAAGCTCAAGGAATTTTGGCAGGTAACTTTTACTGGTTTGCCAATAACTGGCATTACATTAAACAATGGCAGCACTTACAACAAGCCACTACTTTAAATAACATTAGTAGTGAACAAAAAACAGCATTAACCAATTTGGCAACACAAGATTTTTGTGTAAGTAATGCTGTAATGAGTCGCTGTATTTCCACAGCTATCAGCTTGGTTTGGACAGATGAACAAATTAAAGACAAAGGAGAAAAAATGGTAGCAGCTATTAAGAAAGTGTTAACTGAGGCAATTGTAACAGCATAATTTTTTCAATATATTTTTTATTAGCCATGCATAAAGCATGGCTTTTTTATTTACTAAACAGTAGTATTTCAATGAAACTGCAGTTGCGTCGTTGAAAAAATCCTGCTGAATAGCAGGGCACACTTGTACTGACGGATTTCTATTGTCATTTAAATAATTATTTATAAAATGTTGCTTTCAATTATTAAGTAATTATATTTATTTACCAATAATTAACTGTTATGAATTCAATTGCACCTGTTCAACTAAAAGACAGAGAAATTTTTATGGATGTTCTAAGAGGTATTGCCATCCTTGGAATTTTCATTGCCAATCTACAATATTTCAGTTTCTATTATCCAAAAGCAAGTGGAGCGTTTATATATCCAGCATTAGACCATAAATTTTCTTTTTTGCATGCCATGTTTATAGAAGGTAAATTCTATTCTATTTTCAGTTTACTATTTGGCTGGGGCATTGCATTGCAAATGAGCCGTTATAAAGTCGATGATACAGCAACTGTAAAATTTATCAGAAGAAGGTTGTGGTTTATGCTGTTATTGGGAGGCATTCATTTAATATTCATTTGAACTGGCGATATCGTTGCTTTTTATGCAATGGTTGGTTTTTTATTGGTGGCATTAAGAAATAAATCAAATAAAAAATTATTGATTATTGGTATTAGTTTAATTCTATCACCAATTGTTTTATATTTTTCAAAAATGAAGTTTCTTTGGTTAAATGCACCTGCTGGTATTTTTGCTGAATGCAGTAAGTATTTACAAGTGCATTTAGCAGGCATACCCAATGGAACTGATGATGCTTACATTATTAAGCAAAGCCATAGTTTAATTACTGATATAAAAGTAAATATGTCTAATGTACCTTTTCGTTATGCCTACTTGTTTTTTGTAAGTCGTATCCCAAAAGTTTTGGGAATGATGTTAATAGGTTTTGTAATTGGACGTAGTGGTATTTATAAAAAACTGAATGATTATAAAAAGCAATTGTTTTGGTTTGTAACCATTGTATTAATTGTTTCAATTCCTGCTAATTATATGCTCGCCAAGTACATGGAAAATTCTGACAATTATTACAATTTAAAAATGGAAGGGTGGTACGAAACCATTGTCTATGCATTGGGTGTTGCTCCTTTGGCGATGGTTTATGCAATAGTTATAGCACTGTTTTTTCAACAAAAGCTTATACAAAAATTGCTGGCATTAATTGCTCCGGTTGGTAAAATGGCTTTTAGTAATTACATGACACATAGTATTATTGGCATCATCGTTTTTCACACCATTGGCTTTGGTTATATGCAGCAGGTTGGTCCTTTGGCTTGGACAGTTTTTGCAGTAATTGTTTTCATTTTTCAAATAATTATCAGCACTATTTGGCTCAAGTATTTTGATTTTGGTCCAATAGAATGGGTTTGGAGAAGTTTAACTTATGGCAAAAAGCAAAAAATGCAGAAATAAGATTGCTAAATATTGTTATACTTTATACGTGGAATTTGTTTCTATGTAAGAAGGGGTAAAATAAATTTGTATTTGCAATCTAATTCTACCTATTTGTTGATTGCTTTTATGTTAGAAGTACAACAATAATTCACACAACAATAACATTATGATACATAAGTTATAATTTTTTAGAAAATTTAATTATTCTATAAACAATACTTTGTTTTAAACGTATAAAAAGTTATTTTTGCGGCAACCAAAATAAACTGCATATATATGAAATATAAATTACTAATAGTTCTTTCTAACTTTTGTTATTTAATTTTTACATCAACAAGCTTTTCTCAATCTTGGAAAGCCTTCAATATCCTTTCTGGTAATCCCAATGCAACAGGTAATGAAATACGAAATTTAAATGGTACAACTGGCTGCTTGGGTAGTACTATTGCTACAACTAATGGAATACCTGCTGGTAACAATAACTTAGCTTATGGTGCAGCTTTTGACCCAACAGAAGGTAAATTATATTATAGTAAAGCTGGTACAACTGTAGGAACTTGTGTATTTAATGTATATAATAATACTGGTGCTGTAGCAACTAATACAAATTTAGCTACCATAACCGGAGGCGAATTTTTTAGAATGGGAGTAGGGCAAGATGGTAATGTGTACAGTACAAATGTGGCATTGGTAATACAATTATCTGCCTCGGCACCTCGTATTGATATACAAACAGTAAAACTTACCAGATATAACCCTAGTACCAATACATTTACTGTGTTAGGTAATATACAATGCCCTTCAGCTTATGCAAGTACAATGCCTGCCCCTTACAATACAGGCGATTATTGGTCTAGTAGCGATGCAACTTCAACTCCATTTTATGCTGCACAATTAGGGGCAGCTCCTTATGGTGATTTAGTAGTATCTCCCGATAATACCATGTATATGACTATTGGTAAAAAGCTAATTAGAATACCCAATTATGCAAGTATTACGGGTACAGCACAAATTCCATCAGTTGAAATAGGCAATATACTTCCAACAGGCGTTGGCTTTAATTTTACTACTCAAGGACCAGGTACTTATGGCTTATCTTGGGACTATACAAATAGTAATTTGTTGGCAATAAGTTCTCGTACAAACGATGGTTCCGATGGTAGTTATAATGTTAACCCATCATCAGGTGCTATTTCTGGCAGTTTTAGACTCAACTGTTTGGCAACACCCACTAGTGCTAATTTTGGTGATTTAACAGAAGTTTTAAGTTCAATTGGATTAGCCAAACAGTTAACTACTGTACAATGGTTGGGCTATAATAATAGGTATAGGTTAACCTACAGAATACGCATAGAAAATATTGGAACTTCAGTTTTAAAAGCTGCTCAATTAACAGAAAATCTATCTACTGCTTTTCCTTCATTAACCATATCCAATGTGTCGGCAAGTTTTGTGAATAATCCAGCCGGTTTGGTGCTTAATTCTGGCTACACTGGAACGGGTACTAATACCTTATTAGATGGTACTAAAACATTATATCCTTCACTCTATAATGGATCAAATTTAAATGGAGGAGGAGGCAATATTACAGCTGGTTCAAATTTTGCAACGATTGACGTAACTTTTGATGTAGCTGGTGTAGCAACCAATGGAATCACAACTTATAATAGTACAACCACAGCAACTGGTACTGCTTTTGATGCGACCACAGTAACCGATAATAGCGATAATGGAACAGCAGTAGAAACTGGTACAGTTAATTACAAAGCAGATGATGCTGGTGAGGGAGATGCTACGCCCATTAAGTTTGGTAGTGCCATTTCTGGTACAGTTTGGAATGATGTGAATAGAAGTGCCAACAATACTTTTAGTAATATTTTTACAACAGGAGAAACTGGTACCAATGCAGGTGGCTTAAATGCTATACTTATTGATCCAAATACAAATTTGGTAATAGCATCTGTTGCAGTTGCAGCTAATGGCACTTATTCATTTGCCAATGTACCATCTTTTGCAAATCTTCAAATTTTGCTCAGTACTACTGCTGGTACTGCAGGAAGTGCACCACCTGCTGCTAGTTTGCCTTCAGGTTGGAGTTTTACTTCTCCAAATAGTACCAATACAACTGGTGATGTTAATACAGGAACATACAATAGTGCCGATGCTAGCAGGTTTGGAGCAATAGACGATAGTAATGTTGACTTTGGTATTATTTTAACTACCACTTGGAATGGCACCACTTGGAGCAATGGCACACCAACTTCTACAACAGATGCTATTATTGCCAGCAATACAGTACCAACTGCCACGTTTAGTTGCAATACATTAACTATAAACAGTGGCATAAGTTTAGCCACAACAGGCATTACAGCCAACGTAAATCGTAATATCATAAACAATGGTAATGGCATAAGTGGTACAGGCACATTAAACATAGCAGCCAATAGCAGCATCAGTGGCAATAATTTAGCAGTAACAGGTGTATTAACTGTTGCAACAGGTGCCACTTTAACCACCAATGGTTTACTAACTTTAAAAAGTACCAGCATTGCCAATGCAGCCCGAACAGCTACTATTGGCAATAGTGCAGGAATCATTACTGGTAATGTAACTGTTGAAAGAATTATGTCTAACAAAAGAGCCTTTAGACTATTAGCACCTGGCGTAACAACTACAACTTCTATAAGAGCCAATTGGCAGGAAAACCAAAACAATGACAATACCAGCAGCAATAGCAATACCAATGCAGGTTTTGGTACACATATAACAGGCAGCACAACTGGTGCAAATGGATTTGATGCAACTGAAACTGGAGGTGCTTCTTTATTTACATTTAACAACTCTTCTGCCAATACTTGGACAGCAGCAGCCAATACCAATGTGGCTACTTTAAATAGCTTATCAGCCTACCGTTTATTGGTACGTGGCAGTAGAGCAATTAACTTAAACAGCAATACTCCTATTGCAGATTCAGCTGTATTAAGGGCAACAGGTTCGGTAAACAATGCAGCAAGTATTGTATTTAATAGCTCAAGTACACCAACAGCTTTAAATACATCCACCACGGTTAACCAAAACTTTAGTTTAATACCTAACCCTTATTGGGCAGCCATCAATTGGGCAACTATAACTAAAAACAATATTGGTGGAAGCTATTTTATTTGGGATCCTAACATGAGTACAAGAGGTGCTTATACCAGTTGGAATGGAACCGTTGGTAGTGGAGGAGCCATTAACCAATTTATACAACCGGGTCAAGCATTTTTTGTAACCACCACAGGTGCAAGTCCAAGCTTAACCATTGCCCAAACTGATAAAGCCAATAACCTAACCAATACCTTTAGAACAAATCAAGATTTTGCTAAACTAACCATTACCTTAAGTTATACCAATACAACAGGTAATACAATAATAGCCGATGGAGCAACAGCTATTTTTGGTAATTACAGTAAAGCAATAGACAACAATGAAGAGGCTTTAAAACTAACCAATTTAGATGAAATGTTAAGTATTAACCGTAACGGTACAGCATTATCTATTGAAGCCAGACCATTACCAGTATTTGGCAACGATACTATTCCATTGCAGTTAAGCCAGTTTACACAAAGCAATTATACACTTGCGTTAGAAGCCAGCAACTTTAATTATGCAGGTAAAGCAGCTTTTGTAGTTGATAATTTTTTAAATAAAACCTACACAGTAAATTTAGATAGTAAAACAACTGTACCAGTAGAATTAACCAATGATGCAGCTAGTAAAGCAGCCAATAGGTTTATGGTAGTATTTGGTAAATCTATATTACCTGCAACAAACAACAATTTTAACATTGGTTTAAGCCCTAACCCAGCAAAAGGCAAAACAGTATTAAGTTATACACAAGCAACGGCAGAAAATACAACAATAACAATTACCGATGCAACAGGTAAAAAAGTACAAACCATTAATTTAGGTAAAGTACAAAATGGATTACAACCCTTAAATATAGCCAAGCTAGCAGCTGGTATTTATTATGTGCAAGTAAACAACAGTATCGAAAGTAAAACAGAGAAATTGGTTGTGCAGTAGAAACAGTTTTCAAGAAGTTTGAGTGTTTAAATAGTTGAACACTCAAACTCTTGAACTTTTTAACCACAGATTTAAAAGAGTTAAATACAGGGTTAAGCAAAGCAACATTCAAACTTTCAAACAATCAATTAAACTTCTAAACTATCTAAAATGAAACCTAAAACCACCCGAATACTTAGCTACTTTATAGTACTTTATATACTATTTCTACTTCCTACTTTTCTCCACGCCCAACCAGGTTTTACCGATGATACCAATGATGTACCTATCGATGGCGGTCTATCACTATTAGTAGCTGCAGGGGCGGGTTATGGTGTAAAGAAGTTAAAACAGAAAAGAAATACCCCTAAATAAAGTATTTAAATAAACTCAATGAAGTTAAACTATTGTTTTTTCAGTCAACACTTGCACCAATATTTGGGGTATCATCAATTGTAGCAATCCCGTTGGCTAAATATTGTAAGCCATTTTTTCAGCAGAACCAATACCTTTAGTCAGGTCGGTAGTAATTACGTTATTGTTCTCCCCTCCTAAAAATTGATACAATGGCATATTACTATGCTTTGCAGCAATATCGTACAAAGCGATATTGAAAGCACTTTTAATACTTATTACCATAAACTACTTTATCCATTGCTGTAATACAATCTTCTATTTGTAATGAGTTTTTTCCTTTTAATACAGTGGCTAAATACTGAGCAACGATGTAGCCAAGTTTCCATACTTTCTCCGTTGATGCTTCATGTAAGTGCTGTATTTGTCAAAGCCGCTAATGCCATCATTGGTTCAAATATAATTAAAATATTGTCTGCATTAAACTGTGTGCCTAAAGAAATTACAAAAGACTCTTTGAGAGGAATGAGTAGTTTATAAATTTCAATTGATGTTATTTGAAGCATACAATTCTTATTTTTTTAATGAGCTTGAATCATTCAACAAGGGCAATTGTAAAACCTGTTTCATAAATAATTTAGTTTCTCTTTCCACACCTTCCACATCTTTACTTTTTATAGGACTTGCCATTACATGGTCTTCGGTTAATGGCATTGCTTTTTGAACTTTTAAATTGGCTGGTGTTGCCAATTGTTCAAACATTTTTTGCATGGCACTTACTTTAACTACTTTATCTTGATTGTTTTCGTCTTTATAATAATACAACAATAAAGTTGGTTGGGTAATTTTTTTAAATGTTGAAGGCAACATAGTAGTTTCTAACATTTCTTGCAATTGGGCAAGGGCTTCTAGCCTATAAGGCTTGTTCCAATATTGTTGGTAAATGGGGCGTTGGTCTGCGGGGTCTAAATATTTGCTTCCTTTAACCAAACGTGCAATTTGCAAACCCCAATGGTTGTTTAGTAACCAAGCATTACCATCGTTAATGGCAATATTGGGCGAGTATAAAATAGTTGCAGCAACATCGTTAGGAAAAGCAGCAGCCAATTGTAAAGCTTGTGTACCGCCTGTGCTTGTACCCATTAAAATTACTTTATTGCCCAATTGTTTGCCAATGGCAAGAGCTTGTTTAGCACTCTCCCAATAATTGGTAGCAGTTAAGTTTTGCAGTTGATCGGAAGTATCTATACCATGTTCTGCCAAACGGCTTAAATATAAATTGCAGCCAAAAGTTTTGGCAATATTGCGGTGTACAGGGTTGCCTTCTTCTTGGCTTGCTGAAAAACCATGTAAATACACTATGGCATATTCGGTTTTTTGTTTTAAACTATCGTTAGCCCAAACTATTCTAGCTTGGTTGTTAGCTTTTACTTTGTGTGCTGCTTCATTGGCAACAATATAGTTTTCTAAACTAAGTGGCTCTGCTGGAACTTCTACCATTGTGGTTGAGTAGTTAGGTGTGGCAGGGTTTGGGCCAAAATAGTATAAAATAAATAATAATGTAAGAACCAGCATTACTTTTTTAAGCACTTTCATAATAGCAATATTTTTAAGAAGGCTAAACTAGGTTTTTTAGTTAATAGTTGTGTGCTATTTTCTAACCCACCAAACCCATAATAGTAACAAAGGGTGCAGCACTAATAATCTAAGCCAACTAATTAATGGTGTAACATTAAAATTACCCAGTGTAAAATTGCCTTTTTGTATCATGTAAATATGTGCTGGAATAAAAGCAATTAACATAGCCATTAAGCCATAGGCTGCCAAATTTCTGGTTGAGCTAAAAATCATACATACAGCTAAAGCAATTTCTGCAATACCAGCAAGTATATTTAATGTGTTACTCCATTTTTGTAAATAAGGCGGAAAAAATGGCTGATAAAAAGAGGGATTGATAAAATGATAACTACCTGCAAAAATGTAGGCACCAATTAATAGATATAAGGCTGTTGTTTTCATTTTTATGAAATAACTGAAATAGAAATAAATAAGCAAATTTATTCAAGTAAAAACACTTGGTTTAATTTATTCCTTTTTACCATTCAAAACAATTAGCACAATTTGTTTAATAACTAATTTTTACAGAAACATTTAGCGTACGAAATTTTCCAGTTTGTGGTGATGTAGTATTTGATGGATACCATTTTATTTCTTTGAAATTGGTATAAACATAGTTCTTTTCTGCATTTAGATTTCCAAGTATATAGGGTGTAGTCTCGTTTTCGTTTGTAACTCCTGATTGTGGTATCCATTCAAACGAAATAAAAATGCCATCTTCTGGTAGTTCAATAGTTTTACTTTTTAGAGAAAGAGTATTGTTATGTTTTAATTGATTTGAGTTTAATATGTTATCAGATAATAATAAGTCTTCAAAAGGTAGTTTGGTAATTGGGTGTACATTATAAATTCTTATTCTTAGTTGATAAGTTGTTTTTCTAAACTCACTCAGTTTAAACTTTATTTCATCAATATAGCCTCTAAGTTTAGTTTCATTAGTAATAAATACGGCCTCTTGCAATTGACCCACAAGCATATTTAAATAATTGTCTTTGTTTTTACTAAATCCTATTGAAGTTTGATTAGTTGTTTTGTGTCTTGATTTTACTAGAACTTCTTCTAAATCAGTATAGTTCTCCTCAAGTACAATAGTTGAAATTGAAAAATCGTTTGTAACAACAAACGTTTTAGATTTATAGCCAACAGAAGATACCTTAAAAGAGTCCCCAACAATCCTTTTAATTATAAATAAACCGCTATCGTTTGAAATAGACCCAGTTGTATGGTTGTAGTATCCTATCGAAGCAAAAGGTATTGGATATTTATTTGTATTTACAATCTGGGCATTTATTATACTATTTATTTGTGATTGGCAAAATAAATTAGTAACAAATATTGTGATAAAAAAGAAAAATAGTTGTTTCATTTTAATATAATAAAAGGACCGAAGCCCTTTTTTAGTTTTTAAATTATGTATGTGGATTTAATGTGCCACTTGGCGGAGTTCCGTGATTGGCGTTAGTGCAATTTCTGCCTATCTCCTTTTCTCTAGTTCCACTTTCAATCCAAAAAATGTAATGGGTTTGAACAGCAACTTGAACTATACAGTTACCCTCTTTGTAGGTATAAGTCCAATTTGTTTCCCATCCAAGGAATTTAGCCTCAGCTGAAATCACAAGAGCTAAAGCTGATACTAGCAGTAGTGTTTTAATTTTTTTCATAACTTTTTTTGATTTTAATTTGATTAATTTAATAAACCGTCTATTTTTAATACCTCTGTAATGTTTTTTGAGTTCCCAATAATTAGCACTAAAAAAGATAATCTATTATTTGATTCCAATAGTGTCCTAAACGATTTTTTAATTTTATAAATTAATTAATTTTAGTTGTGTGTAGGATGGTATTAATCGTTTTTTAGAAAAGTACCCCTTGTATTGTAATTTGTGGGTCATCAGTATGTTCT
>JBIKRV010000001.1:0-328966 GCA_044348985.1 Chitinophagaceae bacterium
TAAAGACCATTATGCTCATATATTTTTCTTCTTACACTCATACTGAAATAAAGATAGTTAGTAATTTAATTCGCAGAGTCCTGCCAACACACAAAGCTTGGAAGAGAGACTCTGCGAGAACGGAAAGCTTGGAAGAGAGACTCTGCGAGAACGGAAATTTTGGTACAATGCAAAATCTTGTTTTGGGGGTGTATTCAGCAAAACATAATTGCTGTAGGTAACAGTTCCATCTTTATCAAACATTTTTAAGCGGTAGTAGCATTTGCTAATATTCAACAAAGCATCTGTATAAGTATAATTATTGCTTACTGTGTTTTTTTCTATGGTAATAATGTTAAACCAAATGCTGTTATTAAGACTTTTTTCCAGTTCAAATTTTTGCAGGCTTGTGTTACTTGCCAATTGCCAAAATAAATTAGCAGCATTGTTTTTATATTCTCCATAAAATGAAATTAAGTTAATGGGTACCGGATTCGCAGGTGTATAATTCACCTTCATATTAGGATGCCTTGTATTGCTATTGTTTAAAGTAGTAGAAAAAGAACCAGTACCATTACTGTATTTACCTTGGTTGGTAGTATATGCCGGTACACTGGTTTCATCGTCATAAGCCCAGTAAATTTCATAAACAGGTGGCGTTGTTTGTTTATACTCTACCAAAATTTCTATACTATTTCCTGTATATACAAAGCCAGATGAAAAAGTGAACTTTTTAAACCCACTGTTTGTGCCAACAATACTCGAAGGCGTTCCATTATACACCAATGTAGCTGTAGCTATTTCAGTTGCCCATGTAAGGCTCGATGAACCAAAATCGGCACTGGTAGTATTCTTAATATACAATTTAAATGTTGCATTAGACGCTAATGTTGCTCCTGAAAAATTGGAAGACTCAAACTCTAGTGAGTTAATGGTTGAGTTGGTTGCAATTGTACTAAATAAACCTTGTGAATATATATAGGCATTCCTGTTCCATGAATTGGCAGTGGTATTGCTACGCATAATACCAAATGTGCTACCACCTGTAACACTTGGGCCTGTACCTATACTAAGTGTAGATTGTGCTTTTGCTGAAATATAGCTGCTTACTAAAAAAAGAAAGAATAGAAAATGTTTCATTGAATGTTTGTTGTTTATATTATTCACTCTAAATTGATGATTCGTAGTGTCACTAACTATGACAGGATTTTGAGTTTACTATAGTTTATCTCTCCTTTGTTTTTTATGATAAATTTCAAACTATGCATATTACCTAATTTATCTTTCAAAGCCTTCAAGTTGAATATGCAATTTTTTTAGCCAATCAATAATCAAGCTCTATTTATTAGTAATTACAGTCTAAAACTATAACCACTAATTGCAAAAAAGTCATTAACAAGTGCCTCAAACAATTTGACTTCGTTTGTAGTTATTTGAATTAGTTCATCCATGTCTTTGAATATTTTTGCGGAAAATGGGTAACTATCATCATTCATCAACTTTCTGATAATGCTAGCTGGATACTCATAGCCATAAAACCTGGTAATTAAATTTTCTGCTTTAAATTCTCCACTGTATATGTTTATATAAGAACGAACCATATTTAATTTCAACTCAAAATTAAAATTCACGAATATATCCCCTAGCTCCTTTTTAAAATAAAACACTCCGTGTTCGTAATAAACATCATACTTTAAAAACAGTTTTTTGTATGTTTTTTTAATTTCACTGTTACTCAATTTTTCAACTTGGAATGTTTTAAAATCTCTTTGTGCAAATTGCTGGTCAAAGGCATAATACTTTTCAATAAAGTTGAACTCCTCAACTGCTTTCTTGTAATTTTCAATTAATTCTTGCTTTTTCATAAATATCTATTCTAGTTTATAAAGTATTTTGATCCCTTTTTGTTCTGCCAATTGTTCATATAAAATCCTCTTTGCAAAAGTTTCATTTACTTTAGGTACTTCTAATATCAATTCCCCAGTAAATGTCCCTACATTAGCCCTATCAGCTACAGTTCCTGCAACTCCATACTTCTCCTTAAGTTCTACTAAATATTTTTCAAAGGTTGATTGTTGAATTTCTGAAAATGTAGTTGCTTTTCTACTCACAATTTTTCCTGGATTAGTACCAGAAGGTGGAGAATAGGAATCCAATCTAAATCTTTTTGCTTGTCCAGCCTTTGGATGACCAGCAGGATATTTTAAAGTAGGGTGATCAAACCAGAGTTTGAATATCAATCCATGCATTATTTACACATTGCTGATGATTATACCTGTCCCAAGAAGAACCACTAATTTTAAACACTAACACCTTACCTTTAAATTAAAATTATTTTAAATTGTCAATTGAATTTTGATACTCTTGATCCCATATAAAATCTATACTGAATTTACCTTTATGGTGTAATATAAATTTTAGTCTATTCCAAGGATTTTTATTTTCTTTTTGCATTATTTCATAGAGCTCATGGATTTTCAATGAGAAGAAATATCCAAAATTTGAGTCATCTAATATTTTTGATTCTCCGTTGGAATCAATATAAAATCCTTCAACACTTGTATATTTATCTAAACGAGTAACTTTAAGAGTTGAAGTTTCCCAACTATCAGGAATTGAATCAACTATAATTTGACCGATTTCATTATAAATTTCATCTATTCTCATACATTATAAATAATTAGTTATTAAAAGTTTGAAAAGGTTGACTTATTCCATCTATTAATGTCCTTACTTCAAAGGCAATTGGTCTTTTACTTATACCTACATAAACTGGTCTAATATCTACATTGACTTTTTTACCTTGTCTTATGGCATCTGCCCAAGTATTTTCCATGTTTTTCCAAGCACTTAAATTTAAGTTACTTTTCATTGGTAACAAATTAATTTGTTCGCCTGCACCATCAAACCGACTGCCTATCAAATGCCCCCCTTGATCATCAGGCAACCCATCTTTTACTTTTTTGCATTTAGCGGATTGTTGGTAGCCATTTCTATCTCTATTAGATAATTTCAATTCTCCCTCTACCTTTGTTACACGTCCACTCATATCAGTGGTATATTTATGGGGTTGTATTCCATTATTTTTAACGTAATAGACTTTTTTAGGCTCTGGATTATTTAAAACTTTATTCCAATCACCAGAATTTCCAGCTTCAGTTTCAAATACATCAAAATCATTTTCCTTTGGTTTTGGTGTTTTAGGTTTATCTACTTCCTTAACATCGTCAATCATTTTTTGGTGTATCGCTGCATCATCTAAATGATTACCATTAGCATCCACAAACTCAGATTTGTCCATTTTATAAACATCTGTTTGTGCTCCATTTTTTTCAACCATCACCAAACTCTCTTCTCCATTTTCAACATTTTTTGTTAGCAACCTGTTTTCATCAATTGTTTTCAACTCATGATTATTTTCAGCTGCATTTTTAAATGTTCTACTAACATTATTTTCAGTACCCCCATCAGGCATAAATTTCTGTAAATCATCCATATGTTGCCCACTCTGCTCAATAGCGTCGGCTCCATTTTGAGATAGTGTCTTTAATCCTGTAAAGAGTATCATAGCAGCCTGTACACTATGCTTTCCAGCTTGATGTTTTGCTCTATCCCCACCAGCCTCATATTCGGTAATACCAGTCACCCCACCAAGTATTTGCTTAAGCTTATCCTTATTTAATGTTTTCACACTGTTCCATATCCCAGTAAATGTTTTTTTAGGATGCCTTATAAACTCATAACCAGTTTTAACCAATTGTATAGTACCAGTTGCATCATCAATAAATTGATCAGTACCTCCACCCAATACGCTTGGCATATTGAATGGGCTTTTGTTGTATTCTGACTTTTTGCTTGTATCCAATTCTGCTGGAGTACTTCGTTCTCCTCTATCCCATATACTTTCTGGCATTTGCCCTTCATTTATGATATTCTTGCCAACATCGTATATTGCAGCAAGAGCTCTCATAAGTTCCATATCTTCCTTTTTAAACTGCTCTCCATCGCCAGTTGGATAGACTTCTGGTGCATCTTTGCTATATCTGTTATAGGCTTTTTTATCTTTTACTTCATCATTTGCCTGATTTTTTATCTCAGTGATTATATCGTTTAAAGCAGCCTGTATTTTAGGATTATTTGGATGTAATGAATTGTTATTAAACTTTATGTCGTATTTCCATAATCCATCACTACCTATACAACCTTTTATAGCAATATCAGTTGAAAAGCTACCATTTTCATATTGATTTAAAAGTTGAGTGCTTTGATTCTCATCTGTAATTTTTTTTGCCTCTGAATTAGTTATTGTGTAACCAACTGTTTTTTTATTACAGTCATATAGATAAACAGTTACAGTACTTTTAATTTTATTTTTAAACCACTTTTGTAGTAGCTTACCTCTTTTTTCGAAATAAATATCAATGGCATTCCCTGCATTTACTCCACTATAAGGATATGGACATTCAATATTTTCTGTCTGAACTCCTGTTAACGGCCTTTCTAAATTAGAAATGGTTTCTTCTAACTCTGTTTTATTACTATTGTTTACCGTAGTTAAAGTTGCTTGTGCAATTCGTAAGTCTGAAACATATCGTTCTAATTTGCAAGTGCCATCTTGTGTAAATGTATTTTCATATAATACAATAACTTTAACCTTATTATCTACAGGAACAGGGTAATCTGAAGTACTAAAATTATAAGGCTTGCTCAAATCAATTACTCCATTTTTCACCTCATAATACCCTCCAAACTTATTGTCTACAGAAATTGCCAATGCACCTCCTGAAACACGAAGTCGCCAATAGTCCAAACTTGCTGCATACTGTTTACCATTTGTTTCAAACCAATAAAGTGCTCCATTAGGTATTTGGTCATAATCAGCCCATTTATTAAACTTGATTGTTGCTCCTACAGGTAATGTAATAGGCGTACCGGATGGTGTAACATAGTTTCTGATTCCACTAAAATCAGCACTAATAGACGTACTAATATTTTCTAACGCATCATCATCCCCGTCAAATACTGATATTACAAGAGCCGGATCATGCCATAAGTCCCATTGAAATTTACTCAATGAAGTACCAGATCCATAATCCATAATATTAAATGGTAAGTCTCCTTCTACAAATGAATTACCATCAAAAGTATGCTTCAATAAGCCTATCCCATGCCCAATTTCATGAGCTGCTGTTCTTGGAAAATTTGCAGCATTATTGCCAAATAAATATCCAAACATTCCTCCCCTTGGCATCTCTCCTCTTATAGTAGATAAATTCGAAACTTGTGATACAACAAACAAGTACCTTGTACCCGAAGTTACCCCTCTTGCACTTTTATAAGCTTTTTGCAAAAGTTTCATTTCATTTGAATAATTGCTCAATAAACCAGTTTGTTCAAAATCCAAATTGCCATTACTATTTAAATCCCAAGAACTATTAGAAAAATCAGAATCAGCTGTGACAGTAAAAAACACATTGATTGGATTATATGTTGCATCTAGTTGTGTTTTAATAGTATTAATATCAAATTGTGTCCCATTGACAGGTACAATTTTAACTTGATATTCTTTTCTAGGATAAGAAGCAACAAGCACTTTTCCTAAATTATAGCTAGATCCTAGTTTATTTATTACAGCATATACCTCTATCCCATCGCCTTCAGGTGCTCCTATGATTGCAATTTCGTATTCATTTGCTGATAATTTAATTGCTTCATATATTGTTCCTTTACCTGAAATAAACTTAACACTATCTGTGCTTAAGCTATTATCATTTAATGTAACTACAGCTTTAAGATAATCTACTGTTCCTGCAGAAATTGCCTTTGCAGAAGCATAATAATCATTTCCCAGTTTTTCATATTTCGATGCCCAGTAATTATTTTTTTGATAAATAGGCTTATATTCATCTAACCCAAAAATTTGCTTTGTCGGGTAGGCTACAAACTTTACGTTCCCAATATCAGATTTTATATTTTTTAAATCAGTTGAGCCAATTATTTGCGATCCGCCAGCTTTACCAATATTTTTTACTATTCCACTTTTATCAACAACATACATATTTCCTTTTGAGTCCTTTATAGTAACTGGCAAAGAGTTTGTTGTAAAAGTTTGATCCGTTCCCCCATTTTCAGGTGTAATTTTAATAGTAACTAAACCAATACCCGTGGTAGTGTTATAAGTGCTCGAAAGAGTAATATTAATATTTGATATTGGTCCTATTGGAAATGCTGGGCTAAAAGTTGCCGTTTCAATCCCAGTTTTAATACTTCCAAATTCTGCCCCTCCATTGAAAAAATTATCTACATCACTAATACCTGCACCACTTGGGTCATATTCGGTTTCTACCAAACCACTTACCAGTTGGTTGTTTGTATTAATTTGTACATTGGTAAATTTTACTGCAATTTTTATGTTTGCCAACCAAGGTACTTGGGTGTATCCATTGCCAGAAAATGTACTTGCTCCTGTTACGCTTGTTGTAAAAATCGTAAAATCTCCTGCATTAAAACTTGCTCCCGGTGTAAGCGTACTTATTAAATTAGATGTACTTACTGTTGTGGGTATTTGTGTACTATCTCCACAATTGGGCACCGTGGTTACTGTGCTATCTTTTGTTTGAAATTGATAAATATCTTTAAATATAAAATTGCCATACTCACATGCAGGACCCACTTGATACTCATAACTGGTATTAGGTTTTAAATCTGAAACTGAAACTGAGTTTGTAGAAGTGGTTACACTAAACCATTCCGCATTAGGTACATCTTTTTCTCTATATTGTACTTTAAACTCTAAATGCTTAGGATCTCCCTTCCACGTTATTCTTGCCCTTTTACCTGTTGGCTCACTTTTAATTTCGTTTGCATCCGGACAATCAAATTTATAAATAAAAGAAAAAATTTCGCTATAGCCATTATTTCTAAATGCTCCATCTCCACTACTGGAAATAGCTTTTACCCGCCATGCATAACGCTTCCCTTTTTGTAATTGCAATTTTTGGTCATCTACTAAAAAAGTGGTTACATCAGTTTTATCCCTAAATATTGGGTCAAATATTAAAAATGCTTGCTCTGGTGTAACATTTTCCTCCCTTATTTCTACAATTGAAAGTTCATAATTTACCTGAAAAGCAGCATTAGGGCTAGAGGTATGTCTTGGCGTCCAGTTAAATATTACATTTTGAGGCGATATAGCAGATACGTCATTATTATTTGCTGGCATATTTAATAATGGAGGATCGCTTAGCGTCATCCATGCAAATCCACAGGTTTTACGACTAACAACCAATCCTGTATTTACTTCTACCGCTTCAAAACAAAAAGAATACAAGCCTTCTGGCAATTTACCAGTTTCAACATATTGCTGTTGAGATAAAGCTCCTGTAAAATCTAAATTGTCAGCATTAAAATAACTGGCTAATTCATTAGCTGCTACAAAATATGGACTACCATTCGATAAATTGAATGTTTGAAAAGATGCAGCCATATCTTCCCTTGTTCTGATTTTAACCGACTGGCTTTCTATAGTCATTCTTAACCTTACCGTAACCGATGGGCGACTTACGTCACGATTAAGTAACATAATCTTCAACTTATCTGCACTATAATAATCATTTACTACAGTTGAATAAGGTGGAACCAATTGGGCTGAAATTTGTACTGGGTCATTTACCTGTGCCTTAATTGTAAAAGCTGAAAGAAAAAGTACGAGGTATAATATAATCTTCTTCAAAATAAATAGGTTTAACTGTTATACATGAATTGAATAGTGAATACTTATAACACTATTGAATAATTATTTTTTGAATAAAGCTTCCTTTGGCTGTTTCAATTAATAAAATGTACAAACCAGGGGTTAATGTGCCATATAAATTGTACACTTCATTATAGGTAATACTTCCAAAAACACGACGGTCGTTTACTGTAAGGTTTGTGTAAGTATTTATCAAACGCAATCTTGCCTGTGTAATATCACTAAACTGCAATTGTGCAGTAAAGTTTCCAGTGGTTGGGTTTGGATAAATAGAAAAATTTTGCAAAAAAGCATTCGCTTGATTTCCTAGCCCAGTAAAGCCCTGTTTGGTGGTAACAATTATTTTCTTGGTAATTTCATCAATACATCCACTTGCATACCAAACTTTCATAGTAATGTTATAAGCACCTGTGTCGGCAAATTTCAACTCACAGAAATCTCTGGTTTTATTTACAGTTTGAATTGAGGTAGAAGTAGGAAGTATCCACTCTGTTTGAACAGGTCTTGGGTTGCTTAAATTAACCATTAAAGTATTGGTGTTTGTATAACTTTGAGCACTTACTACAAAATCGGTATATATGTTTTCATTAACAGGTGTAATATAGCAGGTATCCGATTTTGTGCAACCCGTAGCACTGGTACCTGAAACCATATATGTGCCAGGTGTTTGTATAAACATGTAAGGAGTTGTAGCAGTTTGCCCTGTGCTGCTTCTCCATTGGTAAGTTAAGTTTTGACCAACTACTGTAGCATCGAGCCTTATTTTTTGATTCAAACAAATTTCTCTATCTGGCCCTGCACTTATAGAGAACGCACTAGGTGAATTAATATTAATTGTATCAACATAAATACAATTATTATTGTCTCTTACACGAACCCAATATTGTCCACTACACAATGAAGACAAAGATGATGATGTAAAGCCATTGCTCCAACTATATGTATAAGGTGTTGTGCCTCCCGAAGTATTGAGTTGTATGGCAGCATTACATTGATTATTACAAACAACAGGCGTAATATTTTTATTTATAAGAAGTTTTACGGGTGTAGTTACAACAGCCTGTAAGATAGCTTCACATCCCATTGTATCTTTTAAATAAACAATATAAGTTCCTCCTGCCAAATTATTGGCAGTTTGAGTTCTAACCCCATTACTCCACTCAAAACTGTAAGGAGGTGTGCCTCCTGATGGTAAAACACTTGCACTACCATCAGCATTTGAATAACAAGTAGAAGCTGTAATAGTTGTTGTTCCTGTTATAGCAGGTGGATTCGAAACTGTGAAATAGTTGGATTCCTTTGTGTTGTTATATTTATCTTTTACTTCTACTTTATAAATGCCTACCGAAACATTGTATAATACACTATCGGTAGAAGAAATAAGATCCCAACCATTTGAACTGTTTTGTTTATACCATTTATAGGTATATTGACTGATGCTATTAACTACACCACCAGTGGGTTTTGCTATTATTTGTGCATCGTTACTTCCTACGCAAGATATTTGTTTTTTAAGTTGAATTGCTACATTTAATGGTAAAGGTTTTACCATTTTAACGTTCACACTTGTTTTACAACCATCCGAATTATAAGGCAAAGAATTTAAGTAGTTGGCATCCCAGGCTTTAAAACTATACGTTGCACTATCTAAATTACTTATTGCAGTTTCAAAAACGCTTGTAGTATTTACCAAAGTAAAATTTGTAATAGGCGTTCCTGTTGTTGAATCTTTCCATTCAAAATCATAGGGCTGTGCAGGGGAAGCTTGTGGTGTTCCTCCAGCAAGCCTTATTGAAATACTACCATTTGAAGAAGTGGAACTTGTTATTGGAGAAACATCTAAAACATCTGTACGCATTGCATTGGTTGGTTCGCTATAATTGATACTAACAACTTTTTCAAAACCATTTTCCTTTATTAGGCAGTTATTTATATCTCTCAATTTGTAGTAGTATGTGCCTTTTTTAAATCCACCTACTTTAAAAACACAGCTATCACCACTTCCTAACAAAAGAGGATTATTAAAGTTTACCCAAGTGTAATTTGTATCAGAAGAAAAACGATAGCCAACTTTATATTCTCGTGTACCTCCTAAACCAGAAATATAAGCTTCGCCTGAATTACCATCTTTACACAATACATCTCTATGTTTATTTGCATACATTTTAAACAATTCTGGCTGGTTAAGATGAAAGTTTGCAAAATGTGAGGGTGATGATGTGTAAGTTGCTTCATTGGCATTATTAAATACATATTTACCAATAAGTCCTAGTTGATAATCAGTTCCACCTAATAACTCTACAGGCCATGTAAGCGAATTATCTGCTGCTAAAGAACTTACATTAAGCACATTATAATCAATAAGATTAATGGTATCCTTCAGCAAAAAATTCAGCTTCTCTCCTGCCAGTAGTCCTCTATTGAAAGTAACTTTAAAATATCCAGTTGTATCTCCCCAGCACACTACATGATAAGGAGTTGTATTAACAATACGAGGTGATGATAATCGATGTGTAAAAGGTTCAACATTAGATGTTGCTAGTAAAGTTGAATTGTAAAAAATCAAAGACTTTATAAGTACGGTTTTGTTGATATATTGATTATAATTTATGCCAAAAAGTTTTTCTCCACTAAGAATTAATGAAGATGTATCAGAGGATGGTATATAAGTCCAATTATTCGCATTATCAGTAGAATAATACCATTTATACTCAAAGGGATCATTTATAGGTAAACTGTAATTATAGGTAATTTGTTGACGTGGTGTAGCAACAACCCTGATAGAATCATGGCTGGGCAAAGTTCTAGATAAATCTGTGTTAGGTATCCCTTGAATAGAGAGTTTGTATGAATAGTTTGAATTCGATTTAGCAGTTTCCACATAAGGCATATTATCGTAATATACTGATTGAGCCAATTGTTCAGATACCGTAGAAACTGACCCGTTACGACCAGATGAAATAGTTGTAATGTCAAATTTTGCATATACCCTATTTATAGTCATGTTGTAATCAATAACATCTAAAGTATCATTAAAAACTATTGAATCACCAGGATTCATTAGATTCAAACTAGCATAATCATTGTAGCTTTTTTCGAAGTGAAATGCAGATGAATTAGCAGTTTCATAACTAAGCTTTGAAATGAACGTACAATTTGACGTGGTACAAGCAAAAGGAGTATTTAATGTTATAACCCTTTTTACTGATACATAAAGTCTAGGCACTTTAATAGAAAACTGAGGTGAAGTTTGTGCAAAACAACCAAAAGTGATTGCACTTAATAAAACAAAAAATAATACTTTTTTATTCATAACATTTGAATTAATACATTATTTCGGTTAACGTAAACTCTGATGGCATATTTCCGTCTACTCCTGCTCTTATGGCATACTTGTATCTAGAGTTAATAGTAAGTTCTTTATCAACAAAAGATGTTTCATTTGCACTTAGTATTTTATACAAAGCCATCTTCTGATTTCCTTCTGATCGATACAACTGTATCTCTGTAATTTTTGGCATATTAGGCAATGGTAACAATAGCCATTTAATTGTAATTTTTCTCTCATCTCTATCTGCCTTTATTGAACTTATTTTAAATAAAACTGACGGCTTATGTGCAAGTGTTGTAACTTTTAAAGTATTGGTAATAGGAGATACATTTTTATCTTCATCAACAGATAAAATAGCATAAGTATAGGCTTCAGAAGCTTTTATAGAAATATCTGAATAACTTGTTTGAAGGCTTGTATCTTTTTTTGTTACATAAATGGTATCCCATTTATTAGTTGCATTGTCAAACCCTCTTTTTCGCAATAAAATATTTTTAGCAATATCATCATCTCTACTATTATACCAGGAAAGCAATACCGTGTCTGCTTTTACAATGAAATTTGAGAATAATGGGGCTGTAGGAGGTATTACATCTGGCTTTTTAAGTAAAATTTCAGTACCCGTAGATGTATTATACCTTTTATCATAGGCTCTTAATTCATAATAAGCTATTTTATTCAATAGTTTGTTATTGTTAAAATCAAAATAGACAGTATCTCTTATAATTGAATCTGAAACTATTGAATACTCATTCGATGCAACATATTTCCTAAAAAGTCTATAACCAATACAATCTCTTTCTTTATTGAGTTGCCATGATAAAATGGCTAATCCACTACTGTCTATCCACCCTTTAAACCCTTTTGGAGCTAAGGGTGGTATACTGTCTTCTGGTTGTATTAAGTACGGGAATGATTTACGAGCTTCTCCACTAAAAGGTAATGCATTAATGCAATAATAACCAGCATTATCCTTAATACTATAAGTCAACCTTCTTTGTGTTGGATTTGGAATTTCCATTACCTTAACAGATGGGCTATCAATATGAATTGAATAATAAAGCTCAAAGCCTTTAATTAATTTATCACCCTCTTTATCAAAATCCCAATTAATAATAACATTAGCAGCTGAGTCAAAATCTATTTCAGAAATATTTGGAGAAAAAGCTAGCATTTCAGCACCTCTGCCTTCTAAAGTATCACTAAAAGGTCCCAGTTCTGCAAATGGATTAATGCCAATAATTCTATAAGCGTATCTTATATTATTTTTACTGATAGAATCAGTGTAATATATCATTGATGATCCGCCTTTATTTGTAGTTCTATTTGACTTAAATGCAGAAACAGGTAAGGAAGTAATCCTTTTAAAAGAATCCTCATCCTCCCTTTTACGTTCTATATAATAAGCTGTGTATTTACCATTTGCTTGTTCGTGATTCCAACCAATAGAAACTGTTTTATCTCCAAAACTTGCAATTACTTCTGTTAATTTGGGAAGCGTATTTATTTCATCTGTAGAACACAATGCAAGTGCAGTATCAACTTTAGCCAACTTAGATGGTATCAAAGTAAATACTCTATATAAATACTTCTCATTTTGCTTTACAGTAGTATCAATTAGTCCAGTAGCACCAATACAAGCAGCCTGAAAATTAAAATCAGCAGCAAAATAAAATGCCCCATATCGTTGTTGTACCTCAGCAGATTTATTGTAAATTTTAGCGATTGAAGTCGAGGAACTGTCGCCTGCCTTAATGTTCATAGAAAATGTTTCCCCATATAAAGCCTGTGCCATAATTGCTGCATAGTCATTAGTGGTTGCGACTTCTGCCCAATCTTTTAAGGGTTTAGGTTTTAAGGGTTGACTTGTTAAAACCTTTTTCTCAATTTTTGGCAACAATTTACCATTTCGGCTTACTGTATAACGTTCAATTTGAAAGCCATATTTATTACAATATCCCCATATTAATGGATCAGACACAGCCCACCTCAATTTAATAGAATCTTTAGAGGGTAATACCATTAAACGCACATTACCCTGCCTCAAATTTTCACTTTGCTTTTTATAACTTATTCCTGCCTTAGGTTTAGCGGAAACTGGTATTTTTTTCTGTGCATGCAGAAAATTCACTGTAATCAATAATAGAAATGTATATAGACAACTCTTCACTTTAACTTGTTTTATTGAATGTCATTTTGATAAATGAAAGTTCCTTGTGTGCCATACGTATTATCTGGCAACTTAAACTTTAATAATGCCTTATAAGAACCATTACCCATGAAAGGAAATGGATCATTTACAAGCGAATTAAACTCTGATGGTATTGACAAATTTTGGTTGATATAGTAATTAATAACTTTACTTCTAACTTCTAAAAAATCTTTATTATAAACCCCTGGTAAAGAGTAGATGAAAGGGAATCTCTGATTAATGTAATTATTCGTTGAAACACTGGAAACTTGGTTGTAATAATAATCAGAAAGCATAACCGCTTTAGAAGGTATTAATCCAAATAAAGTTGTCATCCTGTTTACAATTCCAAACTCAATACCATCAGTACTTCTAAGTACAGTTGTTGGTCCTGCTCCAGTTGATGCTCCATTTCCACCCCTTGTAAATGTACCATTGCTTGTCCCTGTATTTGCATCTTTGTATATCAGGTTTTTAATGTATGATAAATAGTAAATGTCATCTAAAGTTGCTTCGCATTCTATTAGTTTTAAGAGGCTACCGTTATCTGTAACTGAACCATTTGTTAGTGGTAAAGAATTCAATTCAAAAGCATCAAAACCCTCATAAGTATTAATTTTAGCTTGCAGGTTAATCACATCTGTACTCTCTCTACCAATAATGGATTGAACAGTTTGCAAAGAATTAATTTTACTTGCAAAAGTGCTATAATCGCTAACCCTGAAATTGAAAGTTATTAACGGCTTTTGTGTTTCTTCAGAAATAGTCATTTGTGCAATCGTTTCCTTTGCTTCGATGGTATTATACATTTCTTCCATATACTGGGAAACTTGGCTTATACCATAACCTTTGTTAGTAAGCATTTTTAGAATAACTTCTGCTCGTATATGTATATAAACATCTATTTCATCATATCCGAATCCAGCAGCCGTCATAAATGCAACCCGACGCATTTCATCAAGTTTTAAAAAATAATCAATGGCAGCTGCAGTAAGTGACCTTTTTTGTAGTAATTCACGTACTGCAGCATCCACCTCATCTTTAATTTCTTCTTCTTTCAAAATTTCTAAATATTTAGGATCTTGAACAACTTCTCCGTTTTGATCCAAAAATTTTTTATTGAGCCCTGCTGCAGTATCAGTAAACCCTACATTTCTTCCCTTTATAGTAAATGTATAAGATCTTCCATTCACCAATTCAGATGGTATCTCATAACTTATTTTATTTTCTGAACTATTAAAAACAATAGGCCTATATAACTTATTATCATATTCATCTTTAAATTCAGCATAATAATTATTAAATGTTTCAAACAGGTAAGGTTGTGCATAAGAGAGTTTGATATAACCAACATTGGATTCCTGTTTATAAAAATTTCGTTGATTTATTACAGGCCAGGTATAACTAATATTTGCTCTATCAATAGTATCTGGTTGCTGGGCAGTTTTAAAAGCTACTTCACGATTCTCAACTAGTTTCACTCCATCTTTAAAAATAGAAACCCAAGTATTATTTTTATATTCTTGGTAATACAAACTAGCTTTAAATTTATAGTCTGTTAATGCTTCTAGCCTTGAAGAAGGCACAAAATTGGCACTATACTTTTGAGATGCAACTACTGTTGTTCCTTCAACCTCTAAATTGTCTGTAATTTTAATTATACTTAATTTCTCTATCATTACCCTATACTTACTCTGGCCATCTAGATCAGCGTCTAATGTTTCATCTATTGGCATTTTAAAAGTAATTTCGGGTATTACTAAAGTCGAGACATTATTACTGCTACTATCAGGGGATATGTGATCAATAGTAGCCATATTTTCATATTCTTTCGCTGGATCATAGGCAACCATTTGACAAGGTGAACCTATTCTAAAAGAAAAATTACAATTTCCACTTATTAAACCTCCCAAAATACTATAGTATCCACCAACCTGTCCTTGAAACCATGTTGGGTTAGGCATATGAGCTTCAATTAATGCAGCAGCTCCCAAACGTAGAATAGGAATATTTTTTTTAATAAAAAGTAGTTTAACACGAATACCAACCTCTCCTTGAAAATAAGCATAAGCTTGTCCATCCAAATACCATCCATTAATACCAACAGGGTCACTATCTCCCTGACAGTGATAATCAGATAAATCTCTAACAAAAATATCAAACCCAGCACCTGCATCTATTCTTGCATAAAAAATTGCCAAATTAATATCACCTGTAGTTATACTTACACTTGTACCAAAAGCAAATCCTTTACCTAATGCAATATCACCAGTTCTATTTTTAACATTGTAATAATTAGCATTATAAGAATTCAGTATAGAACTTACTATAGCTGGTGGTGGTGGCATGGATGGGATGTCATGTCCAATCATAAAATAGCCATCTGTTTGCACAGCTATACCACCAATTCCAACTCGTAAACCAATTCTATCAGTCGGTTTACCCATATGTAAATACCATTTATCTGGTGCGATATAAAGCCTTGCCCAACCAGCTCTATTACCACTTGCCGTCCCTTTAATTAACCCCTTAGCAGCATTTACATATAAATCAAAATTCGCATCCAAAGTACTTGTTTCAAAATTGTACTGTATACCAAGATAAGCCTCCAATCCTTCTATTCCAGGGGTATTGCTTGTAGGGTATATATCTCGGGCAGCAGCAGTTGGTTGAAACATCTTTTTTCGAATAATATTTGCAGTATCACCTAATGGTCCAATTGCATCACTTAATTTAGCTTCAATATCATTAAACTTAGTAGTTAAATAGTTAGCTGTACTAACTCCATAAGATGGTAATTTAGCAGCAACTTTTGCATAACCATAAAATCCAACATACCTTAAACCCCCATTATTATTGAATGCCATTTCAAATGATGCTCCACCATTCATCACTTGATCTTTTACAGTATTAAATTCAACCGCAGCTCTAACACCCAAACCAGCAGTGCTATCTGGAACATAATCATAGCCAGTACTTGTAGTAGCCGAACTAGTTGTTGTTTTTTTCATTCGATAAAATGCTCCTCCGCCAAAGCCTGTTAAATTAACCGGTGGGAATATTGGAATTTTTAATCCCGACAAAAGACCATCTACTAACCAATACCTAAAATCTTTAGAGCCAAATATTGCTGTTACGTCTACTTTAAATTTGGAATTTATAAAAGTTGCAATCACATTACCTTTAAAACCGTCACCATAAACTGGATGCTTTCTCATAAATTGGGCTTTCCCAATTATTTTCATCCCTCCAATGTCTGCATTTAATGCAATGCTATCTATCTCTATCTTTTTGTAAGAAAGCGAACTAATTCCTGACGAATTATTCCAACTACTTATTACAGACAATGTAGTACTAGCACCAATTTTTCCTTCATGAAGATTTAAGTTTACAGTAAACTTTAAGGCTATTTCATCAACTGCTGGAGTTGTAACAGTAATAGTTTGTATACTAATAGGGAAATTTGCAATTTTAACTAGCCCTTCGTAGCCAAAATACTGAACACTCAATTTTGGACTTTCCGTTTTAATTAATAATGCAGTGAATTTTATTCCATTAAATTCTGCAATCTTTTTATTTGTTCCTATTGTATCACTCACATCATTTCTATCAATGTAAATACCCATGCGTCCATGCAGCATTGCTTCTGGCCTAAACTGTCCGTTAATAGATGATAACTTAACATAACTGTTAGGATCAATATATGCTTTAGCCATCCACATATCAAATGACAATGTATCTTTATTGGTTACAGTGATAATATAGTCTGACGACGCTGTTATAACTGCACCATATCCAAGAGGTGTATTCTTTGCAACAGGAGTAACAATTTTACCTCCAAAACCTGCTCTCGTAATTCTATTTGCTTCTATAGCAATTCTTAATGAATCAACACTAAACTGCCAACCAGATGCAGAACCTTCATTAATGGGTAATAAGTTTTCTGCATAAAAAATTCCTGTTAACCCATTATTATCAATAACCATATCACTCACACCAAAACTTATCCTTGCAGTTGAGTTTTTTTTGGTGAAAGCTTTTGGCAATTCAATATTCAAATTTTTAATATAAACTCCTCGCCAACTCTCGGGGTCAACATTTGAAACATACTTTGCTTCATAACCAGCAGGATAAATGATATCATTACTATTACGATAATCACTAAAATCAAAAATTGCTTGACTGACTGTGAAATTGAAATCATTTAGCCCTTTTATTTGAAATTTAGGAAGTGAAAAACTAGCCAATATGTCATTCCAATTACTCACAATTGTTGTAAAACTACCTGTAACATTACCAGTTTCTTTTACTTTACCTGTGGCTAAATCAATTGGTTGAAGCAAGCTTCTTGGAAAAGATACATCAGCTGAAATACCAAGCTCTTTAAATCCGCTGCAATCAATTGATATATAAGTTCTGCTTGTTAAATTACCTGTGGTTGAATCAAATCCTCCCTTTAAAATGAGTGCTGCATTTTTACCATTTATAGGAATTGCAACATCACCAAGTAATACCAACTTTGCATCTCCAATTATGCCGCCATTATTAGATAACTTTAATCCTTGAATACCAAAAAAAAGTACACCAGGACTTTGCGGTATAGTGATTTTTGCAAAAACAGTTAGCTCTGCATATCGAGGTGTGAAAATAGCTTTGGTAATAGCAATTGTTACTTTACCCGTGCCTACAGATTTGGTAAGCCCTACAGGTAATTTACTTATATCAGACGGTTTTAAATAATCAACAAAATTGTTCGACGCTTCTACCTCTTCTAAGGCTGCCTTTGCTTTTCGTTTTTTTGCTTCTTCATCTGGACTAATTCCATAAGTTGTAAAAAAATCATTTATAAAGTCTCCATTTATACCCTCATTATCTACTTGTATAATTTTTTCAGAAGTTTTCAATTTCTCAATTAAAGAATCTTTATTAAATCCTTTAATTACTCCTGCATAGGCAGTAATTGTTGTAATTGTTAGAATTGGTACTAACAACATAATACCTTTTTGTATTGTATGTATGAATCTCATTTAAGCATATTTTATTTAAATAGTTAAGTTGGTTGTAATATTCTTCAAACACATAATTCTATTTTCCTTTCTTTTTATTAAATTTAAATTTGTTTTAAATCTCAGAAAAAATTTATCTTCTTACTTTATTCAATGCTGCTTTTAATATATGAAACACGAGTAACGGTTTAATTGCACTACAAGCTTGCTACATAACTTAAAATACTTCCATATCAATTATCTAAGGGTTTATTATTTGTACATGTAATTAATATTTAAAATTTTTATACAAATATTTCCATTTGCTACCTCTAGAATTATACTGAAACATATTCTGTTGAGCAGATATATGATTTCAATTAATCTAATCAATAATAAAGACAATTGTATAATTGCTTATGTATAGTCTTAAATAAACTTAGCAAACAGATTAAGCTAGTGATTTCACAATAAAATAAAAATGAAACCCTTTTAGCAAGTTTGCCAACTTTTCTAATAGGAAATCATAGTTATGACATTATAATCCTAAAATGACTTGTAGTTAGTTCATATAAAAAAACTAATAAACAATAAAACTCAATTAAGCAGTGGGGATACTTATAATTGCAAAATAAGTATATTTTGTAAATATAAAACACGATTTAGTTAATATTTTTTATTTCACGTATAGCTACGCAACGTCTTACGTAATTTTACGGAACCGAAAGTCACATATAACTTAGCCAGAATACTTTAAAGATTTATGGCATATTAGAGTCTATCATTGAGTTTGAATAATGTTTGCGTAGCTATACATAACAAAGTCAAGGACTTTACCTACTGAGATTGAAAAAACTTTATCCATATCGTTATCAATTCATCTAAAAAAATTATCCAAAAATATCAAAATTAATTTTTCTGATAAATCTATACAAAATATTTATTTATTATTGAGGTGGTTTTATAAGTAGTTTCTTTCAAATGCAATTGATAAAAAGCCATATAAAGAAAACAATAAGTATAGCAATATACTAAATTTAACTCCATATATAATGAACCCTATTCACAGCAACGCATCTCTTGCGATTAAAGAAGAATTTATAAAAATACCAGAAACATTTTTTGTTGATAGTGAGAATTTGAGAAGCCTGTATGGTAATTATTGAATGAAAGAACATAACAATCTAAACAATAAAGAATTGTATAAAATATTTAAAGTAAAAGTTTGCTCTTAGTCGTATATTGAAACTATCGTTAATTATTCTATTATTCTGGTTTCACAATTCATTTTGCCCTTACTGGCAAATCTGCCTGTGTTTATTAAATGGCTTTAAAGAAGCTAAATAGAATGGCATCCAACAAAAATTGTTTCTTTAAATTGGTTTTTGGTAAAGTGTAGTACAATAAATTGGGTTTATACAAAGATTAGAATCCTTCATAAATAGTTTTGCAAACTGCCGATGTTAGATTTTTTTACCTTCTTATAATGTGCAAAGAGGTGGTACATAATCAATACTTAAATAATTCAAATTACCTACAGTTATGCCTAGCACAAATAAAATTTAATATAAAGAACTATTTCCTTTAGCTGCAAATTAAGCATGAAAATGAAATGTTCATACGTTTTGAGCTTTTTATAATAGTGATTGCATTGGGATTTGTTAATGAATGGAGAAAAAATTGACTTTTGAATAAAAATATTAATTGTGAAAATTTGTGCTGTCCGAGATTATTGTTACTTAAAAAAGAGTTTCCAATATGATAATTAGAAATCATAGTAAACGGGGTCACTAATACCTAATCACTTTTATTCTATCTCGGAAAAATGTGTTTTTATATTAAAAAATATTGCAAAATAAATTATCCTAATAATAAAAAAGTAATTAATTTAGTTTTAGTATAATACTTGTCTTTGTGGCTGAGGTGGCATTGCCATAACATAAAAATAAAAAATACTCTATATACTTTAATTACCTTAAGTGTATTGTTGGTTAAGAATAAAGACTGAACTAAATTTAAAATCAAACAAATATTCAAATGGCAAACTGGTCAAAAAACTTAGACCCTGAATACCAAGATGTACCAATTAGTTTTGACATCAAGAAGCTCACAATTTTTGCCGACACTCCAACAAAATCAATTGCTTTAAGCCAAACGGGAAGTGGTGCAAATTGGATTGCTTACCATTTGTTGATTCATTTTGCATTGCACAAACAATTTGTAAAAGCTAACAGTCCAGTTCCAAGGTTTTTAATTTTAGACCAACCTTCACAGCCGTATTACCCACCTGATAAGGATGCAGAGTTGAAAGGTAAACTTGCAACCAGTTCAGCTGAAACAGCGGTAAAACAGATTTACGATTTTATTTTTTTGGCAACAAAGGAACTTGCAACGCACTTTCAAGTAATCATTACCGACCATGCAAAACTCAACTACACGGAGTTTACAGAAAGCATAACGGAAGAATGGAGAAACGGACAAAAATTGATTCCGGAAAGTTGGTATTCAACGAATAATTATATTTATAATTTTAAACTCTAAATAAATTCACAATGAAAAAATCAAAATTAATCTTGACCATTTTAAGCATTGCGATTTGCTTAAACTCATGTGATTCCTGCAATCCAAAAGACAAAGGGATTGAATTTGTTGAAGCTGAACAAACAGACATTGATTCTGCATTAAACCTTGCAACTGAAAAATTTGCATTCGCTTCCAAAGGTCCAGTTTGGGAAACTTGGAATAAGCTTCATAACTCTTGTTTGAAGAATGAATTTTTCAAACATCCAACTTACTTGGGAGTTTCAAATACTGTTTATTTAGGTTCTGTATATAGTAAAACAGGGGATGTTTTAGAGTGGGACTTTAATAAACTTTTTAGTGAGGCTGATAGAAAGAAAGTTATTAATTACGGACAACCGCAACCTTGCACATTTTCGGAACAACTAAAGGTTGATTTTGAGGCATTCATTGCAACTGAATTACCTTCAACTGGTATTGATGGAGAACTCACAACTGCTATCAGAAATCAAAAAGATATTTCTGTAAAAATTGACAACTGGCAAATTGATAATCTTATTAAAAAAGAATTAAAGAACCTTGTAAATAATTCTACCGACCCAAAAGTTCAAGAGTTCAAAAAAGACCTAACAGATAAGAAATTAATTATCGTTTCACAGGCGGCACGAATTAATGGCTTTTCATCAATCATAAATTTGAACACTGATATTTCAGCTTCTTTGAAAGTTGAATTGGAGAAAGGAATTATTAAGACCATTGGAAACACAGAAGCTAAAGTGAAATTTGAATATTCATCAGCAAGACAAATCAAGGTAACATCGCAAGGTAGTTTTGTTGTGTTCGTAGAGTTTATAAAAGCAAAAAGAGTTAACGAATAAATTTTTAAATATGAAATATTTCTCTTTTTTATTGATGCTGTTGCCTTGTCTGTTACAAGCTCAAGTATCTGAAACGAATTCGTTTGGAGTTTCTACAAATATGTATATAGTGAATAATAAATTGCCTTACATTGACATTGGATTGGGCTGCCCATATAAAAATAAAGGATGCAATCAAGGGAAGTTCTTATTAGACTACGGAACTGATACAACTTCTATTGATTTATATGGGTTTCCAGGAAGCAAAATAGATTCGCTTCCTAACCATATTTATAATATATATTTATTTAATAAATTCTTTAGCCACTATTTTTATGATAATCAAGATTACTACTATTATTTCTTTACGGAAGGAATCAGACAGGCAGGGATAATTGGAACTGATTTTTTATCACAAAATATTATCACATTAGATTACCAAGAAAGGAAGGCTTATTGCGGGAATAACAATATGCCAATTTTCAAGTCAGACAACCTAAAAAAACTTGGTTTTGTTCCAGCGTCAACAAAAGGCTACTTTAGTAATGATGAAAAAAAGCTCTTTGATTTAAAGTTGCCGCAAAAGAATAATAACCCTGCTGTTCCTCTATCAATTGGTGATGATAACAATAAAGTTCAATGTCCTGCACAACTTGACCCCGGTTACGATGATGATGTTATAACGAAAAATGGGAGAAAAATCTCAAACATGATTAATATTAATGAAGCGTATTATAACGCTTTAGTTAAAAGCAAAATAATATCAGGTTTAGATAAAAGTGACCCCATTTTATTACCTAACAGAAATTCAAGTGACACACTTTATAAATGTATTTTTAGCAAAAAGTTTGATATTAATATTGTTGGTGAAAATTCTGAGTCCATATTGCCTCAAACTACTTTAAGTTGGAATGTATATTTAAAAATTTCAACTAAAGAAGGATTGGCGGCAGGTGGTATAACAACATTCCCATTTCCTGCTGCACAAATAGGAGCAAGTATTCTTACACAATGTAATAAAGTAATATTTGACCCTTTTACTTCACTTATTTGGTTTCAGCAAAAGCATTAAGTGTATATTATTTTTATTTTGATAAATAATAATTTTTAAAATCATAATTAAATGCAACGCAAAGACTTCATAAAAAAAACGGCTGCATCTTTTGTAGTCTTAAACAGCCTATCCGTTTTTGACTTGTTTTCTTCAACAATGTCAAAACCACCAACTTTATTTGAAGAAAGCGACCTTGCAAAAATTGATGGTTCACTAAGAACAGAATTTAATGCTTTAGTTGATTGGCTAAAGAAATATGGTTGGGAAGAATTTCTTTTGAAGAATATAAACCAAACTTTGATTTCATGGACTGAGGATTTAAAACTATGTTCAGAACTAAACAAAATTACACGAACAAAGGGTAATGGTTTTGATGATTTTGGTGGAAATAAATTGATTGAATTAGGAAATCCATCCTTGAGTTTATTGTATCATGCTTTGGCAAGCCCAAGAGTTAAAGACAAGAGTATTTTGGCTTATCCTACCATTGAGCAGTTGGACACCCTTGAAAATTTTATTTATGGACTAAAGAAGTGGGAAGATTACTCACTGCCTGATGACAAAAAGAATCTGCATTTAATGGTTCTTGCTTACGAATACAGACCTGCATTTAAAACTCCAGCACTTGGAATTAATCCCTTTGAAAATGAAAGTGATTTTTTTCCAAAACATGCCCAATTGGTTTTTTCAAGAGCAGGTATTTCAAGAATTGGTAATCACGAAATGAATTATGATAATCCTTCTAGAAGTTACACCAATAAACCAATAGATGCGAATCATGAAAAAGAGATTGCTGTTACACCTGCAAGGTTTGGAGTTTTTTTAGTTGAACTAACTGAAATAAAAAAAGATACCTCAGACAAGGTAAAAGTTATGAATGTGCAAAAAAACGAATACACAACCTATAAAGGTAGTAGCGAGCATCTTAACAGGCAATTCATTAAACCAATACGCAAAATATTTGATGATGATGCTTTTAAAATAAAATTTGGTCAGTATCATTTAAATCAAAAGCTTTATAAATTTTCGCAGTTTGAACTTCATGGAAAAAAAATTGAGGATGTAAATAGCAAATCAAATTGGAATGTAAACACCTTTCCATTTAAGCGAATTAATTCTATGGACGAGGACAACAATCCATTAACCCATCACTTAAACGATAGCCAATTAGTCATACTTACAAGAAAAGGAGCATCTGTTTTATTAAGTTCTACTCCAAACAATTTAATTAGAGTTGCAGAACAAAGCGGAAATCCACTTTCGTTTTTTGTTGAACCAAAATGGGAAAGAAGATACAACGCACTTAAACTTAATAACAAAAAAAACACTGATATTTATGATGGCTTAATTACTGAATTTATATACAGAAGAAATAGGCTAACTTCTAAGTTTAGAGCAATGAGAAATGCTCCCCTTTTTGTAAACATTAAATACCAAGATAACAACGGAACAATTTCACATATTGATGAGAAAAATTCTCAAATGGAAGCAATAATTAAAAATGGTGCATATAAAGCTTTACTGTTTGAAGATAGTATGTGCGATGGTTGTGTATCCGCTTCGGTAATTCTAAAATCTAATGCCAAGAATGAGTTATTTGAATTCATTAAATATAACACAGTAATTAACCCTGCATTTTCAATTGTAGCTGCACCTGATTTTTTTCCATACCTAGATAGCAATGACATAAGGAAATATTATCACTCCAATTTAGATAAGTATAATAACATACTTCAGATAAAAGCACTTACTGGCCAAGAGCAGCAGGAAAAGCAACAGCAGTTAGACAATCTTGCAATTTCAAATGATGAACATTTTTTGGAAGGAGGCTCTCTCAATTTAAGTGGTATTAGGCAAAGAGGCAATCCTGAAATAATTGACCCATTTACAGGAGCACAAGCTTTTCAAGAATCCTACGCTACCGATAAAAGTTTTGACACATTAGTTGCTGTTACCGCCAATTCAGAAACCAATGTTGCAAAAATCAGCAATGCAACATTTAAAGATAATTATAGAAAAGACTATACATCAAACAGCTTTCTACCTGATACAGGCACAGGAGTTTTCTTTCCTGGTTGGGACGCAACATATTCAGGAGAAAAAACGAATCCATATTTTGCCACTTTTGGATTAGGTTCTCCTTTCCCAGAAGATATGAAGCTTTGTGCTGCTGCAAATGGTATGTGGCCAGTTGCTTCGCCAGATGCAGGTAGAACATTTCAAGGCTCATTAGAACCATTCCCGATTTTAGGCCGACCAAATACTTCAATTCCCTTAATGGATGATGAGATTGGATACCATGAAAAATCTCCTCAAGTTTTGCAGCATCATGAATCATATTCTTATGGTTGGGATGGCGAACAAGGACCTTTTTTGTTTATTGATGAAATTGATGGCAAGAAACTCAAAGTAAACTTCACAGATATCGGACGAGCCGATTATGTTGAAAATTTGCAAAATCCATCTATCGGATTTGATATGTCAAAATTGAGAAGTATAAATTCGTTTGAATTAATAAATAGAATGGACTGCCTAAGAAAAGCGATTAAATCTATTGACAAAAACAATAAAGTTTCTCAAACAAATTATTGGTTAATAAGTGCTGAAAAAGTAGATGATTGGAATCTTGGAGCGAAGGCTTTAGGAATACCTGATAATTTAGTAGGAAGTTCAAACAGTTGGGCAAAAAATAGTAGAGGATTGACTGGGGCTGGTTATCTGTTTGTGTTTGCATTAACGAAAATAAAAAAACTTAAAGATGAACTTGAATCACCAAATAGCAAAAGAAGAAATCAATTAGTAAAAACCTTATGTGTTTGTAAAGTTTCCATTGCAAAAAAAGATAGCTATGCAAAAATTGATTGGTGTGAATTAGGTTCTACATTTCCTAAATTAGATTCTGAAATCAAATGGCTACCAAAGACAGTATAAAATATGATGTTATTGTCATTGGTGGAGGAGCAGCAGGAATTGCTGCAGCCTTATTTTGCTTACAACAAGGGATGAGGACAGTTTTAGTTGATATTGCAAATCTTAACCCTAAAGGAAAAGCAAAGCAAGACACAGTTGAAAGTATTCATCCCGGTGTTCTTACACTTTTATCGCATTTGAAGATAGATTTGGATTTCACTGCAGCAAAACTTGGAAGTTATAGTTATATAAGCAACTGGAAAGAAAGGAAGTCGTTAAACCCATACACCGAAGAAATTTGGGAAGGGTTTCATATTTCAAAAGCCAATTTTGTAATTCATTTAAAGATTGAAGCTAAAAAGCAAAAACTTCCCATCTTGCAAGAGCCTGTAGAAAATGTAATTGTTAAAAAAGGAAGAATAGTTGGAGTGAAAACTAAATCTGGAATTAATATCTTTTCAAAATATACTATTGATGGAAGTGGTAGTAAAAGAGTTATTGGAAAAAAAATGAACTTCTATGAAAAATCATACTCCCCTACTTTGGTTGCTTGGACAGGAATTAGTTTTGCTTCTGAATGCAATTTTAACGAGAGCGAAAATGCTTATTTCATTCCTAACAAAGACGGTTGGACTTGGATTGCACAATTAGAAAACAAATCATTTTATTGGACAAAACTTTCATCAAAGAAGAAAGCAGATTTATCAGTTCCAAAGGAATTATCAAAATTTCATGAGACAACAATTAGCAAAGTAGCTAACATGAGATGGAGGATTTTCAGACCCTTGTGTATTGAAGGTGGAATTCTTTGTGGCGATGCAGCTTGTTTAATTGATCCTGCCGCAGGTCAAGGAATTTTGAACGCATTAAGTTCAGGTATTAAAGCAGGTCAGACAGCAGTAGCTTGTATTCAGAACTTACAGTTTGAAAATATTATCTTAGCAGAATATGACAGTTGGGGACTTAATCAATTTGAACAAAAGGTAAATCAATTGAAGGAATATTATAAAACAGAAGGAATAAATGTAATGACCAAGCAAACGCATAAAAAAACAGACTCTTAAAACCGCACAAGGCAAAGCAAGACCAAAGTTTTTAAGAGAATGTTTTTTCGCCACCCAAGAAAAAAATTGAATTAAAAAAATTTCCCGCCCGCAAAAAAATTAAACACCCAAACGCAAAGCACAAAAAACGAACAGACACAGCCTTAAATGTAAAATGCTTCGAACAAAGTGTGTACGGACTTTATATTTCACCAATTTGAACAAAAAATAGAGCATCCAGTACATTGGGTTTGCAAAAACTGGGGCAAACGGAAGCTGTGTTTCAACTTTATATTTTACTATTTGGCATTATATCCAGTTTGAAGTTATTAATTTGGCTATGTGTATATCATCAAAAATTATTTATAAATTTAGCTTCAGTTAGCGAGGAGGCCGGATTTCTATTCCCCCCAATTGGCAAGCCCTTTTCGTTGTGTGCAAGCATTTTGCTTTCAATTACTAATTAGCTTCTCGACAGACCAACCTACTAAGACCCAACAATCCTTCGACTGACTAATTCCAATTCTATACAACCAAAAAAGCTCTAGCTTAATATTAGATTTTGAGTTATTTCATTAAACCTTACATTATGAAAAAAAAAATCATTCTTCTTCTTTTTGCCATTTGTTTCTTTTTTCAGGCATTTAGTGCTGTTGATCTGGTAATGTCTAATGGTGGCATAATACCAAATGGTATGACAAGAGGGACTTCTTACTCTATAACTGTATACGTTTCAAATATTGGTTCTACATCTACAACCACAAGTTTTTATGTAAATATTAGTATCAATACTAGTGCCACTTACAATGGAAACCAAACCTATTTGACTGATATTTTTGTGAACGGGGGTATTGCTGCCGGGCAAACAAAAACATTGACTACAACAATAACAATCCCATGTTCATCTACGGCAGGAACAAGATATATACTTGATGGTGCTGATGCTACAAATCTTATTGCAGAGTCAAATGAAACCAATAATAATTTTAATTTTTCTTTTTTAAACAGAAACTTAAATACACCTCTTCCAACCTCCCCAACCAACAATACACAAACAAGTTTTCAAGCTAACTGGCAAACAATACCCGAGGCAACTAGTTATACACTTTTAGTTGCCTTAAATAACACATTCACAAATATTTTACCAGGGTATAATAATCTTAATGTTGGAAACACAATTTCAAGAGTAGTTTCTGGCTTAAACTGTAATACAAATTACTACTATAGAGTTCAATCCGTTAATTCATGTGGCAGTTCACCTGCTCTTACAAGTGAGCAAATAGCAACAACAAGTGCATGCTGTAATGTACCCAATCCACCAAATGCAAATGCAGCAAGCAACATTGCCGTATCTTCTTTTACTGCCCACTGGAATACTTCAAGCGGAGCAACAGCATATTTCGTTGACGTTTCAACCAGTTCAACATTTTCAAGTTACGTTTACAATAACCAAAGTGTTGGCAACACGACTTCTTATAATTTTACTGGATTAAACTGTAACACCCTGTATTATTATCGTGTCAGAGCAAGCAGTAGTTGTGGAACAAGTAATAATTCTTCAACCATTTCTGTAACAACAAGTTTATGTTGTACTTCACCAAATCCGCCAACAGCAAATGCAGCAAGCGGCATTAATGCTACTTCATTTATTGCAAACTGGAATACCTCAAGTGGTGCAACAGGATATTTTGTTGACGTTTCAACCAGTTCAACATTTTCAAGTTACGTTTACAATAACCAAAGTGTTGGCAACACGACTTCTTATAATTTTACTGGATTAAACTGTAACACCCTGTATTATTATCGTGTCAGAGCAAGCAGTAGTTGTGGAACAAGTAATAATTCTTCAACCATTTCTGTAACAACATGTTTATGTTGTACTTCACCAAATCCGCCAACAGCAAATGCAGCAAGCGGCATTAATGCTACTTCATTTATTGCAAACTGGAATACTTCAAGTGGAGCAACAGGATATTTTGTTGACGTTTCCACAAGTCCAACATTTTCAAGTTACGTTTTCAACAATCAAAGCGTTGGTAATATAACTACATATAATTTCACAGGACTAAATTGCAATACTCAATACTATTATCGTGTCCGTGCAGGTAGTGGTTGCGGAACAAGCAACAATTCTTCAATGATTTCTGTAACAACAAGTGCATGTTGCACACCACCTGCGACACCTGCAGGCTTAACTGCGACACCGATTTCATCTTCGCAAATTAACCTCAATTGGAATAGTGTCGCAAATGCAACTGGTTATGACGTCTTTTTATGTAACGGAAATTATTTAGGTTATATGGCTGCTCCAAATACAAGCTTTCCGCATACAGGTTTAACTGCAAATACTTCATACTCATATAAAATTCAAGCACAAAACGGTGGGGCATCCTGTGTGTCACAACAAACAAGTTGTATAAGTGCTACTACATTAAGCAACACATGTGTTCCGCCTTCGACACCAACAAGTTTAATCGCAACACCTATTTCATCTTCGCAAATTAACCTCAATTGGAATAGTGTAACAAATGCTAGTGGTTATGATGTCTTTTTATGTAACGGAAATTATTTAGGATATGTGGCTGCCCCAAGCACAAGTTATCCGCATACTAGCTTAACTGCCAATACTTCATACTCATATAAAATCCAAGCACAAAAGGGTGCAGCAACATGCGTATCACCACAAACAAATTGTGTGAATGGCACTACGTTGAATACGACAGTAAATCCAGTTCCACAATCTATAATGTCCCCCTTACCTTCTTTACCAAATACCTTTATTTATCAGTCTTCGCTACCTATTGACTTGTATAATGCGTCAACAAGTCCAATCATTTGCAGACCAAAGTTTAACTGTAGTGAAGTATTTCTATTTCAATCTCCACAAAATCCTAATGTTACAACTCCAAACGAATTGATTCCGAAGGCTATACAGTGTTTTAATAATTTACAAAACAGTTGGGAGTTTAGGCAAAGAGGGTTTATTACTAATAATGGTGGTTCCAATCCTTGCAAATTAATAAGTCAATGTGCAACTACTACCCAAAACGGAAATCCTGCAATAACTCATTCTCAAAATGCTTGTTGGGATAAAGATGATAGATATGCTTGGGATATAAATCTTCAAGGCGGAGCCAACAGCAACGGAACTTGTGTATATGCAATTGAAGATGGTATAGTAGAAGCAAACACAAGTCATAGGATAAAAATTAAGCATACAAATTCTAATGGTGATTGGTACTCATGGTATGACAATATTGACCCTAATATAAACTTGGGACCAGTATTAAAAAAGCAACATATAGGACATATAAGAAAACTGTTAACTAATTCTGGAGCTAACTTCTCACATTTACATTTTTCAATATTGTTTAAAGATGCGAATGGCAAATTAATATCTGTAAATAGACAAATAACTCCAAATACCACGAATATTGCTGGCAGTCCATATACCATCACAAATATCAATGGCACCTGTACGGGTTCGATTATTTCTAGTGCTACTATCTATTTTAAAAAGGAAGGTGAGTGGTATAATGGCGGAATTACAGATGAAAATGGCAAATTCCAGTTTGAAATAATACCTGGATTACAAAATGGAGATTCAATTAAAGTGGTAGCTAGTGGCTATGAAACTTTTAGCCTAAGAGTTAATTCGACAAGGGAAGCGAATCTAGATTTTAAGTTTCCGATGATTAAAAGTAATTCAAATAATAAAGTTACAAATCCATCTTTTTATGCACTAAATAATTCAATATTTTTTACGACTCCCTCTGTTTCTATCAAGATTAATGGCAATAATTACAGTACATATAGTGTTTATAAAATAACTAATAGTGAAGAACAAATTGACTATGTACCCTTAAGCTTAAATCACTCTTTTTTAGATTCAATAATAAATATTCCAATCACCGACACCGGTGAAAATAATATCGGTATCTTTTACTATGGAATAGACACTGTTTTGATTTCAAAAATTTTTTATTATAACCCAAATTTAACAACGTCTTACAATGTAACTATTAATGCTGATGCTAGTGCATCGCAAGCATTGATGTATGTAAATAACAGTTTTATAAAACTAATGAATCAACAAAGTGAGAGCTTTAAACTACTTCCTATTGAAAGTAAAATAACTTTCTATAAACTTGGCTATTTGGACACCACTTTTATTATTGTTGCCAATACATCAATTAACCTTAAAATGACTCCTATAAAACCTGAATTCTATTCAAGTACCGATAGCATTATTATTGACTTCATAGAAAACGGTAAAGTTCAACATTGGGAAAAAGTAACCTTAATGGATTCATTAGCTAAAAGCAGAATTGTAATTAAACAATATGAAAAAACCTATTTAGAAACAAGACTACAACCTCTAAGCAGAACTATTGCCTTTTCTAATACAATTCCAGCAATTTTGTCAAATATCAAACTTGTAGCAGTCCTCGACCAAGTATTAAATTTCTCAAAACAAAATGCTTATTTAATGAAGATTTTAGACGACAGCAAATTCACGAAAATTCCTTTTACCTCAAATGTTGCAGATTATGATTCTGCTTTTCAAAAGTTAACATACAACTATATAAATTTTCAAAATGGTATTTCTACAAGAGAAGCAATAGTTGTAATGAAAAAACAACCACCAATTATTACAGAAATACCTTTTGTTGTAATTATGATGAACGACACTTTGAAATTGCCATTATCATTATTTGTAACTGACCCCGACAATTTAAAAAAGGATATCACTGTAACTATAAATAATGTTTCTGTTCCGATTAGCAAATTCCAATTTTCCATACTTGACAGTTTTGTGTACATAAAGACAGGTAACAATTTTATAGGTAACGTAATAGTTAATATATCAGCTACACATGATTTTTTAACCGTTACTAAAGAATTGCAATTAAAGGTATTACCGCCAAGTACAAAAGATATTTTAAATATTTATCCTAATCCAGCATCATCCGCCGCCATTGCCGACTTGCTACTTACTGGTGAGGGAAAATATACACTTGTCATGTACGACATACAGGGCAGAGTGGTTAAAACTTTTTTCAGCAACAAAACATTTACAAGAGGTCATTATATTGAGAGCCTAAACTTATCAAACATTCCTACAGGGACATATTTTTTTAAACTAAATGACAAACCAAGAATTAAGTTTATTAAGGTGAAAGAGTAAATATTTGGCTATTAAAAAAACTTCAGATTACAAAAAAAGTCGCTTAATTGTGGTTTACCAAAATGGGGAGAAACAGAAGCCGAGTTTCAACTTTTGTTTTTCAATTTGGTTTTTCTGTAGTCCAGAAATAGGTATAAGGGCTTAAACAATTTTTAATATTATACAATAAAATTAAAACTTTATATTTAAATATTTAGCTATTGATTACTACTTTTAAAAAAATGAAATTTGCTTCTTAAATATTAAAACCCTAAACCTGGAAATTGAATTATTAATATACAGTTCTCGCTAATATTTGGATATCATTTGAATGGTTATGGTTCATATTTCTTGAAAATTGTAGTTGCTATATGTCCTCCAAAACCAAATGTATTATTCATGGCAAAATTTACTACCCTATATTGGGCAGTATTAAGTGTAAAATTAAAAATGTCTTTGAAATTTGGTTCTAAATTGATAGAATTGATGGTTGGTGGAATAATATTTTCCTGCACTGCTTTAATAGAAGCTATTGCTTCTACTGCACCAGCAGCACCTAAAAGATGCCCAGTCATTGACTTTGTTGCACTAATGTTAAGGTTAGAATTATTTCCAAAAACTCTTTGTGCTGCTTTCAGTTCGCTAATGTCACCAGGTGGTGTAGAAGTAGCATGAGCATTCAAATAATCAATATCTGACGGTTTCAAATTAGCATCTTCAAGTGCTGCAAGCATACCTAAATATGCCCCTTCTCCCTCAGGATGCGTTCCTGTAAGATGATATGCGTCGGCTGCCATACCTCCACCCACTATTTCTGCAATGATGTTTGCACCTCTTGCTTTTGCATATTCCAGTTCTTCTAAAATAATTGCCCCTGCACCTTCTCCCATTACGAAACCATCACGGGCTATATCAAATGGACGAGAAGCAACTTGTGGATTTTCATTGTGAGTTGATAATGCTTTCGAAGCATTAAAGCCACCAACTGAACTTTCATTTATTGGAGCTTCCGAACCACCTGTAATAATCATATCTGCTTTATTCCAGCGTATGTAGTTGAAAGCATCAATGATTGCTGTATTCGATGTAGCACAAGCTGAAACCGTCGTAAAGTTGACACCTCTCAAGCCATATTTAATGGAGATGACTCCAGATGCTATATCAACTATAATTTTGGGAATGAAGAAAGGACTAAACCTTGGTGTGCCATTACCTAATGCAAACTCTGTAACCTGTTGCTGAAATGTATTAATACCTCCATTACCTGAACCCCAAATTACGCCAATACGATTTCTATTGAGTTGCTCAAATTCAATTTTTGCATTCAACACGGCTTCTTCAACGGCAATAAGTGCGTACTGCGTAAACAAATCATATTTTCTTGCTTCAGACTTTTCAATAAAATTCAACGGATCAAAATTTTTAAGTTCGCAAGCGAATTTGGTCTTGAATTTTGAGGTATCAAACTTTGTTATTGGCGCTGCTCCACTAACACCATTTATCAAAGAATTCCAAAATTGACTGGTATTGTTGCCAATAGGTGTTAATGCTCCTAGTCCTGTAATTACTACTCTTCTCATTTTCTTTGATTTTATTAATTCAACATTATGCTCGTTATTCTTGTAAGCAGCTATGTAAGTATTGCTATTTCAGATTTCATTATAGCATCTTCGTATAATTAAAATCACTATCAGTAACCTGTGAAATATCTAACTCTAACAATGCCACTTTGAGATTTCGATGTTGAATTGGTAGTGCTTCCGTATTAGCTGTGGTATAATTTTCAATAAACCTGAAGCCGTATGTTTTATAGTAGGAAATGAGCTTTTCATTTTCTGCCCATGTATCCATGCGTATATATTTTAATAGCCTTTCTTTTGCATATCCTAATGTCCAATTAAGAATTTTTTGAAAACCCTTTTCTCCTTGAAATGTTCTATTGAGCACAATTCGGTGTAAGTAGATTGCATCACCTTTTTCTTTTCCTCTCCAAATAAGTTTATCCGAATAACAGATACTGAAAATACATACAATACTTTCTTCATTAACTAATTTAAATAGTAAATTTTCTTCTACATCTTTTTGGATATATTCTTTATCATAGCTTAACCAACCGATATACTTATTCTTTTGCTGAAACTGAATAGCTTCTTCAAAAAGCTGATAGATGATTTCCAAATCATCAACTGTTGCGTTAACAATGGCATGATTCATATAAAATGATTTAAAATTTATTTATCATCATTTTTGTTTAAATTACTATGCTTTGCACTGTACATAAAATATAAAGCAATGCCTAAAACACTCCAAACAACAAAACGTATCCAAGTTGCTTTATCTAAACTAATCATCAAGAAAAGATTAAATATTATACCAAGTGGTGCAACAATTGAAAGGTATTTTACTTTATAAGGTCTGTTAATATCTGGCTCTCTTTTTCGTAGTACAAGTACTGCAGCACAAATCATTGCAAAGGCGAACAAGGTTCCGATACTTGTCATTTTTGTGGCTTTTTCGATTGGTGTAATTGCTGCGATTAATGATGCAATAGCACCAACTAATATTGTACTTTTCCAAGGAGTTTTATAAATTGGATGAATAGCTGCAAAAGTTCTCTCTGGTAATAAACCATCTTTAGCCATATTTAAAAAAATTCGTGTTTGGGAAAGTAGCATTACCAACATTACTGAGATTAGCCCAACTACAGCTGCTATCGTAATTATAAAGGAAGCCCAATTAAGACCCACTTTACCAAAGGCAGAAGCCACAGGAGCCCCTATATCAATGGCATCATATTTAACCATACCTGTTAATACCAAGGAAACAAGAATGTATAGTAAAGTACAAATGACTAATGAAGCTATTATGGCAAATGGTATATGTTTGGTTGGATTAACTGCTTCTTGCGATTGGGTAGAAACAGCATCAAAACCAATAAATGCAAAAAAGAGAATACCAGCTGCTGTTACAACACCCGATATTCCAAAGTGATGATTGCCTTCATTATCCGTTATTGCTGGTGGTATAAACGGATGCCAATTAGTAGGGTTAATATAAAATGCACCACATACAATAACAAATATTACAGCTGTAACTTTAATCAATACAATGATATTATTTGTTTTAGCCGACTCTTTAATGCCTTTATAAAGAATATATGTTACAAGCCATACAATTAAACCTGCAGGTAAATTGATAGAAAATGACGGAACTGCAACCCCCAATTTTATAGCTTCTTCTTTGGCTGTAAATGGATCGTTTAAAAGCCATAATGGAACTTTATTGATGCCTATAAGATGCAATAGCTTTACAAAATACTTAGACCAACTAACTGCAACAGTAGTTGCTCCCATCATATATTCTAGTATCAAATTCCAGCCTATAAACCAGGCAAAAAATTCACCAATTGTACCATATGAATATGCATATGCAGAACCAGAAACTGGTAAAATACTCGCAAATTCGGCATAACATAATGCTGCAAAGAGGCAACCTATGCCGGCTAAAATAAATGAAATGGCTAATGCAGGCCCAGCATATAAATTTGCAGCAACTCCCGTTAGAACAAATATTCCTCCACCAATAACAGCACCAATACCAATTGCAGTAAGTTCCCATTTACCTAATGTTCTTGTTAATTCACTATTTTTAATATCACTGGCATATGCACTAATTGGTTTCTTACGTAAATACTTTTTAAAATTCATACTTATTTTTTTGATTGGCTTAAAAATTCGTCGGTAAAATGTGCTTTGTGTTTTGGTTGTGAAAACTTGACGCTATTAAACTGTTTAGAATTTCCTTTTGGAATAGATAATGAAGACCATTTTGCAGAACACATTTTTCCGATGAAAACTATTTGACCAATGTGATAAGGATAATGTGCTAGCTGACGATTAATTGCCTCCATTACAGTATGCCCCTGATTGCGTATAAAAATTATTGTATCTAAGTCTTCTTCTTTTAAAGATTTTAAAGTTTCTAAAAAAACTTCCCAACCCTGATTCCATTTTTCTAGCATTTCTTCTTTGCTGTTTAAATCATTTTCAAATTCAGCATCACGATTACGCCAATCCTTTTCTCCATCACTCTTTAAAAAATCTGTCCATCTGCTAAGCATATTACCACATACATGTTTTACAATTGTGGCAATACTGTTGCTATCATCATTGTATTGCCAAAAGAATTTATCGTCACTTATTTGTATAAAAGTTTTTTCGCCCAACATTTTATAATACTCAAACTGCTTAATTACACTCTCCAAATAGTTCATAAAATTTAATATTTAAAAGTTTATACTATTATTCAGCTTATATATTTTTTTAAGTCATTCAGCATCGTCTGATGCATAATTGTGGCATGGTTTTATGAGTTTGGCTTATTGTAATAAAATTGGGGGGCTTCATATTTAAGATGATTGTATAATCTTAAATATGTGGGTATTTTCAACTTATGTTTCTGGCTAAGTAGTAAAACGTATCCTACTAATGTTTCTAATTCCGTATTATTTTTTTTATATTTAAAATCAATGTGCATTGATGAGGTTACATGGTGGGGAAAAGATTGAAGTTTACTTAACGTTAATTCTTTGACATCATTAGCTATGGAAATATTTTCTGCTTTTGCAATTAAAACTACTTCTTCAATTAAATTTTTTATAGTTGCCAACCCATCAGGAGAATCAAGTACTTCACCTATTGATTTATTAAAATAAGATGTAGTGATAGCCATAGGAGAAAGAAAAATGAATTTTTCCCAAAGTGTTGTAGAAATTGACTTTGAATAACTTGCTTCAATACTGGCTTGGTTAAATATACGCTCAAGCCATTCTAATTTTTCACTTTTATAAGAGGCATGTCCAAAATAAATTTTTTGAATGTTTCCAATATTTTCAACTACGCCAATTTGCTTTATTTGCGAAACGATATAAACACATCCTTCTAAAACAATATTATTTGGTAAAGACGCCTGAATCTTATCATTATTATTTACACCATTAAGTAAAGGCAAAATGATAGTGGATTCATCTATGCAGGGCTGTAATTGCTGAACAATGCTTATCAGGTCATAACTTTTAGTACAAACTAAAATTATGTCGGCTATTCCAATTTCAGTTGGATTGTCTGTTGCTAAAGCAGGTATAGCTATAAAAATATCATCTGCCTTTATGACTTTAAGACCATTTTTTTTTATTTCACGCAAGTGTTCACCTCTTGCAAAAAAAACAATTTCTATGCCCTCATCTCCATTATAATATTTTGCTAGTAGCCCACCAAAGTAGCCTCCAACTCCACCAATTCCTGCAATAATTATTTTAGTTTTTTTCATATTTTATGAGTTTAACTGTTGGTAAGGGTTCATTATTTTAATATTCCTAAAAACTCAATAAATGAACCTATATAGTCTTTATACCCTTTGTCCAATGTTTGGTATATTCATCTAGTAAATAAATATTCACTATTCGCTTTTCATTTAAAATCTGCGAAAAAATTTCATAAGTGTGTGCCAATATCAATGTTTTGGGGATTACAGTATCAGTTTGCTACCCTATAAACCCTACTGAAAAAAGAAAGGAAATCAAAGTGATCATTTTTGCTTTCATTGCTCAAATTTGTTTGGCGTATTTTGAATAAAATTTTCATTTAAATCAGTGTGTGTATAATAGAATATGAGTGAAGCTTTTTGAATAGCATTTTGTTCTAACATAAATCCAACCAATGCAGGATTGGCTGAAGAATCCAAGCCAAGTTTTTCAATCTTTAAAGCATATACGGTAACAATGTATTTATGAGGGCTGCTGCCAACTGGAGGGCATGGACCGCCATAACCCGGTGTGCCAAAATCCGTTTTACTTTGAATGGTGTTTTTAGGAGCAATTTCATTTGTTATTTTACCAGCTCCTTGTTTTAGTTCTGTGACATCTTTATAGATATCAAAAATTAACCAATGCCACCAACCACTACCAGTTGGGGCGTCCTCATCATGAATAGTAACCGCAAAACTTTTAGTATTTTCGGGTGCATTTTCCCAAAATAATTGGGGTGAAATATTTTTACCAGTACAACCAAACCCATTTAATACTTGCTTTTCTGTAGCCTGACCACCAAGGTCTTTTGATTTTAATGTAAATGTTTGTGCCTTTGTTAAAGTAGCAACGAATAGTGTTGCAATTAAAATTGTTCTTTTCATATTTTACTTTTTAAGTTTATTACTCTTTCTTCAAAAGTGAATTCTTCGGAAAGTGGATGAACGATTTTCTCAAAAAGATTAATTAACTCTTTGGAATGTTGATGGCTTTTTTGTGTTATTAGATTGAAGTGTACTAGTTTAACCCACATAACAGCTTTTACAATTGTTTGATTACTGTTCCACATTATTCCTTCTACATGTAAACTTTTCCCTGTAAAGCCCATAAGCCTTGTTTCAACAAGTACTTCTTCATTTGGAAAAGCAGGAATTAGGTATGAAATATTTGTTTGTGCAGATACCCAGCCAACAGCTTCCTCTAAGGCTAACTGAAAAGTATCTAAGCCATAATATTCAATTAGCTGATCGCTTCTTACGGTTACTATATAGTCTATGTACTTTGAATTGTTCAGATGATTGAATGGATCACAATCATTGAAACGTATTTTAACTTTAGAGGCTAATTTTTTTTGTAGTTCCATAAAAATTATAATTGAAGATTTTCAATTAGCATAGCAGAAGCCCCGCCCCCACCATTGCAAATAGCAGCTATTCCATATTTGCCTTTCTCTTGTCTTAGTACGCTTAAAAGTGTACATATTATTCTTGCACCAGAGGCACCTAAAGGATGCCCCATTGCTACAGCTCCCCCATAAACATTTAATTTATTGCTGGGAAGATTTAATAACTTTTGATTGGCTAATGCAACTACAGCGTAGGCTTCGTTTATTTCAAAAAAATCAATGTCTTTAATTTGCAGCCCTGCTATAACAAGTACCCTATTAATAGCTACAGCAGGAGAGGTCGTAAATCGCTCAGGTGCTTGTGCCGCATCTGCAAATGCAATAATCTTTGCTAATGGCTTTATTGAGTATTTGTTTAATGCCTCTTCAGATGCCAAGAGAACTGCCGCTGCACCATCGTTAAGATTGCTTGCATTGGCTGCAGTAACTGTTCCGTCTTCTTGAAATACTGATTTTAAATAAGGAACTTTTTCAGGAATTATTTTGCCTATATCTTCATCTTTATCAAATACAAATTCTCCATTTTTTTCTTCAGTTCTAATAGGAGTTATCTCTTCCTTAAATTTTCCTTGTGCGGTAGCCTGGCTAGCTTTTTCATAAGATTGTAATGCATACTCATCTTGTTTGGTTCTAGAAATCTTGAATTCTTTAGCACATAACTCTGCTGCGATACCCATATGTTGTTTGTTATATGCATCAACCAAGCCATCTCGTAATATTCCGTCAATTACTTTTTCATCTCCTAATTTATTATGCTTTCTAAGTGGTAAATAATAAGGTGTATTACTCATACTTTCTGTTCCACCTGCCATAACAATATTGGATAAACCTAATTGAATTTGTTGAGCACCAAGGGATACTGACTTTAACCCAGAAGAGCAAACTTTATTAATAGTTGTACAATCTGCTTTAACATGTAATCCGGCTAATATAGCTACTTGTCTTGCTGGCAACTGACCTAAATTGGCTGATAGTACATTTCCAAAATAAACTTCTTCTATAATGTGCGGATTTAAGTTTACCGAATCGTAGGCAGCTTTAATTGCAAATGCCCCAAGCTGAGGAGCAGTAAGGCTTTGCAGTGAGCCTTGAAAACCACCAATTGCTGTTCTTTTAGCTGATATGATATAAGTTGCTTTCATTTTATTTACTTAATTCTATTACCTGAGTTTCTGTTAGCCCAATTACAGGAGGCGTTTGTATGCCAAGTAAATTGAGATAAATACACAATACTGCCCTATGATGAATTTCATGTACAATCAAGGCTCTTAAAAAACTACTCAGCTTTATCTGATTTCCATCTACAGAAGATACTTTTTTGGAAAGTGATTCATTATCCAACGACTCAAATAGTTGAATCGATTGAGCATGCATTTCATTAAAAAAATCGAACACATTATTATAGTTCTTTGAAATTTCTTCACCACAGCCTCTATAACAGGGTTTATTGCCAATTGCTATCTCGGCAAAAACATACCTTTCTATGGCAGCAATATGCCTAATAATATCACCAATGGTGAACTTCCCAGTGCTATAAGCCCAGTCCAATCTATTTGTTGGAATAGCTGCCAATACTTTATTCGTAATAACTCTTGTTTTAGAATAGTATTCTGTAAAATTTTTGATATCTGTTACTTCCATTTTTAATATATACCATTCGGTATATTTTGATATAAAAAAAGTTATTGCTTTTTAACATCGTTTTTTTTAAGTTTCTTCAACCCATATCCAATACCCCCAGCTATTAACAATGATAGTCCCCCATCAATTGGTACATCTGAAACGCTATCATCGAAGCTAGGTTGGACATTTAATAATGACGGTATTAAAATGCATATTAGAAGTCCTATTGTAAGTGCATATTTATTTTGGGGGTTCATATTATTTTAATTTGAACTTAAACAAAAATTATTCTTTAATAAACTTTATAGTTTTAATTACATCATTGCTTTCGTAGCTAACATAGTATAAGCCCGAAGCCCACTTTGAGATGTCAACTTTTAAACTTGACTGTGTAATGTTTTCTATTTGTTTAGCATAAAGTGTTTGACCACTATTGCTATATATTTTTACAGTTACTGAATTTCCAGTAATTGGAAACCATTGTACAAGTACAAAGTCTGTTGCAGGATTAGGTAACACTTGAGCTTCCAAAGGGTTAGTAGGAACGTTTGATACCTGATTACTAAATATGAGCCTGAATCTTTTAGCATAAAAACTAGCAGAATCAAACGAAGTTATATAAGGCATAGCTATACTTCCTGGTATTTTGATTTTTGCTTTAATACCTGTATAAGTATCTTCTAAATATGCATCTGTATTAAAATTAAAATCTTTCGTTTCAACTTGTAGTACATAATTTTTACTCAACATATTAGTTACATTAAGCTGAATAGTATCACCTTTAACAGGAATAGGCAAGCCAGTTATTGCTAGGTTTTTGTTATTATAAATGATGCCAATAGATTCATCAGGATTTAGTAATTTTTCAGCGTCATCATCACCTAATTTTTGGGAGAAACTGTTGCTGAATGCAATACCAACTCCATCAGCATGTGTTCCATTGTTTTCAAATTCATTTTTCAAATACAACCTTACCCAAAGTCTTCCTTCTATATTTTGTGTAGTTCTAAAAACTGTTGTAAGTGGCTGTGTTACATCTTTATTGGTTTCTACTATTTGTAGTGTAGGATTAGCAGCAGTATTTTGTACAAAAAAAGCCTGACCTGGTTGTATATATCTGCCAATGGCAGAACTGCCATCATCATTCATTCCTGAAATTTGATTATAAGCTACATATTTACCTCGTTGATTCGTGCCTGCAATTGTTGGATCCCACCCATAATAGGTTGCACCAATATTTAAAGTTCCTCCATTTGACCGAACATCATGCCAATCTAAGGGTGCTGCATAAGGATTACCTATAAAGCTAAAAGCTCCGCTGGCTTGTGCCAATTGTACGGGCGTACTGCCACTTAATGATGACATGGTAATTGAACCTGTAAGTAAACTGCCTTGTGCTCTTAATGTTGTTGCTGTATTTGAAGCAAGTGGAACGACTTGAGTCATATCGTATGCTCGATTACCTCTTACCAATAATCTATAACCCACACCTGCTAATAGATTGGTGGCATTTGTATTTGAAATGGATGACCATGAGCCAACATTATATAAATATAAAGAGGGGTTACCAGTTAAGGTTGCATCAAAACCATTTAAACCTGTTGTGCTGCCTGTAATATGTGTGCCATAACCTGATAAAGGATCTTGGTTTTGTGTATACAAGGCAGATGTATTATTTATACCTTCCTGCCAATTATCTCTTATTGAGCTGGTTGTACTAACAGATGGAGATAAAAATCTAAATGCTCTTTTACCTCCTGCTGGAATGAAACGTTCAACAAGTAAATTTCCGGTAACAGTTCCTGTTACAACATCAACTAAAGCAGTTTTTGTAATGGAAGTGCTTTTTAGAGTAAGGTATCCATTGGCATTTAAAGTGCCAGCTATTGGAGACAATAAACCTGTTACTGCTACAGAACCATTTAATATAGTAGTAGCAGCATTGTGATTGATAACCAGATTATTTAAAGATGTTGAACCCGTACCCGAAAAATTAACTGCACCTGTAAATACAACAGTACCACTATTGTCAATTAAAGTACCCTGATTTGAAAATGCTCCATCACCAAAAACCAAATTGATTCCACCAGATGTAACTAAGTTAGTGCCTGAACTTAGAGTATATGTATTTTGTGCAACTGCAACTAAACATATGAGGTATGTAAGTACATAAGCCAATTGCTTTTTCATATTTTTAAATATTTTTAGTTATTTATTTAGACTAAATACCTATTAAGTTGCACTAACTAAATACCATTTACTAACGCCATCACTAATTATAATAAGACCACCAGCTTGAAAACCAACTGGTGCAGTTGTAGAAGGTGGTTGGTATCCCTGATATATCAAATCTCCACTACCGGAAGCTATCTGAACTTTTGCAGAGCCATATGACGTATTATTAGAACCAACTATGTAAAATATTTTACCTACGCCAGCTGCGGCAGCAGTAGGCAGGGTAAACATGGTTAAATTTGTATTATTGGTAACTATAACTTGATTAGATGAAGTAAGAGTATAGGTAGATGCACTAGTGACAACGAAATTCGAAATACTGCTACCACCTCCACTTGCAGCAGACCAAGAGCCATCACCCCTGAGAAAAGTTGAAGCAGAAGCTGTACCCGTTGCACTTATTTTGGCAACGGTTACATTGGCATCTGCAATTTTATTGGTGGTTACAGCATTGTTTGCAATTGTGGTAGCCACTGAACCAACAGTGGTTGTGATATCACCAGATAAAGCAGGCATTCTTCCTGCTGCTAATGTACCACTTGCTACATTTGACGCATTCAAATTTGTGAGATTGATACCACTGATTGAGGGTAAAGTACCAGTAATATTTGCTGCGGGGATGTTGGTTAATGAAGTGGCGTTACCATCAGCAGGTAATAATATTTTCCATGCAGGGGCTGCTGAAGTACCAGTATTGTAATAAAATCCTGTTGTGCCAGTAGTAACATACACCAATAAACCTGTTGCAGGAGAAGTAATGGAAGCTGTAGAGCTAACCCTTGGCACAAGCAACCCTTTTGAACTACTCTTAATATCAAGTATGGCACTTACATCTGCCGTTGTACCATCATTATTAATAGCTAATGACTGTGCAGCTAATTTTGTTGAAAAAACAATACCCGTTAAAAGGAGGGTTTGCAGTATCATTTTTTTAAAATAAAACATAATATTTAGTTTTTGATTATAAACTGATTTAGGATTCTATAATTCTTTTAAAATATACCGTTCGGTATGTTTTAAAAGAAAAAAAACAACTTTTTTATTTCATATGCTATAATGTATTACGCTCCAATAAACTTAAATACATAAACTCCGGAGATATCACCCCTGCTTTGATACGTATTTCAACCAACTCATTTGATTCAAAAAATTCTTTAGCTTTTTCTAAAGATGTCCAAGCCGAAAAATGAACAATTTTATTACTTTCATGGCTATCTTTAAGAATTTGGTACCTGATTTCACCTGCTGCTTTTCTAATGTCAGTAGCCTCATCAAATATCCTTTTCCATATTTTAAAGTCGGCGACTTCATGTATAATTAAAACATAACTCATTTTAGTAAATATTTTATAACAATACAAATATACCAATCGGTATATTTAATTTCCAAAAAAAGAATTATCCTTTTATATCCTTAATGAATCTTTCTAAAAAATCCATTGCAATTTTAAGTTCAGTTGATCGACCAATCACTTTTGCTTGCATAATTGCTCCTTCTATAATCGACATCATAATAACTGCAACTTCATCAGGGTTGGTATCCGATTTGATTTCTTTTCTTTCAATACCACGTTTTACTTGGTTTATTATTCCTTTTTTCCAAAAAGCCAATGCATTAGCAGCTTTCTCTTTCAGTAAAGGATGCGTATCATCCGCTTCTGTTGAAGTATTTAAAATAGGGCAACCTGATTGCAGAAAAGGGATTTTCAAAAAATTACGGTAAACTTTTGGATAAACCAATAGCCTTTCAATGGAATTATCAGTTGCCAGAATTCTATCTTTTACGTACTTAGTAATTCTAGCAAAATTGTAATCGAATGCTGCTAAAGCAACTTCATCTTTATTTTCAAAATTTCCATAAATGCTGCCTTTTGTTAGACCAGTAGCGTCTGTCAGGTCAGTAAGAGAAGTACCTGCATAGCCTTTTGCATTGAAAATAGGTGCTGTTTTCTCAATAATGAGCTGTTTTGTTCTTTCTGCTTTGGAGGTTTCAATTACCATAGAAGACAAAAATATAGGTTTTTTTATACCGATTGGTATTTTTAATAAAAAAAAAATGAAAACTCAAATAATATACAAACAAAGTCTGCAAGTATAAGAATTCTGGAAAATTTTTCGATTTGATTTTTTGTGAAAAAAAATGAAAGAAAAAGATAATTAATATCAAATAAAACAATAAGGGAATCTTACACTATTTTTAATTTGATAAAATTAGACTTGTATTAACTTTACTTCCACTAATATTCTATAACTTTTATTAACTCCTCTATCAAAAAGTTCAAAATCCTGTTATTAAAGGGTACAGCAGCTCCAAATTCTGAAATTCGTTTTTTACTAAATTATTAGATCGCAAAGCAACATTAAATCTTCGATAATTTTGTTCGAACTTATTCCTGATAGGGCTACCAACTAAAAAAGCAATCTCTAAAAGATTGCTTTTTTATTTTTCTACTACCCCATTCTCATTAAGTTCTATTTATTGAGGAACACAGCAGTGTTACTTATTTCTTGTTCAAAGCCTTACAAACCACTTTTGTTTTAACATCAATTACTTAAATACAAACCGAGGCGTAGGCTTCTTTAGCCTGAATAATTTTGGAAATATATTGTGTTACAAAATCTCTAAGGGAATTATCAATAAAAGCACCCCCCTTGGCTTTACACGGGCTATAAAAGGAGACGATACTAAGAATAATTTGTATTCCGTCAAGCTGGAACTATTGTTGTTCAATAGCATTCCTTCAAGCAACGCATGCACAAAACCGCTGGTTAGCTGTTGTTTTTCTTGCTAAGGTCATTTAATTTTTTATTTAATAATGCTTTATCAATGTCAGTTTTTGCTTTTTGTTGTGCCATTTCAAAATACGAAATAGCTTTTGCATTGTCAAGGTCTGTATGCAAATAACCCAGCAAGGCAAAGTAAAATTGATTGTCTGTTAGATGTAGTTTTTCCGCCTCTACAATTGCAGTTTGCTTGCCTTTTACCTGTGCCAAGGCATAAGTTCTGTTTAGTGCTGTCATTGGTGAATACTCAATTAGCAAAAGTTGATTATAGGCTTGTAAAATATTGTGCCACTTTTTGGGGTTTTCAATTTTGCTACTATGCCAATAGGCAATGTTAGCCTCTAAATGATATTTGCTTAACTCATTGCCTTTAGCACTTTGTATTAAATAAAAATTTCCTTTTGCAATAAGTTCTTCATTCCATAAATTCTTGTCTTGTTCTTCATACAAAATTGGTTCACCTATTTGATTGGTTCTAGCTTCAAAACGTGAAGCATGAAAGCACATTAAAGCCATTAAAGCGTTTACAATGGGTTTGTTGGTAGTTTCATTTTCTATCAAAAAATAATTTAAACGCATTGCTTCCAAACACAATTCTTTTCGCAAATGGGTTTTCTGGGTAGTTGAATGATAACCTTCATTAAAAAGCAAGTACAATGTTGTTAGTACAGTTTCTAATCTTGTAGTAACATCGCTTTCACTGGGTAATTCAATGTTAATATTTTCTGTTCGTAGTTTTTCTTTGGCTCTAAATAATCGTTTGTTGATGGTTTCTTTATTGGTTAAAAATGCCTCTGCAATTTCTTCAATGCCAAAACCACAAAGGATTCTTAATGCTAAACCAATTTGTGCTTCTGCTGGAATTATTGGATTGCAAATGGCAAAAATCATTTGCAATTGGCTGTCAGTAATATTTTTATGAGACAAATCAACTTCAAATTCTTCACTTTGGTTTTGATGCAGTTTAAAATCGGGAACTATTTTTTCAGAAAAGGTTCTATGTCGTTTAAGGTAATCTTTGGTTTTGTTTTTAGCAACCGTATAAAGCCATGCAGTTGGATTTTCAGGAATACCTTTTAATCCCCAAGTTTCAGCAGCCAACAAAAAAGTATCGTTTGTAATATCCTCTGCAATTTCAATATGCACAATACCAAACAACTTACAGAGTACGGAAATTATTTTTCTGTACTCTGTTTTAAAAAGTTGTGGTATTAATGCAGCCTCGTTCAAGTTAACCCCTCATTGGTATTATACTTCTTACTTCAACGTGTCCTCCGTGGCTAAGAATAGGACAACCTTCTGCCAATTTCATAGCTTCGTCAATATTAGCAGCTTTTACAATTACATAACCACCAATCATTTCTTTTACTTCTGCATAAGGGCCATCTGCAATTACATTGTTAGGCTTCAAGGTTTTTCCTTCAAAGCTTAAACGATTTGCGTTTACAATTTTTCCTTGTGCAGCAATACCACCAAACCAATCCATCCATTGTTGAATATTTGATTGCATTTGTTCTGGTGAAGGTCCAAACGATTCGTTGATTTCACTACTGAAAATCATCATAAATTCTTTCATTATTTTACTTTTTAGTTGTTAAAATTAATTGTTACTGTAATTATTTTTTATCCTTGTATTTGTTGCGACTCTTCAAAATTTGGCCCGTATAAAGAAGGTACTTTATTTCCCGTGGCTCTTAAATGTGAGATAAGTTCGCCCCTATGATGATACAAATGATTGTATAAAATGCTTCTGATAACTTGAATTTTTGGCATTGCTGGAAAAGCAGTTTTTTCGTTATTCATTGTCATAGACCACACATTCATATATTGAGATTCATCCGATTGCTCAATCGCTTCTTGTGCAGTTTTTACATTGGCTTCAAATTTTTCTACAATATTAGCAACCTTTGTTATGTCGCCTTTATCATACTTATAGTTACTCAATTCAAAGATATCTTGGTTGAATGTAACATCATACCAGTTGTAAAGCTCTGCAATGTGAGATGCCAATTGTCCAATTGACCAAAGATGTGGTTGAGGACGATATTCCAAAACACTGTCTGGAATAATAGATAAAAGTTTTCTTGTGTTTTCGGCTTCGTGCTGAAATTCACTGAGTAATGCTTCTTTAATCATTGTTTTACTTTTTTAAGTTGTTTAAAATATTTGTTACAACTTAATGACGACTGGCTTTTTCAAAATTGGACAAATATTGCAAAGATTATTTTGTCAGTTGAAATTTGCAGCACCTTCTTTTTGTTTGGCTTAATGTGTTGGGCAAAGGAAGATGCGTTGGCTGAAACTATTTAGCTTCGTAATATGTATTGACCCTTGGCTTTAAACAAGCTTTGAAGGAGACGATGCTTGAGAAAGAGCATCCTATTATTAACTATGAATAGTAGGAGCATTTGCAAAGTCAAATATTAAATGCTTTAATGTTCCTATGTCTGAATGGTTAGATTCGTAATAGGTATTTATTAGTTTGTGTGGTTTGACAACTAAAGTTTCCGTATTTCTTTTGTCTTTTTCTAATAAGGCATTAATTCCTTTTATTGTTTCGTTTGTTTTACCTTCAAGAAGATAACCTAACATACATCCCATTGGATATTTCTCAGAAATAAATCTGTCCATTCCCTCATCTATATATGCTCTTTTTAACTTTGAATCTGTTTCTTTAAGTCGTTTAGCTTCGCAAAAATATTTGTATTCTAACTTTCCAGAAATATTAGACATTCTTAAATCAATCCTTGGGAGTTTATTTGCGAATCCCTTTTCCTTCTTAATATTTTGAGTTAAATAAAATTCTCTAAATGGTGTAATATTCCACCTTAATTTTTTTGGATTTGCATCAATTTTCTCATACAACTCTTGGGAAATATCATTCTCCTCCCAATCTAATTGTATCACTTGTTCTGTCAATGAGGTTTGATATGCCTCTATGATTAATTGATAGCATTTTTGCTCAAAAGCACTTCTAAATTTTTCGTAAACAATCGTATTCAATGCCATCATTAATTCCCGTTTAAGATTTCAAGAACTAACTCTGAAGCATCTTCTAATGCCATTGACTGTGACCAAAATCTGCGTTGGTTAGGACGGATAATATAAATATCGTCTCCCGTTTTGTAGTTCAGTTTTTTTCTAAAATAGATATTGAAATGATTGTTCTTAGTTTTATCCTCCCATAAAAAAGTATCTATTTTTTTTAGTTCATCATCAACAAACTCTTTTGATGTAACTACTTCATTTTGTTTCTTCGCAAAAGAAAGTTTAATCATCATCAGAGGCGTAAACCTACTGATTTTATAGATTGTGGCATTTGCAAACAAATCTTGAGTATCAAGAAATTCATTGAGTTCAGCACTGATTATTTTTCCGTATTCTGTTGTTTGTTCTTGTAAAACAGGATATAGAGCAATTGATTTTTCTTGCTTGTGAAATAAATCTACATTGTAATTTATACTATCATTTATTAGATTAATTTCATTAATGTCTAAATTTAAACTCTCATAAATTACGCTGTCAATATTTTTTGATATAAAAATTTCAAGCTCTTTGTTTTCTATAGAATTACTAAAAAAGTTTTTATCTTTTAGCTTTGATAAAATTTGCGTTGTAGCTTTTTTAATTTTTAAACTTTGCCCATCATTCAAATTAATAGGGATTGACAAGTATTCATTCTTCATTATTTGCTCTCTTTCAATTCCGTAAGAAGAAATGGTCATAAAAAGAAAATAAGTACTGAGGTTTGAATTAAAATAGCTTAATAGCAAATGTAACTCTTCAATATTTTCTTTGCTGGTGTAAAAACCATAAACCCCATCTCTAAATGAACACTGATTTTCAATAAAAGAGGCACAAATACTATTTTGCTCTAAACCTTTTTTTACTATTATATGTGGATTAGTGAAAGCTTCAATATCTCCTAATCTTCTAAAGGCTGTTAGTTTTTCTAATTCATTAATATCATCAACTTTGTAGTAATCTTTATAGAACTTGGTTGCTTTGGGAGTTTTGATAGACCTTTTTACATCCTTCAATAACTTATCCGATGTGTAATATCTTTTTATGACATCCGCATCCAAGTATTTTAGTTCAGTTAATGTTTCATTAAATTTGGGCTTGTCTTTCTTTTGGGTGAGGAGTTGAAAGCCAACTCCTGATTCTATGTTATTTTTTTTAGCAAATTTTTTTATTGAATTAAGTTTAGAATTGTCCAACCGTTTTATCAACTCCCAATCATTCATTCCGCCCCACATTGCAATCTTCCAAATTTTGGTGTCAGGTTTCTGACATTCTTCTCTTGGTAGATATTTTAAATCTGTAAAGTCAATACTCAATCCATCAATTACATTGGATTTGATAAATGTTTTTGGAGCGTAATATGCAATTTTATCAGATGGCTTATTTGGTTTTTCTTTCTGATAAAAAACAATACTTATTGGACCAGTTGCATCACCAAACAACTGTCCGCCAAAATTCTTTTTTGCATTGCGAAGAATTGAAAAATTAAAGACCTTTTCTACATAACACCTATTAAATAGCCAATCTCTGAAATTCTGATAAGTTCCACCTGTGTTGGTTAGAACTTTGGTGTTAAATATCAAAGCTATTTCGCCATTAGGGGCAAACTTTGTTGCCATGTGGAGAAAAGGTAAAACCATTTCTTTGGCAAAACCATATTTGTTGCAATAACTACGGACAGATTCCAGTAAATCAGTTGTTCCAAATGGTGGATTCCCGACCACCAAATTGAACTCAATATCTTCAATTTCTTTATTGACTTGAATTGTATCTCTACAAAACAGATTATTCCCTTGTGCTTTTAATGATTCATCATTGGGATTATTGATGAGATTCGGCAAACGATGTTTTTTCTTTTGCCATAAGTTTTTTGGGTCTAATTTATCAACCAATGCCAAATACAAACTAAATGCCGCTACTTTTATGGCTTGCGGATAAAGTTCAATTCCAAAAATGTTATCGGTTAAGAGCTTTTGTAGCTTGTCAAAATCTGTTAGTTTTTCTTTGTGTTGGTTCTCGTAGCGTTTAACCAATCGCTTAAAACTTTCTACTAAAAAAATACCTGAACCACAACTTGGGTCTAAAACTTTAACATTGTAATTTTTTTCTGATTTGTTGATAGGTAGTTTCTCATTCAGTATAAACTCCACTAATGCAGGAGGAGTGTAATATGTTCCTGTTTTTTTCTTTAAGTCAGGGTCAGTTTTGAATAAGAAATTTTCATAAATTTCACTCAGTAACTCAATTTGTATAATACTAAAATCAAATAATCTCCAATCTTCAAATAATTTCACTTGTGGTGTATTGTCATTTCCACTGATGAAACATTTTTTTATGAGTTGAAGTTGGTCGGCAGAAATTGTTTCGCCTATTTCTAAAGTAAAAACATTTCCATTAAAATCTTCTTCCAATCGTTCATACAATTGGTAGGTAGCATTGACATCATTTAATATGTCAAAATACGTATTAGCACCTTCTTTATAAAGAGAATATAGTTTTTTGTCGGTAGCTCCTCTGTCTTCGAGATACAATAAAAATAATGAACGAAGTATAATTTTATGAATAAAGTTAATTTCAAGTCCTTGTGCAGCTAGTTGTTCAGCAGTGTTTACTAAACTTTCTACCAAATATTTATCAACTCTACGTTGTAGGTTTATTTTATCTCTGATAAATTGAGCTTCTTCCAACGTCCAAACAATACCTGAATCAATCGCAATTCTTGAAAACAACTTGTTGAGTTCTTCCAGCTGTTTTTTATCTGAATAATTATATAGTTCAATGTTTTTCAGTTCTTTTTCATAATCAAAATTTTCCCTGGTTTTAATGGGTGGTTTTTCAGAGCAATTGTAAATACGAATTTCAGTATCCGAATAAACATATAAGAATAATACTTTTTTATAATTCCATATTTTTCTGTGGGTATCAGCTATTGCTTTAAGTGTTTCTACATTAAAATTTTTTACTCTTTTTAAAAACACTGCCGGGAAACTGTTTCTGTTTTCATCTGTATTAAAATAAACAAAATCGACTTCAAAGTTTTGTTCTTTAAGTTGATTTAAAAGAATAGACTCACTTTCTAGAAGGTTTTTGTCCTTAGAATTTATGGATTGGGCTCTGCTAAAACCAATTAATTCTATTACTTTTTGTCCAGTCATTCCTTGTTTAGTATAGGAAAACGAAATTTTTTACTAAAATACTAATTTTAGATTGCAAAGGTATTAGTTTTACTAAATTTTTGGGCAAAAAAAGTAATAGGTTACTACTGCAGATTAAATTTCTATTCCAAGCAATGTCTTGGCAACAAAACACTCAACCCAAGAACTTTTCAGCATCTTCTCTTTACTTGGCTTTCTGTGTTGGGCAAAGGAAGATGTGTTGGCTAAAACTATTTGGCTTCGTAATACGCATGGTCTCATGGCTTTACACGGCCTTTGATGGAGACGATGTTTGAAAAAAACCACACCCAATAGAAGCTTATAAAATTTGTTACTTTCTGGCTCTCTGCATTATTTGCTTTAAAAAATCCCAACGTCATAATATGTGAATCATACAACTCTTTTCACTAATTGTACAAGGGTTTAGTTGGTATTAGATTTCACCTTTGTGCAATTGTAACAATTACGTTACAACATACAATCGTTTGAAAATGAAAAATAATTCAGCATTACAAACAGACGTTCAAAACGCCATTAAATGGGAGCCGTTATTGAACGCAGCAGAAATTGGTGTTATTGTTAAAGATGGTGTGGTTACACTTACGGGTGTAGTTGATAGCTACGCCAAGAAATTGGAAGCCGAAAGTGCTGCCAAAAAAGTAATTGGCGTAAAAGCTTTGGTTGAAAACATTGAAGTAAAAATTCCAAACTCATGGACAAAGACGAGTGCAGAAATTGCAAGTGAAGTGTTGGTTGCTTTAAAATCAAACCTGTCTGTGCCTAAAGACAAAGTGACTGTAAAAGTAGAAGATGGTTGGGTTAGTTTAGAAGGCGAATTGGCATGGAATTATCAAAAAGAAGCTGCAAAGAATGCAGTAAATTACCTTACTGGTGTTAAAGGTGTAACCAACAACATCAAAATTAAATCTGAAACCCACGATGCCATTGAAAAGAAAGATGTGGAAGATGCAATTGGCAGAAGCTGGTCGGTCGATGATAGTGATATCAGCGTATCAGTATCAGGAACAACAGTTACTTTATCAGGAATGGTAAACTCATGGTATCAAAAAGAAGAGGCTGGTCGTATTGCATGGAACACTCCAGGTATATGGCATGTGAAAAATGAGTTGGCTGTTGATTATTACTATGCTTTAGTCAACTAACAATTTTTAAACCGGTGGAGATCATTTTCTTCCACCGGTTTTATTTTTTTATGAAAAAATTATACTTCATATTAGCCATACTCAACTCCATGCAAACAACAACTGCAATAGCACAAACACTTCAAACTATTCCTAATGTTGATTTAAAAAATATGCAGGCAAGTATTATGAGATTGCATGTTTACCGCAACGATTTCAAAAAGGTTGCAACTGCACTACTGCCGAATACACATTAAATGATAAAGACTATGTAATAGTTGAAAATAGGTGTAATAAGGATAGCATCAATGGAAAACAATCTTACATTAAAGGCAAAGCATTTATAGTGGAAAACAGCGGCAACGCAAAATTAAATGTGCAGTTCTTTTGGCCCTTTAAAGGCAAATACTGGATAATTGATTTGGCTGATGATTACAGCTATGCTACAGTGGGTCATCCCAACAAAAAATATTTGTGGATACTTTCAAGAACACCAAAGATGAATGAAACCATCTATCAACAAACCATCTTTAGAATAAAAGAAAAAGGCTTTGACATTTTAAAAATAAAAATCACAACTCAAAAATAAAAATCATGGCATTTCAAACAATCAATCCGGCAAATAATAAAGTAGTAAAATCATTTGATGAAATGACTGATGCTACACTAAAAACTGCTGTAACCAACGCAGCAACTGCATTTGCAGAATGGAAGAAAACAGATTATCAAACAAGGTCACAACTCCTCTATACTGTATCAGGTTTACTGCGTGCAAAAAAGAAAGATCTTGCCAAAATGATTACATTAGAAATGGGTAAACTTTTATCCCATGCTGAAGGCGAAATAAAATTGAGTGCTGAAATATTTGACTATTATGCAAAAAATGCGGAAAGTTTTTTAACCGATAAAATATTAAATCCTGTTCATGGAAAAGCACTGATCCGCTACAGTCCTGTTGGAGTGCTGCTGGGCATACAACCCTGGAACTTTCCATTTTATCAGGTTGCCCGTTTTGCAGCACCAAACATTATGATTGGGAATACAGTAATGGTTAAACATGCTTCCAACGTGCCACAATGTGCCATAGCTATTGAAGAAATATTTATTGAAGCAGGAGCACCCCTTGGGCTTTATTCTAATCTATTATTATCTAACCAACGGACTACGGATTTAGTAGCAGACAAAAGGATTAGAGGTGTATCGCTTACAGGTAGCGAAGTAGCTGGTGCAAGTGTTGCAGCAGCAGCAGGTAAACACATTAAAAAATCAGTTTTAGAATTAGGCGGTAGTGATGCATTTATTATTCTGGAAGATGCAGACATTGATAAAGCAGTTGAATGGGCTGTTGTAGGAAGAATTAATAATAATGGTCAGTGTTGTGTGGCCTCTAAACGTTTTATTGCAGTAGAAAGTATTGCTGATACATTTTTAGAAAAGTTTAAAAATAAATTAGCTCAATTGGTTATTGGCGATCCAATGGAAGAAGCAACTCACCTGGGTCCACTTTGTACAGAAGCAGCAGCAGTAAAAATAGCCGACCAGGTTAAAAGAGCAGTTGATGGTGGTGCAAAAATTTTAATGGGTGGTAAACGGGTGGATAGAGATGGAGCGTATATGGAAGCTACAATTCTAACAGATGTGCAACCCGGCAACCCTGTTTTTTATGAAGAATTTTTTGGGCCTGTTGCTCTATTCTTTAAAGTTAAAAACGAAGCAGAAGCTATTGCCCTTACTAATGATTCACCCTTTGGTTTAGGAGGCTCTGTTTTTACACAGGATATAGAAAGAGGCAAACGAGTAGCCAATGAAATTGACACAGGAATGGTTTTTATCAATCACCCCACATGGACACAAGCTGACCTTCCTTTTGGAGGTACAAAAAATTCAGGATATGGAAGAGAAATGGCTGAGTTGGGGCTGGATGAATTTGTAAATAAAAAACTAATTAGAGTTAGTGAATTAAGCGATCCTTTTTAATTTCAAATAATAACAGTGAAAGTATTTCTTATTATAGCAATCATACTCGTTGGAATATTTATTGTATTTCAAATCTACATTACCATGTCTATCAATAAAACAGAAACACAGGCTTACAAGGTTATTCGTGTAGAAGAAATATTTGAAATAAGATACTACCCTGCTGCAACAATGGCCATGATTTCTTCAACATCAAAATCATATCGTGATTTAGGTAGTTCAGGATTTAGCAAATTAGCAAAATATATTTTTGGAGGAAACAGTGAAAATAAACAGATAGCCATGACATCGCCTGTTCACATGGATATTGGTGCAACCAAATCAACAATGGCATTTGTACTTCCATCACAATTTAATGCATCTAATTTACCAAAGCCAAATGATTCAAGTGTATCAATAATAAGTTCGGAACCTGAGTACGTTGCTGTGATACAATTCACAGGATTTGCAACTACCGTAAGTATTAATAAAAATAAAACGCTGCTTGAAAATGCATTAAAGCGTAAGCAACTTTCTTACTATGGTAATTTTCGCTACCTAGGATACAACCCTCCCTTTCAATTATTTGGAAGAAGAAATGAAGTTATTGTAGCATTAAATACAGATCTATTTAATTAACAATAAAAGTTATCACTCGGTAAGTAAAAGATAAAAGGCAAAAATGTAATCTTGTATTAGATTACCTTTTTTGCTTCTTCTACACCCCATTCCTATTCCTTACAATGCAAAACTTCAAATCGAAGAACTTTGCAGCATTCTCTTTGCATGGCTTTGTTTGTTGGGCAAAGGAAAATGTGTTGGCTGAAACTATTTAGCTTCGTACTACGCATCCTCCCTTGGCTTTACACGGGCTTTGAGGGATACAATGCTTAAAAAATGTTTACATATTAAAATATAATTGATTCACTAATTTCCCCAAAAAAAAATTACATCAAGTGTTTTTCAATTCAATTTTGCAATAACGCTTTAACAGTTTATATTATACATTTTACTATATAATAACCTGTTGGCGAAGTTATCTTTAAAAATTGGGGATAAAAGACGAAGTACAGTTGTCTTAGTTAGTGACAAAATTTTCTAACATAACATGCACAACATCCGCACAAGTTTCATCAAAATACTTGAGGTGGTAAAAGATATTATTGGTGATGAAGTAAACGAAAAAGGTAACTACTTAAGATCTGGCACTCAACAAAGTTCTCTTACATAGAAGTGATAGCATTAAGACTTACAGCCGAATGTATGAGCATTGATAGTGAAAATTATTTGTTTCAAAGTTGAATAAAGAATACCTGAATGACATTGAAAACCTGATTGGCAGGCGGCAATATAATTACCGTAGAAAACTACTATTTGAGATGACCGAATCAGTCCGAAAGTCAATGGCAAATAGGCTTAACAGGCAGGCTGATGTTTTTGCTATCGATTCAATGCCGTTGGAGATTTGTAAATTATCGAGAGAACAAAGAAATAAAATGGAATCAGAATCAGCACATCATTCTCCCGATAAAAGCTACTGTGCATCACAGAAAAAGTATTTTTAAGGTTATAAATTACATAGCGTTTGTTCAGCATCTGGTGTAATACAATCGTTGGGTTTAACTAAGGCAGGTGTACACTATCTGAAAGATGTAAAAAAATTGTTCAGCACTTGCATTATTACAGGAGACAGAGGATATTTCAGCAGGTAACAACAAATTAACCTCTTTGAAATAGCTGGTATTGAACCGAAAGTGCCATTAAGAAGTAATCAGAAACAACAAAAGCCAACTATGTGGATTTTGAAAAAAGTAAGAAAAAGAATTGAAACGGTTTTTTCTCAGCTTTGTGACCAGTTTATGGTGCAACGAAATTATGCTAAATACTTTGCTGCCTTTAAGCCCAGAGTATTAGTGAAGATAACAGGATTAACAGTTTTACATTGTTTAAACAAATTTATATACAACAAACCCATTGGCAGAGTAAAGCATACTCTGGCTGATTAACTCCGTCAACGGGTTTATAATTATAAAACAGGTTTAGGAAAATTGTTCTTCTTATTACCCTAAAATTAGATTCATGTTTATTAATAGCATTCATAGAAAATCCCAATACCAAGTATTGAGATTTTAAACAGTTATTATTGAATGATAATTGTGGATTGTTTCAGAAGCTCCCCATTGTTCAAAATTTTTAAAAAATACATACCACTTGGCAACTCACTTTTCAGTTTTATAACAGCAATGTAATTGATTGAAATATTTGTAGTTTGAATAATTTTTCCAGTAATGTCTGCAATTGAATAATTGACTTTATCAATTTTATTTTGGCCAATGTTTACAGTGATTAATCCACCTTTTGAAAGTATGGTAGGATAAATTTTTATTGCCTTTGTTTCAACAAAAGGAACACGTAATACTGGGCTATATGTAAACCTGTCATCCTTATCCATCATTTTCATTCTGTAATAAGTAATACCAGTTTGTTTATTGATATCATCATTAAAAATGTAGTTATTGGTTGTATTATTTTTTGCAGTTACTTTATTCAGATATGCAAAGTGTAAACTTTCATCAGCCTTTTCAATTTCAAAATGGCTGCAATTCAATTCATTTTCAGTTGCCCAGTTTAATTCAATAGTAGTATTTTTTCTTTTGAAAGAAAAACTTATCAATTGTAATGGCAATGTAGTAATAGTAGCTGTATTGCTAACAGTACTTTCATTTTGAAAGCGATCCAATGCTGTAATAACATAATAATATTGTGTACCTTGTTGTACAGTATTGTCTCTGTAGCCAGATGTATCTTTCCAGGTAATACCAATTAAATTATTGGCATTCGAAATATCTATAGTTGGGCTGGTTGAGCGATAAATGGCAAAACGTTTTGCTTTATCTAATTCATTAACAGCATCGGTTGGTTTTACCCATAATAAATCAATGATGTTTAACCCATTTTGAGTTGCTGTTAAAGATATTGCAGCAGCAGGTGGAGTATTATCCTTCCATGTCATCAAAGGCTGCAATGCAGGTCTATTGAAAAAGAACTGTTGCAAGCTATCCCTAAAACCCAATTTATTGTTTCGCAAACTGGTAGTATTATAAATTACGGATCCTTTGATATTAGCATTTTGCCTGTTTAGCCTTACTTGATTGGGGATTTGAGATTTATCAGTTTCGAATTGTGCATCCTGTGCTACCTCACCTACTTTATAACCAGCCATACCACTGTAAATATTTCTACCAAAAGCATTGTTGTTCCACCATGGGATTAAAATGTTATAATCAGACCCTGTTTGACCGATATACCAATACACCTGAGGAATTAGGTAATCTACCCAGCCTTGTTGAATCCACAACCTACTGTTTGCAAATAAATCTTTGTAATGTTGCGTTGCACCACTTGACGTATTGCTACCTGCAGGGTTTGCAGGAGAAGTACTTGCACTTAACCAAATACCAGATGGGGAAATTCCAAACTTAACCCAAGGCTTTGCAAGTTTAATACTATCGTTAAGTCTTTTAATTAGAGAATCAACATTTGATCTTCTCCAATCGGCTTTAGTTGCAATGCCTCTGTTATATAATGCAAACTCAGCATCATCGTTATACGTACCTGCACTTGGATAAGGATAAAAATAATCGTCAAAGTGAATTCCATCTACATCATATCTTCTAACCACATCCATCACCACTTTAATTACATAATCCCATACAGCAGGTATACCGGGATTTAAAATTCGCTGTGTACCAGCAGACATAATCCAGCCAGGTTGCGTATTAATAATGTGATTAGGACTTAGTGCATTTAAATTGCTTGTAGATGCATTTGCCAATGCCCTGTATGGATTAATCCATGCATGAAACTCCATTCCCTTTTTTTTAGTTTCATTAATCATGAACTCCAAAGGGTCGTAATATGGATTAGGAGCCGTTCCCTGTGTACCTGTTAAATCGGCACTCCAAGGTTCATAAGGACTTGGATACATGGCATCGCACTGGCTACGAATTTGCACAAACACAGCATTCATTCCTGTAACTCGGTGTTCCTCCATTCGTTGAATATAGGTAGATTGTTCTGTTGCAGTGGATGCACCACTACTTGGCCAATCGATATTGGCATAAGTTGCCAACCATGCAGCCCTGAACTCTCTCTTAGGAGGAGTTTGAGCTGATAGATTGAGTACGAAACAACTAATAACAAAAACTATACTAATTAATTTGTGAAGCATTGATATTGTTTTTCTATTCTTTAATTTATATTTTTAATATATAACTCAAAATTTCTGATCAAGTATAAAGTACTTTAATCTATTGTACAAGTACACTTTCTGTTTGATGTAGCCTACCAGAGATAACCTTTAAACTGTACATTCCTTTCGCTAATTGTTGAACTGGAATTGATAAAACCATTCCTGCAGAAGCACTTATTTGTTTAGAATATACTTGTTGCCCAATTGAATTTATTAAAACTAATTGTATTTGCTCATTCGATGAAACTACAATTCGTAAATTATCTAAAACAGGGTTTGTAAGCACAGTAAACAATTTATTACTTTTCTGAGTTTTAATAAACACAATATTCGAGAAAGATACTTTACCATCGACATCAACAACCTTAATTCGATAATATCCTGCTGGTAAAATAGACGCATCTTTAAAAGTATAATTAGCTCCAACATTCAAGCTTCCTTTAGAAGCAAATGATTGACTTATATCGTCGAATAAAATGCCTGTTACACTTCTTTGCACAATCATTTCTTTAATATTCAACTCTGCTTTTGTAAACCACTCTATACTATTATAGGTTCCATTATTTTTACCTGTTAAGGTTAACCCAGTTGCTGGTAATACACTTGGTGTTAAATAGGCTACAGCATTACACATTAAATTATTACGAACAGTAGATGAGGTAATTGTTTCAATTGGAAAGCCAAAGTACAACAAATTGAATGTGCCTTTAAATCCAACAGCAGCTCCATCAGCTGTTCCTCCAGTATAATTTAATGCAATATTACTACCCCCATTTGTACTTATCCTATCTGGGAATTCGACATCATAGTAGCCACTTGAACTATTATCAAAAGTTCCATTTTGACCATTGAAAAAACTGGTTGTTCCTGCAAAAGTGTAGGTATTGGCATCATCACCTACATAAGTTGCTTTTAAATAATTGTTGTAAAAATCTAAATCAACATTGGCTGAGGCAGCTCTTCCAATATCCCATCCAATTTCGGCTCCAGATATCATTAAATTACCACCTGCATTTAAATAGGCTTTTAGTAATGTTCTTTCAGTAGGATCGATAGATTTATCAACAGTAGACTCCTCTCCAGTAAACCAATCAACAGCCTGATAAGCGGCCAACAAAACTGTACCAGTAACTACTGCTTCATTTTGGCAACCATCAAAAGCCATATTGTTACAACTGCTTAACCCTTGAGCATGATCTACCATATAATCGTATCGATTCATTCTGTCTAAAAACATTCGTTTTACTGTACCTAATGCTGCACTCTCCACTTTTGGAATCAACAAACTAGGATCAATTCTATCAAAAGCATCTACAATTAAATAAGGAACACTGGTAACTCCTGACGCAGGTGTTCTTGCAGCTACAACACTACTGCTAAAAGATTCTCCTCCTGCGTTCGTAGCAGAAACTTTAAAATAGTAGGTAGTTTGTGGATTTCCTGTAAATGTGTATGATGTGCCACTATTCACTAAAATACCATCTTTAAAACTCTTTCCGTTAGCACTAATATATACTCTATAACCTGTTGCAGCATCCCCATTTATACCACCAGTAACTGGAGGAATCCAACTAAGTTGAATATTGTTGTTTCCAGTATTTTTCGCTATTACATTGGTGGGTTGTTCTGGTAAAAAAACTAAAGGAATGCCATCCCTATTATTAAAAAATTTAAGAATCCCTTTATAAATAGATCTTGCTGCAAGCCTTCTAAATTCTGGATGTTTCAGTTCAGTTGCGTCGGCTGCTAAATCATGAAAGGCAAGCTCTATCAATGTTCCAGGTATTGTGTTCAATTCCCTTAACTCACCAAAATTAGCTGTTTTTACACCCCTGTCTGCCCAAGTAGATTTCCAACCTGCTCTGATATCAGCAATTAATTGATTATGTATATAATTTCTTAACTCAACACTACCAGCAGTTACATTGGGTCGACCACTTCCTAAACCATCATAAATATAAGATTCTGTACCAGTACCCCCGCCTGCATTGGTATGCCATGCAACATAAACTGCGTTTGTAATTTCTGTTGGCGATCCTTTACCCAATTCGTATTCAGTATATTTTGGCCTTACCGTTACATCTTCTGTACAAGTTGGATATTTTTGAAATTGGGCATATTGCCTAGCCGATTCATCATATCTAGCTTTACCACTTACCCCTTGACCACTATTTATACAATCAGCTGTATTTCCAACTCCTCCACCCAATCTTATAGCATCTGCAATTATAGCCTGACTAGCTTCTAAAGATTTATTAGAAATGATAACTTTATTATTACTTCCACTGGTAAAATAAAATTGTCCAACATAAACCCAAGTATCACTATGTATTTCCTGATTTACCTTAACAACAGATGTATCACCTGAATGTATAATGGTAAAAGTTACATCAGTAGCTCTATTTGAGCCAGCAATACAACGAACAGATACCCAATACAATCCACTTTGCGTTACATTAGGCACATAAATTGCAGTTGCAGTTTCAGTAGTATTGGCAGTAGCTACTCTATAAGTTCCACCATATCCTGCAATAGAACCAGTGCTCCAACTACCAGTTTCTGAATAGCCAGATGTCGGAACATCGTTATCAACAATAATTTCATTACTGTTTACATCTCGTTCTCTTACTGACCAAACATTCGCTCCAGCATTGTATAAATAGTTGATTAAATAATTATCGATACTTTCTATTGTTGTAAAATCTTCAACAATTTCATTGGATGTACCACGCTGTGTAACAAATCCAGAACCCGTATTGTGCCAACCATGCCCAGGGCTTAACCAAACAGTTTTACCTACCAATGCACCAGTTGGTGTAGGAGAGCCAGTTCCTCCAGGAAAAACTTTTGTAAAAAGTGATTGATTTAACCCTTTTTTTGCTTCGTAAGGATCATTATTTATAGTTGGATTATAAACTGGTCTTTCAGGTTGATTACTAAAATAGTCAAGTGTATAATAAGTATTACTAACCTGCTCTTTTGCATACAATAAAACGGATTGACTTTGTGTTTTAGATGCAAATTGCATTAACAACTCAGGCAACATTTCTAAATAATCGGCTGGCAGTGATTTTTTTGCATAAGCTTTATTTGTATTGAAATAAATTTTCAAATAAGCTTGTCCCACTGTTACACTGTCTGCTTTAAAATCAAAATTAGTTTGTGGCAAATGCTCTTTTTCCTGTTGCAGCAACCTATTCATTTCGTTTAATAAAGAGAAATTATTTTGTTGAGCAATCCCCACAAAAAAGAAACAAAGAAAGGCAAGTAATACAGGTGTACACTTTTTGTACATAGTGAATCAATTTGCGTTTATTTGCGGAAATTATGCAATAATTTCTGATTTTTGCAGTATTTTAAAAAAATAAGTAGAAAATCGCACTTTAATTTGCCATTTCATACCATTTGCTGCTTGTATAATGGTTGCCTAAAATCTCTTTTTAGTTTAATAATTAACAATTGCATCAATTGTTAGTATGTTTACCCAAAACCAAACTTTAGGTGAACTTTTTTGCATTTTGAACTATATAACTAATATTGCACCCATTTAGATTCAGTTATATAGCAATATTTTAAATGCAGATACACAAAAAAAACAGGTTACCTTTTCTGATATATATAATATGGCAAAAAATTTATTAATAGTTGAGTCTCCAGCAAAAGCGAAAACCATTGAAAAAATCTTAGGCAGCGATTTTGAAGTAAAAAGCTGTTTTGGACATATCCGTGATTTGGAAAAAGATGATATGGGTATTGATGTAAAAAATCATTATTTGCCACGCTATAAAGTGCCTGATGAGAAGATAAAAGTGGTGAACGACTTAAAAAAGCTCTCTAAAAATAGAGAAGTTTGGCTAGCATCCGATGAGGATCGTGAAGGAGAAAGTATTAGCTGGCATTTGGCAGAAGTGTTGGGTTTAGACCCAAGTACTACCAAGCGTATTGTTTTTCATGAAATTACTGCACCAGCTATTAAAAAAGCAGTTGCCAATCCTCGTTTAATCAATATGGATTTGGTAAATGCTCAACAAGCAAGAAGAGTGTTAGATAGATTGGTGGGGTTTGAATTAAGTCCTGTTTTATGGCGTAAAATTGGCATGCAACGCAGCTTAAGTGCTGGTCGTGTACAAAGTGTTGCTGTTCGTTTAATTGTTGAAAGAGAAAGAGAAATTAACCAATTCACAAGCGAAAGCAGTTATAAAATTGAAGCCAAATTTTTGGCGAATGACATTACCAATAAACCGGTAATGTTTAAAGCCGAAGGTGTTGATAAAATTAAAGAGCAAAAAGATGCTCAGGCATTTTTAGAAAGCTGCAAAGGAGCTAATTATAAAGTTGCCGATATTCAGGTAAAACCTGGCAAACGTACACCAGCTGCACCTTTCACCACTTCTACATTACAACAGGAAGCTTCAAGAAAATTAGGCTATGGTGTAAGTAAAACCATGCTGCTTGCTCAAAAATTGTATGAAAGTGGTAAGATAACTTATATGCGTACCGACAGTATCAGTTTAAGTGATACCGCAATGGAAGACATCAGTAAACAAGTTACCAGTGCTTATGGAGCTAACTATTATCAGCCTCGTAAATTCAAGAATAAAAACGAATCAGCACAAGAAGCACATGAGGCCATTCGTCCTACTTACATGAACAATCATACCATTGCCGATGAAGAAACAAGGCGATTGTATGAATTAATTTGGAAGCGTACCATCGCCAGCCAAATGAGTGATGCTGAATTTGAAAAAACCATTGCTAAAATAAATATCAGCACCAACCAAGAGCAACTTACTGCAACAGGTGAAGTGATGAAATTTGATGGTTTCTTAAAAGTTTATTTAGAAGGAAAAGACGATGAAGATGATGAAAGTAATGAAGGTATTTTGCCTCCATTAATTGTTGGTCAGTCCTTAGACTTTAAAGGCATGACAGCTGCTGAAAAATTCACTCGTCCTGCTGCAAGATATACAGAAGCAAGTTTAGTGAAAAAGTTGGAAGAATTAGGTATTGGTCGTCCAAGTACTTACGCTCCTACTATTTCTACCATTATCAAAAGAAATTATGTTGAAAAGCGTGATAAAGATGCTGTAAAACGTACAGTAAACATTTTAACGCTTACACCAACCAATAATATTGAAAAAGAAATAACCCAAGAAAATACAGGTGCAGAAAAAAGTAAACTTTTTCCAACCGATCTAGGAATGGTGGTTACCGACTTTTTAAAGCAGTATTTTGATAAAGTAATGGACTATGGTTTTACTGCAAAAATTGAACGTGAGTTCGATGAAATTGCTGAAGGAAAAACTAAGTGGAGCAGCATGATTGATGGTTTTTACAAACCATTTCATGAAAATATAGAACATACATTAGAAAATGCTGAACGTGCAAAAGGTGAACGTGAATTAGGCATAGATACAGTAACTGGTAAAAAAATTATTGCACGTATGGGTCGCTATGGTGCAATGGTGCAAATAGGCGACTCCAACGATGAGGAAAAACCTCGTTTTGCCAAGTTGAAAAGTACACAAAGTATTGAAACCATTACTTTAGAAGAAGCCCATGAATTGTTTGCCTTACCAAAAGTAATTGGTGATTTAGATGGTGAAGAATTAACAGTTAATGTTGGAAGATTTGGTCCATACATTAAAATGGGCGATCAATTTATTTCTATCCCTAAAGGTGAAGATGTATTTGAAATAGATATTGAAAGAGCCAAACAAATTATTGAAGAAAAAAATCAGGCCGATGCACCAGTTGGCTTTTATAACGAATTACCTGTAACAAAAGGCAAAGGAAGATTTGGTCCTTTCATTAAATGGAATGGTATTTATATTAACGTTCCGCGTAGATATAATTTTGACAATTTAAATCAATCGGAAATTAATGAATTGGTAGAAACCAAAATTGAAAAAGAAGCCAATCGTTACATTCAGAATTGGCCAGCCGAAAAAATATCCATTGAAAACGGACGTTGGGGAGCTTATATAAAATTTGGTAAAAAAATGTTGAAGGTTACCAAAAAACAAGATGATACAAAATACACTCCAGAAGAATTAGCAGTTATTCCTGTTGAAGAAGTAAAGCGTATGATTGAATTACAGGTACCCGGTGCATTTGCTAAAAAAGTAAAAGCTCCTGTAAAGAAAGCTGCAACAAAAAAAGCGGCTTCCAAAAAAGCAGCAAAGAAAAAAACATAATAAAAAGAGGCTGTCTCAAAAGTCCGAGACAGCCTCTTTTTATTCGGAGAGCTAATGGAGAAATTTTTTGTACAGCCAATTCTTAGATCCTTATTTTTACTTTTAAGACAACCTTTTTTATTTGTAAAGATGTTTATCGGACAGCTTCTACCCTCCCGAATCTTCCTTATTTACTATATAAACTTTAATTTACTTTATTTGCTTTAATTACACCTCTTACCTTATCAAACAACTTCTATAACTACCTTACATTTGCAATATGCAATCAATGGATATTCTATTAAAATACTTCGACGATTTTACCCCAACGCAAATACAGCAATTTACTGCATTGGAAGCATTTTACAAAGAATGGAATGAAAAAATAAATGTGGTTTCTAGAAAAGATACCGCCCAAATTTATTTGCATCATGTGCTTCATTCATTAAGCATTGCAGCAATTGCCGATTTTAAACCAGGTGCCGATATTATTGATATTGGTTGTGGTGGTGGTTTTCCAGGAGTTCCATTGGCAATATTTTTTCCTGAAGCAAAATTTCACATGGTCGATAGCATAGGCAAAAAACTAAAAGTAGTAGAAGCTGTTGCCGAGGGTACAGGTATTAAAAATATTTCAACTCAACACATCCGTGCCGAAGAAATAAAAAATAGAAAATTCGATTTCGCAGTAAGCCGTGCCGTTGCTCCATTAAAAGAATTATGGACTTGGGCAAAACCGCTTTTGAAAAAAGAGAATAAAAATGAAATCAATAATGGACTGATTTGTTTAAAAGGTGGCGATTTGCACCAAGAAATTTTCGAAAGTGGCACACGCCCCAAAATGATGAGTGTGTATGAAATTTTTAACGAAGAATACTTTAAAGAAAAATATATCATCTACGTAAAAAAGGGTTAAGATTATTTCTATCCTTTTTATTACAAACTATCTTTACTAAAATAAGAACCCCTACCATCTTTAATTGAATAACAAGGCTGTGCATTTAGTAGTCCATACCTTCTTCCATCTCTATTTACAAAATTCATATAAAGTTTGCCATTTTCACGCCAACCCTTACCACTAATATCTGTACCATTATCGTACACAATTTCTTTTAAAGGCTTACCGGAATATTGATACCATTCTTTAAATAAACCATGATAATTTCCGTTCTTAAAATGGTATTCAAATCTAGGATTTCCATTATCCCACCAACCGACATGAACACTATCTTTTTCACCCAATCTAAAAAAGCGTTTGCTTTCTTTCATTCCATTTGAGTAAAAAGTGTACAACCAACCTTCCTCTTTTCCATTAAAAAAACTTTGAACCGATGCTATTTGTTTGCTACTATCAAAATATTTAATAGCAAAGCCCGAAAATGGCTTTTGCTTTATGTGCAAAATTCCATTTAAAAATTTTGAGTTATCATTTGTTAAAATAACTGTATCAGTAGGAATTACAATTGCAGATACTACACTAATTTGCTTTTCTTGCTTACTACTACATGCAACTAAAAAAACAACTACAATGATGCTATATAAAAATTGCTTCCACATTATTCTTCCATTTTCAATAGTTGTATATCCTTAATCAAGTTTTCCATTTCTATGGTTGATATGCCTTTATACACACCACGTATTCTTTTATGTTTATCAATCAACAATACATTTTCAGTATGCAAAAAATCGTTTACAGTTAATTGTTTACCTAAATCTTCATCAGCAAAATAGGCATTTCGTGCAATTGTATAAATTGCCTCTTTATCTCCAGTTACCAAATGCCATTTGCCGCTGACTATTTCATTTTCTAATGCATACTTTTTAAGCTTTTCAACATTATCAGTTAAAGGCATTACACTATGAGAAAGCAGTAAAACACGATTGTCTTTTTCGAACGCTTTTTGAATCAATTTTAAGTTGGCTGTTAAGTTTTTACAAATACCGGGACAAGTTGTAAAAAAGAAGTTGGCTATATAAATTTTATTCTCAAATGTAGTGTTGGTTATAGTTTCACCTTCTTGATTAATAAAAGAAAATGCTGGAATAGTATGTACAGCTTTTAATGCAACATCATTAGTAGCATACCATTCTGGTGTAAATGCTGCCGATGAATAGTAAGGAAGTTTTGTTGACTTTTCTTTTACTTTTTCTTCTACCGAATTACATCCAAACAATGTGGCTATTAGAATAAATGACAAGTACTTCATAATGTTACTTTTCTGGTGGTGGTGGAGTGCCATCTTTCATTTCTGGGCGTTTAGGTCGTAAAGTCTTTTCTACTTCTAGATATTTCTTATACTGTTCGGATGTTAGAACCGATTTAATTTTTTCGTCTCTTTCTTTAGAAAGTTTATCTGCATCTTCTTTCTTTACTAGCGGTGGAGGTGGATTTTTAGGTCTTAACTTTTCCATCCCACTAAAGAAATCTTTAAATGCTTCGACAATTACTTTTTTCTGTTCTTCTTTTAGGTCTAAGTTTTTAGATAACTGCTCATTTACAGTTTTTAATCTTTGTTCTACTGAAATGGGTTTGTGTGGTTGTGCATTTGCAACATAACCAATAGCTGTAATAGCTAATAACAAAAGTATTTTTTTCATGATTAATTTCATTTTGTTGATGAATATTCTGTTGTATAAGAGTGCGACGCCACTACAGTTTGGCTTTGCACAAAAGCTTGTTAAATAAATAAAAATTACTGTGTTACAATACCAGGTGTTCCCCAATAACCACTACCATTTAAATAAGGAGCATCTGCTGTAAAATGATAATGATAAATACCATTTGGATACTCAGCTGTTACAGAAGTATGTCCATGATATGCATCTAAATTAGATGTGGTTAATATTACCCCATTTTCCATTGGACCATACACTGGAAAACCATCTAGTAAAAAACCCATTAATGCACTTTTGCCTTTTAATGTTGTTAAATACAATGGTTCTATATGATAATGATACTGACCACTCATTTGAGGATGACCATTATACTGATCGAAAGAATTAATTTCATTGGTTAATGGCAAACTTGGTCCTGCATATTGATTATACAATGGCAGCCCATTTACTGATATTCCAATTGGTCCTAAACCAGTTGCAGTATGTGTTGCTGCTGCAGTTGGGTTTAAAGGAATTTTAAACACTAAGTTTTGAGAAGCAATACGATTTGGGTTTGTTGCATAGTTTGTATTGGTCCCATTATAAGCTTCATATAAAGTTGCTGCCCAAGCAGTACCTTGATAGTATGGACTTTTGTGATCTGGTAATCCATTAGTCCTTAAGGTAACAAATGTACCATCTGTAGAAACGGTTACACTGGTATTAAACTTAGTAAATATTGCTGGCAAAGTAGCTGTTGTAGTTGAAGCGGCGTCATCAGCTGATTTTTTGCATGACGTATTTGTAATAGCAATTCCTAAAAGAAGCATCCATAGGTTAAACAATTTTCTATTCATATAAATGGTTTTGCATTTTAGAAGCAAAAAGTAGTACAAACCTTCGGTATGACGAATAATTTTATCAATGGTTAGTTTAATAAATAGTTTCTGTGTATTTTCCGAGCCTCAAAACCTTAACTATATGCGTAAGTCATTATCGATTGTTTGTTTGTTCATTGCTGTTGTAGGTTTGGCACAGCAAAAAGCCAATTATCAGTTGGCTGCAAGATTTTCCCCAAAAAAATTAGACAAAATGATTTTTTCTTTAAGCGTCGATCCACACTGGCTAAAGAAAAGCAATCGTTTTTGGTATGTGTATGAAACAACTGAGGGAAAGAAATGGTATATCGTAGATGCTACTAAAGGCGAAAAGAAACTATTATTCGATAATGAACAATTGGCCATGAAAATTACTAGCATTGTGAAAGATCCATTTGACGCACAGCATTTGGGTTTAGATAGTATGCGTTTTATAAAAGATGAAAACTATATTCAGTTTGAAGTGAAAAGTACACAGGAGATTGAGAAGAAAGACACATCAACTACTGCTACAACTTCTACAAAAAGAGATAGAGGCGACAGAAGTGCTGCTTCATCTGCAGCCAAGGATAAAAAGACGTTTTATTTTGAATATAATTTAATTACTGGTGAGTTAATTGAATTGAACGATTTTAAGAAGCCTAAACGTAAACCAAGTTGGGCAAATATTGCTCCCGATGGAAATACCATTGTATTTGGTAAAAACTATAATTTATGGTACATGGATAAAGCCAATTATGAAAAGGCTTTAAAAAATGAAGAAGATAGTACCATTGTACAAACACAACTAACAACTGATGGCGTTGAAAACTATGCCTATCATGGCGATGGTGCTTTTGGTGGTGGTGGAGAAACCAATGTTGACAAAGAAAAAAATAAAAACAAACGCAAACCTGTTGGCATTATGTGGAGTGAAGACAGCAAGCATTTTGTAATGGTTAGAGCCGATGTTAGAAAAGTAAAAGACTTATGGGTTATTAACAGTATTGCAGACCCTAGACCAACTTTAGAAACTTACAAATATTGGATGCCAGGAGAAAAAGAAAGCCCTACTGATCATGTAATGTTGTTTGATATGACCAACAAATCAAGCAAAGAAATTGATGCAAGTGCTTTTAAAGATCAAGACATTAGTGTTTGGAACAAATCACCTCTTGTTTCAAGTAGAGATGATGATTGGAGACCCTCTTTATGGTTGGGTACCAACGATAAATTTTATTTGTCTAGAACCAGCAGAGATTTAAAACGTATTGATCAATGTGTGGTTGACGTAAACACAGATTCACTTAAACCTTTGATTGAAGAAAGGTTAAATACTTATGTAGAAATAAAAAGACCTAGCTTAATAAATGGTGGTAAAGAAATAATTGAGTGGAGTGAACGTGATGGCTGGGCTCATTTTTATTTATACGACGAAAATGGAAAACTAAAAAACCAAATCACAAGTGGTGCTTGGCATTGTGAAGATATTGTTGGTGTTGATGAAAAGAAACGTGTATTGTATTTTACAGCCAATGGTAAAGAAAACGTAAGTGAGGTTACAAAAGGTAAAAATGGAGATGTTGTAAAATCTACCACCGATAAAGAAGATCCTTACTACTTGCATTTATACAAAATTAATTTTGATGGAACGGGATTACAATTATTAAATGCAGGTAATTACGACCATAACAATAGCATGAATGATGATAAATCATTTTTTGTAGATAACTTCTCTAGAGTAAACACTACACCACAATCTGTTTTGTACAATGCTGATGGTAAAAAAATTATGGATTTAGAAACTGCCGATTTAAGTTCATTAATGAATGCTGGTTATAAATTTCCTGAAACATTTAAAGTAAAAGCCGATGATGGCATTACTGATATTTATGGTGTAATGTATAAGCCGTTTGATTTTGACCCAACCAAAAAATATCCGATTATTGAGTATGTGTATCCCGGTCCACAAACAGAAGCTGTTAATAAGGCTTTTAGTAAAGGCATGGATCGTGTAGATCGCCTGGCACAATTGGGTTTTGTGGTGGTAACACTGGGTAATCGTGGTGGCCACCCAAGTCGTAGTAAATGGTACCACAATTATGGGTATGGCAATCTAAGAGATTATGGCTTGGCTGATAAGAAAGCTGCAATTGAACAATTGGCCGATCGTTATTCTTTCATCGATGTAAATAAAGTGGGTATTCATGGCCATAGTGGTGGTGGATTTATGAGCACTGCTGCAATGTTGGTATATCCTGATTTCTTTAAAGTTGCTGTAAGCAATGCAGGCAATCATGATAACAGTATTTACAACAGATGGTGGAGTGAAAAGCACCATGGTGTTAAAGAAAGCATTAGTGAAAAAGGTGATACCTCTTTTAGTTATGCAATTGATAAAAATCCAGATATTGCTAAAAATTTGAAAGGACGTTTAATGCTTATGCATGGGGAAATTGATAACAATGTACACCCTGCAAATACCATTAAAGTGGTAAATGCTTTAATTAAAGCCAATAAGCGTTTCGATATGTTGATATTACCAACACAACGTCATGGCTTTGGCGACATGACGGAAACTTGGTTTTGGCGTACCGCCGATTATTTCAGTCGTTGGTTAATGGGAGATACTACAGAACGTAGTGTTGACATCGATGAAATGAACAGAGAAATAGAAAAGAAAAAATAAAAAAAGCTGCGAACACAAAGAAGCCTGTTTAATAATGAAAGAGGCTTCTTTGTGTTCGCAACAAAAAATTAAGGTAAACTTATAACCATTGCACTAGCACCACCACCACCATTACAAATACCAGCTGCACCTACTTTACCATTATTTTGTTTTAATACATTAATAAGTGTAACAATAATTCTTGCACCACTACAACCCAATGGATGTCCTAAACTTACAGCACCACCATTTACATTTACTTGCTTAGGATATAATTTCATTTTTTCACTGTTCACAATACCTACAACACTAAAAGCTTCATTCAATTCAAAAAAATGCACATCGCTTATTTGTAACCCTGCTTTAGCAACAGCTTTTGGCACAGCTAAACTTGGTGTTGTTGTAAACCATTCAGGAGCTTGCTCAGCATCGGCATAACTGTTGATAATTGCCAATGGCTGAATACTTAGTTCATCGGCTTTTTCTTTACTCATTAATACAAGTGCGGCGGCTCCATCGTTCATGGTACTTGCATTAGCAGCAGTTACCGTCCCGTCTTTAGAAAAAGCAGGTTTTAATTCAGGAATCTTTTCAAACTTTACATTAAAAGGTTCTTCATCTTTATCAATTACTATATTTCCTTTTCTGCCTTCAATTGTTACAGGAACAACTTCATCTACAAATTTACCATCTGCCCATGCAGCCTGACTACGTTTATAACTTTCTATAGCAAATGCATCTTGCTCTTCACGAGTAACATTACATGACTTAGCAGTTGCGTCAGCAAAATTGCCCATAGCTCCATTAAAGTACACATCAGTTAATCCATCTTTTGCCAAACCATCCACCATTTGTACATTGCCATATTTATTCCCCCAACGCATGTTGGGCGAATAAAAAGGTACATTGCTCATACTTTCCATTCCACCTGCTACAACAATATCAGCATCCCCCAACAAAATACTTTGAGCTCCCTGAGCAATTGCTTTCATACCACTTGCACACACTTTGTTTATGGTAGTTGCAATTACATTGTCTGGCAAACCAGCAAATTTTGCTGCCTGCCGTGCAGGAGCCTGACCAACGCCAGCCTGTATTACACAACCCATTAAAACTTCTTCAATTTGTTCTGCTTTTAAACCAGCCTTTTCAACTGCTGCTTTAATAGCAACTGCTCCTAATTGAGGGGCAGTTAAATCTTTTAAACTTCCTCCAAAACTACCCATTGGTGTTCTTACAGCACTAACAATATATACCGTTCTTTTTGTCATTCTAAAATAAATTATATTGCAAATATAAAGGGCAAAAGCTAACATTTGTTAGCGTTTGAAAAATTAATGAAATAATGCCATTTTGTAATTATTGTACTTTAGGCATACATAAAAATGCAAAAGCCTGCATTTGGCTTAAAATGGGAACAATTAAAAAAGCAGTGCAACAAAATTTTAAAGTGTAACCCCTATATTTGCCACTCAAAATTCTGAGCAAGTGTCAACTAAATTTTCTAAAGAAACGTACATGTACTGGTATGAGTTAATGCAACTCATTCGTCAGTTCGAATTGAAAGCAGAAGAAATGTATAAAATGGCAGGCAAGATTCGTGGATTCTTTCATGCATACGTAGGCCAAGAAGCTATTGCAGCAGGCGTTATGACTGCAACCAAACATGAAGATCCATTTATAACGGCTTACAGAGATCATGGATGGGCTTTAGCAAAAGGTACATCTGCCAATGCTTGTATGGCTGAACTATATGGTAAATCAACAGGTTGTGCTAAAGGAAAAGGAGGGAGTATGCATTTTTTCGATGTAAAAAACTATTTCTATGGTGGTCATGGTATTGTAGGTGCACAAATTGGTACGGGTGCTGGTTTGGCTTTTGCCGAACAGTATAAAGGAACAGATCATGTTGTACTTTGCTTTTTTGGCGATGGAGCTTCGAGACAGGGTATGTTGCACGAAACTTTTAACATGGCAATGACCTGGAAATTACCAGTGGTTTTTGTTTGTGAAAATAACAACTATGCAATGGGTACTTCAGTAGAGCGTACCAGCAATGTTGTAGATATTTATAAATTGGCCGATGCTTATGAGATGCCTGCTGATATGGTAGATGGAATGAATCCTGAAGCTGTACATGATAGCGTTGCAAGAGCAGTTAAACGTGGAAGAGAAGGTGGTGGTCCAACATTAATTGAAATGAAAACCTATCGCTATAAAGGTCACTCTATCAGCGATCCTCAAAAATATCGTAGTAAAGATGAGGTAGATGAATACAAAGAAAAAGATCCAATTACAAGTGTTGCAAATACAATTTTAGAAAATGGTTTTGCAACTCAAGAAGATTTAGCAGCAATTGATGATAAGATTGAAGCAATTGTTAACGAAAGTGTTCGTTTTGCTGAAGAAAGTCCATTACCTGATGATAGTGAATTATTAAAGGATGTTTATGTAGATGAAAATTATCCTTTTATTGTTGATTAATATCTAACATTGCCAATTGAGATGGTACTTAAAATAATAGGCATCTCGAAATATTAAAAATTAAAGATTACAAAAAATGAGTGAACAAGTAGTAGAAAAAGATTTGATGTTGCAGGCAGAAAGTTTTTGGAAGAAAAACCAAAAAAATATTTTAATTGCTATAACAGTTATTGCACTTGCAATTGGTGGTTGGTATGCTTACAGTGAATTTGTAGTAAAACCTAAAGAAGAAAAAGCTGCTGAAGCCTTATATAAGGTTCAAGATTTTTTTGCGAAAGATTCTTCGAACATTGTTATTAATGGCGATAATGCAACTGGCGTAAAAGGTGCATTGTACGTAATTAAAACTTACGGTGGAACCAAATCAGCTAATCTTGCTCATTATTATGCAGGTATTAGTTATTTGAAATTGAAAGATTTTAATAATGCAATCAAATACCTAAAAGAGTTTAGTACAAACGCTAAGCAAATACAAATGGCTGCTTATACAGCTTTGGGTCATGCATACGCAGAAGCTGGTAAAAAAGAGGATGCTGTTGAATACTACAAAAAAGCAGGAAACGCTTTCACCGAAGATGAAAACAATACTGCTGAAAATTTATTCTTTGCAGGAGCTTTACTAGAAACAATGAATAAAAATAAAGAGGCTTTAGAATTGTACAAAACTATTAAAGAAAAGTATCCGAATACCGATAAAGGATACCAAATTGATAAATTCATCTACAAATTAAGCATCGAAAAAAACGATTTCAGTACAAACTAAATTATGGCAACTCAAGGAAATAAAAGTTTACGCAAAGGCATCCCTGTTACAAAGGATGCCTTTGTAGTTATTGTAAAAACCGAGTGGAACAGTTCTATTGTAAATAAACTAGAAGCAGGTGTAAAAAAGGTTTTTAAAGAACAAAATATTGGCTGCACAACCATTACGGTGCCTGGTGCTATTGAAATTCCATTTGCTGTTAAACAACATTACACCTATGCTGGCAATATGCCAGATGCATATATCACTTTAGGTACAGTTATACAAGGCGATACACCACATTTTGATTACGTATGTAAGTTCGTAACTGATGGTGTACTTCAATTGAACTTATCGTTGGATGTACCTGTTATTTTGGGTGTACTTACTGTACTTAACCAACAACAGGCAATAGAAAGAATAGGTGGTTTGCATGGCCATAAAGGAGAAGAAGCTGCGTTAACAGCTCTAAAAATGATTGCCTTAAACAGGAAACTTAAAAAGTAAGAATTGTACAATGAATGTTCAAATTTTCATACCCTGTTTTATAGACCAACTTTATCCAAATGTGGCTTTCAGCATGGTTAAAGTATTGGAAAAAGCTGGATGTACTGTTCGTTACAACAGCAATCAAACCTGTTGTGGTCAGCCAGCATTTAATGCAGGTTTTTGGGGCGAAGCAAAGGAAGTTTGTAAAAAGTTCATTAACGATTTTAGTGGTGCCGATTATGTTGTAGCTCCAAGTGCAAGTTGTGTTGGCTTTGTAAGAAATTACTATGCTAAATTATTCGAAAATTCTGTTAACCAAAACGAAATACAAGATTTAGCCAATCGAACTTTTGAGTTCAGTGAATTTTTGATAAAAATTTTAAAAATAGATGACGTAGGTGCAGTGTTTGAAGGAAAAGCAACTTATCACGACAGTTGTGCTGCATTAAGAGAATGTGGGCTGAAAAAAGAGCCACGTCAGCTTTTAAAAAATGTAAAAGGACTTGAATTAGTTGAAATGGCTGATAATGAAACCTGTTGTGGTTTTGGTGGCACCTTTGCAGTTAAATTTGAACCCATCAGTATTGCAATGGGCGACCAAAAAATTAATAATGCAACCGCTACAGGAGCTGAATATTTAATTAGCACTGATATGAGCTGTTTAATGCATATTGATGGTTGTATTAAACACCAACATAAAGATTTAAAAGTGATACACCTTGCAGATGTTTTGGCAAGTGGCTGGTAATCCAAATTTTAAATTATAAATTTCAAATTCGTAATTATATGAACTACTGGTTGGTTAAATCGGAACCCTTCAAATACAGTTGGGAGCAATTTGAAAAAGAGGGACAAACATTTTGGGATGGCGTTAGAAACTATGCTGCCAGAAATAATTTAAAAGCCATGAAAAAAGGCGATTTGGTTTTGTGGTATCACAGCAATGAAGGAATGGAAATTGTAGGTATTGCCAAAGTAATTAAAGAAGCATATCAAGATCCAACAACTACCGAAGAAGCTTGGGTTGCAGTAGATTTAAAGCCTTATAAAAAACTTAAAAAGCCCATATCATTGGCACAAGTAAAAGCTGAAAAAAGCCTAGCTAATATGGATTTGGTTAGACTTGGTCGATTATCTGTTGGAACAGTAAAAGAAGATGAATGGCATACGATTATTGAGTTAAGTGAAACTAAGGTATAAGTTCAGAAAAGTATAAAAGGTATATAAAGTATTTAAAGAATCAGCTTATTTACTTTATATACCTTTCTACTTTTTATACCACATTCTTTATCTCCTACTTTTCTACTCTTTCTTCCATTATAATATATTTAACTTTTTACACAAGGTTACTTTTTATCCTCTCAGGGTATTTATGGTTGCAGGCCTGCAAAATTTAAAACATTCAATCACAATTAAATTTCCTGCATCATGAAAAAAACAATTCTTGCTGTATGCGTTATTGCAACAGCTACAATCACTTTTATTTCTTGCGACTGGTTTAGTAGTAAAAATAAATCTACTCCAACTTTAATTGGACAATGGAAGGTTGACAGTCTCTATCCGTCAGGCAAAGACAGCAATAGCCTTGCTATATTTCTTTATGCATTAGTCAAAAAAGAGAAAGATTCATCAATTGTAGAATTCAATAAAGACAGTACTTTCAGGGAATTATACAGCAAAGATTCTATTGCCAAAAAGTATTATGTAAAAGACAACCAATTATTTGTTCAGGAAGATTCAACTTATTCAAGCTATCAGCTTTCTTTTCCTAAAGACAGTACAGCTAACTTAATTTCAAAAGATAGTTTAGTAATTGTTCTCAGGAAAAAATAATTCAGCTCTAACGATTGCTCCTGTATGGAATTTCACTCTATCCTTCTCTTACTATAAACTTAATTTTTTATGAAAACAATATATTTAGTGATGGCTGTGTTAGTCATCAATACAATTTTTATTGCTTGTAATTCCAGAGAAACAAAGAAAATCAAAGCCCTAGATCAAAATGTTGCCGATTTACAATTTCATAATTCTGAAAATGAGGATGAAACCTTGAAATCGTCTAATACTGAAGAATATGACCATATTATTGAAAACAATTTCACTTCCCCTATCAACCAACCATTGTCCACTTTCTCCATTGATGTAGACGAGGCATCTTATAGCAATGTAAGAAGATATATACAGCAGGGCCAATTGCCACCTGCAGGTGCTGTGAGAATTGAAGAAATGGTCAACTATTTTGATTATGATTATCCACAACCCAATGGTGACAATCCCTTCAGTATTAATACAGAAATCGCATCTTGCCCATGGAATACCAAGCATGAGTTAGTTCATATTGGTTTACAGGGTAAAACAATGAGCAAAGAAAATTTGCCTGCTAGTAATCTTATTTTCTTAATTGATGTGTCTGGATCTATGAGTGATGAAAATAAACTCCCATTGGTAAAGTCATCACTAAAAATGCTTTCTAATCAATTAAGGGACGAAGACAATGTTGCTATAGTTGTTTATGCAGGCAATGCTGGTTTGGTACTTTCATCTACAAAAGGAAGCGATAAAGCGAAAATCAATCAAGCTATTGATGCATTGGAATCAGGAGGCTCAACTGCTGGAGGGGAAGGCATACAACTTGCTTATAAAATAGCTATTGAAAATTTCAAAAAAAATGGCAACAATAGAATTATACTATGTTCTGATGGGGATTTCAATGTGGGCGTTTCCAGCAATGACGAATTGGTTTCATTGATTGAAAAGAAAAGAGTAACAGGCATTTATTTAAGTATTCTTGGTTACGGAATGGGCAATTACAAAGACAGCAAAATGCAGCAGTTAGCTGATAAAGGGAATGGCAATCACTACTATATTGACAATATAAACGAAGCCAGAAAAGTATTGGTTAACGAATTTGGTGGCACATTGTTTACTATTGCTAAAGATGTTAAAATACAAGTAGAGTTTAATCCAAAATATGTTCAAGCTTATAGACTTATAGGCTATGAAAATCGAATGTTGGCAGAACAAGATTTTAATGATGACAAAAAGGATGCTGGAGAGTTGGGCTCTGGACACACCGTTACTGCACTTTATGAAATTATACCTGTTGGTGAAAAGAATGAGTTTATAAAATCAGTAGATACATTAAAGTACCAAAAAAATAAATCAAATCAAACTGGTTATGGTAGTGAATTAATGAACATTAAACTCCGTTATAAGCTTCCTAAAGAAAATGATAGCAAGCTAATAATACTGCCTGTAAATGCAACCGCAACTGATTTTACAAATAGCTCCAATAACTTCAAGTTTGCAGCAACGGTAGCCGAATATGGTTTGTTGTTAAGAAATTCAGCTTACAAACAAAAATCTTCATACAAACAAATAATAGAGCTAGCAAAACAATCTAAAGGACAAGACGAAGAAGGCTACCGAGCTGAATTTGTACAACTAGTACAAAGAACATCAGAAATTGATCCAAAAAATAAATAAGCATTAAATTGCTGCCATGGCAAAAAAGAAATTAGTAATACTTACAGGAGCAGGTATTAGTGCAGAAAGTGGATTAAAAACTTTTAGGGACAGTGATGGTTTATGGGAAGGTTATAATGTATATGAAGTAGCAACACCACGTGGATTTGCAGCCAATCCTCAGCTAGTGTTAGACTTTTACAACATGCGTAGAAAAGATGTAGCAGCAGCCAAACCCAATGCAGCTCATTTTGGTTTAGCTGAGTTGGAAAAAGATTTTGATGTAACCATCATAACACAAAACATTGACGATTTACATGAACGTGCGGGCAGCAGTAATATCATTCATTTACATGGACAGATATTTGAAATGAGAAGTGTAAACAATGCAATCAATATTTTTCCTATTACTAGTGATATTCAAGTTGGTGATTTGGCTGAAGATGGTGGACAATTAAGACCCAATATTGTTTGGTTTGAAGAACCTGTACCAATGATTGAAACTGCAGCCGACGTAACCTCGATGGCAGATATTTTTGTGGTTATTGGCACTTCTTTACAAGTGTACCCAGCAGCAGGATTATTAACCTATGCTCCTGCTCATATTCCTAAGTTTATAGTTGATAAGAAAATTCCTTATACAGCAACTGTACAAAACTTAGTGACTATTGAAAAATCTGCTACATCGGGAATTCAAGAATTAAAAACATTGTTGAGTCAACTTCACTAATTAATTCTTGTAAAAGTATAAAGCAAAAAAATCCTCAGTATTGCTACTGAGGATTTTTTATTATTTTAAACCAAAAGCTTTTTTCACTTTGGCTACATAATCTAATTTTTCCCAAGTGAATAATTCTACTTTCACTTTTTTCACTTTACCATCTGGTGAACTAAATGTTTTTTCTACTACTTCATTTTTACGACCCATATGTCCGTAAGCTGCAGTTTCGCTGTACATTGGTGTACGTAATTTCAAACGCTGTTCAATAAAGTAAGGCCTCATATCAAACACACTTTCAATAATCTTTCCTATTTCACCATCGGTTAAATCAACTTTTGCAGTGCCATAAGTATTTACATTGATAGAAGTTGGTTGTGCAACACCAATTGCATAAGAAACTTGTACCAATACTTCACTTGCAACACCAGCAGCAACTAAGTTTTTAGCAATATGACGAGTTGCATAAGCAGCAGAACGATCTACTTTACTTGGATCTTTACCAGAAAATGCCCCACCACCATGAGCACCTTTACCACCATACGTATCTACGATAATTTTACGACCAGTTAAACCTGTATCGCCATGTGGGCCTCCAATTACAAACTTACCAGTTGGATTGATGTGATACTTAATATTATTATTGAAAAGCTTTGCATACTTTTTATACTTTGCTTTTACACGAGGAATTAAAATTTCAACAATGTCTTTATTGATTTTAGCCAACATTTTAGCTTCTGTATCAAAATCATCATGCTGTGTAGAAACTACAATAGCATCGATTCTTACAGGAACATTGTTATCATCATACTCTAAAGTCACCTGACTTTTAGCATCGGGGCGTAAGTATTTTATCGCTTTATTTTCTCTTCTTAAAGCAGCTAACTCAATTAATATTTTATGAGCCAAATCCAATGCCAATGGCATATAGTCTTCAGTTTCATTGGTTGCATAACCAAACATCATTCCTTGGTCGCCAGCTCCTTGCTCTTCTTTTTTCTTTCTATCAACACCTTGATTAATGTCGGCAGATTGCTCATGAATAGCTGATAAAATACCACAAGAATTTGCTTCGAACATATACTCACTTTTCGTGTATCCAATTTTACGGATTACACCACGAGCAATTTCTTGAACATCTAAATAAGCTTTAGACTTAACCTCACCAGCAAGAACAACTTGTCCTGTGGTTACAAGTGTTTCGCAGGCAACTTTACTTTGAGCGTCGAACGCTAAAAAGTTATCGATTAAAGCATCAGAAATTTGATCTGCTACTTTATCTGGGTGTCCTTCAGAAACACTTTCAGAAGTAAATAAATAAGGCATGAAATATTATTTTTTTAAATTAATGCTGCAAATATAATAGTAGTACGCTAAGATTAGTGTATCAATACGCTATAGTGTAGAATAAATTATCCTTAAACGCATCTTTCTGTCTTTTCTTGCACTCGTTCCACCCAATAACTTAACCCTGCCAACTCCTGGGGGATTAAATGCTGCAGATGAAATTGGGTAAAGAGCAGTTAATCCATCACCTGCATAAACATAATCTTCTACAGGTGCAAATAAATACAAATCATATACTTTGGCTGTTGCTTTATTGGTAATAATGTTTTGTATGTAACGGGTAATATTAAAACTATAAGAAGCAACTCTTTTACCAGTTGGGTCATTTTTATAGTTTATGAAACCACCAAATGTTCCAAGATTACTTACAACTCCACCTTGACCAATAGAAATATCTCCAGGCACATAAAACCTGTAAGCAGAATCTTTACTAGTAAGAGTTTTAGCTTGAACTGCACATAAAAATAAATTGGGTGCCGTAAATTTTCCGTCGTTGTTTATGTCACCAGCCTCTTGTTCCATTACTAACTCTGCTCTATGTATAACTCGATTGCTAATATTTGAAAGTCCAGGTGTTTGAATTCTTATATAATTTCCTGGACCAGATTGCAAGTAAACCATAGTATCAGCAGCATTCGTTGGGTTTAGTAAAGATGCATTCGATTCTGAACCACTTCTATCCCTTGTTATATTATTACTTGCACCAGCTGTTGCACCTGGACGAAAATATCTAATAGCTGTAGTATCACCTTTTCCATCTCTCCTTATGTACTTGTAATATAATGCTACTTTACTATTCGTATCACTCAATGAAACCCTCAATAAAGTATTTGAACCCGTTTGAGGCACTATTGAAAATCCACGGAATGTGCTTGAAAACTGAGCATCACTTTGATAAACATTACTACTGTCATAATTTTTCAATAACCTATTGCCAAAAGCACTGTTCAAACGAATTCGAATTTGATTTTTGGCTTGCTCTAGTCTCGGAAATACAGAATCTGTTAATTTTCTAGGGTCTGCAATGGTTGTTTGTCCTAACTCATTTGCGATATTCATAACCGATCTGCTATCGTAAACAGAATCAGTTTTTAACACACTGGTTTGACTGATCTCATAAACTTTTAGATTAATTGGGTTGGTAGAGTCTCCCCATAAACCTTTATAACCCAACACAAGTACTACAGAATCTAATCTTAAGCTATCTAAGCCAGTAGCCGGGTCAGTGCCCTTACCAACTTCAAAATAAAAAGGATAGTACTGCGGCTTAAACTCAGCGTTAATAATTGCTTTTGTTTTACCCATTATAGGGTCGTTATCAATATTTCCCAATACCATTTCCTGATATTTCGAAATACGGATTGAATCTAATTTGTTGTTAAAAGTAAGTACATCTAATACCGTATCTTTTGTAGTAACTCCATCAATTGGTGGAATTAATCCATTTCCTATTTCAGTATTGGAAATTTTAGTACAAGATGAGATAATAACAAAGGCTATAAAAACAAAGAGTAAATTCTTCTTCACGCAGCTAAATTATTTTAATAAAGGTTATTTGTTACTTGCCTGCAAGGTCGTTGTACAATTCTAAATACTCTGTTAAATCAGTATCCCAACCCTTAAATGATAACACTTTTTTACCTCGTACTTTAGAAAACTCTTCTACTAATTTCTTATCTGGTTTTTCTGCACCAAATGTAATGGCATCTGCATAAGTAGCTCCACCTCTGAACATAGCAGTGTTGTTTATCTCTTTAAATACTTCTAAATCTTTAGGTGTAATACTATTGTTTATAAGAGCAAGTTTTAAAAAGTCGCTACCTAATTTTTCTTTAAATGTATTTTGACCAATGGTAAAAACAATTTTGCTATGTGCAAATACAGGCTCACGTTTATAGGCTGTTTTAATAAATGCAGGTATTAAGCCACTCATCCAGCCACTACAATGAATAATGTCCGGAGGCCAACCAAACTTTCTCACAGTTTCTAAAGCTCCTTTGGCAAAAAACACTGTTCTCAATCCATTATCGTCAAACCATTTTTCTTCCTCATCATGAAAAACATGTTTTCTTTTAAAAAAATCTTCATTTTCTAAAAAGTAAACCTGTAATCTAGCATTGGGTAAAGATGCTACCTTAATTTGCAGTGGATGATCATCGTCGTTTACTGAAACATTGATACCACTTAATCTTACTACTTCATGCAATCTATGACGACGTTCATTAATTACGCCGAAACGAGGCATTATGCAACGAACTTCCAAACCAGTGTCATTACTTTTAATAGCAAGTTTGTTCACAATCTCTGCAAATTCAGTCAACTCTAAATAGGGAGACATTTCCGTTGCTATAAATAAAATTCTTTTCTTTGACATCGGTAAGCTTGTTTAGGGGTAGCTTGATTTTATAAGTTTGCAAAAGTAAACAAAATAGCTCGAAAAGCAACGTATTGCAAATTGGATACAAAAAACTCGATATTTATGATTATTTGTAAAACTGTTGACTACTTAAATATATCACTACAAAAAGAAAAAAAAGATGCCTCAATTGTTGGATTTGTGCCTACAATGGGGGCTTTACATAAAGGACATATTTCACTAATTAACCTATGTAAACAACAATCTACCATTACAGTGTGCAGTATTTTTGTGAATCCAACTCAATTTAATGACCCAAAAGATTTTGAAAAATATCCAATTACAATAGAGCAAGATATATTACAGTTAGAGCAGGCAGGCTGCGATATTCTTTTTCTTCCTTCAGTTAATGAAATATATCCTGCAGGAACCCAAACAAGCAAAAACTACAATTTGGGGTTTATTGAAACTGTTTTAGAAGGAAGTGCTAGGCTAGGACATTTTCAAGGCGTTTGTCAGGTCGTAGATAGATTATTGAACATTGTTCAGCCAAATTTATTGTTTTTAGGACAAAAAGATTACCAGCAATGCATGGTGATTAATAAAATGCTGGAATTGATTAACCAAAAAGATAAAATCCAGTTGGTAGTTGGTGCCACTTTAAGAGAAACATCTGGCTTAGCCATGAGCAGCAGAAATGTGCGATTAAGCGATAGTGATAAGCAAAAAGCAACAGCTATTTATCAATCCTTAAACTATATACAACAACATATTGGTGATATACCAATTTCTACACTTCAACAAAATACAAAAAATGATTTGTTACAAGTCGGTTTCGAAAAAGTGGATTATGTAGCTATTTGCGATGCCAAAACATTGGCACCAATCACAGTTTTTGAAAAGGATACCAAATTAGTTGCTTTAATTGCAGCTTTTATTGGAGGTGTAAGACTAATAGATAATATATCACTTAATTAAGTAATTTTTTAATATGCAGATTCAAGTTTTAAAATCTAAAATTCATAGAGCAACGATTACCGAAGCCAATTTGAATTATGTAGGTAGTATAACCATTGATGAAGACTTAATGGATGCAGCCAATTTAATTGAAAATGAAAAAGTACAAGTAGTCAATGTAAATAATGGAGAGCGTTTGGAAACTTATGTTATTACAGGACAACGTGGTTCTGGCGTTTGTTGTTTAAATGGTCCAGCTGCCCGTAAAGCAGCGGTAGGAGACATAGTTATAATTATTTCTTATGCACAAATGGAATTTGAAGCAGCCAAAAACTTTAAGCCATGGGTGATATTTCCCAATCAAACAAATAAAGTGTAGTTAACAACAGCTTGCTTAAATTGCCAATTATTTACAAAGCATGAAACAAAAGCTTTCGAATATTTTAAAATACATTTTGTTTTTTGGGTTGGGCGTATTCTTGGTTTGGTTAAGTATTAATCAAATAAAAGGCAATCCAAAAGAATGGACTGAATTTAAGCTTGCATTAAGTACTGCTAATTATTGGCTCATCATTCCTGTTTTTGGTATTTTAAGTGTCAGCCATGTTTTAAGAGCTTTGCGTTGGCGAATATTAATGGAGCCAATGGGCTACAATGCTTCTTTTCCCAACACTTTTTTTGCAGTAATGATTGGGTACATGGCTAATATGGCTGTTCCTCGTTTAGGAGAAGTATTAAAATGCACCATATTAGCGAAATACGAAAAGGTACCTGCCGAAAAAATCATTGGAACCATTGTAGCTGAACGTGCATTTGATGTAGTTAGCCTTGGTATTATATTTTTGTTAGCACTCATTTTTCAGTTCGATGTGGTGATAGCTGCTTACCGTCATCTACAAGAATTCATGGCAGGTAAACCCCATGAAACCATGAGCCAAACAAAACAGATAACATTTGCTGCCATTGCCATAGTTACTGCATTAGTATTTATTTGGTTAATCATTAGTAAAAAAATAAATCGCTTTTTTACTACAATAAAAAAAATAATAAAAGGTATCTGGGAGGGTTTAAGTACTGCCAGTAGATTAAAACATAAAAAATTATTTTTTGTGTACTCAGTTAGTATTTGGATATTGTACTTGGCGGGTACATGGATTGGTTTTTATGCAACCACTGGTACTGCAGGATTAGGGATTCAAGAAGCCATTAGTTGTCTTGCTTTTGCAAGTATTGGAATGATTGTAACTCCAGGAGGTATTGGAGCTTATGCTTATTTGTTGGCCAAAGTTTTAGAGTTGCAAGAAAACTCTGTTCCCAATGCTATTGGCTATGCAAACGGCACTTTACAATGGTTTGCACAATGTATTATTGTACTGGTAGTTGGCTTTGTATGTTTGAGCCTTTTACCTTGGTATAACAAAAAGAAAGAAGCAACAGTGTAACTAGCAGTAGAATTTCTATTTAACTGAAGTGGCGTCGCACCCTTCTGCAATATAACTTTACTGAGCAATTCAATTAATCATTTTAATATGAGACAAACTACTGCCATAAATAATAAAATATTTACTCTACAACAATTGATTTTTCAAATAGCTAGTTGGAGAGTATCAGGCAAAAAAATAGCGTTCACCAATGGTTGTTTTGATATACTTCATGAAGGACATATTTATTCACTTTCACAAGCTGCACAAGAAGCAGATTTCTTAATTGTTGGTGTAAACAGCGATGCAAGTACCAAGCGTTTAAAAGGTACTGAACGCCCCATTAATAATGAACATAGCCGTGCTTTGTTATTGGCTAGTTTAGCCATTGTAGATGCCGTTGTAATTTTTGAGGAAGATACACCACTTCAATTAATTTCAAGTTTATTACCCGATGTTTTGGTAAAAGGCGGCGATTATACTTTAGAACAAATTGTTGGTGCCAAAGAAGTAATTGCAAATGGTGGTAGAGTGGTTATTAATCCAATTATAGAAGGCTTTTCAACAACAGGTATTGTAGAGAAGATTAAGAAATATTTGTCGTAATATTCTGAGTTTAAATTGTATTTTTATAAAAATCATTTGTATGGAAACCGCATTATTAAGAGAAAAGTTGCATACCTACATCAATGAGGCTGACGAAAAAAAACTAGAAGCGATTTACACTATTTTAGAAAATGAAATAGAAGAAGAGAACTATTCATTTTCACTTTCAGAAATTACAACGTTCCATAAAAGGAGAGAAAATCATTTAACTGGCAAAAGCAAATCTTTTAGTATAGAAGAAACTATCAATTTAGTAAGAAAAACTAAATAGTATGTCATTTGGTGTAATAATAAAAGAAGAGGCTTTAAATGATATACAAGAAGCTTACGAATATTACGAATTTAAACAGTTAGGTTTAGGCGAAAAATTTTTACAAAAAATTGAACAGCGTTTATTACATCTATCAAAACATCCACACAATTATAGTTTTATAAATGAAGATTATCTCAAGATTTTGAGAGACGTGAAAATTGAAAAATTCCCCTTTGTTATTGTTTTTGAAATTGAAGATAATACTGTAATTGTATACGCGATTCACAACTGTTATAAACTGCCTTCAAAGAAAAAAAGGAATAAATAAACTTAACATTACATCGTTCTCATCTTTTGTATTTTTGAATTACAACGATTTGGTTTTATATGAGCAAAAAAAATTTGATTCCAAGAGATATTAGCTGGCTAAGTTTTAATGCTAGGGTTTTACAAGAAGCTAACGACCCCACAGTTCCTTTAAAAGAACGCATTCGTTTTTTAGGAATTTTCTCTAATAATAGCGATGAATTTTTTCGTGTACGTGTGGCTACACTAAAACGTATGATGGAGTTTGCTGAAAAAAGACGCAAAGCCAACATGCATATGGAAGATGATCCACAAAATATTTTAGATCAAATTCAAACAACTGTTCTTCAACAACAAAATGAATTCAACCGTATTTGGGATGGCATTTTAAGAGAACTAAAAAAAGAAAAAATATTTTTGGTTGATGAGAAACATTTGACACGTGATCAACAAAAATTTGTAAAAAACTATTTCGATGAGCAGGTTCGTAGCAATGTGATTCCTTTAATGATTGAGAGTTTACCTCAGTTGCCATACTTGAGAGACAAGAGTATTTACTTAGGTGTTGTAATGCGTAAAAAAAATACTGCTTACCACCAAAAATATTCATTAATTGAAGTGCCTGCTAAAGCGTTGGGAAGATTTATTCAACTACCATCTAAAGCCGGTGAAAAGCATATTATCCTACTAGAAGATATTATTCGTTTTAATTTACCCAATATCTTTTCCTACTTCGAATACGATTATTTTGATGCCCATGTTTTTAAAGTAACCAAAGATGCTGAGCTAGATATAGACAATGACCTTTCGACCACTTTTGTAGAGAAAATGGAAAAAGGATTAAAGAACCGTCGTAAAGGAAAACCTGTTCGTTTTGTGTATGATAAAGAAATGGATGCTGGTTTATTAGAATACTTGATTCGTCGTTTAAACTTAAATAGAAAAAGTAATATTATACCTGGGGGCAGGATTCACAACTTTCGTCATTTCATGGATTTTCCGGATGTATTTTCTGCCAAAAGTTTAAAAAGAACACCTCTTGTACATGCATTGTTACAAAACGCTGTACGGGTAACCGATATAATTGTTCAGCAGGATATAATGCTTCATTTTCCGTATCACTCTTTTAATGCAGTTATCGACTTATTGAGAGAAGCAGCTATGGATCCAGATGTAAATTGCATAAAAATTACTGCTTATCGCTTGGCAGAGAACTCTAAAATCATAAATGCCTTAATTAATGCTGCACGTAATGGAAAAGAAGTAATTGTAATGCTTGAATTAAAAGCAAGATTCGACGAAGAAGCCAATTTAGAATGGAAAGAAATTTTAGAACAAGAAGGTGTAAAAGTATTGCTGGGCGTACCTAAAATGAAGATTCATGCCAAATTATGTATCATTAAAAAAAGAGTAAGTAACAAAACCATTCAATATGGTTTTGTAAGCACAGGTAACCTGAATGAAAAAACTGCAAGGGTTTACAGCGACCACTGTTTGCTCACTAGCAACAGAAGTGTAATGGCTGATATTAATAAAATATTTCGTTATTTAGAAAACTGGAAAGCCGGTGCAATGCCATTACTGCAATGCAAAACTTTGTTGGTTTGTCCAACAAATATGCGTAAGCATTTTGAAATTCTTATTAATAAAGAAATAAAAAATGCAAAAGCAAAAAAGCCTGCTTCTATCATTGTAAAAGTTAACTCATTAAGCGATGCCAGCTTAATTAACAAGCTCACTGAAGCAGCTCTGGCAGGTGTGGAAATTAAGTTAATAGTTCGTGGCATTTTTTGCCCAATAATGGAAAATAAAAAATTCAAGCATGCTGTTCAGACCATTAGTATTGTAGATGAATATTTAGAACATGCAAGGGTACTGATTTTTCATAACGGCGGAAGTGAAAAAATATTTATTTCATCGGCTGATTGGATGGTAAGAAATTTAGACCACCGTATCGAAACTGCTATTCCTGTTACAGATTTAAAAACCCGGCAAGAGTTAAAGGATATTATCCACATTCAATTAAGAGACAATGTAAAAGCCAGAATCTTAGATGCAGAGCTTTCTAATAACTATGTACCTTTCGCTGGTAAAAAGAAAGTACGATCTCAAGTAGAAACCTACCTGTACTTATCTCAAAAAATAGCGAAACAACATAATGAAATTAGCAGCAATTGATATTGGAAGTAACGCAGCAAGATTATTGATTACTGAAGTGATTGTAGAGAATGGCAAACCTCAATTCAATAAGCTGAATTTAATTCGTGTTCCACTTCGTTTGGGTTTCGATGTTTTTGAAAATGGTGAGATTTCTAAGCAAAAACGTGGTATGATTTTACAAACCATGAAAGCATTTGGGCATTTAATAAAAGCTTACGATGTTCAATATGTAAAAGCCTGTGCTACAAGTGCAATGAGAGATGCAAGCAATAGCGAAGACATTATTAGAAAGGTAAAATTAGAAGCCGGAATAGAAATTAATGTAATCACCGGCGATCAGGAAGCCGCCTTTATTTACGAAAACCACATAGCTGAAAATTTAGACAAATTGCACTCCTATTTATACGTTGATGTAGGTGGTGGCAGTACAGAACTTACTTTTTTTGCTGAAGGAAAACTCAAATACAAAGAGTCTTTTAATATTGGAACCATTCGTTTGTTAAAGGGTCAGGTAAACGACAAGGATTGGGATGAAATGAAAGATCATTTGAAACAAAATACCAAAAGCAGTTTACCCATGATTGCTATTGGAAGTGGGGGCAATATCAATAAGGTTTTTTCACTCAGTAAAAAAAAGGAAGGCAAACCCCTTAGCTTAGATTTGTTAAAAGATTATTACAAAGAATTTTCTGCCGTAACCCTAGAGCAAAGAATTAAGTTATATAAATTAAGAGAAGACAGAGCCGACGTGATTGTACCAGCTTTACAAATTTACATCAATGTAATGCGTTGGGCCGATATGAACGAAATATACGTTCCTAAAATTGGTTTGGCCGATGGCTTAATACAAAGCTTGTATGCCGAGATAAAAAATCAAGGCTGATTTATCTAAAAGAGTATTTACTTTGTACTTAACATTTGAATATGTTTTATTCTAACGCAGAGCCATATTCACGTTTATCTACCCAAAAACTATTCAAATGTCAGTTCATACCGAAGTAAAAAAAGTTACCACACATACTTTGCAAAAAATGAAAGCCAATGGAGAGAAAATTTCCATGCTAACAGCTTATGATTTTTCTTTTGCAAAAATTATTGATGGTGCAGGTATCGATGTAATTCTTGTGGGTGATAGTGCAAGTAATGTAATGGCTGGTCATGAAACCACCTTACCAATTACACTAGACCAAATGATTTATCATGCACAAAGTGTAGTAAGAGCTACCTCCAGAAGTTTTGTTGTGGTGGATATGCCTTTTGGAACCTATCAAGGAAATAGTGATGTTGCACTTGCGTCGGCCATAAGAATTATGAAAGAAACTGGTGCCCATTCTATAAAGTTAGAGGGTGGAGAAGAGGTATTAGACAGCATAAAAAAAATTGTAAGTGCTGGTATTCCTGTAATGGGGCACTTGGGTTTAATTCCTCAAAGCATATATAAGTTTGGAACATATACCGTTCGTGCAAAAGACGAAGTTGAAGCAGATAAATTAAGAAGAGATATCAAATTACTAGAAGATGCAGGTTGCTTTGGAGTTGTTCTAGAAAAAATTCCAGCTACCTTGGCTAAAGAAGTAAGTGAAAGTGTAAGCATACCAACTATTGGTATTGGTGCAGGAAATGATTGTGATGGTCAGGTGCTTGTAATGCATGATATGCTTGGCATAAATACAGAATTTAAACCAAGATTTTTACGTCAATATTTAAATATTAATGAGCTTGTAACCAAAGCAGTTCAAGCATATATTGCAGATGTAAGAAGTAAAGGTTTTCCGAATGCTAATGAAAGTTATTAATGCTCAATAAAGATATATACTTGAAGAGTGCGACGCCACTGTAGTTGAATATTGATTCTGATGCTGGTTACCAAAACTTTCTTTTCTTTGTTAAAAATAGAATGCATGATTTATAGAAGTAAAGCTCCATTGAGAATTGGTTTGGCTGGCGGAGGAACCGATGTTAGTCCATATAGTGATGAATATGGTGGAGCTATTTTAAATGCGACCATTTCTTTAAATGCATATGCATCTATAGAACCAACAAACGAAGGTGGAATTATTATTCAAGCATTAGATAGAAATGAGGTTCAGCAATTTGATTACACTACAGAACTTCCCATTAATGGCACATTAGATTTATTGAAAGGCGTGTACAATCGTATTCAAAAAGATTACCCATTTACATTGTCCAATTTTAAATTGAGTACTTATGTAGATGCTCCTGCAGGAAGTGGACTTGGTACTTCTTCTACCCTTGTTGTTGCAATCATTGGTGCATTTGTAGAAATGTTGAAACTGCCTTTAGGCGATTATGATATTGCACATTATGCATTTGACATTGAAAGAAAAGATTTGCAATTGGCTGGAGGTAAACAAGATCAGTATGCTGCAACTTTTGGTGGTGTAAACTTTATGGAATTTTATGCCAACGATAAAGTAATTGTGAACCCATTACGCATTAATACTGATTACATCAATGAACTTGAAAATAATTTAGTTTTATACTTTACAGCAACCAGTAGAGAAAGTGCAACAATTATTAAAGAGCAACAAAAAAATGTAACCTCTAAAAACGAGAAAAGCATTGATGCCATGCATCATTTAAAAGAGCAAGCTCAAATGATGAAGGAAGCATTGTTAAAAGGAAGGCTTAATGAAATTGGTGAAATATTAGATTATGGCTTTCAGCAAAAAAGAAATATGGCCCACAATATTTCTAATAGCAGCATCGAAAGTATTTATGAAGCTGCAAAAAAAGCTGGTGCATCGGGCGGTAAAATAAGTGGTGCTGGTGGTGGTGGCTTTATGGTTTTTTATTGCCCTGCAAATACTAGATACAAGGTTATGGAAACTTTAAATACATTTGGCGGCGTTGTAAGACCTTACACTTTTACTAAACATGGTTTAAAAACCTGGACAACTCAATAATAAACATGAATAACAAAATAACTTCCATTATACAAGCATCAATTGATGTTAAACAACAGGTTTTGAATAACGAAACCTTAAAACAAACAGTTGCTGATTGTGTTACATTAATTGTAAATGCATTTAACAATGGCAATAAAGTTTTATTTGCTGGAAATGGAGGAAGTGCTGCCGATGCACAACATTTAGCAGCAGAATTTAGTGGTCGTTTTTACATTGATAGAAAAGCTTTACCAGCTGAAGCTTTGCATTGCAACACTTCTTATTTAACAGCAGTAGGCAACGATTATAGCTATGATGTTATTTATGCAAGATTGTTAGAAGGTATTGGCAATAGTGGCGATGTAATTATTGGTTTAAGTACTAGTGGCAACAGTAAAAACATTATAAAAGCTTTTGAAGTTGCTAAACAAAAAAATATTACGACCATTGGTTTTACTGGTGCAACTGGTGGTAATATGAAAGATTTAAGCGATTATTTAATTAATGTGCCAAGTACCGATACTCCTAGAATTCAGGAAAGTCATATTTTATTGGGCCATATTATTTGTGAATTGGTTGAGGCAGCCATTTTTCCAGTTTCAAAATAAGCATTAAACATAGCATGTTGGATTTATCTACCATTGATAATAGTTGGACATTATTCTTAGACAGAGATGGTGTTATTAATCATGAAAAAAAACTCGACTATATTTTAAATTGGGATGAGTTTAAGTTTTATGATGGTGTAAAAGAAGCTATGAACATTTTGGGTAACCATTTCAATATTATAGTAATGGTTACCAATCAAAAAGGTGTTGGCAAACAGTTAATGAGTGTTGAAGATTTGAACACTATTCATTCTAACATGATTTCAGAAATTGAAAATGAAGGTGGGAGAATAGATAGAATTTATTATTGCCCAGATTTAGAAGATAACTCTCCCAATCGCAAACCTAATGCAGGTATGGCTTTTCAAGCAAAAGAACATTTTCCTTCAATTGATTTCTCTAAAAGTATTATTGTTGGCAATAAACCCAGTGATATGAAATTTGGACGAAACGCTGGAATACACACTGTTTTTGTTGCAACCACAAATCCAGAAGTTGAATACCCAAACCCACTAATAGATTTACGCTTCGATAACTTATTAGCATTTGCACAGGCATTAACAAAAGCCTAAAATTTGGATGAAACATACCAGAATTGAATTTAACCAACACAAGTTTGTATTTTAGTTTTCAATTTAGTAGTATGAAATTATCATTTACACTTTTACTTTCTTGTTTATTACTTTTTACATCGGCACAAAAGCTTTCAAAAGAAAACAAAAAGGTGCTTTTGCAAAATGAAGAAAGCATTAAAAAATATGCTGAAGACATTGTAATGGCTGAGGAAACTGTGGATCGTTACCGAGCTGACAGTTTTTTTACCCGAGGTTTTGTAAAAACATTAAGAACCCCATTCTCGTTTTATTACAATTTCGATTCTATACAAACCATTTCAAAAATTTATGCCCCCGATAGTAGCTTTAAAATTTATACCTGGCAATTGGTAAAAGATTTAACCTCATTACGACAAAAAGGAACTATTCAAATGAATACATCTGATGGCTCTTTAAAACTAATTCCATTATTCGACATGTCCGATGATACCAGTAACCCTATCGATTCTGCAAGAAGTAATCAACGCTGGATTGGTGCTTTGTACTACAAAATTATTCTTAAAACTTTTAATAATAAAAAGTATTATACACTATTGGGCTTCGATGAGAACAACGAAAAAAGCAACCGAAAATGGATTGAGATGCTCACTTTCGATAATGCTGGCAATCCTGTTTTTGGTGGTCGGTATTTTCAATACCCCAACGATGAGTTAAAACCCAAACAACCTGCTTTTCGATTTTGCTTAGAATACAAAAAAGATGCCCGAGCAAGAATGAATTATGATGAAGAAATGGATGTGATTGTGTTTGATCATTTAACCAGTGAAGAAAAAGATCCAAGCCGTAAGCATACGTTAATTCCTGATGGAGATTTCGAAGGTTTTAAATGGGTTGATGGCAGATGGACTTATGTGGCTAAACTATTCGATTATAAAGTAGATATGAATAGCGTAGATCCTATGCTAGGCAATGCCCCGATACCGTTACCCATCAAAGATGGCAAAAATAAAGGTAAAACCAAAGAACCACCCGGCAACAATCCTTATAAAGTAGACGATAAGAAAAAGAAAAAAGAAGATTCTCGTCAAAAAGAAGAATATTAACCAAGTAAACAAACTAATAAAAAAGGCTTTCGGAGTTTCGAAAGCCTTTTTTATATCTGTATTTTTCCTGCTATGGGAAAATTCCTAATTCAGAATAACTGGTTGCAACTTTATTAATTGCACTCACATAAGCAGCTGTACGCATATCTGGTATTTCAGGATTTGCATGCCAAATATCCATAATTTCTCTGGTTGCACTAATCATAGTTTCTTCTAAACCGCTATGCACCAAATCAACTTCATCGGCACCATGCATAATTAAGTTCCTTGCGGTATCACCTACCTTTTTTCCACTCAATTCTTCAATTTGTGTAAGAATGTGTGTGTTCATATTTTCAGTAAAACGTTTTTCCATACGTCCGTAACGAACATGGCTTAAGTTTTTTAACCACTCAAAATAAGAAACAGTTACGCCACCTGCATTCAAGTACATATCGGGCACAACCAACACACCTTTTGCAGCAAAAACTTCATCAGCTTCGGGTGTTAAAGGACCATTAGCTGCCTCTCCAATCATCTTGGCTTTTACTCTTGGTGCATTTTCACCATTTATTACATTCTCTAATGCAGCAGGAATTAAAATATCACATTCTAATTCTAATGCATCTGCACTTTTAGCCAAATTGGCTGCACCTGGAAAATTCAAGATTGAACCAGTTGCTTTTCTATGCTGAAATAACTCTTCTTCATTAATACCATCAGCCTTATAAACAGCTCCTTCATACTCAGCAATAGCTACAACAACTGCACCATGTTCTCTAAAGAATTTTGCACTGTGATAACCTACATTTCCTAAGCCTTGTACAATTATTTTTTTACCTTCAACACCTGTTGTCATTCCCAACTTAGCCATTACGTCAGGCATGTTACATACTTCACGAATACCAAAGAAAACACCTAAACCGGTTGCTTCTTTTCTTCCACGAACACCACCTTGTGTAATAGGTTTACCAGTAACACAACCAGCAGCATCAATTTCACCCGGCTTTAAAGATTGGTAAGTATCAACAATCCATGCCATCTCTCTTTCTCCTGTTCCATAATCGGGTGCTGGCACATCGATACCCGGGCCAATAAAATTTTTCTTTACCAACTCGCTGGTATAACGACGGGTAATTTTTTCTAATTCGTATACACTGTATTTGCGTGGATTAATTTTAATACCACCTTTACCACCACCAAAAGGTACATTCACAATTGCACATTTGTAGGTCATTAACGATGCAAGTGCCATTACTTCATCTTGATTCACTTCATCGCTAAAACGAATACCACCTTTACAAGGACTTTTGTGCTGACTGTGTTGTACACGGTAGGCTTCAATAACTTCAATGCGTCCATCATCCATTTTTACGGGAAAACGCATACTGTAAATACTGTTACATGCTTTTATCTGTTCAAGCAAGCCCTTATCCCATTTGGTTAATTTGGCTGCCTTATCAAAGCTTTTTTCAACACTCTGAAAAAAACTGTACGGTTGATTTGACATGAGATTTAATTTAATTTATAAATGAGCAATCGTTTACTTTTTTATTTTGCCAGCTATAGAATATAAATTGGGCTTTACTGGCGTCGCACCTTTTTAAGGTTCTGTACTTCATTCAACAGTTAAAAACTAATTACCTTTCTCTAACTTGTTAATTTTTCTATCAAGCGTAATTAAATAAACAAACAAGCCAACAAAAATTGTCACTACAACAGCCATTACAATATAAACGCTTTGTTGTGTACGCACAGCTCTTTGCACATCAGTCATTTGTGTGTTTTGTGCAAATGCCACAATTGTAAAAAGAAGCATAACAATTGTGGCAGTTATTTTTTTAAATGGATTCATTATCTAATTGCTTTGCATGAATAATTTTATACCTGATCCTTAAAGTAGTAATCCAAACGCCCAATAAACTAAAACCTAACACTGCTGGCCAAAAAACCAATCTCATTTCGGGGCTTAAATCTTGTCCGTTCAAAGCAGGATTTCCTCCTCCTCCACCCTGCCCACCAGGATGTAAACTTTCTACCAATCTTGGTAAAATCCAAATTGTTGGAAACAACATAAAGAAGGCAAATATGTTATACACTGCACCAATTCTTGCTTGTTTTTCTTCATCGGTTAAACTTCCTTTTAAAACAAAATAAGCAAAGTATATAAGTATTGCTATTGCAGCACCATTTTGTTTGGGATCACTACTCCAAGGTGCTCCCCACTGAAAATTGGCCCAAATAGCACCAGTTATTAAACCCAATATTCCAAATAACAAACCTGTTCTTGCATACTCCGTTGCGTAATAATCGTACTTCATTAAAGGCTTACGCAAATATTTAATTGAGTTTACTACCGATACTGTAAATAAAACCATCATACCAAACCACATGGATACATGAAAAAATAAATTTCGAATAGAATGATACAAAGGAACGCCGGGCAATGCCTGAGGAATTTTCACCAGAAAACCCATTGTACAGGTGTACATTAATAATACGAAGGTTAATATTTTCCACCAAGATTTTCTACTCATACAAAACTTTTACTACCAATTGTTAGTGTGCAAATGTAGGTATAAAGGATTTCAACAAAGCAAAGATGTGTGAAAATTTTACATACACTTTACTTTAATCTAAGCTTCAAAGAAAATAACCACTTTTATGAAAATTAGCGTTAATTAGCAAATGGAAATGCCATTACTTCAAATAAAAGATTTATCGGTAAATTTCATTACCAATAAACAGCTAACAAATACATTACACAATATTTGGCTAGAAGTAAATAAAGGAGAGCTTGTAGCTGTGGTTGGAGAAAGTGGCTCAGGAAAATCGGTTACATCGCTATCTATTTTACAACTATTGCCACAACCACCTGCAGTTTATGCAAATGGTTCTATTACTTTAAATACTACCAATAGAAGCATTGATGTTTTAAAACTGGATAAAGAAAAATTGCAGCAAATAAGAGGCAACAAAGTAGCCATGATTTTTCAAGAGCCAATGACTTCTCTTAATCCTGTTATTACTTGTGGCAACCAAATAACAGAAGCTCTTTGCCTACATAAAAATCTATCTTATCAAGAAGCGAAACAACAAACCATTGAACTGTTTAACAAAGTTCATTTGCCCAATCCAGAGTTGTTGTTTAATAGATTCCCACATCAATTAAGTGGTGGTCAAAAACAACGTGTAATGATTGCTATGGCAATGAGTTGCGAACCAGATTTATTGATTTGTGATGAACCTACCACAGCATTAGATGTTACAGTGCAAAAAAGTATTTTACAACTTATTAAAGAACTGCAAATCCAAAACAATATGGGGGTTATTTTTATTACCCATGACTTAAGTGTGGTTGCAGAAATAGCTGACAGAATTGTGGTAATGTATAAAGGCAAAATTGTAGAAGAAGGAAGCAATCAATCTATTTTTAATCATCCTAAACATCCCTATACAAAAGCATTATTGGCTTGCAGGCCTGCATTATACCCAAAAGGGAAAAGATTACCTGTTGTGAGTGATTTTATGAATGAAGATGGTAGTGAGAAAATTAAGATTAATAAAGACCAAATTGCAAATGATGAATCAATAATTTCACATGTTCAATCAGAAACGCAACATATTATTCTTTCGGTAAAAAATTTAAAGGTTTACTACCCATCAAAAAAAACATTTTTAGGAAAAGTTATTGATTACACAAAGGCTGTTGATGATGTAAATTTTGATGTTTTTGCTGGAGAAACTTTAGGACTCGTAGGTGAAAGTGGTTGTGGAAAAACAACTTTAGGAAGAACTTTACTGCAATTGGTAAAAGCAACAGCTGGCTCCGTTGAATTTAATGGAGTAGATCTAGTAAAGGCAAATGCAAAACATTTATTAGCAATAAGAAAAGACATACAAATAATTTTTCAAGATCCCTACTCGTCTTTAAACCCTAGAATGACCATTGGCAATGCCATTCTTGAGCCACTTGAAGTACATAGCATCTTAAAAACAAAAAAAGAAAGAAAAGAAAGAGTGCTTGAACTTTTAGAGAAAGTAAAATTATTACCTGAACGTTATAATAGGTATCCACACGAATTTAGTGGAGGCCAAAGACAACGCATAGTTATTGCTAGAACTTTAGCACTGCAGCCTAAATTTATTATTTGTGATGAAAGTGTTAGTGCCCTTGACGTAAGTGTACAAGCACAAGTTTTAAACTTGCTAAACGATTTAAAAAAAGAGTTTGGCTTTACAGCCATTTTTATATCTCATGACCTTTCGGTTGTAAAATACATTAGCGATAGAATAATGGTTATGCAAAAAGGAAAGATTGTAGAAACAGGTACCGCAAATGAAATTTACTACAACCCTCAAAATGAGTACACAAAAAAATTAATTGCATCAATACCCTCAAACAAAATTTCTACAACTTAATCTTCATAATCGCCACTATTGTATTTGTATCTTCTATTGTTTTCGAAAAAGCTGATTGCACTTTTTCGTTTGCCAAAAACTAGCTCTTTCAATTGCTTTTCAAACTGTTCAATAACAAGTTCGTTAGTATTATTTTTTTTACCTGTTAATCGCACTAAATCATCATTGCTGTTTACCAGTTTTACGTTTGCAGGCTGTATACCACTGATTCCCATTTGCCAATCATCGTCTTTGCTTAACTTATACTTAAAGAAATAAACATAGCCTTTCTTTTCTTTTAATTCCACCAATCGTTTGCCCACTAATACTATTTCATAAAACTTTTCTTTATTGCCATCGTTTAATAAAAAAGATTTTGCTAATGCTTCTTGGTTATTGTAAGCAGCTGGAAAAACATCAATCCGTTTAATACGCTCTAAATTGGCATACAACCGACTTCTGTATTGATCTTTTGCAGCTAATGAGGTAAATATAGAATCAGCCACTTTTTTATTATTTCGTAGCATTAAAATTGCCGTATTCATTTTTAAACTTTCGTCTTTGCTCATTAGTAGTTTATCAAAATATTTTTGTACTGCTGCATTTCTATCATAAAAAGGCATTAACAAAATTGCATAGTCATCTATACCTGCAGAGCCTTCGTTATAATCATCTCTATAACTTGAATTTACACTTTCATCATCTTCCTCTTTATCATTTTCTTTTTGTACAACTTTTTCATCACGACTTTGCTGTTTTTTCAATTCAACTTTAGCATCAAAATATAGCTTACTAAAATGTGTTTCATAGTCAGTTGATTTTAGATAACCACTATCTACCAATGTTCTCAATAATCTATTTACAGGTTGTTTATAATCGTCTAATGTTGTTAGTTGTAATACTTCAGGAAACATGGTTTTAGCTAATGCCAAACTATCTTGTATTAAATTAAATATTTCACTGTAGCCATAATCTCCTTCAAATACTGGCGGATCCTGCAACAATAAATCTTTTACAACTTTATACGCATTGCTGGTTTTTAGCCTTACTAAAGAGGTGATTACTGGATTTTGAAAACTACTTGTATCGGCTGTTTGAACATATACATTTTGTAAATAATTAATTACCTTATCTACACAACAAGAATCATCAATATATCCCAACTCGTAAATAAATTTTGCTTTTAAATCAAAGTAGTCTTTATCACCCAACTTCAAATTACCAATTGCAGTTTTTATTTTTTCGAAGCCTTCGCTACCATAATAAATATGTGCAATAGCACTATTGGCTTTTTTCTTAATTGCAGAATCTTTGCTGTTATAATCGTTAAAAAACTGATCTAACTTATTTTCAAAAACAGATGGTCCTAACTTTTTACTTTCGGGTTTAAAACTTGCATAAAATTGACTAATGAAATTACTTTCTTTGGTTAACGTATCGGTTAAAGTATGTAGTTTAAATAGCTTATTATCTTTAAGCAGTACAAGTACTTTAATTTTTCGGCTACTGTTCGTATCCAATAGAGTGTATTTATATCCTGAAACAGAATCTTGCATCTGAACAAATTGTTTATCTGCAATTATAAAATCACGCTGCAAATCATTCCATTGCAATTGGTTCTTCCAAAACTTAGCTGTATCTTTTATATAATAATATTTAGCAAAAGTTTGAATGTTTACAACAACCGATTCCCCTGTAGTATCATCCTTAAAGTTGGCTACCCTTTCTTTAGGCCAGTAACTATAGTTTTCATCTTGCGAATACAAGCTTTCATTTTGTGCAGCCTGTTCAGCCAAATTTCTAATCTCTTCGTCTAATACAGTAACAACAGGTGTTTGCACTGTAAAATTTAAACTGGTATCTATATAATTAACTGCATTACCATAATGATAGTCGAGAAATTTAAAAGATTTAAAAAACTGATCCGTAGCTACACTATTATTTTTTATAGCAGCAGCCAATAAATAATAATTGGTGCCTTTAATAAACGCTTTTGCTTTTATTAAGCCGCCAGATTTTAATGCAAACTGCATATCTAATGCAGGGAAACCATTGAAGTTGGTTTGTTTTCTGTTTGTTTGTTTTTCTATGTATTCACCTCTTTTAAAACTTTCTTCAATAAGGCTTATATCAAAAGTATCTTCTTCTAAAAAACGATAATTGTGTACATTTTTTTTCCAAATAACATATGCTGCTCCCGTATTTTTATCAGCAGAAGCGTATTGCCATTCGTTTAAATCATCGTCATTATTTCTATTAAAAAAAGTGTAAGGCTGTTGTGGTAGCTGCACTGAAAATCCGCTTTTTACAGGTGCATAATTGGCCCAACCATTTTTCTGTTCATTTAATGTGATGGAATTAAAAAATTCTTCGGCTTCTTTACCATTTACATAATCGTCGTTTCCACTCATTTTAAAAATCAATACCTCAAATGGTGTAACCAATATGTTGTATCGTTGTATGTCGCCTCTTCTAGTTTTATTTACAATATTGTAGCCTGTATACTTGTTTTTGGTGATGACATCTTTTTGAATAATTTTTCCTGGTATATTTTCATACAAAAGGCTATCTATTTTTTTTAATACAACTGCTTCATTTTGCAAAATCAATCCTGCATTTGTTTTAACTCTACTAACCATATAGTAAGTGCCATTTTCCATATCGGCATATTGCCAACTTTTACCTGCTTTACTATCTGTACGTTTATATAATTTACCAGGAATTCGTAATTGAACAAACCCATCGTCGGTAGTAACATTTTGCATCTCTACGGGTACTTTTAGTTTGCCAATTTTTTCTTTTTGATCGGCATCTCTATCGGCCATTTTTACTGGACGTAATTGATAACCCTTTTTTCGTAATAACTCAATTATACCTCTATCGCCTGGTAAATGAGCTGCCCCAACACCCACAAAAAGTGATTGTATTTTTAAAATAGAATCAATTGAGTTTGCTTGAATTTCGTTGCGTTTGTATAAAAATTTTTCTGTGAAAGCATCTGAAATGCTAGTAAGTTTTTGTAAAGAATCCATTAAGTCTAAATCCCCTTTTCTATAAGCATCTTGAATCTTTTTCTCTAACTCATAATAATTTTCATCGCTCGTGTTTGTCTTCTTTTTCTTCTTTTCCTTCACCATATCTTGATATGCTTCAAGAATTAGCTTTTCGGTCTCAAAAAAGTCCTCAACGCCAGCTGCTTTTTTACCCAGCTTTCTACCCGTTTGATAAATATATAAATCTAAATAAGTGTTTTCTTCAAAATCGGCCGTAGGCGTAAAACTTCTGTACAATAAGCCATTTACTTGTGCAGGAGCTTCACTAAGAGCCAACTTTAATAGTGACTCATATTCTTTTAATTTAAAAGAGTTTTCGTTGAGGTAATCATTGGTTGCATCTACTGTATATGCCCTAATGTTACGCTGTGCATCTTCCATTCGATACATTTCGGGTTGCCAAACTTGTGGATTTAACTCTAACCCAACCGCATCACAGCTTTTAATGGCATAATAAAAAGAATCACTTAAATGAAAAGCCAGCTTACTACTCACATGCATTGTTCCAAACAAATAAGAGGGTTTTGATAATCCCTTACCAGTTATTTCCCACATTAAACTTGGATATTTTGCTGGTGTTTTTTTTTGAGCAAATACGGCAGAATTACTCATAAAAAAGAAAACCAAAGTGGGAAGTACTATTGAACTGGAAAAAGATTTTAATTGCATAACTGAATAATGTATATATAAAGCAATGTAATATGCTTTAGTTAAAAAAAAATATTTTATTAGAGATATTGTTTAAATAATTTAGAAATGTGGATTTACAAATTTACTTTCAAATATGCTCACTCTTCTGGTGCAACTTACCAAGTTATAAGGAAACGGTTTAATTACATCAATATCTGAAACTTATTGCTTACTTAAAATAAACTCAATATTTAAAGCAAAACCTTACTTTTGCAGCCTTTCATTCACTAAATAAAATCATGCCGTAACATGAAACTATCTCAATTCAGGTACGATCTGCCTCTAAATCTTATTGCTCAAAATCCTACCAAACGCCGTGAAGACAGCCGTTTATTAGTGGTAGACCGTAAAACCGGTAACATGGAAAATAAACATTTTCGTGATATCATGGATTACTTTGACGATAAAGATGTATTTGTAGTAAATAACACCAAAGTTTTCTCAGCACGTATGTATGGCCGTAAAGAAAAAACAGGTGCTAAAATTGAAGTTTTTTTACTTCGTGAACTCAACAAACCCAATCGTCTTTGGGATGTAATTGTTGATCCCGCAAGAAAAATTCGTGTGGGTAACAAATTGTATTTTGGAGAAAGCGAAGAGTTGGTGGCTGAAGTTATTGATAACACCACCAGCCGTGGAAGAACCATTAAATTTTTGTGGGATGATGACGATGAAAGCTTCAAAAAAATGTTGGAAACTTTAGGCGAAACTCCTTTGCCTAAATACATTAAGCGTAAACCAGATGAAGAAGATAAAGAACGTTATCAAACGGTTTATGCAAAACATGAAGGAGCTGTTGCTGCCCCTACTGCTGGATTACATTTTAGTAAAGAATTGATTAAGCGTTGTGAAATTAAAGGAATTCGTTTTGCAGAAGTAACCTTACACACTGGATTGGGTACATTCAGACCAATTGAAGTAGAAGATTTAAGCAAACATAAAATGGATGCCGAATATTATAACATTCCTGACGAAGCCGCAAAAATTGTAAACAAAGCAAAAGAAAACGATCACAGGGTTTGTGCAATTGGCACAACTACAATGAGAGCTTTAGAAACAAGCTTTACTGCATCTAAATTATTAAAACCTAGTGAAGGCTGGACTAACCATTTTATTCATCCACCTTATGATTTTAATATTGCCGATAGCTTGGTTACCAATTTTCATTTACCAAAAACAAGCTTGTTAATTATGACTTGTGCTTTTGCAGGTTATGATTTAACGATGGCAGCCTATCAAAAAGCAATTAAAGATAAATACCGTTTCTTCAGTTATGGAGATGCTTTATTAATTATCTAAATAAACAGCTTTCATAAAAAAAAGTCCTGTTAGATGTTAACGGGACTTTTTTTTTATAATTTGGCTTGCAATTAATTTTTTATGCAAGAAATTGATTTAAAACATGTTAAACGATTTCTTCTAAATGTACTTTAGTTAAAGGTTTAGAGACCAAACCAGGCACACAATCATAAGATTGTGCTTTTCGATTGTTGTCTGAATCTAAAGCAGACGATAGAATAAAGCCTTGGATGTAAAACTAAAAATATCCTTAAGTGCTGCAAACGCACCCAAAAAATCTCAACCATTCATAACAGGTATATTGATATACAAAAAAGTTACTGTGGTCATATCTTTTCTTTAATAGAAATGATTTTTTAAATATATAATTGTGGGCGTGACTAATCTGCTTCGAATTTATCTTGTTAACAAACGCTGCCACTTTCAATATGCTATAACGCACCATAATGATTATGGGCTCATCCTTTATCAACAATACCTTTTATTCTAACTAAAATCGAAATTTTGTATTGCTTTTCACTAGTTTATAAATTTTAGCACATTCTGTTAGATTAAAGTCGTTCAAAAACTCAATTTTTTGCCCCTACTGCAACAACTTTCTCTACAACAACCAAATCAGCCAACTCTACATTCATTGGTATCAGCCCAATTTGTACAATGGCTCGTTTACCTCTTAATTCCTTTACTTCACCAACCTGATGATTTTTTTTGAACTTAACTAAACTACCAACTACTATTTCTTCTGTTAATTCTTTAAACTTTTTATCTACTTTTTTGGCTAGCTTATTTATAACGATTTCCTCTTTCTTTTTAAACAACAAATCTTGCAAATGTTTTACTACTTCATTTTTGTTATCACTTTTTCGCCAGTCAATTACAATTTGCCTCAGTTTACGTTCCATATCTTTTAAATAAGCAATTCTATCCTCCGAGATTTTATTTTGCTGTCGCAGAATTTCAACCTGTTGCCTATGTCTTTCCTTGTTTAACACAACTTCCATTTCTTTTTTCAACCGATCATTTTCTTTCAGTAAGCGTTGTAAATCCTTTTTTTCTTTATCTACAATTTGTAAAGTTTTTTCAGTGCTATTTAATAATTTATCTAATTGAAAATGCTCGTCATCTACCAACTTTCTTGCCCTATTAATTAAGTGCTGGGGCAACCCAATTCTTTCAGCAATGGCAAAAGTGTAACTACTACCAGGCTTACCAACCGTTAATTGATACATAGGCATTAAATTCTTTTCATCAAAAGCCATTGCTCCATTAATTATGCCTTGTGTGTGGTTGGCCATTATTTTTAAATTTAAGTAATGTGTTGTTATAATACCCATTGAATTACGACGACAAAATTCTTCCATAATTACTTCGGCAAATGCACCACCTAAATTAGGGTCACTACCACTACCCAACTCATCAATAAAAAACATGGTTTTGCCATTGGCTACTTCAATAAAATGTTTCATGTGCATTAAGTGACTTGAGTAAGTACTTAACTCAAATTCTATACTTTGTGTATCGCCAATATGAATAAACAATTGTTTAAAAATACCCATTTGAGAAGTGGGATGAACAGGAACTAACAAACCACTTTGCAACATCAATTGGTTAAGTCCAATGGTTTTCATGGTAACTGTTTTGCCGCCTGCATTGGGGCCACTAATTACCAATATTCTGCTTTGCTCATCTAATTTTAAACTTACGGGAATGGTTTTTTTGTTCGTTCCCTTATTGTACAAAAACAGCAACGGGTGATAAGCATCTTTTAAATCGATATAAGCCTTATCCAACACATTGGGCAACTCTCCATTTACATCGATAGCCAATTTTGCTTTAGCTTTAATAAAATCAAACTCTCCAACAATTTGCAAATAGTTTGTAAGCAATGGTGCATACCCACTAAGTTTTGAGGTAAGGTCTTTTAAAATGCGTAAAATTTCTCTACGCTCCTCACCTTCCAAAGAGTACACATCATTGTTTAATTCAATTGTTTCTTCTGGCTCAATAAAAGCAGTTTTACGACTATCGCTTTCGCCATGTAAAATACCTTTTACTTGTCTTTTATGTTCCGCAAAAACAGCAACTACTCTACGTCCACTACTAAAGCTTTCATCAATATCAGCCGAGTAACCAGCTTTAGCTAACTTTTGTAAAACCCTTTCAAATGTTCTTCGAAGCTCGTTTCTTTTTTTGTATAAACTCATTCTAATCTTCTGCAAATCATTGCTGGCATTGTCTCTCACAGTTCCATACTCATCTAATACATCTTCAATTAATTCCTTAATGGTTTTTTCATAGTAGCTCTGTTCAATTACTTTGTACAATGAATTGTAGGCAGTTCTTCTTTCGGCATCGAACCAGCGAAAAATATTGCTCATATTCTCTGCTAGTTTTTTTACATCCATCATTTCTTCTTCTTTCAAAGTTGCTCCTGGTATGCCCAATAGCTTTAACTCTTTTGAAAGGTTTAAGGAAAAATCATTGGGGAAGTACTGAGCTTGCAACAATAGCATTTTATATTCATGGGTTTGTCGTAACTCAACATCAATATAATCTTTGCGAGTGTGAATACGTAAATGATCAGCCTTATTCTTAGCATACACTGTTTTACAATACTCACTTAAAAGCAATTTAATTTTATCGAATTCCAATTGCGTTAACGCCGATTCTGGATACAGTTTTATCATCTTTTCTTACTTATCATTTCAATCAAACAACTATTTGTTTAAGCTTGCTAAATTAAACAGTTTTAAACTGCTAAAGTTTGGTTGAATTGTAGAGGTGTATAAATAAAAGATGTGCTTTCGATAGCGTTTTAATCAATTACTGCCAATTTGCAAATAAGTTCAGCAACGCTAAACAAGCCCTCTGCGAAAAATCTGACTAATCAGTATCATCTATGTTCCAATCGAAACAGTTTTTAAAAATTGAACCTTTACCATTACTTTGTATAAAATAAGATGAAATGGCTACGAACATTAAGTGCCCAAGTTGCAACTTTGAATTTCCATTAGAAGAAGCACTAAATGACGAATTAAAAGAAAGCATTGAAAAAGAGAAGGCAGACTTACGTCAAAAAATGATGGTTCATTTAAACAGTAAAGAAGCTGAATTTAAGAAGGCTGAAGAATTACTAAAACAACAATTACAAGCAAAAGATAAAGAAGCAGAAACAATGATTGCTGCTGAAAAGCAGAAATTGCAAAAAGAATTGCAAGAAAGTTTGCGTAAAACCATTTCAGCCGATTTTGAAAATCAACTTAAACTATTACAGGAAGCAGATGCCGAAAAAGAAGAACGATTAAAATTAGCCCGACAAAAAGAACTGGAATATTTGCAAAAAGAACAAGCATTAAAAGTTAGAGAAGAAGAAATGCAAATTACCCTTCAACGCCAGTTGATGGATGAAAGAGAAAAATTAAAAGAACAACTCCAAAAAGAAGAATCGGAAAAATTGAATATTAAGGAAGAAGAATTCAAGTTAAAAACAAGAGAACTTGAAAAGCAAATTGAAGATCAAAAACGTTTGGTAGATGAAATGAAACGAAAAGCCGAACAAGGTTCTATGCAATTACAAGGCGAAGTACAAGAATTGTTATTGGAAGAATTATTACAAACTACTTTTCCTTTTGATAAAGTTGAGCCAGTTGGTAAAGGTGTTCGTGGTGCAGATTGCATACAAACTGTTAGAAACCAATTTGGCAACGAAGTGGGTAAAATTATTTTTGAAAGTAAGCGTACTAAAGATTTTACCAACGATTGGATAGAAAAATTAAAAACCGATATGCGTAATCTGGGAACTGATGTTGCAGTAATTGTAACACAAGCTTTACCCAAAGACATGGAACGTTTTGGCGAAAAAGAGGGTGTGTACATTTGTACATTTACCGAAGTAAGAAGTGTGGTTTTATTGTTACGCAATGCATTACTTAAAATATTTGATGCAAAGAAAAGCCAAGAAAATAAAGGCGATAAAATGGTGATGCTATATGATTATTTAACAGGTAATGAATTTAGTGAACAATGGAAAGCTATACGAGAAGGTTTTATGAGCATGAAACTTTCTATACAAAAAGAAAGAGACCAAATGGAAAGGCTTTGGAAAGCAAGAGAAAAACAACTAGAAAAAGTTCTATTAAATGCAGCACATATTAGAGGTTCTATTGAAGGCATTGCTGGTGCTGATGCTGTAAATTTGAATATTGCCGATGATGAGGATACTTTACTTTTAGAATAACAATTATGATTACCCAAAGTTCAGAAAACATAATTTCCGACCGACCAAGTAAAAAGAAACCCATTTTTCAAGTGAGGGAGTCTTTGCGTCAGTATCTCAGAAAATATGGTCGTGAAATTGTGTTGCCTGCCACTTACGAAGATTTGCAACGATATATTTATACAACGCCTATAAAAAGTAAAGACGGTCAGAAAGATTCTTCATGGGAAAGGGTTTCTTATGACATGCATGAGTGGGAATTTCTTAAAGAAAACTTGATTAAAAACTATGCAATCCTTAAAACCAAAGGCGATTTAGAATACATAAAAAATTTAGATGTTGCTGCGATTGATTTTTGTTATTTTGGCAATAGTCAGCCTTTTAGAATAAGAATCATTAACAAATTTAATGCCAACTACGATCATTATTATATAAAAAGAGCCGATACCAGCCGTATTTTTGGTTTAGAATTAGAGCATTTATTATCGCCCAATCGTATCACTTATTTTACGAACAAAAACACATTAGTTGAAGAGCATATTCCCGGTATACCTGGAGATATTTTTATTAAAAATTACCTCAACAATTCTGAAACCAATCAAATACGATTGGCTAAAGAGTTTGTAAAGTTTAATACCCGTTGTTTCACCCAATTATTGGGAGATATGCGTAGCTACAATTTTATTGTAAATATTACTCCGGATGTACTGAATTATCAATATCGCTTTAGGGCTATTGATTTTGACCAGCAATCGTACGAAGGCAGAAAAAATTTATACTTGCCACAATTCTTTAAAGAAAATATTGCTTTTGTAAATGTGGTAGCCGAACATTTGAATAGAGAATCTATTGCACAATACCAAGCAGAAGAAAGAACCATGATGGCGTTTAGATTGGTATCGGCAAAATATAGGGTTAAAGAATTATTGGATATTATGATTGGTGAAGAAATTTCGAAGCCAGAAAAAGTAGAACAACTTAGGTATGAATTGGCTGAACATTATAACCAGCCTGCTTTTTTAAAAGCCACAACAATGGGACAAATAGTAAAACTTCAGTTAAAACAAGAGCTACGTCGTAACCTTGCGTTTCTTCCCAAAACAAGTATGCGTATTGCTGATTAAGTATTGTTAGAAAATTTATTGTTTAAGAATTGGCAAAACAATAAATTAGCATTTTACATTATTTCATGCCCGATACAACTACACATCTTTACCAAGACACTTTACCACCTAGTGAAAATAAAGATTCCCTTATTGCAATTATCACACAAAAATATTTACAAGAGCAAGAAGATCAAGAAAGAAGAGATACTGTTGCTGCTTTTGCAACAGTGATTTTTCTCGCAGTTATTGCTGCCATGTTGTTAAATGCTGTAAAAAAACTGTTCTTACAAAAAGATAAAACAGTTACAACTTCAATTATTTATGATGCTAGCGAATCTGCTCTTTATAAGCCAACTTATTTAGTTTACAAAGGCAAAAATTTACAACTCACCTTGCAAGAAATAGAACAAAGCTTAACCAAATATTTCCCCTATTATAATAACTTAAATGAGGCTTTAAAAGTAGTTTTCAAAAAAAGGTTACAGCAATTTATAAAAAATAAAATTTTTATTATTCATGCAAAAGAGGGTTATAAAGAAATGCCCATTTTACTAAGTGCAGCAGCCATTCAAATTACGTTTGGTTTAGAAAACTATATGTTGTCCTATTTCAAATATTTACAAATTCATCCTGAAGAATATTTTGCAGCTAATAGTTTTAGGGTATTGGCAGGGCATGTACAAGGCAACAGTATAACTATTGCTTTTAATCAATTACTAAAAGGAAATCAAATTGCTAATGATGGCAGTAATGTTGGCTTACACGAAATGGCTCATGCATTATATTATCAGGAAATTATTATCAATCAAACACCACACGATTCGTTTGATTATTTATTTGAAAAAGTTTTAGAAGAAGGCGAAGAAGTTTATGCTTTTAAACACAAAAACACATTATTTAGTGACTATGCATTTAAAGAATTGCAGGAGTTTTGGGCAGAAAGTGTAGAAATATTTTTTGAAAAGCCCCAACAAATGCAACAATTTTTTCCTGAGTTATTTGAGATTATTTGTAACCTACTTCAACAAAATCCACTTATGGGATCTAGCCCAAGAACTGATAAAAATATATGATTTAATGTAAATACATATTTACTTGTGTACAATTTTATTTAACTAATTACCCAAGCCAAACACAATTTATTAAACAACTCGTATTCAATTTTTAAAAGTGTTTTATGAAAACATGCATCAATATTGCCTTTGTTGGCTAATTCGAAACTTTCAATTCGAATCATTTCACTAAAATCTACTTCGCCATTGCCCCACCATTTAAAGATGGCTTCTTTACAAGACCAAAGTAAAGTCATGTGCTGAATATGGGCATTTGAAATTTGAAATTTGAAATTTGAAATTTCTTCTTCATGTAAAAATTTCTTAACAATTTTCATTACTCTTTCAGTTGCAATTTCAACATCTACGCCTACTCTATTGGATTTGCTTACAATGGCTGCAGCATAATCGCCACAATGAGAAATGGAAAAATGATATTGTTCGTTGGGTAAAAAGGGTTTTCGGGTAGTGGCAATTTCGATTTCTTGATATGGAAAATCGGGGAACAAAAAACGTAATAAATACCTGCCAGCCAAATGCTGTAACCGTTTGTGGGCATGTGTAATTTCTCTTTGCACAGGCACTGTGCCACTAAAATATTCTTCGGTTTCTTCAATTTTCCAAATGGCCAATCGAGTGGTATCGTTAATATTTTGTTGATAAAACAAAGGCATATCTGTGCTGCAAATTTTAGAATGCAGAAATACGATTTATATTGCAAACGAATGTAGAATTACTGATTTGAAATTTGAAATTTGAGATTAGGAATTTTACTTGTTGATTTATATTCCATCAGTTGAAGGGTGCGACGCCACTGCAGTTGAAAAAGTATCTACAGCTGACTACCAAAAAATAAAAAAACATGATTTTAACCGACAAAAGAATTTTGGAAGAAATGGAAAAGGGAACCATAAAAATTGTTCCTTATAGCCGTGAAGATTTGGGCAGCAACAGTTACGATGTGCATTTGGGTAGCACTTTGGCAAAATATGTAGATACAGAATTAGATGCTAAAAAGCATAATAAAATTGAAGCATTTGAAATTCCGAAAGAAGGTTTTGTGTTACACCCACATGAATTTTATTTAGGCGTAACTGCAGAATATACTGAAACGCATGCCCATGTTCCTTTTTTAGAAGGCAAGAGTAGTACTGGCCGTTTAGGAATTGATATACATGCAACTGCTGGTAAAGGCGACGTTGGTTTTTGTGGCAACTGGACCTTGGAAATTTCTGTTAAACAACCTGTGAGAGTTTATAAAGGAATGCCTATTGGACAATTAATTTATTTTCCGGTTGATGGTGAAATTGAAGTGAAGTACAATCAAAAAGGCAATGCAAAATATAGTGGCCAGCCAAACACACCAGTTGAAAGTATGATGTGGAAGAATAAGTTTTAATTTAGCATTTGTGTAAAAAAAATCCTCGCAAAAAACTTTACGAGGTTTTTTTTTGAGGTCCCGAGCGGATTCGAACCGCTGTGGAAGCTTTTGCAGAGCTCTGCCTAGCCACTCGGCCACAGGACCAGTTTTAAACGGCTGCAAACATAAGGCAAAAGATTTTACAACCCAATTCATTCCTTTAATTTTTGCAAGATAGTTTGCGTATTTTTACCAACTAAAATTTGCTTGTATGAACAAAATTGCAAAATCTGAATTAATTATTAATAGTCGTGGAGCAATTTATCATGTGGATTTACGTCCTGAAGAATTGGCAGATACCGTAATTACAGTTGGAGACCCAGATAGAGTTGCAGTTGTAAGTAAATATTTTGACACAATTGAAGTTAAACGCCAACACCGAGAATTTATATCGCATACTGGTTATGTTGGAAAAAAACGCATTACCGTTATTTCAACAGGTATTGGTCCTGATAATATCGATATTGTGGTAAATGAATTAGATGCTTTAAAGAATATTGATTTTGAAACCAGAACCATTAAGCCAGAACTTTCATCGTTAAACATTATTCGTTTAGGTACATCTGGTTCTTTACAAGCCGATATTCCTGTGGATAGTTTAGTTGCTGGAACACATGGTTTAGGATTGGATAACTTACTAAATTTTTATCGTCTGCATAGCAATGAAGAAGAGCAACAATTATTGCAACACTTTATTACACATACACAGTTGGCTGGTAATATTCAACCTTATATTACTTCAGCAAGTTCTCATATTATTAAACACTTTGTAGATGGATTTCATCAAGGTATCACCGTTACATGTCCTGGTTTTTATGGCCCACAAGGCAGAATTTTAAGATTGGGAATTGCCAATCCATCTTTGGTAGACAATTTAACCAGCTTTCGTTTTGGCAATCATCGCATCAGCAATTTTGAAATGGAGACCAGTGCTATTTATGGATTGGGAAAACTGCTTGGTCATCACTGTTTAAGTATTAACGTTATTGTTGCCAACAGAGTTAGAAAAGAATTTAGCAAAGATGGTGCAGCAGCTGTAGAACATTTAATTAAAACTTGTTTGGGAATAATTGAGGGGATATAAGAAGTCGTTAGTCGTAGAATCGAAAATCGCAAGAAACGAAATCAATTGAATAAATCTATTTTTTGACTATGCTGAACTTATCACATAAACAATTAGATGTTTACAAAGTTGCTATCAAGTTAGTTGAAGAAGTATATAAACATACCAAATCTTTTCCAGCTGAAGAACGCTATGTACTTACTTCTCAATTGCGTAGAGCATCAATTTCTGTTTGTAGTAATATTGCCGAAGGTTGTGCCAGAAAATCAAAAGCTGAGAAAAATAGGTTTTTCGAAATATCAAGGAGCTCATTGGTAGAAGTTGACACCCAAATAGAAATTTCTTTGGTAATTCAATATTTACAATTGAGCCAAATTAAAGAATTAGAAAATTATTTAGAAAGAACTTTTATGATGTTGAGCAAAATGATTGAAAAGAACGCTGCTTAACTTGCGATTTACGACTTACGAGACACGATTGTCAACTATTAACCATTTTATTTATGCTCCTCCACTTCTCAAAATATCAAGGTACAGGAAACGATTTTGTTATTATAGACAATAGAAATAACAATGTTCAACTTAATAAAGAACAAGTAAAGTTTTTATGCGATAGAAGATTTGGTATTGGAGCCGATGGATTAATGCTTTTACAATTAGCCGAAGGTTATGATTTTGAAATGAAATATTTTAATGCCGATGGCAACGAAGGCAGCATGTGTGGTAATGGTGGACGCTGTTTGGTACAATTTGCACATGATAATGGTATTGTAAAAAGTGAATATAAATTTATTGCAGTTGATGGTGAACATGAGGCCGAATTTGGCAATAAAAATTGGGTTGAATTAAAGATGAAAGATGTAGATGAAGTGATTGCAAAAAAACATGGAGATTTTGTATTAAATACTGGTTCTCCACATTATATAAATCCTGTTGAAGATATAATTAGTACCAATGTTGTGAAAGAAGGCAAAGCCATACGTTACAACAATGAGTTTGCTGAAAAAGGCATTAATGTAAACTTTGTTCAGCAAATAGATGATGATACCATTATGGTTCGCACTTATGAACGTGGTGTAGAAGATGAAACTTTGAGTTGTGGTACAGGTGTTACTGCAAGTGCTATTGTATTTGCCCATAACGAAAAAGGATTTAATCGAGTTGATGTAAAAACCTTAGGTGGTTATCTAGCTGTTGAATTTGATAAAATAAACGATCAAACATTTAGAGATATTTGGCTTTGCGGCCCTGCAACATTTGTTTTTAAAGGGACTATCGAACTTTAGTTTTTCAGAAATCAAATTAAGTAAGATATTAACCTTTTATAAAGTTGATTTTCTTTACACAGCTTAAGTTAATTTCGCCTACCAATTGCATTTCTGTTCACCTCTAATAACAAGCTTTTCAAATGATTCAATACTTTAAAAATTTAGATGGGCAAACAGTAGAAATCACCAAACCCGAAAATGGTATTTGGGTAAATTTAGTGCCGCCTTTTAAAGAAGAAGAATTTATAGAATTAAGCGAAGGCTTGGAAATTCCCATTGAATTTTTAAGAGATTCATTAGATATAGACGAACGCCCACGTTTTGAAATAGAAGACAATGTAAAATTCATTGTTATCAAAACGCCAACAGAGAATAATTCATTTAATGATAGCGATGCATTTTACATCACCATTCCAATTTGCATTATTCTTACCCATAATCAAATTGTAACAGTTAATTCATTTGATAATGGTGCAATCAAAAAATTTTTAAACAGTTTTCAAAAACGCCATCCCGATAAAAGGAATATGATGGTATTAAAAATATTTGAAAAAATTGTTCAGGACTTTTTAGATTATTTAAAACAAATTAACCATCGCCGCAATCAATACGAGCAAAGTTTGTACGATAGCAACAGTAACGAAGATTTACTCAACCTTATGCGTATTCAAAAAAGTTTAACCTATTTTGTTACAGCCTTACGCAGTAATGAAATGTTAATGATGAAATTAGAACGCACCAACTTTTTGGCATTGAATGAAGATGAAAGGGAAATTTTACAGGATTTAATAGTAGATATGAGCCAGGCACTGGAAATGGCCAATATCTACTCCAACATTCTTGGTAGTACCATGGATGCATTTGCAAGCATTATCAGCAATAACTTGAATAATGTAATGAAACGTTTAACGTCTATCACTATTATTCTTTCTTTACCAATTTTGGTTACCAGTATCTATGGTATGAATGTGGATATTCCTTACCAGCACAGCAACCATGCTTTTTATATTCCTGTAATTCTTTCTTTGATTATTTCTGTAATAATTGGTTGGTATTTTCTTAAGAAAAAATGGTTTTAATAAGGCTACCTCTACCTCTTTTTCTTATCGATGAATACTGTCATTAAAATGTAATTTGAACAATGTTTGTTGTTTCTAACAAACCAATTGGCACGATTTTACGTATATATTTAATAGTTTTTTAAGGGTTTAGGGTTGAAAAGGGGCTACGATTCTTCGCAGCCCCATTTTTTTTGCAACTGTTGGCCAATTCAACTGTTAAATTGCATTATGTATTGTACACTTACCATTGTTCGTTACCCCAAATACTTGACCTGGGCTGGTTTTTTATCTATGGCATTATTCAGATTACCACTTTGGATGAATAGAAAATGCAGCTTCTATAAACTAATGGGATGTGGTAAAAATGGGACTTTCGATAAAACTCCAGATTGGCAGCAATGGGCTTTATTAGAAGTATTTGATGTCGATGAAGCAAAAGCTACAAACATTACGCCATCAGTCATAAATAAATATTGGGCTCTTTTTAAGGTTGAAAAGTTGATTTTGTTACTTCAGCCAATAGAAAGTCATGGGAAATGGGATAGGCAATTTTGTTTTGGTGAATTACCCAAACAAACAGATTATGAGGGCCAGATTGCAGTATTAACAAGAGCAACCATTCGTTTAAACAAACTCAATGCTTTTTGGAAACATGTAGATGGCGTTGCCAATCAAATGGCTACTGCGAATGGTTTTATTACTTCATTTGGCATTGGCGAAGTGCCATGGATTAAACAAGCCACCTTTAGCATTTGGCAAAGCAAACAAGCTATGAAGACCTTTGCTTACAATATGCAAGAACATAAAGAGGTAATTCAAAAAACAAAAAAAGAAAACTGGTACAGTGAAGAAATGTTCACCCGTTTTGTTGTTAAAGCTTGCACCGGAACAATCAATGGTAAAAATCCTTTGGAAATAATCCCCTAAATTGCATACATGTTTGCTACATTACATATCAAGCCATCCCTTTTACTGGCATATTTCCTCAACTTGATTGCTGGTGGCAATGGCAGTTTGCCAGATTACTGATTGTAAAAAATCTCCTTTTGTTTCTTAAAGAAACCCATACCTGAGGTTATTTCACATTAACATCATTTTGGTTAATGACTTATTATTTATACCATTTAACATGAAAAATATTAAACTAATTGAAGTGCCGAGTGAAATTGGTGCTGGCACAAGAGGTGCCAGTTTGGGTATTGATGCCATAAAAATTGCTGCACTCGATTTTATGAGCAATTTTTTTGTTCATTTTCCATCCGAAAAAATACCTACTGAAAATAAATTATTGTTCGAACCTATCGAAAGCCCTTATGCCAAGAGAGTAAAGGGCGTTATAAGTATGTATGATAAGGTGAGTAAAGCTGTTGCCGATTCGATGAAAAACAATTTTTTTCCGGTAATTCTAAGTGGCGATCATAGCAATGCTGGTGCAACCATTGCCGGTATCAAAATAGCAAAACCTAAAAGTAAATTAGGTGTTGTTTGGATAGATGCCCATGCCGATTTACACACGCCTTACACTACACCAAGCGGCAATTTGCATGGCATGCCTTTGGCCACAGCAATTGCTGAAGACAATTTAGAATGTATGGTGCATGAGATAGATGCTGAAACAAAAAAAAATTGGGAATACCTAAAAAATATTGGCAAAATTGCCCCAAAGGTTCTGCCCGAAGATGTGGTGTTTATTTCTCTCAGAGACTACGAAAAAGAAGAAAGGACTCTTATTGAAAAACATGGCATGAAGGTGATTACAACCAATGAGTTGAGAAGAAAAGGAGCCGAAATTGTGTACAGAAGTATTATAAGATATCTGAGTGACTGCACAGATATTTATGTGAGTTTTGACGTTGACAGTTTAGACTCTTCCATTTCTAAAGGTACAGGAACGCCTGTAAGTAATGGACTAAAAGAACGGGAAGCCGAAGATTTAATCAGTAAGTTTATGCAAAGCCGTAAAATTTGTTGCTTCGAAATAACCGAAGTGAATCCAACATTAGACAAAGAAAATCTAATGGCAGAAATAGCATTCAATATTCTTCAAAGAAGTGTTAATGTACTAATGATGAACTAGTTAAAACAAGTTAACCGTATTTATAAAGTAAAAAAGCATTTAAATCGATTTTAAAATGCTTTTTAAAATGCAATTATTTGAATGTTAGCATTACACCTTCATTAAAACTAACTGGCTGATAATTGAGCTCCTGAATTGACTTATCGATTTTTAATCCTGATTTTTTAGCACGCACCACAGGTTCAGCAAAAGTAGCGGCAGTTACACTGATAATCAGTTTTTTATCTAAACCCAATAAATCGGCCACCGCAATAGCCATTTCATAGGGTGAAAGAATATCTTTTCCTGCTAAATGATAAACCCCCTGTTTATCATCCAAAACAATAGTTTGCAATCCTTTGCAAATATCAGTTACAAAAGTGGGCATTCTTAACTGGTCGCTTACCACTTTAATGGTTTTACCAGCTTCCACATTATTTTTTACCCAATGTAAAAAACTGGGTCTTATACCTTGCAAGGTTGGTCCATAAATAAAAACAGGGCGAACAATTGCATAATTATTTGCTGTATTTTTAACCAATTCCTCTGCCATTAACTTAGATTTTCCATAAAAATTTAATGGATTTGGAATAGCATCAATTTCATGTGGACCGTTTTCTCCAAAAATAAAATCAGTTGAAATGTAAATAAGCTTAGCACCAATATTGTTGGCTGCTTTAACCATGTATTCAGTGGCAGTTACGTTGTTCAGAATACATGCTGGCTTGTCATTTTCACATTCGTCGGGTTTACTCATTGCTGCATTATGAATAATAATAGATGGTTGTAACTGAGCAACCATATTTTGTATTGCACTTTCATCAGTTAAATCAACACTTAAATATTCGTAGCCTTTCTTTTCATCAATTCTGCAATTACCCCTTCCTGTTGCAGTAACCTTAAACTGTTCTGTTGCTAAAAATAAAGTTAAGTGCTGCCCTAAAAAGCCATTTGCACCTGTTATCAATACTTGTTTCATTTATACTTGTATTTGGGTTCAAATTTAAAATAAGAGCAATTAGTATTCATAACCAATTTGTACTATTCCGAATTAGTATATAGAAATGTGTACTTATTAAAGATATATGTACCTAAAATTGCAGGTTATTTACAAACACTTAACTTTGGTATTCGTGTATAAAATACACATTTAAAAAACAAGTTTTTCCAGACAAAATAAATGGTTAATATTGTCTGCTGAAAAGGAGGAAAACCAAACTAACGTTAGTTCTTAATGATTGATTTACAATACATTAAATATTTACCTCCCTGCTTGCAAAAAACAATAAATAATGGAGAAAAAAGTGACCAATATAGGTGTTTTAACATCCGGTGGAGATAGCCCGGGAATGAACGCAGCTGTAAGGGCAGTAGTAAGAACAGGTTTGTATCATGGACTGGGTGTTTATGGGGTAATGAGAGGCTATGCAGGCATGATAGATGATGATATTATTGAAATGAGTGGCCGTAGTGTTGCCAATATTATACAAAGGGGTGGTACCATTTTAAAAACAGCACGTAGTAAAGAATTTTTAGAACCGGCAGGTAGGCAAAAAGCCTACAATAACCTAAAGAAACGAGGAATTGATGGCTTGGTTGTAATTGGTGGAGACGGAAGCTTTAGGGGTGCACAAAGATTTAGCAACGAATTCGACATTCCTTGTATAGGATTACCAGGAACAATTGATAAAGATATTGCAGGTAGTGATACCACCATTGGTTTTGATACTGCAGTGAATACCGCAGTGCAAGCAATTGATAAAATCAGAGATACCATGGATGCCCATGATAGGCTATTTATTGTAGAGGTAATGGGTCGTGACGCAGGTTATATTGCATTACACAGTGGTATTGCTACCGGAGCTGAGAATATTTTGATTCCGGAAACCAAAACCGATATGGAAGCTATCATTTCTTCTTTAACTGAAAAAGAAAAAAGAAAGAAACTGGTAAACCTTATTGTTGTGGCAGAGGGAGATGAATTTGGTGGAGCTAATGAAGTGGCTAAAATTGTAAAAGAACGTTTGCCTAATGCCGATGTTCGTGTTTGTGTATTAGGTCATATTCAGCGTGGGGGTTCGCCAACATGTGAAGACCGATTGGTAGCTAGTCACATGGGCTATTATGCTGTTGAAAGCTTGATTTTGGGAAGGAGAAATGTTATGATTGGTGTTATCAATAATAAAATACATTACACGCCGTTAGACAAGGCTGTTAAAGAAAAACAGAAAATCGGACAAGAGTGGATGAAAATTGTAAAAATATTAGCCTCTTAATTTTAAATAACCAGAAATAAAAAATATGAGTAAGAACATCACAAAATACCTGCATAAGCAAATGGATAAAGAAGCGGGTATCGATCATGTAATGCACAGAACTAAAATTGTTGCAACAGTTGGTCCGGCTTGCGATACATACGATAAATTATTAGAACTGGTAAAAGCTGGCGTCAATGTTTTTCGTTTAAATTTTTCTCACGGAACACATGAAGATAAAGCAGCCATTATAGAACATATTCGTAACATCAATAATACACAACCTTTTAACATCTCAATCTTAGCCGATTTGCAGGGTCCCAAACTAAGGGTTGGTGAAATAGAGAATAATTATTTAGAAGTAAAAGCTGGAGATATATTAACTTTTACCAACGAAAAATGTGTTGGTACTTTAGAAAAAATATATGTGAGCTACCCCAATCTTGCAGGAGATGTAAAAATTGGTAACTTAATTATGATTGACGATGGTAAGATTGAAGTGAAAGTTATAGACATTACTAAAGACAAAGATGTTAAGGTAATGGTTACTTTAGGTGGTGTAATTTCTTCTAAAAAAGGAATCAACTTACCCGATACTAAAATTTCTCTGCCTGCATTAACCGATAAAGATTTAGCCGATTTAGAATTTATTATCGAACAAAAATGCGATTGGGTTGCATTAAGTTTTGTACGCAGTGTAAAAGATATTGTGATTTTGAGAAGTAAGCTGATGGAGAAAAAAAGCAAAACCAAAATCATTGCGAAAATAGAGAAACCAGAAGCTTTAGTAAATATTAGAGACATCATTGTAGAAAGTGATGCTATTATGATTGCCCGTGGCGATCTGGGTGTAGAGCTACCCGTTGAACAGGTTCCATTAATTCAACGTGAGTTAATTCGCAAATGTATTCATCGTGCAAAACCGGTTATTGTGGCAACACAAATGATGGAAAGCATGATAGATCGTGTAAAACCAAACAGAAGTGAAATTACCGATGTTGCTAATGCTGTACTTGAAGGTGCAGATGCTGTAATGTTGAGTGGTGAAACTGCTGCTGGCAATCATCCTGCATTGGTAGTTGAAACCATGCGGAAAATTATTCGTCAGGTTGAACAAACAGAATATCGTTATAACAGAGAACAGGATTTAATGCCTCAACCCCACTCTCCTTCTTTCTTAAGTGATGCTATTTGTTACAATGCTTGTAAAATTGCAAGAGATGTAAATGCTGAAGCATTAATTGGCATGACGCAAAGTGGTTACACTGCATTTATGCTAAGTAGTTTCCGTCCAAAATCACCTTTATACATTTTTTCTAAAGAAAGAAGTTTAATTAACCAGCTGAGTTTAAGCTGGGGCGTAAGAGCTTTTTATTACGATGAAGAAGAAAGTGTAGATGATATTGTTACCGACCAGATTGGTATTTTGAAAGAAAGGGGTTTTTTAAAAACCGATGATGTGGTAATTAATACAGGAAGCACACCTGTTCATTTACATCTTCCTACCAATATGATTAAAATTACTAAAGTAGAATAAAGTAAATAAAGATTCAAGTCAATCCCCGTTAATTGTTTTAACAGGGATTTTTTATTTGTAGTCAATTTTTAACAGCTTTCACTTCTGCTGAACTTAACCAGAAACCTTAGATTTGCTACATGAAAATTTCGAATGAAACAAAAGTTGGGGCTCTTACATCTATTGCCATAGTAATGATGATTTTAGGCTTTAACTTTTTAAAAGGGAAGAGCCTGTTTAAAACGGGTAATTTTCTGTATGCCAATTTTGCTCAAACAAAAGGAATAAAAGTTTCTAATCCTGTAATGGTTAATGGTTATGAAGTAGGTAGTGTATATGAGATTGACAATACCGATGCATCATTAAAAACAATACGAGTTGGCTTAAAATTAAATAGTGCATACAACATTCCTGATAATTCTGTTGCTTACGTAGATGCAAGTGCTTTAGGTACAAGCAGCATTGTTATTGAATTAGGCGATAGCAAAAAATTTATTTCCAATAGTGGAGAAATCAAATCTATTGATAATGCTGGAATATTGGGTGATTTAAAAAATGCAATGTTACCAGTCGCTAAACAAATTACAGCTACAACGCATACATTAGATAGCGTTTTACGAAACATCAATTCTATATTCGATACAAATGCAAAAAACAATTTGCAAAGTGTAATTGCTAACATGAATAAAACTACTGCATCGTTAACGGTAAGTGCTGCATCAATTGAACAAATGCTTGCTCAACAAAGTGGAAGCATTACTCAAAGCATGAATAATGTAAACAGCTTTACCAAAAACCTATCAGCCAATAACGATAAAATCAACAATACAATTAGTAATTTAGAAACAACAACTTCCAATTTATCAAAAGCCGATCTTACAGGTTCTGTAACCAGTTTAAAACAATCAATAGAAAAGTTAAATGGGTTGTTGAACAAAATTGATAGTAAAGAAGGTTCATTGGGTTTATTATTAAACGATAAAACTTTGTATAATAACCTAACCAACACAACAAGAAGTGCAAACATTTTATTAGACGATTTAAAAACACATCCAAAGAGATATGTAAACATTTCGGTGTTTGGCAAAAAAGATAAAAGCACACCTTTATCAGCTCCATTAAACGACTCTTCAAGCAAACATTAATGTTTAAAAATTTACGTTTTGTTTTACTTAATATAGTCATAATAGTACTTGTTGTAAAAACACAAGCTCAACAACGTGTGGATACACTACAGGCAGGTAAAATATTAAAAATTCTTTTTGCCGATAGGTTTAACATTCAAAAAAGAGATTCTGCCGAGTTTATATCATTTACAGGAAATGTAAAAATTAAACAAGGTAATACGCTTTTTTATGCAGATAGTGCTGTGCTGAATGAAAAATTAAATACACTGGAATCTTTTGGTCATGTACATATTAACGATGCTGATAGTATTCATACTTATGCAGATTATCTCAAATATTTAGGCAAAGAAAAAAAAGCTTACCTCAAAAAAAATGTTCGTTTAACAGATGGTAAAGGTGTATTAACCACTGAAGAATTAGAATACGATGTAAACACCAAAATTGGTACTTATTTAAAAAGTGGTAAAGTAGTAAATGGCAAAACTGTTCTCACAAGTAAAGAAGGTTATTATTATGGTGAAACAAGAGATGTTTATTTTAAAAACAAAGTTGTTTTAACCGACCCCGGTTATAAAATTTATACAGATACACTTTTGTATAATACCTATACCAATGTGGCAACTTTCGTTTGTCCAACAAGAATTATAACAGAAAGCAGGAAAATAAAAGCCAGAGATGGTTATTATGATTTAAAAAACAAGAAAGCCTATTTTGGTAAACGTCCTGAAATTGAAGACAGTACTGGAACATTAAAAGCCAATGAAGTTGCCTTTAACGACAGCACAGGTAAAGCAGAGTTTGAAGGAGATGTTGTATATAAAGGAAAAGATAGTGCTAGTGGATACGATTTAATAAGCAACAAATTAGAAACCGATAGTAAAAAAGGCTCTGTGCTAGCAACTGAATCACCCATATTATTACTTAAACAAGGCAAAGATTCAGTATTTGTAAGAGCCGATACTTTATACACTGCACGACTCTCAGATTTATTAAAAGAAAGAAAAGTAAACAATGTAAGAGATAGTGTTTCTGGCACTTTTGTACAAATTGCAAAAAGCGATAAAGACTCATCATCGGATAAATTTTTTGAAGCTTATGCTCATGTAAGAATTTATTCAGATTCGATGCAAGCCGTTGGTGATAGTTTATTTTACAGTTTAAAAGATTCAGTTTTTCGTTTGTTTAAAACGCCTATTGCTTGGGCCCAGGAAAATCAAATTACCGGCGATACGATTTATTTGTACATGCAAAATAAAAAACCCGAAAAAATTAAAGTTTGGGAAAATGCAATGGCCATAAGCCATGCAGGTAGCACTTATTATAATCAGGTAAGTGGTAAAACCATCAATGCTTTTTTTAATGATGGCAAAATAGACTATCTAAAAAGCAAAGGCAGCCCTGCTGAAAGTGTTTACTATGGTGTAGATGATTTTGGCAAATTCTTTGGAGTAAATAAAGCCACATCCGATGTAATTGATATGTACTTTAAAGATGGCAAACCACACAAAGTAGTTTTTAGAAATAAGCTGGAGGGCACAACATACCCTATGCGTCAGGTTGACCATGAATCTATTAAAATCAGAGGTTTTAAATGGTTAGAAGAAAAAAGGCCCAAATCTAAATTCGAAATATTAACCAATTAAAAAATGATTGGCGTGTTAAAAAATAAATTTCTACACCCTCTGAGAGAGTTTGTACACGATAGTCGTTCTATTGGTATTCTTTTGTTAAGTTGTACATTTATTTCTTTGCTGATTGCCAATATTCCTTCATTATCACAAGGTTATTTGCATTTTTGGGAAGCAAACTCCGATGGCAGCAAAAATCATCACACACACATTGGTATTTTAAATCTGCCAAACTCTTTCCTTGTAATCATTAATGATTTTTTGATGGTCTTCTTCTTTTTTCTTGCAGGAATGGAAATTAAAAGAGAATTGGTTTGCGGCGAATTATCTTCTTTAAAAAAATCTTTACTACCCATTTTTGCTGCAATTGGAGGAATGCTAATGCCAGCAATTGTTTATGCTCTTTTCAATAAAGGCAATGGCAATTATATACAAGGCTGGGCAATACCCACAGCAACTGATATTGCATTTACATTGGGGGTTGCTTCTTTGTTAGGAAAAAGAGTGCCAATTGCACTGAAAATATTTATTACTGCATTGGCAATTATCGACGATTTAGGAGCAATTATAGTAATTGCACTATTTTATGGTGGTACCATTCAGTTTATGTATTTACTGGTTTGTATTTCACTATTACTGATAATTGCGGTTTTAAACAAAAGAAAAGTAAAATTTGGTGTATTAAATATTTTAATGGGCTTACTGTTGTGGTACTGTATGTTTAATTCTGGTATTCATGCAACAGTTGCAGGAGTGTTATTTGCTTTAATGATACCAACAACATCTTTATCATCTTTCGAATTAAAATTACATGCACCTGTTTACTTTTTTATTATGCCCATTTTTGTACTAGCCAATACAGCAATTGTTTTTCCAAAAGATATGACTTTGGCTTTTGAAGGAACATTAAGTTGGGGAATTATTCTAGGTTTACTAATAGGCAAACCACTAGGCATATGTCTTACATCATACATTTTGGTGAAACAAAAAATAGTTCACTTACCAAGCAAAACCAACTGGTATCAAATGATTGGTGCAAGCATATTGTGTGGCATTGGATTTACAATGAGTATATTCATTGCAACATTGGCATTTAATACATCCAATGAACAAACCATTTCAAAAATTTCAGTATTGGTTGCCTCTGTTACAGCTATGATTATTGGGTTTATTTGGTTACGATTCACCAAACCAGTAAAAATGCCAAACAATTCAATCACCAACCTTGAATTGGATGAAGAAAGTGCTGAAGATGCAAACCAGTTCAGATAAACACTGCCTAACCTTTTAAGTATTTAGTGAAGCCCTGTGCCATTAAACATTGGGCATATCCATAAGTAATCATCACAATTACCTGAAGAAAATTTACATCTACATACTTGAATTTAAAAACAGCTAAAGTGGCATCAGATGCCATAAACAAGATGGCTCCTGGTATAAAGTATTGAACAGCTAAATTTCTTTTACCCCTGTCAGAAATAATATTTGCTGCAAAAACTGCCATTGCTCCTATTAGAAAGGCATATGTATAAACAGGTAATTTGAATTTAGCTACCAAATCTAAATCGTTGTGTAAAAAATTATACAGTTGATAATAAGTGGCAGCAATGATGAGTACACTTATAATACTTACCTCATAGCTATGTGTATCAGCAATTCTATGAACCCTGTAAAAAAATATGGAGTAAAAAATATGTGTTGCCATAAATGCAATCATCCCCAAAATAAAAAAAATATCACCATCTTGTAACAATAAAATATCTCCAATCCATGCAAAAAGCATCCCTAAAAAAACCAATGTTTTAGAGCGTATAAAATGTTTTTTTCTGGCATTGGCAAATACGTAATAAATTAACAATGGCAACAGCACAACTTTTGCGTAAGCATGGTAATCGTACTTTTGTTCATACAGAAAATAACAATCGGCAAAAAGAATCATCCAAAAAAGTATAATTCCGTTTTTCTTTAATATTTGCATTGTAAAATTTTAAAATAAGCACAAGTCAGTTTTTGCAAAAATAACCTGCTTTGTTTTGTTCCTGAAATTTTTTTAATAAGATAAACACAGAAATATAAAAAATGAACCCATTATTTTTGCATTATGCTCACAAAAATGGAAGAGGATTTTTTAGAATACTGGACAAGTAACCGTATTAAGCAAAAAAAAAACACCAAGCAGTTTATACTTGGTTTAACCGCAGGTTTAGCTATTGGTTTCAGCTTGTTTATTTTCATTTTTTCTGGTTGGTATCAAAGAGCAACAATGGTTGCCAACAGTAAACTAAATCCTACCTTATTTGCTGTTATTATAATTGTTATTTCAGTGTTTATGGCTTATTTCTACAGGCATTTTAAGTGGGAACAGCAGGAACAGCAATATTTAGAACTACTGGCTAAAAAGAAAAAAACTGATAAAAGCAGCAACTAAACAACTATTATAGTCCATATAAAAACTAAGCAGCACCCAAAATGAAAAAAACAATTGTATTTGCACTTCTATCGATTTTTTTATTGTTCAATTCCTGTTCAAAAGAAGATTCAGGATGTATTCAAAATCCAGTATCCGCTGAAAAAGCTGGTATGATAAAATTTTGTACCGATAATGGTATTGCTTATACAGAACATAGCTCAGGGCTTTTGTATCAAATTATTAATTCTGGATCTGGCACTGTACCAACACAAGATTCAAGGGTTTTCATGTTCTATACAGGTAAACTTATGAATGGAACAACGTTTGAATATCAACCAGATCCTACAAAAACAGGCTGGGCCTTAAAACAGTTGATTGAAGGATGGAGAATTGGGGTTCCATTAATACAAAAAGGTGGAAAAATTAAGCTTGTCATTCCATCTTCTCTTGCTTATGGGTGCACAGCCACTGCTTCAATTCCAGGAAATTCTCCATTGTATTTCGAGATTGGCTTAACCGATGTTCAGTAATTAACCCTTTATACACAAGCCTTGTATTTAAAAAACAGGGCTTTTTTTACTGATTTTTACATATTACCATTCCCCTATCTTTGCCATCCCATTAAAATGGGGTTAACATTTTTTTGTAAAACCGTTACTAATATGCAACTGAAAGGTTTAGTTCGTTTTTTTGCGATTGCACTTATTTTAATTTGCTTGTATCAATTATCTTTTACGTGGATTGTTCGCAGCCATGAAAGTACTATGGAAGCAAAAGCTGATAAATGGATGAAGGATAATTATCCAACAGCAGATCAAAAATATGCAAGCAATGCCGAGGCAAAAGCTTTGTATGAAGACACATTAAAGCAAATTAAAAAAGCTCGTTTACAACGTTTATTAGACAGTACCAAAGAAAGTAAAATCGGTCCATTTGGATTGGTGTCTTATCAAAGTGCAAAAAACCAGGAATTATTGCTGGGCTTGGATTTGCAAGGTGGTATGAGTGTTACCATGGAAGTTGGTTTGGCCGATTTAATTAAATCTTTAGCCAACTACTCTAAAGATCCTCAACTTATTAAACCTTTAGATGCTGCTGTAAAACGTAAAGCAAATAGTGGTACCGACTTAGTTACCCTTTTTGCTGAAGAATTTAATAAAGCAAATCCTGCTGGTAAACTGGCTCCTTATTTTGCATCCAGAAGTTATGGTAAAATTAAATTCGATGCCGATGACGCTAAAGTAATTACTTACTTAAAAGAACAATCGGATGTTGCTTTTGAAAACACCTATCGTATTCTACGTACACGTATCGATAAGTTTGGTGTATCGTCTCCAAACATCAATAAAAATCCTGCAAAAGGAATCATCACTATTGAATTAGCCGGTGCAAACGATCCTGAAAGAGTTCGTAAATATTTGCAATCTACTGCCAACCTTCAGTTTTTTGAAGTGTACACTTTAGAAAATCAGGAATTAGGCAAGGGTTTAGAAGCTGCTGATAAAACTTTACAGGATTATTTGAATGGTGTTAAAGCTACTGATACAACTGTAAAAAAAGATACTACCAAGAGTGTTTCATCTGCAAAAATTACTGATACTGCTAAAACCAGAAAAATATCTGATTTAGATACCAATAAATCTATAGCTGCTAACGATACAAGTAAAAATAAAAAAAATACCAACCCTATTCGTTCATTGTTCACAGGCGGTGGAGAACATCAGCCTTATCAAAATGCTAAAGGCGGCTATACTTACCCAGCAGCTTTGGCTTATGTTGCAACAAAAGATACAGGTTTATTAAACCAGTATCTGGCAATGGATATGGTTAAAAATAAATTCCCTGCTAACCTGGTTTTCATGTACGGAAAAGCAGAGGATGATAAAGGTAAAGCTTCTAAAAATAAACTAAACCTTTATGCCATAAGAACATTAGATAATGGCCAGGCTAAACTAGAAGGTGAACACGTTGCAGAAGCAAGACCCGATTACGAAGGCAGCAAAGTTGTGATTCGTATGAATATGGACAAAGAAGGCACTAAATTGTGGGGCGATTTAACCACTAAAAACGTTGGAAAGCCTGTAGCCGTAGTGTTAGACAATTTTGTTTACTCTGCACCAAATGTAAACGAACCTATTACAACCGGAAGTTCTCAAATTTCTGGTAACTATACCATTAAGGAAGCAACTGAATTGTCTGAAATTTTACAAACAGGTAAATTACCTGCTCCTGCAAAAATTGTACAGGAGCAAGTTATTGGTGCCACTTTAGGAGAAGATGCTGTTGCTGGCGGTAGAAACAGTTTCTTAATTTCTTTCCTGGTAATATTTGTTTTAATGTTGATTTACTACAACACTGGTGGTTGGGTTGCAAATATTGCTTTGGTATTAAACATTTTGTTTACAGTAGGTATTTTGGCAGCCATGGGCTTTACTTTAACTGCAGCTGGTATTGCTGGTTTAGTACTAACCATTGGTATGGCGGTAGATACCAACGTAATTATATTTGAACGTATTAAAGAAGAATTAACCAAAGGAAAAAGCTACCCAGTTGCGGTGAACGATGGTTACAAACGTTCTCTTGCACCTGTATTAGATGCTCACGTTACTTCGTTCTTAACGGCTGCCATATTGTTTACTTTTGGTCTAGGACCTATTTTAGGATTTGCTACAACACAAATGCTGGGTATTGCACTAAGCTTGTTCTGTGGTATTTTGGTATCACGTTTAATTACAGATATTTACGCCAATCAAAAGTCGGGCAAGCACTTTGAATATTTTACTTCATTGTCACGTAAAATATTCAAGCATGCGTCTTATAAATTTATTGAATATAGAAAAGTAGCTTATGCAATATCATTTGTGGTATTGTTGTTAGGCGTTGCTTCTTTTTTCAATGGATTTGATGAAGGTGTTGAGTTTGCCGGTGGACGTAGCTACGTTATTCGTTTTGATAAACCTGTAAATACCGATGCTTTAAGGGATGAGCTGAAAACTGTTTTTGAAGGTGAAACACCTATCATTAAAACTGTTGGCAGCAACAATCAATTAGATATTACCACTTCTTATAAAATTCATGAAACAGGCAATAAAGTAGATTCTTTGGTTGAAAAAACCTTATACGGTGGTTTAAAAAATCATTTACCCGCTGGCTTAACTTATATTGAGTTTGATACAAAGTATAAGCAAAGCTCTCAAACAGTTTTACCAACCATTTCAGATGAATTGAAATCCGGTGCATTTAAAGCAGCCATCATTGCCATGTTAATGATTTGCTTATACATCTTTATTCGTTTTAGAGATTGGAGATACTCTGTAGGTACAATTGTAGCATTATTGCATGACGTATTGGTAACTTTAGCTGTATTCTCATTTGCAAGAAAATTGGTTCCATTCCCATTAGAAATAGACCAACACTTTATTGCAGCAGTACTTACAGTAATTGGTTTCTCTATGAATGATACTGTAATTGTATATGACAGAATTCGTGAAGACAGTAAGTTGTACCCAAGCTTAAATAAAGAGCAAATTATAAATACTGCGATAAACCAAACTTTGAGTCGTACAATCATGACTTCATTAACAGTATTCTTAACCATCTTAATCTTATTCATTTTTGGTGGAGAAGTAACTAGAGGTTTTGCCTTTGCAATGTTAATTGGAGTTATTACTGGTACGTATTCTTCAATTTTTGTGGCAGCCCCTATATTGGTTGACTTTGCAAAAGGCAAACCATTGGGGAAAACTGAAATTAAAAAGTAAGAGACCCTTAGTTTAAAAACTAAAAACTTAATGATAAAAAGTAAAAAGAGCTTGTTATAAACAAGCTCTTTTTAGTGTAAAAAACCGCTTAACCAGTTTAATAAAATTTATCATAAAGAACAAAATCAGGTTTGTTCAATTAGTTTTTTTTCTTTTACTTTGCCGCCTGCTAAAGCAACTGACTCGGTAGCTCAGCTGGATAGAGCAACTGCCTTCTAAGCAGTAGGTCATTGGTTCGAATCCAATCCGGGTCACTAAAACGCCACGTTTAACACGTGGCGTTTTATTTTGTCTAAAATATAAACAAGTGTTAGTTTATCTATGAGTCTAAAACATTTACTTTGCAACACCAAAACTGCCTGCCTTCATGCATACCAACACATTAATACTAGATAATCAATGGCTTTCTTTTGATACAGTAAAAAGCTTCATCAACCAACCTTTACAATTAGCATTGAGTGCAGAAGCTAAAGCAGCAATCAACCAATGTAGAAATTTTTTAAACGAAAAAACTGCCGATCATAGTCAACTATATTATGGCATTAATACAGGTTTTGGTTTCTTACAAAATGTACAAATTGATGCTTCTCAAACTGAACAATTACAATACAATTTACTCATGAGCCATGCCTGTGGCATGGGCGATGAAGTACCAGAAGTTGTTGTAAGATTAATGCTCATGCTTAAAGCAAAAAGTTTGGGATATGGACATAGTGGTGTACAAGAAGCTACAGTGCATGCTTTAATACAATTACATAACAATAATATTCTACCAATCATTTATACCCAAGGTTCTTTGGGTGCAAGTGGGGATTTGGCTCCACTATCGCACATGAGTTTACCACTAATTGGAATGGGTGAAGTGAAAATAAATGGAGAAAAATTTGCTGTAAAAAACATTCTCCAAAAACTAGGATTTACGCCTGTTGCTTTACAGAGTAAAGAAGGTTTGGCATTAATTAATGGTACTCAATTCATGAGTGCTTATGGTATATATTGTTTGTACAAAGCAGAAAGATTATTGGCATTTGCCAATGCAATTGCTGCCATTAGTTTTGATGCTTTTGATTGTGTACGAGAACCATTACACGAAGCAATACATCGCATAAGAAAACACAAAGGCCAATATGATACTGCTGGAACATTGAGAAGTTATTTAAACAATAGTACAATTGCCAATCAAGCAAAACAGCAAGTCCAAGATCCTTATAGTTTTAGATGTATTCCTCAAGTACATGGAGCTAGTAAAGATGTATTCGATAATGCATTAGAAGTTTTTTTAACTGAAATAAATTCAGTTACCGATAATCCCAATATTTTTCCAGATGAAGATTTAATTGTAAGTGGTGGAAATTTTCATGGTCAGCCTTTGGCTTTACGTTTAGATTTCTTGGCCATTGCCATGAGTGAAATTGCTAATATTAGTGAAAGAAGAACCTATCAATTAATTTCAGGTCAAAGAGGATTGCCTTTGTTTTTGGTAAAAGATCCAGGACTCAATTCTGGCTTTATGATTCCTCAATATACTGCTGCTGGAATTGTGAGTGAAAACAAACAATTGTGTACACCAGCCAGTGTAGATAGTATTTCATCATCTAACAATCAAGAAGATCATGTGAGCATGGGTGCCAATGCTGCTACTAAATGTTTGCGGTTAATTAATAATGTAGAACGTGTTTTAGCGATTGAATTATTAACTGCAACACAGGCTTTAGAATTTAGAAGACCATTAAAAAGCTCTGCATTTGTAGAAACGATTGTTGCTGATTTTAGAAAAGAAGTTTTCTTTAATGAAGCTGATAGAATTTTACACGATGATATGATGAAGGCTGTAATTTTTTTACAAGACTACACACTTCCGTCAGTTGAGTAATTCTTTAATAACACTTCAACCTTGCTCCTTTTACCTTAAACCTTCTACCTTAAACTGCTGCATAATTTGCTCACTCAGCATTTTATATAACTGATGTAAATCAGGATAAGCTTGTAGCAGTTCAAGATGCTTGTTGATGGTATTTGCATCTCCCCTTACAGCAGGACCAGTGAATAGTTCTGTTGGATGTTTTTGTTGTAAACGATTGGCAGTTTCTTCTATTAATGATTGCAATACTGTAAAATCTAGATTTTCATTTGTACAAAAACTTGCACTTTGTACATACATATAATTTACAAAATTACAAGCAAAGATTGCTGCTACATGCAACTTCAATCTCTGTTGATCGTTGTAATGAAGTACTTCTGGGTGCAATGTTTTAGCAAATGCAGTTAGTTGTTCAATTACTGTGACCGAACTTCCGTCAACTGCAAGAGGAATAGGTGTAGATAAACTCATTTCTTTACGAATACTTTGAATGGGATATAACACACCATAGTTTTCACTCACCTGCTTTAATACATTCATTGAAACAGATCCAGCAGTGTGAACAACCAATTGCTTGTTCAATTTTAATTGACTGGCAATTGGTTCAATAGCTTTATCAGATAAAGCTAAAACGTATAAATCAGCCTCTTGATTAATGAGTGCTAGGTCATCAATTGCAATAGAATCAACCATTTCAGCCAATTGCTGTGCATGCAATAACTGTTTGCTATATACTTGCACTATCAAGTATTGATGCTGGTGAAGCAGATTTGCAAACACAGTTGCTACATTACCTGAACCAATTATTACGACCTTCATGCTATATTTGAATTGTTATGAAATTAAAAATAGGACAAAGAATAGCAATTGGTTACTATAAAACAAAAATTAAAACAATTGGGCTGTTATCTAAACGTAAAGCTGCTGAAAAAGCCTTCAAATTATTTTGTACACCTTACAGTGGCAAACCCAAAAGAAAAGCACCAGCAGTATTTCATCATGCAAAAAAATTAACCATTGCACTAAATGGATTAACCATTAGAGGTTGGCAATGGCAATCTGAGCATGCAAACGACAAAAAAATATTGATTGTTCATGGCTTTGATAGTTGCAGTTACAAGTTTGATAAATATGTTAAATTACTAACACACGAAGGCTATACAGTCTTAGCTTTTGATGCACCTGGTCATGGTATTAGTGATGGTAAAATGGTGAATGCTCTCCTCTTAAAAAATACCATTCTCGAAATTGAAAAACAATTTGGGCAGTTATATGGCATCATGGCTCACTCATTGGGTGGCATTGCTGCTGCTTTAGCAGCTGAAGAAATAAGCACTTTACAAAAGCTAATACTTATTGCTCCTGCAACAGAAACACAAACAGCCATTGATAATTTTTTCAAATTTGTGCCACTTGGTAATGCGATTAAAGAAGAATTGGTGCAATACATTATTGAATTGGCCCAACAACCACTCTCCTATTTCTCAGTTACCAGAAGTGTGCAACAACACAACAAACCAACACTTTGGCTACATGATGAAGATGATTGGATTTGTCCATATAAAGATATTTTGCCTGCAAAAAATTTACAATTACCCCATGTAGAATTTTACATTACCAAGGGCATGGGACATAGTAAAATTTACAGAGACCAAAAAGTAAGTAAAAAGATTATTGAATTTTTCAACGCATAAAAACTTAAAGCTCAACTATTTTTTTAGCTGCATTGCTGGCAAAGGCAGCTTCGATAATTTTCACTACCAACAAAGCTTCAGAAGCATTTACTGGTAAAGGTTTTTGCTGTGCAATTGCTTGATAAACACCTTCGTAATAATTCATATACTGACCAGCTAATGAAGGTATTTTTTTACGAATCACTTCACCATCTATTTCTGTATGCAATAAACCCCACTCCTCTTCAGGTTCAACGCCCCAATTAGGTTCATTGGGTTGTTGATGGTTTACTAAAGCCAACTCTTGCACATTGGTTTTTGGTTTTATAAAAGAACCTTTTGTACCATGAAAAATATAGCCAATACTTGCTTCTCTTGCTAAATAAGTGCTATGAATACGAACCCTTAAATTGTTTTTGCAAAAAAGAATAATTTCAAAATAATCATCTACTTTACTAATGGCTCTCATAGCAGTAATATCAGCAAAAATCGCATCGGGCCAACCAAACAATTGCAAAGCTTGGTCTATTAAATGTGATCCCAAATCATATAAATTGCCTGTACCTTTTCCGGGTGTTTCTTTATGTACTTTATAACTCAAAGCTTCGCTGTATCTATCAAAATGAAATTCGGCTTCTACAATTTCACCCAACAACTTTTTATTTAACACATCTTGAATGGTTAAATAATCACTATCAAATCTTCTATTTTGATACACTGATAATTGTTTGTTTTTTTCTTTAGCCAATTGTATGAGTTCTTCCCCTTCGGCTGTAGTTATGGTAAAGGGTTTTTCTACTACAACATGCTTATTGGCTTCTAATGCTTGTTTGGCTAAACTAAAATGGGTTACGTTAGGCGTATTTACAATTACCAGTTCGATAGAATCATCGGCTAATAATTCTTCATAGGTTCTATAGGTAATAATGTTGGGATATTTTTCTTGTGCTAGGTTTTTGGTTCTTTCTAACACTGCATATAATTCAAATCCTTCATGCAAATAAATAAAAGGTGCATGAAATACCCATCCACTCATTCCAAAGCTGCAAAGTGCTGTCCTAATTTTTTTCATTGGTAAAATGTTATTATTTGTAAAGCTAATCAGGGGCTATCAACAATACAACTTTATTCAGCAACAGTTCCCCGCCCTCCTACAATTTTTTGCAAGCAAAAAGATTTACCTTCAAGCGGGGCAGCCCATCACCAAAAGAACTTCTATCGGCATTCTCAAAAATATAGAGGGCTCCTTGAAAGGAGCCCTCTTTTATTGCTTGCAAAAACTATAAACACGAGATCATTTATTGTACTACTACAGATTTATTTAATTTAACTGCACCATTAGTTACTTGTAACTGATAGATGCCTTTTGTTACAGAACTTGGTAACTCAATTGATTGAGAAGAAGTTCCATTTTCAACACTAACTGATTTTACAAAAACCTGCTTACCAGTAAAATCATATAATGCAACAGTATAAGCAGACTTGCTAAAATTGTTCATCTGTAAGTTAAGTAACCCATTCGTTACGGGATTTGGAGTAACTACTATTGCAGCATCTGATTTTTTGTTATTTAATTTAACTGTATTGCTATAACCAATTGTGCCATCTTTATCAACAGCTTTAATCCGATAGTAACCAATAGCTGACGCAGGTGCATTGTCAACAAAGCTATATTTAGGAGCATTGGTAGCAGTTAAACTACCCACTGAAGCGAAACTTCTACCATCATCAGATTTTTCGATGTAATAATTAGCTGTATTAATTTCAGAAATTACATCCCAAGAAATTTTAGCTAATCCATTGCTTAAAGAAGCATTAAGTGCTCCAAATTTTACTGGGGCTGTAGTATTTAAAGGATTCGAAGGTGTTAAACTTACCGTTGCACCCACTACTTGTATCTGGAAGATGTTTACTGCTGCATCTCCATAAAGGTAGAATGTTCCTGCTGCTGTTACACTTGCACTTAGATATGCTCCGTCCGAAGGTATTCCAGTTGCAGGAGGAGTAGTGTTAGCAGTTGCTTTCCCGTAGTTTGTAGTTCCGTTACTTACAATTACACTTCTTGATGCACCACTAGAACCTGATTTAAACCAAACTTTTACCGTACAAGCTTGATTTACCTGAATAAAGAAATATCGCTGTGTTGGTGTAGATTCATTAGCACCACCTGCAAATCCAGCACCATTGGTTTGTACACGAAAAGACCCTGAGTAAGCATCGTTAGGTGCAGCCCAAGTTGAGGAAGATGTGCTATTCCAAGCAGCAAAATTGGCGTTGGTTGAAATACCATATAATCCCAATCCTTTGGAATCTACAATTTGTATAGGATTTGTTCCCATTCCTGCTGCTGGCCAAGAAGGATTACTTGCCGTAAAATCCCAAGTGGTTGTTTGTGCATTTAAATTTGTAAGACAAATTAGCGTTAGTAATGACGCAAAAATAAATTTGTAGAAATTTTTTTTCATAATTCAAGCATTTAATGTTGTAAAAATATTTTGTATAAAACAATTGTTCAACTCTTTCTACGCAAACGATGCCAAGCATTTCAGCGAATTACAAACAACAAAAAAGCCACTTAAAAAAGTGGCTTTTTTGAAAAAAATGGTGTATTAATACCCATTATTTTGTGTTAAATTAAAATTGGCATCTCTTGCTGGTTGTGGTATTGGCAACAACTCAGATTTACCTGCTGTGTAGCCGGTTGCAAACCGTGACAAAGACGTGGTATTAATAGCAGCACTTAGCCATGTAACTCTAGTTGTTCCTGCAGGTGTAGAGGTTGGAGCTGTTCTGTAAAATGAATTTGCCCACAAACCTGTTGAACCAAAGGTATTATCGTCTGAAGTTGAAGAGTTTCTGTAAAACATTGCAGTAGGCAGCGTATTATATGGAGCACTTAAAGTAGACATTGCCAACAATGCAGCCTTTGTTTCAGCAATTTTTGTACCTAATAAATTCCACCTAATTAAGTCGTACTTTCTTATTCCTTCTCCACCCAATTCTAATGAACGCTCTTTTACAATAGCATCAAAAAATTGTGATTTAGAAAGCCCAGCAGCTAAATCAACAGTTGCATCAGGGGTGTTAATTGCTTTTCCAAAACCTCTTCTTCTTACCTGATTAATTGCATTGTAAGCAGCAGTTGTAGGTCCATTTATTTCATTCTCAGCTTCAGCTAACATTAATAAAACATCGCTGTATCTTATTAACTGCCATTTTAAGGTAAAATATTGAATTGCATCTGTTGGAGATATCGTAGGATTCTTAATCCAATCTCTACGATACTTACCATCATTTAATGCAGTAATTGCCAATCCAATTTTTGTTACGCCATCTGTTCCTGAGTTATTATAAGGGGCAATGGTTACATCTCTTCTTGTATCGGTAGAATCGAACGCATAAAAATAAGTTGGTAATGGATTAATGCTGCTGTTACCAAAAGAACCAACTCTTGGACCATTGTAGTAACCCAATTTAGTATCTCCTGTTGCGTTTTGACCAATACCTGAAACTTGAAACATCAACTCACCATTTGGATCCACAGAAACTCTTCCACCAACTTGGTTTCTCCATAAATCTCTATAGCTAGCGTTTAAGCTGTGTTGACCAGAAGCGATAATTTCTTCACACTCCTTTTTAGCAATACTGTAAAAAGTTGCGTAATTGGTTGAACGAGTCATAACACCTTGCTGACTTAATTTATAGCCACCTCTGAACAATGCAATTCTTGCTCTTAATGCTTTTACAGTTCCTTTAGTAATTCTTTCATCTTGAGCGTCGCCAATAGCAGCTAACTCATTTCTCCAAGGCACCAATGTAGCAGCCAATTCTAAATCACTTAATAATTGGTCGTATAAAGTATCGGCACCCACTCTTTTTGGAAAAGGATTGTCCGAAGCTTGCTTGTAAGAAGGAACAAAGTGTGCAGGTAAATCGCCCCAGTTTCTAATTGCTTCAAAATAGTATTGAGCTCTTAGCGTTAAAGCCTCACCGTACATTCTTTGTAATTTCTTTTTCTCTTGATCAGAACCACTTGTATAAAGACCCATTTTAGGAATATTATCAATACAAACATTAGCATATTCAATACCTGTAAAAAGCTGATTAAATGGACGCTCAATTTGTGCATTGGTAGAAGTTGCTTGATATCTTGCAAGGTCTCTTCTATCATTATCTGATGTACCAGTTGGACCTTGCATTTCATCTGTATCTAAAGGATAATACAAACTTAAACGAATGCCATAAGCTGGGTCGCCAACCATTCTGCTATAAACGCCAATAATTGCCTGGTAAGTGGTAGTAACATCTTTAAAAACAAATTCTGGTCCAACAGATGTAATAGGTTGCTGATCTAAATATTTTTTACAACTACTTACGGTTAATGCAGCCATGAAAAAGGCTACTAGCGTAAAAAATTTATTTATTTTTTGAGTTTTCATATTGCAAATAGTTAATTAATTAAAAGGTTACGTTTAATCCAAATACATAAGAACGACTTCTAGGATAAGCAGAATAATCTAACCCTGGTGTAAGTGGGCTTCTTCTTACACTTACTTCTGGGTCGTAACCTGTGTAACTGGTTAATACAGCTAAATTGTTGGCTGTTGCATAAACTCTTAATCGAGAAATATGTAATTTATTAAGTTTTACTAAAGTTTTAACAGGTAGAGAATAACCTAATGTAACATTGTTAATTCTTAAGAAAGAACCATCTTCAATTGCCAATGAACTAGGATAAAATGCTCCTGTACCAGTAATGGGTTGCCAAATTTTTGCATTTGCATTTATAGCTTTCAGCTGATCTGGTGCAGCACCATAAACATTGTTGCCAGAAAGCCATTGTACTCTTTTACCTGTTGCATCAATTGTTTTCCATCTTTCTGTCATGATATCTAACATATTAGATCTTGGCGTATAGCCATTGGTAAATTCAATTTTATTGGCGTTGTAAATATCATTGCCATAAGAGAAATTAAAGAACATACTTAAATCCCAAGTCTTATAAGTAAAATTGTTAGTAAACCCACCAGTAAATTTAGGTGTTGGGTTACCAATAATTGTTCTATCGTTATTTAAGTCTACAATACCATCTCCATTTAAATCCTTAAATTTAACTGAGCCTGGTTGTTCTATCATACCTAAATTTGGAGGAGGGTTCGTACCAAGAACATTCGTTCTAACAACACCTGCTTTTAATGTGTATTGTTGTGTTGTTGTATTATAATCAAAATCGTCTGTAGTATAAAAACCATCGTTAACTAACCCCCACATTGCTCCAACTGGTTGACCGATTCTAACAATATAATCTGTTGGTTGTCCAGAAACGCCCCAACTTGCACCGGGGAAAACTGAGTTTGATTGATACCTAAAGCTTTTACAATATTTTCATTGAAACTCATGTTAAAGCCAACATTCCAACTAAATGCTTTTTTTCTTATGATAGTAGAATTTATTTGAAACTCCCATCCTTTATTTTGTGTTTTACCAATATTTTGTAGTTGTGTAGAGAAACCATAAGTAGAAGCTACAGGAACATCTAATAACAATTGACTACTATTGTTAATGTAATAATCGATACTAACATCTACTTTATTCTTAAATAAGGTAAAATCTAAACCAAAGTTTGTATTTACCAAAGACTCCCATACTAAATCTCGGTTTACCAAACTTATTTCAGAATAACCTGGTGCCAATAAGCCATTGATACCATAATAAATTTGATCATTTCTGAATGTAGTCAGATATAAATAATCGTTGATTCTATTATTACCTACAGTACCAAAACCTACACGAAATTTAAAATCATTTACCCAGTTTACATCTTTTAAGAAATCTTCGTTTTTAACTTTCCAAGCCACAGATCCTGATGGAAAATAACCCCAACGATTCTCAGGTGCAAATTTTGATGATGCATCGGCCCTTACATTAAATGTAAAATAGTATTTCTTAGCATAATCATAACTCATTTGTGTGAAGAAACTTAATAAGGTAGATTTAGTTTCTATATGCTTTGGATAACCAGCTATTAATGTACCTAAAGCAGAGTTTTTGAAAGCTACATCTTGGTTAACAAAGTTTGGTAATAAGTTATAATACCTAGAATCGGTAGTAGTTTTAAATGTTACTGTTTCTTGACCAAACAATACACTAAAATTGTGCTTTTTCTTTTTTAAAGAATAACTTAATACATTAGAATTAATGATAGATTCTGTTTTTACTGAGTCTAAGAACGCTGCTGGTTTTTTGCTACCAAAATTTCTAGAATAAGAACTTGCACTATCGTAAAACTGACGATCAATTGTACTTCTTGTATCGTAACCAAATGTAGATTTGAATGATAAGTTTTTACTGATTGTATATGTTAACGCTCCAGAAACGTTAATTTGATCTGATGTTTTTCTTCTAAATTCTGCAAAGGCTAATGTGTAAGGGTTGATTAGCGATAGTCCGTTACCAACATTTTGATCTGCAAAAGGATCATCATCTTCTAAATCTTCTGTTGCAAATAAAAATGGTCGATATTTTACAGCATTTCTTAACCTGCTGTAAGAAGAACCTCTTTCATCAGAAACACCTGCTCCATAAACATTTTGATTGGTATAACGAACTGTTACTTGTGCTTTTAACTTGTCAGTTATTTTATGATCGCCTTTAAAACTAACTTGATGTCTTTTATAGCTTGAGTTTACAACAATTGCTTTATCATCGTTATAAGTGTAGCCAAAATTGTAGTTTGTTTTTTTAGTACCTCCAGATAATCCAAGATTGTGCATTTGCGTAAAACCTGCTTGTCCCATCACTTCATCTTGCCAACTTACAGGGTCATAATTTTTGTACACGTTTAATGTATCGAAATAACTACCAAAAGATTTTGCAAAAGATGAGCTATCTTGTGTGTTGGTAAGGCTTCTCTCATAATTATACAAAATAAACTCATAAGGGCTAAGTACTTTCAAAGTTCTTGGCAACTCTCTTTTACCTACAAACATGTTGTAAGAAACTTTCATTTTTCCTTTCTTACCACTTTTGGTAGTAATGATAACTACCCCATTTGCACCACGAGCTCCATAAATTGCAGTAGCTGATGCATCTTTCAATACATCGATACTTTGTATATCTTGTAATACAACACTATTTAATCCATTTTCTACTTGTACCCCATCTACAATATACAGAGGATTATTATCTCCTGTAATACTCATACCCCCACGAACACGAACACGAATTTCAGCATCGGGAGAACCTTCAGCTGCATTTGCTGTAACACCAGCCAAACGACCATTTAATGCTTCTGCAACCGAATTAATAGGCACATCTTTTAAATCTTTGGCACCAACACTAGCTACAGATGCTTGCACATCTTTTCTTCTTACTGTTTGGTAACCAATTACTACTACATCTTCAATATCATTCACTTGTCTTTTCAAACGTAAATTGGCATCGGCAGTTGCAGCAACAGTAAAAGTTTCATTTGTATAGCCCGAATAACTAACTGCCAATTGAACTGTCTTTGCATCAGCAGGAATTAATACTGTAAAAGTGCCTGAAGCATCGCTTTTAATGGTTTTTTTGAATGTACCAGCAGTTACAGCAATGGTTGCATCTGGCAATCCTGCTTTACTACTGTCATCAATTACTTTTCCTTTAAATTGTTTGCTGGTTTGTGCTGAAATTGTAGCAATTGTACAAATGAATGCTACCAGCAGAAGAATACTTTTTTTCATATCGCAAAATGAAGTGTTAAGATAAGCTTACAATAATTGTACATGACAATAATTGTTTGCATTTCGTGGCGTAATGCTACATCGTTTTTCTACTCTCAAGAGCCTTATTTGACCTTTTTTTTACGCAAACGTTCCCGACAACGATACCTTGTAAATAAGGGAGTTATGCAACAAAATACGAATGCAGAAATAGTTATAAATCAAAAGATTTCTATGGCTTTATTTCGAGCCAGCCAAGAGCAAAGAACGCTGCATAAATAGCCCCTATTTGAACACCATGAATAATTTCACTATTGTTAATCATTTGCAAGATTTCGGTTTTGGTATATTGCAATACATCCATATCTTCAAATGGATCAAAGTTTTGTGCTGTAATATGATTGCCAGCTTTTGCTAAAAAGAAATAAGCTTCGTTGTTATTGGTTGCTGGATTGGGGGCTGTTTTATATAAAAACTGAATCTCATTTACAGTATAACCCGTTTCTTCTTGCACCTCTCTTATGGCTGCTGCTTCAGGTGTTTCATTTGCATCTATTACGCCACCAGGTAGCTCAACTGTTGTCTTAGCAATGGCATGACGGTACTGTTTTACCATTACAATTTTTTCATCCTCAGCTACCACCACTACATTACACCAATTGGGAAATTCGAGTACATAATAAGGTTCTACAATTCTGCCATCAGGCATTTGGCAACTATCGGCACGTGCAATAAACCAACGATCTCTAAAAATATATTCTGACTTTAAAACTTTCCAGGTTAAATCTCTCATTGCTTTATTATTAAAAATCAAACGCTTTCTTTTTCTCTCATCATTTTTATATGTGCAACATGATGCTTGCCATGCCATGCATACATGCCCAATAAAAACCAAAGACTCATTGTTTTACCATGTTCAGGATGTACTACTGTTCTCTCCCATTGTTCAACACTCAAGTCTTTAATTGTTGCATATAACCTTTGATGTACACCATGTAATATTGTTGCAGATACATTGATAGGAACTGCGTCAATATCATCCAATAAAGCCCATTTATTTTCGTCGTAAGGTTTTATAGTTGGGTTATCTTCAGTTAGTCCCAACTTAAAACGCATGTAAGCGTTCATGTGACTATCGGCAATATGATGTACCAATTGTTTTACTGTCCAACCACCTGCTCTGTAAGGCATATTCAAATGATGCTCATCTAAATTCAATAATACCTGTTCAACATCTTGTGGCAAGAATTTAATATCGAGTAACCATTTTTCTTTTTGCTCTTTAGAAAAAGGTTGTGGTTCATATTTTCCAATGGGATAACGGGGGTCCATGATAATACGTTTTAAATTTTACGTAATACAACTTATTTATGCTTCTTCTCTTATTGAATGGCCGGTTAGATTGATAAAGACATCTTCCAAATTGGCTTGCTTTACTTCCTTTGGTTTCTCAAAACCAGTAGCCACTAAATTATCAATTAACTGATCTGGCGAAGCCAAAGCAATAATTTTTCCAGTATCAATAATAGCTACTCTATCACATAAAATTTCGGCTTCATCCATATAATGTGTGGTAATGATAATGGTGGTTCCAGTTTTTCGAATGTCAAGAATTAAATCCCACAAATTTCTTCTTGCTTGAGGATCTAATCCTGTAGTTGGCTCATCCAAAAAAATGATTTTAGGCTTATTGATTAAAGTGGTGGCAATGGAAAATCGTTGCTTTTGTCCGCCACTTAATTCTTTAAATTTTGCTTTGGCTTTATCTCTCAGGTTTACTTTATCTAACAATGCCATTGCGTTTACCTCTTCATTGTACAAACCTTCAAACAGTTGTATCAACTCTACCAAATTTAACCCAGGATAATAACCACTTGCCTGTAACTGGACACCAATACGTTTTTTAATTTCTTCGGGGTGCTTATCTAAATCAATGCCATCAACAAATACCGTTCCACTGGTTTTGGTTCTAAGTGTTTCAATTATTTCTAAAGTGGTTGATTTACCAGCTCCATTTGGGCCCAACAAGCCAAAAATTTCTCCTTCGTTCACTTCGAAACTAATACCTTTTATCGCATGAAAATCACCATACTTTTTATGCAACTCTTTAACTTCAATAATTGTTTTTGCCATAATCAGTTATTCAAAAATGAATTTACTTTTATTTTCCAGATTCACTTTTTTATCAAAAATAAAATCAACATAACCAGCTGTTCCTTTTTTACCTTTTACTACAGTTGAAGTTCGTCCATACTCCAAACCCTTTTCATCAAAGGCTTTTACGTTAATGGTTGATGCAAAGTCTTTATCAAAAATAAAGTACACACTCAGAATATTATCTGTTGCATCCTTCTGTGCTGAAAAAATCATTTTACCTGTTTTTAAGCCAGTATTCTTTAATTGTTCACTTAATATAGCTTCACACTGCAAAGACTTTTCTACACCTTCTCCAACTTTTGTAATAATGTCACTACCCACTTTTCCTGCTGTTTCAGCAGTTTTATCAATGGCATCTTTTGTACTTGTTTTTACTTGGTCACATGCGGTAAAAACAACTGCAATTAAAACAAATAAAACATACTTCATAACCAATTATTTTATTTACTTAAAGGTATAGCGAATCCAATACTTTGTTGTTGAGGAACAAAATTACTGGCATAACCATTTTTTTTATCGAAATAAGCAGATGCTAATAATAGATTTTTTTGAGCCTGCACATTTAAAACACCACCCGTTATGTTTAGCAATGCACTACTTCCAATTAATAGCCAGTTTACTTTTCCCTGATTGGTAGAAATAAATACATTGGCTAATGGCAATGCCACGCCACCAATAAAAGACAACACATCGGCAGTGGTTTTATTAGACTTATATTTTTGAAAGTAAAAATTCAACTGTGCATCATTTAACTGCGTAAACAAAATAGCTAACTTCTTTTTTCCAATATACAATTTACCATTGTACACCAGGCCTGGCCTTGATAATGGAGGAATAAAACTTAATCCTTTAGGACTATGATAATACAACTGTTCAAACACTTTATTTTGAGCAAATCCTTGCATACATGCAACTAAAAAAAATAGTATCAAAATCTTTCGCATGAAACTTATTTTGTTTGATTTAAGAATATCTGTGTGTAATAGAATGTTCCTTTTTTATCTCTGTAAATGCCTACTCCTGTTAATTTAAAGACCTCTTCCATGTTTTCTCGATGATTTGGACTTTTAATAATCCATCCATCTACAATTTGTTGTAAAGGAATATTACCAAAAGCAACATTTTCTCCTGCACCACCAATACGTTTAATTATTTTTTTTAGTTGAGTATATCTGTCATCAAATCCTCCATGCCCAAACGCTACCTTTTTGTCGCCCATTCTTTTGCTGTGATTTCTGGCTATTGCCGAAATTTCTTCTACAAATTCTAATTTAGATAATCCTTTCTTTTTACGATAATCATTTACCAATGCTGCAATGGTTTGTTTGGCTTTTGTAATGTTTACATTAGCGATATCGGCAGTTGCTGCTGCTTTATACGAGCTACCGCAACCTGCAATAAAAAAGCACCCTATAACAGATACAATTAACTGCAAGGATGCTTTTTTACATGTAGAATAAAGTGCATTCATCAAGAAGATGTTTCATTTTTATTTTCAATATACGTATCCAATTCATCCATCATGTTTTTGCTACCAATAAATAAAGGCGTTCTTTGATGTAAATCGGTTGGTTGAATTTCTAAAATTCTTTGGATACCATCTGTAGCCCTTCCTCCAGCAATTTCTACTATAAAAGCAAATGGATTACACTCATACATCAATCTTAATTTACCTTTAGGTCTATCGGTTGTACCTGGATAAGCAAATATTCCTCCTTTAATCAAATTCCTGTGTACATCAGCAACCATACTTGCTATGTAACGTTGTGTATATGGACCACCTGTTTCTTTAGTTTTCTTTTGGCAGCAAGTCATGTAGGCTTGTACACCTTTTTCATACTTAAAAAAGTTGCCATGATTAATGGAATAAATTTTACCATATTCAGGACACTTAATATCTGGATGACTTAATGTAAACTCCCCAATTTGTGGGTCTAATGTAAAACCATTTACCCCTCTTCTTGTTGCATAAACCATCATGGTACTGCTACCATATACAATATAACCTGCAGCAATTTGTTTGGTACCCGGTTGTAAAAAATCTTCTTTTGTAACTGGTGTACCCAAAGGTGTAATTCTACGATAAATGCCAAAAATGGTTCCTATAGTAACATTCACATCTATATTGGCACTACCATCTAAAGGATCAAACATTACAACATATTTGCTATTGTTGCTTATTTCATCATTAAACACAACAAAGTCTTCTAATTCTTCGCTGCCAATACCTGCACAACTAATTCCATGATGCAATACACCCATTAATTGGTTATTGGCATAAATATCTAATTTCTTTACATCTTCTCCTTGAACATTGGTTGTTCCATAATCACCAAGAATATCTACTAAGCCTGCTTTATTCACTTCTACATTTATACGCTTTGCAGCCAATGCAATATCTCTTAACAAAGAACTTAATTCTCCAGTTGCATTTGGATATTCTCGCATTTGCTTGATAGTAAACTCATCAAGTGTCAATACTTTTCTGTCAATCATTAGCGTCAATATTTTTTTAAGGGAAATTTCAAAGTTAGTGAATTGTTAAGCTGCCAATTTACTTTTCTTATATCCATATAAGAAGTAAATTACTAATCCAATTACCAACCAACCCCCAAACCAAAGCCAGTTAGCTTTCGTCATTCCAGTTAATAAGTACAAGCAAGTGGTTACTCCCATTAATGGAATGAGTGAGTAATTTTTAAGTACTGTTATAACTGCAATACCAATCATTAGCAACCAAAAAATTACTGTGGATACTTTTTGAGTTCTACTTTGCTCGGTATTAGCACTTGAAATAAACTTGTTGGCTACCGCCATTTTATGTTCAATTGTTGTTTTTATGTTCATCGAATCTAAAAGTCCTTTAAACAGTTCATCTTTACTATTTATTGTACTTAAGTTTTCTTCCATTGAATGAATTACAGCAACGGTATCGAATTTGGTTGTTGGAATAATTGATGCAAATGCATCTACTTTATTTTCATCATTAAAATTCAATTTATGGGTAAAATATTTTGGTGCCAGAAAAGATAATACTGCAATTGAACCTACCACCAACAAAGGAAAAATTATTTTACCATTAACGTAAGGAATATTAAACTTTCCTGCCTGTTTTTCTTTTCGTGGAATTAATAACACACCACCACAAACCAATACAAATGCAAACAAGGTTGCTATGCTTGTAAAGTCTAGCACAAAAATTTTATCGGTAAATAAAATAGGTACACCAACAACAAATCCTGTAACAATAGTTGCAAAAGAAGGTGTTTTAAAAGTTGGATGAATTTTTTGAAAAACCGGTGGTAATAAACCATCACGACTCATGCTCATCCAAATTCTGGGTTGCCCCATTTGAAAAACCAATAATACACTAGTCATTGCAACAACAGCACAAATAGCTACTAATAACTGCATCCAACCAACATTTAAGTTTTGCTTTTCAAAAATAAAAGCCAGCGGATCTCCCACACTTTCAAAATTTCTATAGTTTACAGCACCTGTTAAAACCAAGGTTAAAAGAATATAAACGATGGTACAAATCACCAATGAATAAATCATTCCTCTTGGTAAATCTCTTTGTGGATTTTTGCTTTCTTCAGCTAGCACACTAACTGCATCAAAACCAATGTAGGCAAAGAATACACCAGCAACAGCAGCCATTACACCACTAAAACCATTGGGCATAAAAGATTTAATGCCAGCATCATTTGCAGGTGTCCAATTAAACGTTAACCCATTTGCAAAAACCAAATAACCGCCTACTAAAATTACAGCACCTACAACCACCATTTTCAAAATAACCATTACATTACTAAAGTTTCGGCTCTCTTTAATGCCACGAAAAACTAGATATGTAATCAATACATTAATCACCAATGCAGGCAAGTCGAAAATAATTTTCAGCCCACCAATTATAGGTGCTGATTTCCATGCTTCAAATTGGTCGCCACTAATTGCACCATCACCAACAGCATGTTTGGCCTCTGAATAACTGGTACTTAACCAAGCAGGCATATCAACCCCAACTTTAGTTAAGAATGAAGTAAAATAATCGCTCCAGCTAAATGCCACATAAATATTACCAATAGAATATTCCATAATGAGTGCCCAACCAATAATCCATGCAAACAATTCTCCAAAACTTGCATAGGCATAAGTGTAAGCACTACCAGCCACAGGAATACGACTGGCAAATTCACTGTAACAAAATGCAGTAAACGCACAGGCAATTGCAGTAATTATAAATAAAACAACAACACCCGGACCACCACTAAAAACTGCACCACCCAAACTGCTGAAACTTCCTGCACCCAATATAGCTGCTATACCAAAAAAGGTTAAATCTTTAACTGTTAAAACTCTTTTTAAACCTGATGAGTGACCTTCATCGTTGCTTGCAGAATCTGCTAATATCTTATCAATCTTTTTGGTTCTAAACAAAGAGTTAGACATTGTACAGTAGTTTTTGGTTGATACGAATTGTAAAAAAATAGATTTGCTAATATAAGGAGGAAATTAGCACAAAAGAATTTTTATGAAACCAGCTGTAGTGCTACTATGAAACTATCGTGCAGCCTGTAATGAGCGAAGTCGAAGTATCGCAAACTTTTACGCCTTTAACAGTTATAAACAATAATCACAAAAAACGCAGATGATTATAATTAATCGCATAAAAGTTTTGACTTTGCAAATAATGATACATAGGGAGGTCATCCGTTACTATTAAACAATTATTTTTTGCCAAATCAATTATGCTTACATCAGTTAAACCAAATTTATAAAATGCTTTTTGATTACTACTAACAAGATTTAATGAGTTAAATTCAGTCTCCTTAAACTTCAATAGTTGAGTTTCTATATATCTGAAAAATGAGAAGCCTGTTTCTTCATTGTAATTACTTGAAAGATTTGTAACCTCACTAAGAATACTTTGTGTAATAAAAAGAGTTGAGGGAAAATGTTTTAATAGAATATTTAGCTTTTCAAAATCTTGAAGCTCGTACTTGTTAATTCTTTTTTCTCTACCAATTTGTCTTTTATCAAACGAACCAATTAGAAGTAATAAAAGTAAGTTTGTATCAACAACAACTCCTTTAAGATTTTGCTTTATTTGTAGGATATGATTCAAATCCATACTTATACTTTTCGAATTTTTAGAGCTACCGCATTTCCAGTTTCTGCATCAATCTTAACTGTTTTATAAATACGTTCTTTTCGATTAACTATATCAAATACTTTAAGTGGAGAAGAATCAACATCTGCATAAATAACATCCATTCCAACAGTTATCATCCAATAGCTATTGTCAGCCGACATCTCTACTTCTTCAATTTGAATATTTTCATTTTGTGGGTACAAATTTTTAGTATAACCTATAGCAATAACTGCTGCTTGTCCTACATTTATCATAACAAGTTATTTATACAAATTTAATTATTTTATTCAATTCTAAAAAACTCACATTTCTACACATCCCTCTGTATTAAATACTCAGCCAATTCCTGCAAAGGTTTCTTACGAGTAGATGTAACCGCAATATCTTCTAAATGTTGGTAAGCAGTTTGTGCATATTTTTCCTTCAGTTCATTGGCCCAGGCAGCTACATTGCAATCTTTAAAAATTTGCAACATTTTTTCAACCTTATCAGCAGGATTTTCATTCATTAATTGATGCATCTTAGCTTTCTGTTCAGCATTGGCAACTTCCAATGCATGAAGCAGTAAAAATGTTTTCTTATTCTGACGAATGTCGCCACCCACATCTTTACCAAACTTTTCAGGATCTCCAAATGCATCTAAGTAATCATCCTGAATTTGAAATGCAATACCAAGATTCCTTCCAAACTCATACAAATGATTGCAATTGCCTTCACTTGCACCACCCAACACAGCTCCTATTTGTAAACTAGCTGCAATCAACACAGATGTTTTTAAAGAAATCATGTGAATGTATTCATCCAAAGAAACAGTGCTTTGTTTTTCAAAATCCATATCCAACTGCTGACCTTCACAAACTTCCCTTGCAGTTTTATTAAACAGGTACAACACTTTATGTATATGATCGCTGTCAATTTTATTGATATAATCATAACAACGAATCATCATTACATCACCAGTTAAAATGGCTGTACTTTCCCCATATTTTTTATGCACTGTTTCCATCCCTCTGCGTAAAGGAGCAGCATCCATAATATCATCATGTATCAACGTAAAATTGTGGAAGAGTTCAATTGCTGTTGCAGCATTGTAGGCATTATCGCAAATCGCATCAAACAATTCATTGCCCATTAAACACATTACTGGCCTAATTCTTTTGCCACCAATACTTAAAAAATAATCTCCCGGCTCATACAATGTTGCAGGGTTTGCAGGAAAATGAGCTGTATTAAAACGCTCAGCAAATAGCTGAACCAATTCTTTAAATGAATGCATGTATGCTAAGTTAAAAAGCTGAGCTTTATTCGTAAATATTCTTTTGTGGATTTTGTCTGGTGTCAAATATATTCAGAACTTCTATTTAATACTTAAAACAACTGAATAAACAAGAAAAGTTACAGTTAGATATTACATTATAATAAAAGCATGACTTTATTTGCCGTGGTTCTTATTCCCCTCCTCTGGAGGGGTTAGGGGTGGTTATCAATCTTCACTACCATAAACTTCAATTATAAAACTTTCCAACCTTTCCATTACATCTAATATTTTTAATTTAACCTCCCCGTCCATTGCTCTAAAAATTTTAAGACCACAAGCTTCTAAAAAATTTTGTCTATTCCTGTCATACTCAATTTTCCCCTCGTGGCTAATACCATCTATTTCAACAACAAGCCCTAATGTTTTAACATAAAAATCTACAATGTAGTTGCCAATGATTCTTTGCCTATCAAAATCTAAATTGTGAAATTGTTTCTTTTTTACTTGTTGCCAAAATAGTACTTCACTATAAATACCTGCGTTTCGTTTTTCTTTTGCAAGTTGTTTCAGGCTTGGATTGTATGGCAATGATTCTATAAAATTTCTTTTTATAGCAACCCCATTTATGATAGTAAGTATTTGACTCATTGTAATTTTTAAACCACCCCTAACCCCTCCAAAGGAGGGGAATTGGCTGCTGCTATTTTGAGCTGTTTTTAATTTTTATGAATTACATTCATTAGAAGCACTCATTTAAATAACGTAGGTACTCATACTAGTCCATACGCCATTGCTTAGCCATTTGCATTACTTCATCATGAGGAACCAATTTCCCTTCGTTTGCTTGCTGAATAGATGCTTCGAGTTTTTTATATTACTCCTCTGTTAATTCAGGGTCTTTATCATCAATTTCAACAGCAACATACATTTCAGCAGCTTCATGCAATAAATTCAATTGCTCTTCATTATCTATTTTATCTACCAGTTCACGCAATTGCTTGCGAATATCATTTTTATCCATGAAAGAAGTTTTGCTAAAGTTATTGCTGTTTATATAATTGTAAAAATTGCCTTTTATGAATCAGCTTGTGACAGTCCTAAAAAACTTGTTCCGTTATCTTAGTGAATTGTTTTATTAAAATTACACCATCACCCAACTACACTTATTTTTGTTACATGCTTAAAGTGTTACTTAAAAACGAAATCACTATTGCAGTATTGGCTGCATTGTTGTTTATACCATTTCTGGGCAATGTACATTTATTCGATTGGGACGAAATCAACTTTGCCGAAAGTGCAAGAGAAATGATTGCAACGGGTAATTATTTTAATGTGCAAATCAACTATGCACGTTTTACCGAAAAGCCACCACTATTCTTTTGGATGCAGGTACTCAGCATGAAAACTTTTGGCATCAACGAATTTGCTGCCCGTTTTCCCAATGCGGTGTGTGGTATTCTTACCTTGGTTTTATTGTTTAGAATTGGTAAGAAAATCTATAACGAACAACTAGCCCGTATTTGGGTAATGATTTACTTGGGTACATTGGTTACTTTTTTATATTTCAAAAGTGGTATTATCGACCCTTGGTTTAATCTCTTTATTTTTTTAGCTATTTACCATTTCTATTTTTTAACCATTCAGCAAACTAGCAAACGTTTTTTTTATGCAGCTTCTGTAGGTTTATTTTTAGGCTTAGCTGTACTAACCAAAGGGCCAGTTGCAGTGCTTATTTCAATACTTACTTATTTGGTTTTTGTAGTAGTTAATCGATTTAAATTTTTTATTACACTTAAAGAATTTGCTGCCATTGTAGCTGCAGCATTTGTGGTGTGTTTTATGTGGTTTGGTGTAGATTTTATTAAAAATGGACCAACTTTTATCATAGAATTTACACAACGTCAAATTGCTATTTTCAGCACCAGTGATGCCGACCATGGTGAACCTTTCTTTTATCATTGGTGGGTGTTATTGGTAGGTTGTTTTCCAGCTTCTATTTTCTTTATGAAAGGCATGTTCATCAATTCTGGCAATGCTCAACAAAAAGTATTTAAACTGTGGATGCTGATTCTTTTTTGGGTAACCTTATTGCTGTTCTCCATTGTTAAAACAAAGATTGTGCACTACTCATCTTTATGCTGGTTTCCACTTACATTTTTAGCTGCATTATGTATATATGAAGTATGGGAAAAACGTATTGCACAATTGCATATTGGTTTAAACATTTTAATTGGTGTTGTGGGAATTTTATTGGGCACATTGATTACTGCCATACCATTTGTATTAATGCAAAAAGACAAATGGGTTGATAAAGTAGAGGACGTTTTTGCTAGAGGAAATTTGCAAGCCAATGTACAATGGGTTTGGACAGATGGAATTGGCGGAATACTTTTATTAGCAGCAGTAATTTTTTATTTAATAGGCAAAAACCGTGTTTTAAAAACCAGCTCATTGTTTGCAGGTGTTACAGCTTGTTGTTTATTAACTGCAGTAATCATTACACCAAAAATTGAAGCCATTTCTCAACGTGCCAATGTAGAGTTTTTTGAAGCAAGACAAGGAGAAGATTGCTACGTAGAAACTTGGGGCTATAAAAGCTATGCACATTACTTTTATACACATAAACCACCTTTTAAAAATGATAGTACCAAAACACCTGAATGGATGATTAGAGGCAATATTGATAAACCTGCTTACATATCGACCAAAGTGCAAGACAAAGCCAATTTAGATACTATTCCAGGGTTACAAAAATTGTATGAAAAAAATGGTTTTGTATTTTATAAACGATTACCCAAAAAATAAATTCAACAAAATTGTTTGCATTTTGTACTTTACATAATCTGCAATTAAAAACATAATAACTATCGCTATGCCAGCATACCAATTAAATGTAAACAATCAAACGTTTACAGTAAATGTACCATCAGATATTCCATTGCTTTGGGTATTAAGAGATGAGCTAAACCTAACTGGCACCAAGTATGGCTGTGGCGTTGGCACTTGTGGCTCTTGTACAGTTCACATAAACGATACTGCTCAAAAAAGTTGTATGTTGCCCATAACAGCTTGTGTAGGTAAAAAAATTACTACCATAGAAGGGTTGAGTGAAGATGGTACTCATCCTGTTCAAAAAGCATGGATAGAAGAAAATGTGCCTCAATGTGGTTACTGCCAATGTGGGCAAATCATGACAGCTGCAGATTTGTTGAAACAAAGTCCCAACCCAACAGATGAAGAAATAGACGATGCAATGAGCCAAGTTGTTTGTCGATGTGGCACTTATTATCGCATCAAAAAAGCGATTAAGAAAGCAGCAGCGATGAAGTAAATAAAATACTTCAAAAACAACATTCATTGCTAAACATTTCAACTTAATTATCATGCAACGTAGAAACTTTATAAAAATAGCTTCGCTTACTTCTGGTGGTTGGTTACTAGCACAAATCCTTCCAATAAATAGTATAGCCAATACTATTGAACCAACTTGTTTTCAACCATCACCGTTAATTAAATTGTGTGACGATGGCAAAATATATATTTATGTGGTAAAGCAAGAAAGTGGACAAGGTGTACAAACTAGCTTGCCCATGATTTTAGCCGAAGAATTAGAAGCCGACCCTAAAGATATTATTATTGAAGCCCTACCTTTTGATGCTGCCAAAGGTGGACAATATGGAACTGGAGGAAGCACCAGTGTAATGACGCAATATTTGCCCTTAAGAAAAGCTGGAGCAACAGCAAGAGAAATGCTCATTGCTGCAGCCGCTGCTGAATGGGGTATTCCGTCAAGTCAATGCAGAGCAGAAAAAAGCAAAGTAACCGATACGGTAAGTGGTAAAGAATTTTCTTATGCTCAACTCTATGCAAAGGCAGCCAAATTAGAAGTACCCAAAAATCCTGCTTTAAAAAATTACAAGGATTTTAAAATAATTGGAAAGCAAGGACAAAAGAAAACAAACATTAAAAATATTGTTACCGGCAAATTCACTTTTGGCATTGATCTAAAACTGCCAGGTATGTTATATGGTGCAGTTGTGCGTTGCCCTGTAATGGGCGGAAAAGTAAAAAGCTGGGATGCCAATTCTGTAAAGAATATTGATGGTATAGTAAAGTTGATAGAAATGAAAGAAATGGGTATCAATAACCGAAATGGTGTTGGCATTATTGCTACCAATAGATGGAGTGCAATTAAAGCTGCCCAACAATTAAAAGTTCAATGGGATTTAGGTATTCATGCAACTGCAACAACTAAGGGTTATAGTGCTAGTATGAAAAAAATGTTAGAGGCCAAGCCCGATTTAACAGTTGACGCAAGTGGAAAATCAGCTGAATTATTACCTAAAAATACCAATGCAAAAACAATTACTGCCGAATACGAATTACCATTTGTTGCACATGCCACCATGGAACCTGTAAATTGTATTGCTCAATTTAAAGATGGCAAGTTCGAAATTTGGGGAGGCTTTCAAAGCCCAGGAAGTGTAAGCAATAGCGGAAGCAAATTTTTTGGTTTAAAAGCTACCGATGTATTTATCAACTTACAGCCAATGGGTGGCGGATTTGGCAGAAAATTATCCGCCGATTATGGTGGAGAAGCCATGCAATTGGCCAGCCATGCCGATGGAAAACCTGTACAACTTTTATTTAGCCGAGCAGAAGATATGAAGTTTGGTGTATTCCGACCTGCGTCAGTACATCGTTTACAAGCTGAAATAAATACTGATGGCATTGAAAATTGGGAACATCGAATTGCGATGGCTCCAGTAAGCGATTTTCAGGGCAAAAAAGGAAGCCCAGGAAATTTAAAAGGAGAATTGGGTGGTGGTGGAGATAATGATATGTATTACCATATTCCAACTTTAAGGGCAGCAGTAAATAGAACAGAATCTCCACTACCTGAAGGCTGGTGGAGAGCAGTTAATTTTACCTACAACAATTTTGTAATCGAAAGTTTTATAGATGAAATAGCATTGGCACAAAAAAAAGATCCTTTGGCATTCAGGCTTGCATTATTAGAGAAAAAAGAAATTACTAAAATTAGTGGTGCAACCTATACACCACAACGTTTGGCAACTGTATTAAAAGAAGCTGCACAAATGATTGGCTGGAATAATAAACGACCAGCAGGACGTGCAGTTGGCATTGCTTGTTGTTTTTACAATCATGCAATGGCTTATACAGCACATGCTTTTGAAGTTTCTGTGAAGAACAAAGTAGTAACCATTCACAAAGCAGTTTGTGCAAGTGATATTGGAACAGTGATTGACCCAGATGGATTAGAAAATCAAATACAAGGAGCTTTTGTTTGGGGCATGAGTGAGGTACTAAAAAGTGAAATCACTATTGATAAAGGAATGGCTCAACAAAATCATTTCAGAGATTTTGAGGTAATGCGTATGGGCGAATTACCTCCTTTAGAAATAAAAGTTATTGAAAGTACAGAAGCCCCAGGTGGTGCAGGTGAAACCAGTGTACCCAGCGTTAAACCTGCATTATGCAATGCAATTGCTGCTGCATGTGGCATACGTGCTAGAAAATTACCTTTAAAAAATGCAGGATTTACATTTAAGGTTTAAGCAGAGGATTATTTTGTAATTAAAGCAGATAGCTATCGGTTGTAGAACGCAACAGGTTTTCAATATTTATTATATAGCTAGTAACAAAATTCTTGCTAATAAACCACCACATGTGTTTGCTTAATAACACCCATCACAAACACACTCTGAACATTACCAATATTTTCTCCTTGGCTTAATTTGTTTACATGAAAATCGTAGTAAGCATCCATATTTTCGGCAACCACTTTTAGCATAAAATCAAATTCGCCTGAGATATTGTAACACTCAATTACTTCATTCAGCTCATTGATTTGTTTTATGAATTTTAGCCCAGCATTTTTACTATGTTGCTTCAGCGATACATAGCAAATAACCATCAGCCCTTTGTTTACCTTACCAAAATCTACCAAGGCTGCATATTGTTTAATTACACATGAAGTTTCTAAACGTTTAATTCTATCGTGTACAGGTGTTGTACTTAAGTGAACCTTATCGGCAATTTCTTTAACTGTCATTCTTGCATTTTGTTGCAATAAAGCAAGTATGGCAAGGTCGGTTTTATCGATACTTGCAGTGGTGGTTGCTGTTTGTTCTGTTTTGATGGATTTTGGCATGGCTAAAAAGGATTATTTTCTTTATACTATATCAAAAATATGATTCTATTCTGAATTTATTAAAGATTACATTATTCTATTCTGCAAAATATATCTTTGTGGTTCAAAATTAAAAATCAAATGTCAACACTTACAAAATCAATCGACTTCAGCTTACCTTATAAGGTAGCAGATATCAGCCTTGCTGATTGGGGACGTAAAGAAATTCGTTTGGCCGAAGCAGAAATGCCAGGTTTAATGAGCATTCGTGAAGAATATGCAGCTTCTCAACCTTTAAAAGGTGCAAGAATTGCAGGTTGCTTACACATGACTATTCAAACTGCCGTGTTAATTGAAACATTGGTTGCTTTAGGTGCAGAAGTTAAATGGAGCTCTTGTAACATTTTCTCTACTCAAGATCAAGCTGCTGCTGCAATTGCTGCTGCTGGTATTGGTGTATTTGCTTGGAAAGGTCAAACACAAGAAGAAGCGGATTGGTGTATTGAACAAACATTGTTCTTTGGTGGTGCAGACAGACCATTGAATATGATTTTAGATGATGGTGGTGATTTAACCAATATGGTTTTTGATGTTTACCCTGAATTGATTTCAAACATTAAAGGTCTTTCTGAAGAAACTACAACTGGTGTTCACCGTTTGTATGAGCGTATGGCAAAAGGTACTTTACCTGTTCCTGCAATCAATGTAAACGATAGCGTTACTAAATCTAAGTTCGATAACAAATATGGTTGTAAAGAATCTTTAGTAGATTCTATTCGTAGAGCAACTGATGTTATGATGGCTGGAAAGGTTGCTGTTGTTGGTTCTTATGGCGATGTGGGTAAAGGTTCTGCAGCTTCTTTAAAAGGTGCTGGTTGCCGTGTAATTGTTACTGAAATTGATCCTATTTGTGCTTTACAAGCTGCAATGGATGGTTTTGAAGTGAAACCAATGATTAAAGCTGTAGCAGAAGCTGATATTATTGTTACTGCAAGTGGTTGTAGAGATTTGATTACTGAAAAACATTTCAGATTAATGAAAGACAAAGCAATCGTTTGTAACATTGGTCACTTTGATATTGAAATTGATATGGCTTGGTTGAATACCAACTATGGTCATACAAAAGATACCATCAAACCTCAGGTTGATCTTTACACAATCGACGGTAAAGATGTAATTGTATTGGCTGAAGGCCGTTTGGTAAACTTAGGTTGTGCTACTGGTCACCCAAGTTTTGTAATGAGTAACTCATTCGCCAACCAAACTTTGGCTCAATTAGAATTGTGGATGAATACAGACAAATACGAAAACAAAGTTTACGTATTGCCTAAACACCTTGATGAGAAAGTTGCTCGTTTGCACCTTGCAAAAATTGGTGTTGAATTAGATGAATTGACTGCTGAGCAAGCTGCTTATTTAGGCATACCTCAAAATGGCCCTTTCAAATCTGATTCTTACAGATACTAAGAAAAGTCGATAGTCAATAGATTAATAGACGATAGTAAAACCCACTTCAAAATGAAGTGGGTTTTTGTTTTATGAACCTAAAAGCATTCTTATTTTTCGTTATTTTGCAATATGACGATTCAACAAAATGTTTCTCTAAAATCATTCAACAGCTTTGGTATAAATGCACATGCAAAAGCTTTTGCAGCTTTTAATTCAATTGAAACATTAGAAGAACTATTGCAGTACAACAAAAATCAACCACAATTAATTTTAGGCGGCGGCAGCAATATTTTATTTACCAAAGATTTTGACGGATTAATTTTAAAAAATGAACTACAAGGCATTGAATTGGTGAATGAAGATGAACATCATTTTTATGTAAAAGCAGCAGCTGGAGAAGTATGGCATTCGTTTGTTGAATATTGTATTAACCACCATTTTGCAGGCGTTGAAAACTTGAGTTTAATTCCTGGTAATGTGGGTGCAAGCCCTATGCAAAATATTGGTGCCTATGGTGTAGAAATAAAAGATGTTTTTCATGAACTTGAAGCTTATCACATACATGATAAAACAATAGTGCAATTTACTTTAGCTGATTGTGCATTTGGCTACAGAGAAAGTGTATTTAAAAGAAAATTGAAAAATCAGTTTGTAATTACCAATGTCACTTTCAAATTAAACAAACATGCCAAATTCAATACATCGTATGGTGCTATTGAACAGGAATTAGCAGCAATGGGCATTACACATTTATCTATTAAATCAATTGCACAAGCTGTTATCAATATACGTAGTAGCAAATTACCCAACCCTAAAGAAATAGGCAATGCAGGTAGCTTTTTTAAAAACCCAACCATTGCAAACGTACAATTGGCTGAAATTAAAAAACAGTTTCCTTCAATCCCAAGCTACCCTTCGAATAATCCTTTTCAAGAAGAAAGTAAAATTGCAGCAGGCTGGCTTATTGAGCAATGTGGCTGGAAAGGTTTTAGAAAAAATGATGCAGGATGCCATGCAAAACAAGCACTGGTTTTAGTAAACTATGGCATTGCAACAGGCAAGGAAATCTTCGATTTGAGTGAAGAAATAATTGTATCAGTAAGAAACAAATTTGGTATCACATTAGAGAGAGAAGTAAATATTATATAAAATTTGATGCAGCAAAACAATATCGTTTAAGGTCTAAGATTTAAATTAAAACAACATGAAAAAAGTATTTCTATTTGTAGTAATTGCGTTAGTAATAAATAATGTACAATCGCAAACCTCTGCAAAATCAATTTATGCTGAGTTAGGTGGTCCCAGTATTGCAGGTCTTAATTTTGATATGCGATTGAATAAAAAAGAAGATGGCTTAGGTGCTAGAGTGGGAATTGGCGGCTTTCAAGTTGATGGCGAAGGAGCACTTTTTTTCCCTTTAGGATTAAATTATTTATTTGGAAAAGACCGAAAAAATTATTTCGAATTGGGTGCAGGTGCAACATTTGTAAACGTTACTGGCAATGCAATTGATGGAGATTTAAGTACCACATTTGGCCATTTAAGTTTAGGCTATCGTTATCAACCAGCCCAAGGTGGATTTTTATTTAGAGCAGCTGTTACTCCAATTTTCGGAAAAGGATTTTTCGTTCCTTATTATGCTGGTATTTCTTTTGGCTATAAATTTTAATACATTATTGTTGCTCAATACCCTTCAAACATTCATTTATGAAACAAATAAAATCGTTTTTACTGCTAGTCGTTCTAATAATTGTGTTTAGTACAAAAGCTATGGCTGCACTTCCTTCTAACCCTTCACCAATAGATTCTTCTGAAGCTAAATCAGAAGCAATTTTAAAAGCAGAAGCCTTGCAAGAATTTAAAAGCCTTTCTAAACAAGAAAGAAAGCTGAGATTGAAAGATGTTAAATCTATATACAAACAATACAAGGCCGATAAAAAAGCTGGCAAGGCAACTGACAACAACACTTTATTAATGGCAATTTTATGTGTGTTATTACCTCCACTAGCAGTGTATTTACACGAAGATGGTTTTACCAGCAAATTCTGGTTAAGCTTATTACTTACATTGCTATTCTGGTTGCCCGGCGTTATTTATGCATTACTTGTAATTTTTGGAGAAGCATAATTTAAAAGAAACTTTTTTTATACAAAAACTCCCGACAATGTCGGGAGTTTTTTATTATTTTAATAAACCATATAAACTGCCGCCTTTTTCAAATAATCGATCAACACGTTTTTCTATTGCAGGTACTTTTTCTACTGGTGGTGCATGGTGTGGTTTTATTCTTGCATCAATAATCATTGGCCCATTGCAACCCCAATGTTTGTTTAGGGTGAATTCATTGATACCATACATATCATGACTAGGATTGCTCCTTGTATAAGTAACCCATAAATAGTTATTCAAGGTTGCAGCAACAAAACTGCTGTCGTCACAAATAATTATTTGTGCAACGCCGTTCAATTGTCCCTTGTCAATTGTCAATTGTTCATTCAGCATTTGCATTTCCGTTTTTGCAATTGCATTGCTCTCAAACTTTTTGGTTTGCAAAGCAACTACACCTGGCATTACCAATTGTGCATTTTCAAAGCCTTGTAATTCTTTTAATACAGTTGGCACTTCTTTACAAAGATCTCTCCTCTTTTCACCATAAGCAGCAAACACCACTTTACTTCCACTGTTCAATCCTGTTCCACTGTAATCTAAAGTATCAATAGTGGTATTGGTGTAAAAATGAATATCTCTAGTTAAATCAATTCGTTCAAAAATGTATTGTAAATATTCGCTGATATGATGGGTGGTTAATTGATTACTATCATCGGCTGTAATAAATAAAAACTTCGCCAAACTTAATTGCCCTGTGCCTAAAATGTGATTGGCAATCGTTAATATTTCTGCAGGTTGTTTAGTGGGTGTGTAAGGTGTATAACGTTCACTTCCAATGGCTAATAATAAAGGATGCACACCAGCTGCATCAACAGCATGTACTTCTTTTAAACCAGGAATTTCTTGTGGTATGGCATTGCCAGTAAGTTCATGTATTAACTGACCAAAACTGGTATCTTCTTGTGGTGGGCGACCAACCACAGTAAACGGCCAAATAGCATTTTTTTTTGCATATACTTTATGCACTTTCATCAACGGAAAATCATGGGTTAATGAATAATAACCCAAGTGATCACCAAACGGACCTTCTGGTTTATTTTCATTGGGATACACTTCACCTGTAATTACAAAATCAGCATCTGTACTAATTGCAAAACCATCTTGATACGTGTATCTGAACCTACGTCCACCCAACACTCCTGCAAAAGTCATTTCACTAATTCCTTCTGGTAAAGGCATTACAGCACTTAAAGTATGGCTTGGTGGTCCACCAACAAAGCAACTCACTTTTAAGGGCAATCCTTTTTTATTGGCTTTTGTTTGATGCACACCAATGCCACGATGCAATTGATAATGCAAACCAATTTCGTTGTCTTTTATATAATCATTACCTGTAAGCTGAATACGATACATACCTAGATTAGCTTTCATAATTCCAGGCGTATCTATATCTTCGGTATAAACCTGAGGTAAGGTTACAAAAGCTCCTCCATCTATTGGCCAATGTTGAATGAGTGGTAAATCACTAATCTTTATTTCTTCGTACAATACTGGTTTTGAAAAGGGATTTTTCAACGGCAATGCTTTCAATGCAGCCATACCTGTAGCAAAATTATCTATGGGATGTTTAATGGCTTTTACAGGATCATTTTTTAAATCAATTAGCTGCTGTACCAGTTTAAATGTTTTTCTAAACATAAACTTGCTGCGTTCCAAATTGCCAAAAATATTGCTTGCAGCTCTGTACTTAGTGCCTTTTACATTCTCAAATAAAATGGCAGGGCCATTGCCCTCATACATGCGTAGGTGAATGGCAGCCATTTCTAAATAAGGATCCACTTCTTCTTTTATTCTTACCAAATGACCATGTTTTTCAAGATCAATTAAACAAGCTTCTAATGATGGATAATGCATAATGGTATAACAGATATAGCTATTAAAAGTTGTAACAAAGGTATTGTTTTAAGCAACGCTTATAAAATGATGAAAAGCAGCTTTGGGGCTGTGAACTTTTAGTACAAAACCAATCAACAGTTCCTTGCCCGCCTTCAAGTTTTTGTGTAATGAATAATTAACAATGAATAATTAACAATGAATAATGTACAATTCTCAATTCTCAACTATCAATATTCAATTATTTACGCATCTTCTGCATAAGCTTCAAGTTATTCATTCCCCTCCTTTTGAGGGGCTTGGGGTGGTTTCTTCCAACTAAAAAGTAAAAACTAAACAACCTAAAAGCTAAAGTTCTAAAGAACCAAATCACCCCAAACACATTACGCTTTATAATTAATCCTTTTACATACATTTGAGCAACAAGAATTGACACACAACTCATGACCATCGACCAATACATTCAAAACATTAACAATCGCTATAAACGAGGCAATGCTACTGAACACACTTTTCGTGGAGATTTGCAACAACTTCTAGAAAGCCTTGTACCCGATATTGTTGCAACCAACGAACCCAAACGCCAGAAATGTGGAGCACCTGATTATATTCTTACCAAAAAAGATATTCCTGTTGGTTTTATAGAAGCCAAAGACATTGGCGATAACGATTTGGCAGGGCAAAAGAAAACAGGCAATAAAGAACAGTTCGACCGTTACAAAGCATCTTTAAGCAATATTATTTTTACCGATTATCTGGATTTTCATTTGTATAGAGATGGCGTTTTTATAACGAGTATAAGATTAGCCGAATTATTCCCCTCCTATGGAGGGGCAGGGGTGGTTGCACTACCACAAAATTTTACTGCATTCACCAACCTCATTAAAGATTTTTGCACCCACATTAGCCAAACCATTAAAAGCAGTAAAAAACTTGCAGAAATGATGGCTGGCAAAGCAAGACTTTTGGCAGACGTAATAGAAAAGGCTTTAAACAGCGATGAAGCCACACAAGAAAACAGTACACTCAAAGAGCAAATGATTGCTTTTAGAGAAATACTCATACACGATATTACACCAAAAGCCTTTGCCGATGTGTATGCACAAACCATTGCCTATGGCATGTTTGCTGCAAGGTTACACGACCCTACACTGCCCACTTTTAGCAGGCAGGAAGCTGCAGAACTAATACCCAAAAGCAACCCATTTTTACGCAAGCTTTTTGGCTATATAGCAGGGCCTGATATTGACGATAGAATTAAATGGATTGTAGATAGTTTGGTAGAAGTGTTTTTGGCTTGCAATGTAGAAGAGCTATTAAAAAACTATGGCAAAAGCACCAAGACCGAAGACCCCATTATACATTTTTACGAAACTTTTTTAAGTGAGTACGATGCAAGCCTGCGTAAAGCAAGAGGCGTTTGGTACACACCACACCCAGTAGTAAATTTTATAGTACGTGCAGTAGATGATATTTTAAAAACCGAATTTAATTTACCACAAGGTTTGGCCGATACCAGCAAAACCAAAATAAAAGTAAACTTACAAAGCACCGATAAACGCTATACCAACAATATTAAAACAATTGAAGAAGAAGTACACCGTGTTCAAATTTTAGACCCTGCAACGGGCACAGGAACTTTTTTAGCAGAAGTAGTAAAACATATACATAAAAAGTTTGAAGGGCAGCAAGGTATATGGAGCAATTATGTAGAAAAACATTTGCTGCCACGTTTAAATGGTTTTGAGTTGTTAATGGCAAGCTATGCAATGGCACATTTGCAATTGGATTTATTGCTTACCGAAACTGGCTACAAACCCACCACCAACCAACGTTTTAAAATTTACCTAACCAATAGTTTAGAAGAAAGCCACCCCGATACAGGCACCCTTTTTGCCAATTGGCTAAGCAGCGAAGCCAATGAAGCCAACCAAATAAAAAGAGACACACCGGTAATGTGCATTATAGGCAACCCACCGTATAGTGGCGAAAGTGCTAATAAAGGTGAATGGATTATGCAACTAATGGAAGATTATAAAAAAGAACCCGGTGGTAAAGAAAAATTAAATGAACGTAACCCAAAATGGATTAATGGCGATGAAAATAAATTTATACGTTACGGACAACACTTTATAGAAAAAAATGGCAGTGGCGTATTAGCATTTATTAACCCACATAGCTTTTTAGATAACCCAACATTTAGAGGAATGCGTTGGAACTTGTTAAAAACGTTTGATATGATTTATGTTCTCGATTTGCATGGAAACAATGAGAAGAATAAGACTTCAACAGATGGGTTAGCAGATGTCAATGTGTTTGATATAATGCAAGGAGTTTGCATTAATCTATTTATAAAAACTGGCAAGAAAAAAGCTACTGAATTAGGTAAGATATTCCACTTTGATTTGTATGGTAAAAGAGAAATGAAATATGATTTTTTACTTAGTAATTCTCTTAAAAGTATTGCTTATAAAGAACTGCCAAATATTGCACCTAACTACTTTTTTGTTAGTAAAAATTTTAATGAACAAAAGAATTATGAAGAAGGATTTAAAGTAAATGAGATTTTTGAAATAAATAATGTTGGTATTGTAACATCAAAAGATGCGATACTTATTAATGAAAACAAAAGTTCATTATTAAAGAATGTTGAAGACTATTATAAAATAGAAGGAAACATAAAACACATAAAACCTATTTCCTATAGACCTTTTGATAATAAACTTATTTACTATGATACTAACCTAATTGAACGAGCTAGGGAAAAAGTTATGAAACACTTTTTTCATGGTAATAATATAGGTTTGGTGATAGCTAGACAATGCGTTGGCAATTGGCAATATATTTTTATTTCAAATCTAATTGGGGAGTTCAATTTAACTGGTACAGCAGGAAGATATGGTTCGGGAAATTACTTTCCTCTCTACCTCTATCCAGAAACCACCACACAAATAAGTACAGAAGAGCCAGCAAAGAGAGTACCCAATTTAAATTCAACAATTGTAGATACAATAGCCAAAGCAATTGATGGTTGTTTTGTTTGGGAAAAAAATGCAACCACCCCTAACCCCTCCAAAGGAGGGGAATTTGCTCCAATTGATGTACTCGATTATATTTATGCAGTATTACATAGCCCTACTTACAGAGAAAAATACAAAGAATTTTTAAAAATAGATTTTCCAAGAGTACCTTACCCAAAAGATGCAACCACTTTTGAAAACTTAGTAACATTAGGTAGGCAGTTAAGAGAAATACATTTATTAGAAAGCCCTGTTGTAGAAAACTACATCACCCAATACCCAATAGATGGCGACAATGTAGTAGCTAAAATTGTTTGTCATTCCGACGCAGGAGGAATCACTTCAAACAAAGAACCAAAGCCCAGCAGATCCTTCGTTCCTCAGGATGACAATGCAACCTGCAACATCTTCATCAACCAAACTCAATACTTTGCCAATGTACCACAATTAGCTTGGGAGTTTTACATTGGCGGTTATCAACCAGCTCAAAAATGGCTCAAAGACCGCAAAGGCAGAACATTAGACTTTGAAGATATTTTACACTATCAAAAAATAATTGTAGCCCTTACAAAAACCGATAGATTGATGAAAGAGATAGATAAAATTGAAATAGAATAATCTATGGATCAAGATCTACAAGCAATATGCAATTGCTTGCAAAAGACCTTTCAACAAAATTAAATTCAACTGTGCTTTTGTAAAGACCTATAAGTTTCTAAAAACCTTATAGGTCTTTCAAACGCTGTACTACATCTTACAACCTCCAAATAATTTTAAAAAAATTAGCGAATAATTCTACCATCTTCCATTTCAATGATACGATGTGTTCTTGACGCAAAGCTTTGATCGTGTGTTACAATTAATAGTGTTTGATTGTACTCTTCAGCCAGTTGTTTGAAAATATCGAATACTATTTCGCTGTTCTTTTTATCGAGGTTGCCTGTTGGTTCATCGCCCATTATAATATGTGGATCATTTATTAATGCACGTGCAATGGCAACACGTTGTTTTTCGCCACCAGAAATTTGTTGGGCATTTTTAAGTGCCAACTGTTCTATACCCAGCACTTTTAATTTCTCCATTGCACGATGCTCTACTTCCTTGGCTGAATATTTATTGAGTTTTAAACCGGGTAACATAACGTTTTTAAGTACATTAAATTCATTGAGTAAATAATGAAACTGAAATACAAAACCAATTTTTTCGTTTCTCACTTTTGCCAATTCTGCTTCTTTTTTATTTTGCATGGATTCACCATCAATAAACAACTCTCCTTCATAATCCGTATCCATGGTAGATAAAATATAGAGCAAGGTAGATTTACCGCAACCCGATTTACCTGTAACTGAAACAAAATCGCCTTTGTTAATAGAGAAATTAATATCTGTTAAAACTCTTACAGTGATTGGGTCGTGAAAATCTTTGTTGATATTTTTGGCTTCTAATATTGTTGTACTCATGCTATTTACCTCTTATTATAATTACAGGATCTACTTTACTTGCCTTTCTTGACGGAAACCAACCTGCAAAATAAGTAGTGATTAAAGAGAATACTGCACCAATTAAATAAAACACTGGATTGTAATTAATGGGATAGGTTTTTATAGTAGGCAATGATGCTGTGTTAAATGGAATTTGATCTATAAGAGCCGATAAACCAAATCCAAAAATCAACCCAGCCAATCCCCCAAAAAAACCAATACTAATGGCTATTACCAGAAAAATTCTTTTCACATCTATACCTGCAAAACCTGTTGCTTTTAAAATGGCAATGGAATCCATTTTTTCATAAATCATCATGTTTAAAATATTGTAAATACCAAAACCTGCAACTACCAATAAGGTTATGCCAACTGCATAAGAAATAAGTGTTCTGACAAAACTGCCTGTTTCAAATTGTGAGTTGGCTGTTTGAATATCTTCGGCATCGGCACCAAATAATTGTGCAAACTCTTTAGCAGTTGCTGGAGCTTGCTCTATATCTTTCAACTTCACCTGAATATCTGTTATATAACTAGCAGGTTTACCCATTAATTTTTGAACAGTAGCTATAGATGCATAGCTCTGTATTTTATCAAAATCCTGTAACCCTGATTGAAAATAACCTACTACTTTTAAAGGAAATCTTTCACCTTTTGTTGTGGTAAGCTGCACTACATCACCAATATTGACCAGCATTTTTTCGGCAAGTCCTTTGCCTAAAATAATACTGTTCGAAACCTTGTTAATATCCGCTGCATTGCCAGTTGTGACATACTCATTGAAATGAAAAAAATTACTTTCTGCATCTACTTCGATACCATTTACAACACCTGTTATATCAATGCTTCCATTGTTAAAAAATATTTGTGAAATAATTTTTGGAGAGATGCCCAAAACACGTTCATCTTGCTTCAATGTTTGCATAATAGAAGCACCGTTGTAAATTTCCTGACGCACATTACTCGACTTTACAGACTGTATAAAATTGTACGAATTTTTATATGCTTTAGCAATATTAACTGGCTGGTTTTTGCTGGGCTTTACTTCGTTGTACAAACGAATATGTGGTGTACGATTTAAAATTAAACCGTCCAATAAATCGTTTAAGCCAGTCATAAAACCAAGCAGGGTTATAAACATGGCAATACTAAAAGTAACACCAATGGCTGCAACCAGTGTTTGCTTCCACCTTGCCATTAATAACGACTTTGCAATACTTATGATTAATTGAATGTTCATGGTGCAGGCTTAAGTAGTACATCTTTTACAGTTAAGCCATTACGTATTTCTACCTTTTGATAATCTTTTAATCCGGTGGTTACCTTTCTTTTTTCATTGTTTTCAAGTAACACATAATCCTCAGGCAATAAATAATTTCTTGGAATGGTAATTACTTTTTCTTTCTGTTGAATAACAATATTGGCTTCACAGGTTAGATTGGGGTATAATGTTGGTGGCATTTGAATAAATGTCGCCTCTACAGTAAACGACTTGGTTCGTTCGTTCATAATAGGATTAATTTTAGTTACGGTTGCTTCGAAAGTTTGCCCTTTGTAACTGTCCATACTCAGCACAACTTTTTGTCCTGCTTTTATTTTAGTAATATCATACTCGTCTATTTGTAGTTCTAAAATAAATGCAATTGCATCGCCAATTAAAGCAATAGTTGTTTGCGTATTCACCATCTCTCCTTTTTCTTTTAGTATAGAATATACTTTACCAGCCACTTCACTTTTAATTGTAAAATCTCCTGCAATTGTTGTTGCAATCTGTACATTTTTTTTAGCTTGTTTTTCTTGAAAGCTGATTTGCTTTTGCATTTCGGTATAACGCAATTTTGCAGCTTCATAGGTTTTTAAAGAATTTTTGTAAGCCAGCTCACGTTGTTCCAATTCATTTCTTGAACCAATTTGTTGAGCCCATAAATTTTTCTGACGCTCCAACAATAATTGATCATTGTCTAACTTGTATTTTGCTTGTTCAATAATTACTTTCAGTTCAGCTAATTTTTCGTTATTGGCATTTACTGTTGCATAGTTGGCAGCAAGCTGAGCATTATCTACATTAAGCTTTGCCGAGGTGTTGGTTAAACGAATAATTGCATCGCCTTTATGTACCAACTCACCTTCTGTAACTAAAACTTCTCCAATCAATCCATTTACTGATGAATATACTTGGTACTGATTTTTGCTTTTAACAATACCCGATGCATAAACTGATTCAGTAATTTTTTCTTCTATTGGATTTATCTTTTCCTGCTTACGCTTACAAGAAAAAATCAGCAAAAGAATGAAACAACACTGTATTGTAACCTTTATCATAACCAATATTTCAAAGTTGAATAACGAAGGTAAATGTATAAACATGAGTTGTACATGACAATCATCATTCAAATTACACACAAAGGTATCAGCCTGTGAATGATGTAACATTTAAGTTGTTATTTGCAGTAAAAAACAACAATTACTGTAAATTAAAATATAAAATACGTACTGCTTACTTAAAGGTATATTCACCAGTTATCTTACTTGTTATTGTATGAACTATTGGTGTAAATATTTTTTATTGTTCTACTGTGTACTTGCATGCTTAAGTACATATTCACAAAACATTCAACCAATCCAGCAACAAAAAACCCTGCATTTTTTAGATAGTGTGAGCAGCCTAAAGCAAAGTTTATTTTGGCCAAATATTAATCCTGAAAAATTTTTGCAAAATGTAAAAAATAATATTTACAAACCTGCCATCATTTATGGCGGTAATGGTACTAATTTTTGTGGCTATGCTGCATTTAGTTACAGTTTTATTAATAATTATCCTGAACTGTATGCAAGGTTTATGATTGGTTTGTACAATAATGGTAAAGCAAATGTTAGAAAAGAAAAATTCAATCCATCGCTAGCAGTAAAAAGAGCAGCAGGCACATTTAAATTTAAAGGCGAATTGGATATTCATCCAGCCGATCAAATGTGGTTTTTATCGCTGGCCGATCATTTTAAAGGTTATGTAAACTTTTTCAATCGTAAATACCATTCAGGCAATGAAGATGGCTTATGGGCATCTACCAATTTTTCAAAGTTTAATCGTATGCTTCGAAAAATGTGTAACTATGAAGTAAAATCGGTTGGCTGGGATTTAATTAGACCATCACTTAAAAGCATTCCTGCATTTTTAAAAGAGAAACTACAAACAGCACAAGTATTTGTGTATTTAAATAATACCATCCTCCACAAAAAAAACCACAACCGTATTAGAAAAAGAATGCCTACACATTACATTGTATTGTTAGACATTGTAGAAAGTAATGGACTAATTTCTTTAACGTATTGGGATTATGGTTTCAAAACCCTACAACAACTTACGCCCAAAGCATTAAATAATATAGTGTATGGTATTACATGGTGTACTAAAAAAGATACACTATGAAACTAAATACCCCCTATTGTTGTTTGCTATTAGTGCTATTGTTAAGTGTATCATTTTCGTGTATAAAAATACCCGGAAAATTTGTGGTTGACTATTACAAAAAAAACGAAAAAGCCATTATTAAAATAGAACAATTGTATGTACAATCCAACGCAAAAAAACAATTGATAATTGACTTCGCAGATAAGGATTTTAACTATGTAACCTTACAAATAAAAACAGATTCATTGAGGTATGTGTACGAGTTTAATTTAGCTGAAAAAACCATAGATGACACTTTACTAAAATTTGGTTACGATACCAGCAATACCATGCAACTGATTCATAGGATGCAAGCCATAAAATGTACATGGATAAATACCAGAGATTATTATGTAGATGGAATAAAACAAAATTTGGTATTTATGGCCATAAGACCTCAACGTTTTAGTATCCCATTCTCTAATAAAAAATACTACATACTCACTTTTTACAAACAGCCACAGTATTACAATGCAGATGGAATATTGTTAGACAAACGGAATAGAAAAAGATTGAGAAAAATAAATGGTGATGATTTTTATAGAATTACAGATAAAGTTTGTTACACATTATCTACTAGTTTTAGGTAGTTGAATTATCATTTCTTTAACGTAAGGAAAACATAAACACTTCGTATTTAGTGTTGAAAAATGTTATGTTGTTGAAGGGTGCGACGCCAATAAAGCTTAATTAATATTCTTCAGCTGATTACAAAAAATTAATTCAACTTATTTTCTGTTAAATTGTTTAAGTAAGAGAACTAAATGAAACGATATTCGTATATTAATAAAACACAACCCATGCATAAGATTTTCTTCAGCAGTTTATTGGCAATCATAACTTTGGCATCTTGTGCCCAAACAAAAAATAAAAAAGAACAAAAAAATATGAGTGTAACAACAATTCCTGATGGTGTAAAAACCGACACAGCCGATTTTGGCTCTGGCTGTTTTTGGTGTACAGAAGCTATTTTTCAGCGTTTAAAAGGTGTGTACAGTGTTAGAAGTGGTTATGGTGGTGGACATGTAGAAAATCCAAGCTATGAGCAGGTTTGCGATAAAACAACTGGCCATGCTGAGTTGGTAAGAATAGTTTACAATCCTGCTGAAATTACATTTGATGAACTGTTAGAAGTATTTTGGAAAACCCATGACCCAACAACCTTAAACCAGCAAGGAGCCGACAAAGGCCCTCAATACAGAAGTGTGATTTTTTATCACAGCACAGAGCAAAAAGAAAAAGCTGAAAAATACAAAGCTGAGCTGGATAAAAGTGGTGCATGGGATAAACCCATTGTAACAGCGATTGAGCCTTACAAAAATTATTATCCTGCCGAATTGTATCATCAAAATTATTATAATGATAATCAAAATCAAGGCTATTGTCGTTATGTAATTGAGCCCAAAGTAGAAAAATTTGAAAAAGTGTTTAAAGCCAAGTTGAAAAAGAATTAACCACATAGGTACATAGGTTAATAAAAAAGAAAACTAGCTATAAATTAAAGAAGAGTTAAAATGAAATGCCCAATCAAAAGTTTGGCATTTCATTTGCTATATTTAAGTTTATTAAAATGTAGTACATGCGTTGTTATTGTTACCTATTTTTATTTCTACTAGCAATAGGTAGTTCTAGTAAATTGAATGCCCAACGCAGCAGTGGTTTTCAAAATAAATATTCGTACCAATTACCCGACGTTTGGAAAGGCAAAAGTAGAACACTGATGAAAATAAATAATCTTGTTCAGCACTTGGTTCCTGAATTAAAAGATAAACAAGAATGCATTAATTGCAATGCCGATTATTTTATTAAATTTTTTATTTTTCCTCCGTTTGTTCAATCAGTAACCAATAAAACTGCAACAAGTGAGTTTATTGTATTGTTTACATTTTCAGCATTTATGGATGTGTATAATGTTAGCACTGGTTCTTTAATGAAAAGAGTATTACTTTCTACACCAGACACCGTTTACAGCCACACGACCATGATGAGTGGCATTGAACAACACAACCCAAACTACTTTAACCAAATTAGACAAATTGCTGCAATTAGAGAGAGAATGAGTAGCCCAAGCTACAATAGTGCAAATATGACTACAGATTTAGCAAGGATTGAAAATTTGAACGAAGCGACCAATAAAGTTTTCGATGCTCACAAATACATAAAAGATAATAAATCGTCTTTCATTCCCCCAGATTATATTTTATGGAATAAAGTAGAAGAAATTATAGCATCCGTAAAAACTACTGCAAACTAACCCTTCTCAACTCTAATAAATTCAATGCATTGGCATGCATGTTTTGCACGTTCTTATTTACTAAATGTATAGCCATATCGTACCAAATAGGTACAATGGGAGCATCTTCAATAATTAGTTGATCCATTTGCCTATACAAGCTGTAACGCAAGCTATCATTGGTTTCCAGCAAGGCTTTTTCGTACAATACATCGAATGCTTCATTCTTATATCTGGTATAATTAGGCGGTGCAGGATTCTTGCTATAAAATACTGCTAAATAATTTTCAGCATCCGGATAATCTGCAATCCAGCTTGCCCTGAAAAACAAAGCCTGACTTTTAGAAGTTTGCTCCAACAACAAACTTTTTTGTACCACTTCTACCTGAACTTTAATACCAACCTGCTCACATTCTTTGGCAATAAAACTGGCTATATCTGCATAAATATTTATCGTCAACAATTTAATTGCAGGAAAACTTTCGTTGTAACCACAGCCCTTTAATAATTCTTTTGCCTTGGCAGGATTGTATTCGTAACCTTTTACCAATTCCACATTTTTGCTGGGTAAACCACCAGGTACAAATCCACTTTCTGCAGGTGTGCCAATGCCATTACGCATGTACATCATGAGTTGTTGACGATTAATGGCATAATTAATTGCCTGTCGAACAGCTTTTATTTTAGTAGGTGAATTTTTTACTAAAGGATTATTTTCATCTACCAAAATACCTAAATATTCTGTGTTTAAATATGCATGTTTATGCAATACAATTTTGTCTTTCCATTCATTTCTCAGCTCTCCTTTTTTGGTTAATACTTCATCTTTAAAGCTTGGGTCAATATCGTTTATAAAACTCAATTTACCTTGACGAAATTGTAAAAACTCTGTTGCTTTATTGTCAAAAAAAGTTGTTTTAACCGCATCTAATTTTGGCAACGGAGTTCCGTCAGCATCTTTTTCCCAGTACTGTTCATTTTTATGTAAAACCAATGCTTGACCTTCTTCCCACATAAAAAATTTAAAGGGCCCTGTACCACAAGGATACCTTCTGAAATCCTTACCATATTTCTCCACTACTTCTTTAGGCACAATACTGCAATACTGCATGCTTAATATGCCTAAGATTGGATGAAATGGTCGTAACAGTTTAATTTGAAAAACACTATCATTCAATGCAACAAAAGGCTGAACAGTATCAACACGTTTATTAAAAATCCAGCCACCACTGCTAGCTACTTTTTTATCAATAATTCTGCCCAAACTATAGGCAATATCAGCAGCCACCATTTTTCTTCCTTTGCCATTTGCAAAAGCTTCATTGTCGTGAAAATAAATGCTGTCACGCAAGTAAAAAGTATAGGTTTTTCTATCGGTGCTTATCTCCCATCGCTTGGCAACACTTGGCACAATGTTGAGGTTACTATCAATTTCAACCAGTGTATTGTACAACTGATGTACCGCCCACATGATGCTTTGATTTTTTGCAAATGCAGGGTCTAATGTTGCAATGCCTGTACTTTCGTTATAAGTGAATACTTTTTTGTTGGTTTGTTGCTTGCTGGTGCATGAGAACAAAATCAATAGTCCACAGACAACAGTTAACAGTTGTTTTACTGTAGTCTGTCGACCATAAACTATAGACTGCATTTTTTTATCCATTCCTTGCAACTTCATTAGCCCGAATATCTTACTTTTAAAACATGAATAAGAATTTTTTTGTTACCAGCAGTAGAACAAATATTCAGCTTCCGTTGCGTCGCACACTTCAACGTTCTGTACAAAACTGTCCTGTCATTCCGACGATAGGAGGAATCTGTTCATCATTTGTACAAAAGCTGGGCAGATGTCTCCTTCGTCGCCATGACATGCAACTCAGCTTTGCAGTACTCATTTTACTTCTATTCAGTACAAAACAAACCAATGCCCAACTATTAAAAAACAAACCAGCATTTACCCATGCCGATACTTTAAGAGGCAGCCTCAACGAAAACAGAGATTGGTGGGATGTATTGCGTTATGACATAACTGTGAAACCTGATTTTGAAAAGAAGGAGATTGAGGGGAAAGTAATTATGCAAGCTATTGCTACAAAAAGAGGGAAACTATTACAACTAGATTTACAACAACCATTAATTATTGATAGTATTATTCGTAAAGGAAATTACTTTAGAGCAGATGGAAAAGGATCATATCCACCAATAAATCAACCTTATATATTCTTTCAAGAAGGCAATATAGTGATGATTCAACTAGATGAATATAAAAGTAAAGGCGAAAGAATAGATTTTCACATCTATTACCATGGCAAACCCATTGAAGCAAAAACTCCACCTTGGGATGGCGGTTGGATTTGGAAAAAAGATAAAAATGGCAACCCGTGGATGAGTGTTGCTGTACAAGGCTTGGGAGCAAGTGCATGGTATCCTTGTAAAGACTACCAAGGCGATGAACCTGATAATGGAGCATCGCTAACCATGATTGTCCCAGATAGTTTAAAAGCAATTGCCAATGGAAAATTAAGAGCCGATATACAAATTACAAACTCCAAATTCCGTTCCTATTCTTGGGAAGTAAAAAATCCAATCAACAATTATTGCATCATTCCATACATTGGTAAATATGTAAACTTCACAGACACACTAATGGGAGAAAAAGGAAAGTTAGATTTAAGTTATTGGGTACTCGATTACAATTTAGAAAAAGCCAAAGAGCAATTTAAACAAGTAAAACCAATGCTCAGAGCTTTTGAATATTGGTTTGGTCCCTACCCTTTTTATGAAGACAGTTATAAGTTAATTGATGCTCCACATTTAGGTATGGAACATCAAAGTGCTGTTGCTTATGGCAACCAATATAAAAATGGTTATTTAGGCATGGATAGAAGTAATAGTGGTTGGGGGAAGAAATGGGATTTCATTATTATTCACGAAAGTGGACATGAATGGTTTGCCAACAATATTACCACTAAAGATATTGCTGATATGTGGGTGCATGAAAGTTTTACTACCTACAGTGAAACTTTATTTACTGAATATTATTATGGCATTCAGGCTGGCAACGAATACAATTATGGTCAACGTAGAAACATTAGAAACGATGAACCCATTATTGGCCCTTATGGAGTTAATAAGGAAGATAGTGGTGATATGTACGATAAAGGTAGCAACATGATTCACAGCATACGTCATGCCATGAACGATGATAAAAAATTCAGGGCTATTTTACGAGGATTGAATAAAACATTTTGGCATAAAACCGTTACTACAAAAGAAGTTGAAGATTTTATCAGCAACCAAGCTAGCTTTAATTTTCAAAAAGTATTCGATCAGTATTTAAGAACAATACAAATCCCTGTATTAGAATATTATTTCAGTAAAGAAGGTAAACGATTCCATTTTCGTTATAGCAATTGTATTACTGGTTTTAATTTACCATTGGTATTTTCAACAGAAAATAATGCATTGCAAATTCAGCCAACTGAAACTTGGAAGTCAATTCCACTGGAAGAAGAAGAACAAAAATTTGCGGTTCCACAAAATTTAGAAAAGCTGTTTTATATTAAAACCAAACAGGTAACAGCAACCGAGTAACTTTACAAACGCTGAACAGAAAGTTCAGTGTTTTAAATTGCAGCATGGGCAGTATTCGCAAACAAACCATCATTTCTAGTGTACTGGTGTACATCGGTTTTTTTATCGGTGCTGTAAATACGTATTTATATGTAAAAGAAGGGCATTTTACTGTTGAGCAATTTGCACTCACCCGAATTTTCTTCGACATTGCACAAAATTTTTATGTATTTGCAAGTTTGGGCGTTATACCCATTGTACTAAAGTTTTATCCTTACTACAAGGGTCATTTACCTGATAAAGAAAATGATTTACTCACCTGGTCGTTGCTAGTTAGTTGTGTAGGATTTATATTGGTGTTAATTGGTGGTTATTTAATTGAGCCATTGATTGTAAAAAAGTTTATTCAACGTTCTCATCTTATTGTAGAATACTATCATTACATCTTTCCATTTGCAATGGGCATGTTATTTTTTAGTGTGCTCGAAGGTTACTGCTGGGCATTGCATAAAACAATTGTACCTAATTTCTTAAAGGAAACTGGCTTACGTCTAGTTACTTTATTTTTTATTCTGCTTTACTATTTTAACTACATCAGTTACCACATTTTCATTCAGTTATTTGCACTCTTATTTATTTTAATGAGCATGGTTTTGGCTGGTTATCTTTTCTTTTTAAAAAAGTTACATTTTACATTACGTATCAGTAAAGTAACTAAAAAGCTGTTGCCTAAAATGTTGGCCATGCAAGGGTTAATTTTTGGAGGAATGATTATACAGGCTTTAGGACAAACCATGGACAGCATTTTTATTGCCAGCCTTAAAGGGCTTGATTTTGCAGGGGTTTACACTTTGGCATTGTATGCAGCTAATTTTATTCAAGTGCCGCAACGAAGTATGCAATCTATCTCAACAGGTGTTCTTTCTCAAGCTTGGAAAGAAAAAAACTATACTGAAATCAATCGAATTTATCAGCGTTCCTCCATCAATATGCTATTGATGAGCTTGTTTATTTTCAGTTGTATTTTATTAAATGTGCAAGATTTATTTTCCTTACTTAAAATTAATGATGATTATGCTGCTGCAATCAACTTAATAATTGTTTTGGGTCTGGTTCGTGTAATTGATGCAGGTACAGGCGTAAATGGAACCATCATTGCAACATCAACATTTTGGAAATTTGATTTTTTTAGTGGCGTATTAATGCTTGCCATACGATTGCCTTTAACCTATATTTTCATTAAAAAATATGGTCCTGTTGGTGCAGCTTATTCAGAATTGATTGGCTACTCTGTCTATAACTGTATACGCTTCGAATTTTTAAGAAGAAAGTTTAACATGCAGCCATTTACACAAAAAACAATTATTACCATTTTAATGGTAGTTGCATTATTCAGCTTACTTTATTTTAGTTTTGACAACTTAAATGGCTGGTTATTTATGGCGTTAAAGACTTTGTTATTTGCAATAGGATTTACTGCCTGTACTTTTTGGTTAAAGCTTACACCAGATGCAGTTCAACTAATCAATAATATTAAGAAGCGGTTCAGTTAATCTTTTGTAATTCTACCAGCACCTTTAATTCTTTGTTTCCAGTACGATTCATTCAAATCGCTAATCATAACACCGTTACTCGTAGATGCGTGTACAAATTTATTGTTCATTAAATAGAATCCTACATGAGAAACTCTCTTACTTTTCCCTCCATGATGAAAAAATACCAAATCACCTTCTTTTAAATCATTCATGTCTATATGATCTGAATTATCGTATTGCTCTTGTGATGTTCTTGGTAAAGAAACACGATACACATCTCTAGCAATAGTTTGTGTAAAGGCCGAACAATCAATACAGTTTTCCGTACTGCCACCTAAACAATAACGTGTACCCCACCATTTATCGATATTTTGTAACAAAGGTATATTGGTTAATTTTTCAACCGTTGCATCCAACATCATGGCATATTTCAATTGCAAATAATCGGCATTTTCAATGTTAGAATTGGCTGAACCAACGGTTGGTTCAGTTTTAGAAACTTCTTGTCCACCACCATTACCCGTTTTTTTAACTGTTTTCTTAGCCGATGCCGTATTAATGGTTTTATGTTTAGAGGTTACAACAGTTCCTGGGGTAACTTCTATATTGTCTATAAAAGTTACATCTTTATTTCTCGGTTTGTTTGTACTTTGTTTAGCCGTAGAGGAAGTATCCTTAGAAGTTAAGGATTTCAACGGTTTACAGCTTACCATTGCAGCAATCACCAAAATAGCTATCCATTTCTGTTGTATATTCATAACGCAGTTGATGCAAAATAACCCTTGAATACCTATGAAACAAGCCCTATGCAAAACTTTTTAACATTCTTTTCAGTTTAAGGCACTTGTGGAAAACTGTGAGTGTGTTAAACTTTACATTCAAACGATATTTGTAAACTGCTCTGTAATCAAACTTTTTTATTTATGAACCTGAATCAAGCTGTTAAATGTGTTGTTGCGATAGCTGCTATAACAGTAAGCGTAAGTTTTAACAGTTTTAATCATAAAAAGGTAGCTAATACACAAAAAACAGAGCATAAATTAAGGGTTGACACTTCTGTTGCCTACAAAAATTTGGTTTACCAAAAAGCTGAAAGTTTAATAGCAGCCCCTGGTACAAAATCAGTTTTATTCAATAGTTTGGGCAGTAAATTGTATGCAATGAATTTGGAAGGGATGAGCGTTTATGAGTTTGATGAAGCCAGCAGAAAAATTACCAGAGAATTTAAGTTTAAACCAACTAAGGCAAGTGGCTGGGATTATGCAACACATCAGCCGGTACCCTCTTTTGAAGAAAAACCAGTTGAAGCTTGCTTTAGCCACAACGATAAAATTTTATGGGTTTCGTTACACAATGCCCATGGAATTGTTCCAATTAATTTACAAGATTTACCATTTAAAGCAGATAAAAAAATTACGACCAAGAAAGTGTATGTAAAAGATATGGTTCAGCAAACCAAAGATTCTGTGTATGTACCTTTTATTAAAACAGGAAAAACGCCAAAAGTAATTGCTCGTACAGGTGATAATAAATATGTTTTAGTAAGCAATTGGCATAGCAATAACGTTAGTGTTTTAGAAACCAACGATACTGTACAACCTTATGGAAAAGTAATTGCAACAATTCCTGTTTCAGCAATTCCAAGGGGTATTGCTGTAGATGACACTAATAACAAATCTTACATTGCTATTATGGGTGGTAAAACCATAAGTGTAGTAAATAATGATACATGGAAAATTGAAAAAGAAATAAAAGTAGCTTCTACTCCGCGACATATTGTAATGGATAATAAACGTCGTTTATTTATCAGCTATAACAGCATTGGAAAAATAGCCTGTATTAATCCTGCAACAGGAGAAACGTTGTTTTCTGCATCTACCAATGCACAACCCAGAACCATCATTTTAAGCAAAAACCAACAATTTTTATTTGTTACCTGCTATAGTGGTAATACAGTTGATGTATTTAAAATCAATAACAATAGTTTTACTAAACTTTACTCCTTAGAATGTAAGGGCAAACCTGTTGGTGTAGATGTTTATGAAGATGACGCAAAGCTGGAAGCATGGGTTTGCAATTATATTGGGGGAAGTTTGAAAGTATTTACGTTTAAAAAAGAATAAGTTTCACACGAAGAAACAGAGGATACGAAGCTCACAAAGTTCTTTTAGAATATTAGCCTTTGTTTCGTTGTAACCTTAGTTGCCTTGTGTGATATAAAAAATTAAAATAAAAATTACAAAGCCTTTGTTTCGTTGTAACCTTAGCTGCTTTGTGTGATATAAAAATATGACACCATTTTCTCACTTACACGTTCATACACAATATTCATTGCTCGATGGTGCAGCATCAATTGATAGCTTGTACAAAAAAGCAATGAGAGATAATATGCCAGCATTGGCAATTACCGATCATGGCAATATGTTTGGTGCATTTGAATTTGTTGCACAAGCCTGGAAAAAAACAAAAACTACTGGCAAAGACGAAAATGGAAAAGATATACTTGAACCTATTGTAAAACCAGTTGTTGGTTGTGAATTTTATGTAGTTAAAGACCGTCATGCAAAGGCTTTTACCAAAGGCGAAAAAGATCATCGTTTTCACCAGGTTTTATTAGCTAAAAACAAAATAGGTTATCAAAACTTAATTAAACTTACTTCACTTGGATACATTGAAGGAATGTACAGCAAGTATCCACGTATAGACAAAGAATTGATTGAAAAATATCATGAAGGCTTAATTGCTACAACCTGTTGCTTGGGAGCTTATATACCACAAACCATTTTAAATGAAGGAGAAGATGCTGCTGAAAAAGAATTCAAGTGGTGGTTAGATATGTTTGGTGAAGATTATTATATCGAAATTCAACGACACAATCTTAAAGAACAAATTCAGGTAAACGAAATACTATTAAAGTTTGCCAAGAAACACAATGTTTCAGTTATTGCAACAAATGATAGTCATTATACAGATAAAGATGATGCAAACGCTCATGATATCTTACTTTGTATAAACACAGGAGCAAAACAAAGTGAAGCTGGTTTTGATGATATTATAAATGACGATGCACAAGTAAAAAACAAGCGATTCAAATTTCCGAACGATCAGTTCTATTTTAAGACTACGGAAGAGATGAAAAAACTCTTCATTGATATTCCTGAGAGTATTGACAATACCAATGCGATTGTAGATAAAATTGAAGTACTGAATCTGAAGAAAGATATTCTCTTACCTGCATTTCCCATTCCAAAAGAATTTCAAATTCACTTTTCAGATGAAGTAATTGGTAAAGACATTATTAAGCCTGATGTAAATAACCAGTGGGAATTTTTAAAGCATCTTACTTACGAAGGTGCAAAACAACGTTATGGAGAGATTGAGGAAACTACCAGAGAACGAATAGACTTCGAGCTATTCACTATTAAAACCATGGGTTTTGCAGGTTATTTTTTAATTGTAAGCGATTTTATAAAGGCTGGGAGAAATATGGGTGTATTTGTTGGACCAGGACGTGGGTCGGCTGCTGGTTCAGTTGTCGCCTATTGCATTGGTATTACTAATATTGATCCAATTAAGTACAATTTACTTTTTGAACGATTCTTGAATCCTGACAGAAAGAGCATGCCCGATATTGATACTGATTTTGATGATGAAGGCAGGCAAAAAGTAATTGATTATGTAGTACAGAAATACAGTAAATCGCAGGTTGCACAAATTGTAACTTTTGGTACAATGGCTGCCAAAAGTAGTATTAAAGATGTGGCTCGTGTAATGGACTTACCCTTGCCTGAAAGTAATGCATTGGCAAAATTGGTGAGTGATAAACCAGGTACAGAATTGGGCAAAATATTACATGCACCACTTACTGTAAAAGAAGGAGAAAAAAGTTTAGAAGACAAAGGCTATACGCCAGAAGATATTGATAATGCAAGGCGTTTACGTGAAATATATAATCTTGAAACCAACGATTTAAGAACACGTGTTTTAAAAGAAGCTGAACGTTTAGAAGGCAGTGTTCGTAATACTGGTTTGCATGCAGCAGGTATCATCATTGCACCAAAAGATTTAACTGAGTTGCTGCCTGTTGCAACAGCAAAAGATTCAGACTTATGGGTTACACAAATTGAAGGAAGTGTAATTGAAGAAGCCGGTGTAATTAAGATGGACTTTTTAGGTTTAAAAACTTTATCCATTTTAAAAACAGCATTAGAATTAATCAAACAAAACCATAGTAAAGTTATAGATTTAGATACTTTACCATTGGATGATGAAAAAACATTTCAACTGTATCAGCGTGGCGAAACCAATGGTACATTTCAGTTTGAAAGTGTGGGCATGCAAAAGTATTTGCGAGAACTGAAACCCGATCAGTTTGCAGATTTAATTGCCATGAATGCCTTGTATCGTCCAGGTCCTATAGCTTATATACCAAACTTTATTGCACGTAAACATGGTAAAGAAGAAATCGTTTACGATGTCCCTGAAATGCAGGAATACTTAGATGAAACATATGGTATCACAGTGTATCAGGAACAGGTGATGTTGCTTAGTCAAAGTATTGGAGGCTTTACCAAAGGCGATGCTGACGTACTTCGTAAAGCAATGGGTAAAAAGCAAAAAGAAGTGTTGGATAAAATGAAGGCCAAGTTTATTGATGGTGCAACAGCAAAAGGACATCCAGCAGATAAACTGGAAAAAGTATGGACCGACTGGGAAGCATTTGCACAGTACGCTTTTAACAAATCTCACTCAACCTGCTATGCTTTTGTAGCTTATCAAACAGCTTATTTAAAAGCCCACTATCCTAGCGAATACATGAGTGCTGTATTAAACCATGCTGGAAGTATTGAAAAGATCACTTTCTTTATGGAGGAGTGCAAACGAATGGGATTAAAAGTGTTGGGACCAGATATTAATGAAAGTATCAAAGGTTTTGCTCCCAACAAAAAAGGAGAAATCCGTTTTGGTATGGGTGGCTTAAAAGGTGTGGGCGAAAATGCTATTGAAAACATAATTATAGAAAGAAGCAAAAGCGGTGGCTTTAAAGATATTTTCGAGTTTATTACAAGAGTTAATCAACGTGCTGTAAATAAAAAATCTATTGAATGTTTGGCTTATGCAGGAGCATTTGATTGTTTCCCTCAGTTTCATAGAGCCCAGTATTTTCATATCCCTGACGGAGATCGTACAACAGGCATTGAAAAAATTATTGGATATGGTCAAACCAAAGATTCTCTTACCAGTGGTACCACCAATACATTGTTTGGCGATTTACAGCAGGTAATGGAAATTCCACCACCAAAAATTCCAAATTGTGAAGTTTGGACTTTAACTGAACAATTGGAACATGAAAAAGAAATTACTGGCATCTTTATGAGTGGTCATCCATTAGACCATTTTAAGTTTGAACTGACGTATTATAAAATCATGCCTTTAAACGATTTTATAGAAATTAAAGACAGTGCAACATTATCTCAATCGTACTTAAATAAAAATATTCGTATTGCAGGTTTAGTCGTTGATGCACAACACAGGGTAACTAAAACAGGAAGAAACTTTGGCATTCTAGCTATTGAAGACTATAGTGGCAAAACTGAAATCGCTTTGTGGAGTGATGATTATGTAAAATTCACCAATTACTTAGAGAAAGGTAAAAATGTTTTGCTACAAGGATTCTTTAAAACTGGTTGGAAGAAAGAAGGAGAACCCGATAGATATGAGTTTAAAGTACTTTCAATTAATTTGTTAGAAACAGCCAAGCAAAATTTGACTAAACAAGTTGATTTGAACTTACATGTTGGTGCTGTTTCTTCTGAACTAGTGAGTTTTATGGAAAAAAACATAAAAAATAATCCGGGCAAAGCTGGACTAAAAATTAATTTATTTGAACCAACTGAAAATTTGAACATTACATTGGTTAGTAAAGACAGAGGTTTTACGATGAACGATGAAATGGCCAGTTTTTTATTAAGTAATCCTGATATTGAAGTGAATGTTGCTATGAATACCAATTAATTTTTATGAGAACAAAAACACCTGAACAATTGAAAGATGGTGACCAATGTAAAGTAATTGGAGGAATACATGCTGGAAAAGCTGGAACTATTAGAGATATCAATACAAGTAAAACTGGGTACATTACCATAACTGTAGAGCAAGCTAATGGTATTCGCTTTAAAACATTGGGTAAGAGTGTAATTGTTGAAGTGAAAAAATAAACATAATCAACTTATTAGCTTTTAGCTATTTGATTTTGCCAAAAAAGTTCAGTCTAAAAACTGAACTTTTTTTATTACATGCCCTGCTTATTAAAATACTTACAATAGTTAGCTTAAATTGCATCTCTAAAAATTATACAATGGATTTTTTACAACTACTGAATATACAAACAACAAATGCTGGTGTATCTATTGGCATTGAATGGATAAAAAGTACTGGTACAAGTATAGAAAGCCATTCTCCTGTTGATGGAAAATTAATAGGAACAGTAAGTAGTGCTGACGCTAATTCTTACGAATTAGTTATCGCAAAAGCACAGGAAGCATTTTTGGAATGGCGTAATTGGCCTGCACCTAAACGTGGTGAAGTGGTTAGGCAATTGGGCGATGCATTAAGAGCAAATAAAGATGCTTTGGGTAAATTGGTAAGCTATGAAATGGGCAAGAGTTTGCAAGAAGGTTATGGTGAAGTACAGGAGATGATTGATATATGTGATTTTGCAGTTGGGCTTTCTCGTCAATTATATGGATTAACCATGCACAGTGAAAGGCCTAATCACAGAATGTATGAACAATGGCATCCACTCGGTATTGTAGGAATTATTTCTGCATTCAATTTTCCTGTTGCCGTATGGAGCTGGAATGCAGCATTGGCATGGGTTTGTGGCAATGTGTGCATTTGGAAACCAAGTGAAAAAACGCCTTTGTGTGCCATTGCTGTACAAAACATTACTGCGGAAGTTTTTAAGAAAAACAATGTTCCAGAAGGTGTGAATTGTTTGGTGCAAGGTGGTAGAGATGTTGGGGAATGGTTGAGTAACGACATACGTCTACCTTTAATTAGTGCCACAGGAAGTACCAGAATGGGCAAATTGTTAAATGCAGCTGTTGCAGCACGTTTAGGCAAAACAATTTTAGAATTGGGTGGAAACAATGCAGTGATTATTTCAAAAGATGCCGATATTGACATGAGTTTAATTGGTTGTGTTTTTGGTGCTGTTGGAACTGCAGGGCAGCGTTGTACCACCACTAGAAGACTGATTATTCATGAAAGCATTTACGATACACTGAAACAAAAATTAGTGGCTGCTTACAAGCAATTGAAAATTGGAAATCCTCTTGACAGCAGTAACCATGTTGGACCATTGATTGACAAAGATGCAGTTGCTCAATACTTACAGTCTGTTGAACAATGCAAACAACAAGGCGGCAATTTTATAGTTGAAGGTGGTGTATTGAGTGTAGAAGGATATGAAAGTGGTTGCTATGTACAACCTTGTATTGCTGAAGCTACCAATGATATGGCAATAGTGCAGCATGAAACCTTTGCTCCTATTTTGTACATTATGAAATACAGTACCATTGAGGAAGCCATTGCTTTACAAAATGGTGTGCCACAGGGTTTATCATCAGCTATTATGACGTTGAACTTAAGAGAAGCTGAATTATTCTTATCTGCCAAAGGAAGTGATTGTGGTATTGCCAATGTAAATATTGGCACTAGTGGTGCTGAAATTGGTGGTGCATTTGGTGGTGAGAAAGAAACAGGTGGTGGACGTGAAAGTGGCAGTGATGCTTGGAAAGCCTATATGCGTAGACAAACCAACACCATTAATTATGGCAACAATTTACCATTGGCTCAAGGTATAAAATTCGATTTTTAGATTGGAAAACGGATGGGATAGATTTGAATGCATAATTTTAAAAAAGTTTAACTGTTTTGGATTGCATAATGAGCAAATAAAATAACTACCTTGGTAAGCAAATTCTAAATCAGTAATAAAATGGAAAATAAACCGCAGGCTAAATCATATATACTTGGTATTTCTCTTGTAATTGGTTTAAGCCTATTAGGCTTTTTTATTTTTAAGGGCCTAAAAACATTTAGTGATAAAGATAGAGTTGTTGCAGTAAGAGGTTTAGCAGAAATAAATATTACTGCTACTTCTGCATTTATGTCTTTAAGTTTCTCTTTTTCAGGAGATAATTTGCAGGAAATAATTAAACAAACTGAAACAAAAAAGAATGCGATTATTACTTACTTAAGCAGTTTGGGGTATGATAAAAAAGATATTTATGTCAATAATATAGACATTGAGGATAAGGAAATCTATTATGCAACTGAATGGCAGAATGGTCAGCAGGTAAAAGTAAAAATTGATCGATATAAAACTGTACAATCATTAACAATAGAATCAAAAGACATTAAAGCAACAGAAAATAAAGCTGCTCAAATAAAATTAGATTTAATAAGTAAAGACTTAACATCAACTGTAACTACCAACTATACTTTCCCTGAATTAAACACTGTTAAACCCCAATTAATTGCGGAGAGTACAAAAAATGCAAGAGTAGCAGGTGAACAATTTGCAAATGATTCAAAAGCTACACTTGGCAAAATTAAAACTGCATCTCAGGGGCAAATTTCAATTGCCGGAAAATATCGTTATGACGAAGAAGGTGGTTCTGATAATACAGCACCATCAGAACCCTATCTTCAAAAGGCCAGAGTTGTGAGTACGATTGTTTTCTTTTTAGAATAAAAAATCATTGTTTGTGAGTTATCACTGTCATCCAATGCAACATGCAGTAAATGATATATTTACAATGCTGAGAAAACATTTTCAACCACCTAAAAATTAGGTTCAACAAGCATTAAAGCTAATATGCCTTTACATCATTTAGACAAAATTGAATCCAAAGAAATTGCAGCTGGCTTTTTTGCAAAGTTCATTCACACTGGAAATAACACATACTCTTTTGTAGAAGTTAAAGCTGGAAATATTTTACAGGAACACAACCACATTAATGAACAAGTTTCGATGGTTTTGGAAGGAACTTTTGAATTAAGTGTTGACGGAATTGCTTACACTTTAACCAGCAATGACGTAATGGTTATTCCAGCCAATGTATTGCATTGTGGCAAAGCAATTACGGATTGTAAATTATTGGATATTTTTTGCCCTGAAAGAGAGGCTTATAAAGCATTGTAAACAGATATTCAAAGAAAAAAATTATTACATGACTTCTTCTGAAAGTTAATTTACACTTAATAATTTGGTAACTTACATTCCAAGTCAATTGTATAATATTATGCTCTGATATATAAAGAGTCAAATGCAATGAACTCCCCTACCCCCACAATTAAGATAACACAAAAAGTGTTCGATTTTATGATAATAGAAGTGATAGATACTAGTGATTCCTACAACTTTGATTATATTATCCATAATACATCAAATGAATGTTTTAGACGTGGCAAATTTAAAGGTTCTTTGGTTCAACTACGTTTAAGTCTTCTGCCAGAAGGAAAATACCAATTCTCTTTTTTTATAAATGAAAATCTAATTACTACAATACCTTTTGAAAAAAATTCTGCAAGCTTTGATAAATTTCAATTGATAGAAAAATAAGTTTTAGCAATAAAAACAATTGCTACCTTTAAAAAGAATTCTTTACAGTTAATTGTATAAAAAAGTCAATTGAAAGTTATCTCAATTGACTTTTTTATACCTACTTTTCAAAAAGGAAATGAGTAACGTGAATGGAAAAAAATTATTTTCTTATCCCTTCTAACGAAAATAAAAATGCATAGTTGAGTGCTACATCTTTTAAATAATCAAATCTTCCACTTGCACCACCATGTCCAAATTCCATATTGGTATGCAGCAATAAAAGATTCTTATCGGTTTTCATTGCTCTTAATTTAGCCACCCATTTTGATGGTTCAAAATACTGTACTTGACTATCGTGTAAGCCAGTAGTAACAAGCATATTTGGATAATTTTTCTTTTCTACATTTTCGTAGGGACTATAACTTTTCATGTAGAAATAGGAGTCTTTATTTTTAGGATTTCCCCACTCATCAAACTCGTTGGTTGTAAGTGGAATGCTCTCATCTAACATGGTATTCACCACATCTACAAAAGGCACTTGAGCAATTACACCATGCCATAATTCAGAAGCCATATTTACCACAGCACCCATTAACAAACCACCTGCACTACCACCTTGTGCATACAAATGTTCTTTAGATGTGTACTTTTCTTTTACTAAGAATTCACCACAATCTATAAAGTCGGTAAAGGTATTTTTCTTCTTCATCATTTTACCATCCTCATACCATTGACGACCCATTTCTTGTCCACCTCGAATGTGAGCAATGGCAAAAGCAAAGCCTCTATCTAACAAACTTAAACGTGTGCTGTTAAAACTGGCATCCATGCTGGCACCATAGCTACCATAAGCATACAACAACAATGGAGCATTGCCATCTTTTTTAAATCCTTTTTTATACACCAACGATACTGGAACTTTTGTACCATCTTTTGCAGTAACCATCAATCGTTCAGTAGTATAATCTTCAGCTTTATATCCACCTACCACTTCTTGTTGTTTCTTCAACTCTTTTTTCTTAGTTGCTACTTCATAATCATACACTGAGTTCGGCGTAGTTAATGAAGTGTAATTGTACCTGAATTTTGTACTAGTATAATCTGGCGTTCCACCTATGTTTGCAGCATACGCGGCTTCACCAAAATCAAGATAATGTTCGCTATTGTCTTTTAAATTTCTGATACGCATTTTCACCAATCCATCTTTGCGTTCACTAATTACAATAAAGTCTTTAAACTCATCAACACCTTGTAACAAAACATCGGTTCTGTGTGCAATTACTTCTTTCCAATTTACAACATCCGTTTTATCTAACGGACATTCCATTAGTTTAAAATTTTTAGCTCCATCTTTATTGGTTACAATTAAAAATTTATCTGCCAATGGAATTACGTCGTATAGCACTTCCTTCATCCTTGGTTGAAAAATTTTAAATGCTTCATTGGGCTTATCGGCAGGCAGCAAACGAACTTCGGTTGACAAGGTACTTTGTGAATAAATTAGAATATGTTTGGCATCTTTCGATTTACCCACCCCAATATAATTGCTTTTGTCTTTTTCATCATACACCACAACATCAGCACTTTCATCAGTACCTAAAGTGTGGCGTTTAATTTTTTCAGACAATAAAGTCACCGAATTTTTGGATGTGTAAAAGAAAGTTTTATTATCACTTGCAAATGTTGCACCACCTTCATTATTGGTTACAACATCTTTTAAAATTTCACCTGTTTCAAGATTTTTAATATGAATAGTGTATTGTCTTCTCGAAACCTCATCAACACCAAAAGCCAATAATTTATTATCATCACTTACTTCAAATCCAGTAGCAGAAAAATATGCTTTGCCTTCTGCCATTTTATCTACATCTAGCAATACTTCTTCTTTAGCATCTAAGCTGCCTTTTTTTCTGCAATACTTATAATACTGTTTTCCATCCTCAGTTCTAGAGTAATAGAAATAGCCATTCTTAAAAGTGGGTACACTTTCATCTTTTTCTTTTATACGACTTTTCATTTCCGTAAATAAATCGGCCTGTAGTTTTTTGGTACCACTCATCATGGTATCTAAATAGGTATTCTCTGCTTTTAAATAATCTACAGCCTTTGTACTATCTGGACCTTTACCAAAAAAGTCATACATCCAATAGTAATTATCTATTACGGTATCGCCATGCATAATTCTTGCATGTGGCTTTACATCGGCTATAGGGGCTTTTACATTTTCGGGCCATGTGTACGGCTCTCTTTTAATGTCGGAATTGTTACATGCAAGCATAGTGGTAATTGCTGTTGCAGCAGTTATTTTTTTTAGCATTGAATCATAATTTATGCTTTGAAAATAATCAAAAAAAATCCGTTCATCAAATCAACTTTGATGAACGGAAAATAAATAAGCCGAAAATCCGATTAATATAGTATCCTTACTTTAATGGTTTCTTTTACCTCTCTAAGTAGTTCAACTGCTTTTTTAGACAGCTTTTTATCTACATCCAGCACCACATAACCAATACTTTCATTGGTTTTTAAATACTGACCAACAATATTTATTTTATGTTTAGATAAGGTAGTATTAATAGCACTCAATACACCAGGCACATTGTTGTGAATATGTAAAATACGATGGGCTGTTTCTATTGGTGGCAATCCAATTGCTGGTACAGTATGTGAGCCATTGGTAATACCTCTTTCTAAATACTGAAATAATTTTACGCTTACATCTTCGCCAATATTTTGTTGAGCTTCTTCTGTACTGCCACCAATATGTGGCGTAAGTAAAACATTACTTAAACCTTGTAATGGTGTGGTAAATGCATCTCCATTTTTTTCAGGTTCCCAAGGATATACATCTATAGCAGCACCACTTAATTGCTCTTCTTTTAACGATTTACTCAATGCATCTAAATCAACCACCTCCCCTCTTGCGTAGTTAATTAAAATGCTCCCTTTTTTGAAATATTTAAGATTGGTTTTGTTGATTAAGTTTTTGGTTTGTGCTGTTTCAGGAACATGTAATGAAACAATATCCGAACTGCTCACCAATTCTTTTAAACTTTTACAAGAAGTTGCATTGCCCAATGGCAATTTGGTTTCCACATCATAAAATTTTACTTTCATTCCAAGGCCTTCAGCCAATACACTTACTTGACTACCAATATTACCATAACCAATTAAGCCAAGTGTTTTCCCACGTAATTCAAAACTACCTTTAGCGTCCTTCATCCAAGTGCCTTTATGTGCTGCAATATTTTTATCTAAAATTCTTCTGATTAAAATAATTGATGCACCAATTACCAATTCAGCTACACTTCTTGTATTGCTATAAGGTGCATTAAATACTACCACCCCCTTTTTAGTGGCTGCTTTTAAATTAACCTGATTTACACCAATACAAAAACAACCAATTGCCTGCAATTTGGTGGCTGCTGCCAATACTTTCTCGGTGATTTGCGATTTAGAACGAATGCCCAATAAATGCACATCCTTAACTGCTGCAATTAATTCTTCTTCACCCAATGCACCTGCAATTTTTTTTACGTTGGTATAACCTTGTTGTTTAAAATGCTGTAAAGCTTTATCGCTTATGTTTTCTAAAAAAAGAATGTTTATTTTTTCTTTGGGATAGCTGGTTATTACTTGATTGCTCATGCTGGCGAAAATAAATCATTTAATGGAAGTTTTAAGTGACTTATCTGCAATTATCAACTATTATATTTGCCGCCAATACACATTAATTGTTGAATGGCTAAACAAATACTTTACATACTAACATTAGTTATTTTTTTACAAAGCTGTTCTTCTACTGAAACGCCAGTTACTAAAAAAAGAAAACAACTGCAACTTAGAAAGCTTAGCAAGCAAGAGAAAACAAATTACCACAACAAAGCCGAACAATTTTATAACCGAAATTTTAAAAACAATTTTAGCGGTGGCATTCTTGTTGCAAAAAATGGGGACATTATTTTCGAAGCTTATAATGGTTTTAGTAATATACAACAGCAGGAACTTATTAACCAAAATACACCCATTCATTTGGCATCAGTTTCTAAAACATTTACAAGTATTGCAGTTTTAAAATTATGGGAACAAGGCAAGCTAAAACTCGAAGATTCGATACAACAATATTTTCCTTCTTTTCCCTATCATGGCATTACAATTCAACAATTGCTAAGTCACCGTAGTGGATTGCCCAACTACTTATATTTTATGGAAGAAGATACAGCATGGAGCAAAAAAAGAATTGCTACAAACAATGATGTATTACAATTTATGGTTGATAAGAAACCTGCAGCCTATGCATTTCCCAATCGAGTTTTTCATTACTGCAATACCAACTTTATAATGCTGGCTTTAATTGTAGAAAAAGTTACACAACATCGCTTCCCCGATTACATGAAAGAAAATGTTTTTTTACCCTTAGGTATGCAAAATACTTTTGTGTTCGGCATTGCCGATACTGCCAAATATGTTCCATCATACAATTACAACAATGCCCCCTTTTTATTAGAGTCGTTAGATTGTGTGTATGGCGATAAAAATGTTTATAGCACTGTAAAAGATATGTTGCTGTGGGATTTGGCGTTATACGATACATCCTTTATCAGCAAAGCCATTATACAAAAAGCATTTACCCCATACAGCAACGAAAAGCCGGGCAAAAAAAATTATGGTCTGGGCTTTCGTTTGTTTATCGACGGCAAAGACACCTCAGTTTATCACAATGGTTGGTGGCACGGCAACAATGCAGTTTTCATAAGGTCGTTAAAAGATACTGCTGTAATTATAACTTTGGGCAACAAATACAATCGAGGTATCTACAGTAGTAGACAATTGCTGAATATTTTTTCTGACAAAACAGTAGAACAAGATTTAGAGGAGTAAATGAAGCAACCAAAATTGGGTTTTAATTGCATCATTTTTCCTGCTGTACGTTACTACTCCTCACCCCCAACGCACCAAGCAAAGCTTCGTTGTGGGGTATCCACTTCCATCAGGGCTATAAAAGGTGTTCATTAATCCTAAAAATGTTTAATCAGCTTAAAATCAGTCGATTACAAGATAATTTCTATTCCGCAACATAAGGCTATGGATAATTTTGCTTTTGCTATAATCCATCTTCAGTTAGAGTTTTGAATATAACAGCCTGATTATAAAAGCCAAATAAGTTTCCACAATCGTTTGCGTAACTCATTTTATTAGTTTTATCCCCCTATTTTTGCCAACATTTTCAATTAATACTTAAGTTCATTCTTGCTTATGACTACCAAAATGTTACTAATTGCTGTGCCACTATTGGGTTTAGTTGGCTTATTGTACACTTTCGTAAAGTTTAAATGGGTTTCTAAACAAGATGCAGGTAACGACCGCATGAAAGAAATCAGTAATTATATTGCCGAAGGTGCAATGGCTTTTTTAAAAGCTGAGTGGAAGATACTTTCCTACTTTGTAATTATAGTAGCTCTTTTATTGGGCTTTATGGCCAGTAAAAACCCCAATAGCCACTGGAGTATTTCAATTGCTTTTATCATTGGTGCAATTTGTAGTGCTGTTGCAGGTTATATTGGTATGAAAGTGGCTACAAAAGCCAACGTACGTACTGCACAAGCTGCAAGAAGCAGTTTATCAAAGGCGTTACAGGTATCTTTTACAGGAGGTTCTGTTATGGGCTTAGGGGTTGCCGGTTTAGCTGTATTAGGCTTAGGCAGTTTGTTTATTATACTAAAACACTTTTTTGCAGCCGATTTAGTTAACTCTAACGACATGCTTAGAACCATTGAAGTGTTAACAGGTTTTTCATTAGGTGCTGAAAGTATTGCATTGTTTGCACGTGTTGGTGGTGGTATTTATACTAAAGCCGCTGACGTTGGAGCTGATTTAGTAGGTAAAGTAGAAGCTGGTATTCCTGAAGATGATCCTCGTAACCCTGCAACCATTGCAGATAACGTTGGTGACAATGTAGGTGATGTTGCTGGCATGGGTGCTGATTTATTTGGTAGCTATGTTGCAACAGTGTTGGCAACAATGGTATTAGGACAAGAGACCACCTCTTCAGACAATTTTGGTGGCTATGGTCCAATCTTGTTACCTATGTTAATTGCTGGTTTAGGTATCTTATTTTCTATAGTTGGTACCTGGTTTGTTCGTGTTAGCGATTCTGCTGGTGTTAACACCCACAATGTTCAAAAAGCATTAAACATGGGTAATTGGGGTTCTATCATTTTAACTGCAATTGCCTGTGTTGGTTTAGTATATTATATTTTACCCGAAACCATGAGTTTACGTGGTTTATCTTTTACCAAATGGGGTGTTTTAGGTGCTATTGGTGTGGGTTTATTGGTAGGTACTTTAATGAGTATCATCACTGAATATTATACAGCAATGGGCAAACGTCCTGTAATGTCTATCATTCGTCAAAGTGCTACAGGTCATGCAACCAATGTGATTGGAGGCTTAGCAATTGGTATGGAAAGTACCTTTTTACCAATTCTTGTTTTGGCTGGCGGTATCTGGGGCTCTTATGCATGTGCAGGTTTATATGGTGTGGCTATTGCAGCTGCAGGTATGATGGCAACTACTGCAATGCAGTTGGCCATTGATGCATTTGGACCAATTGCAGACAATGCAGGTGGTATTGCTGAAATGAGTGAGTTACCTGCTGATGTTCGTGAAAAAACAGATGTGCTAGATGCCGTTGGTAATACTACAGCTGCAACTGGTAAAGGTTTTGCAATTGCTTCTGCTGCTTTAACAGCACTGGCTCTGTTTGCAGCTTTTGTGGGTGTTGCCGGTATTGAGGGTATTGATATTTATAAAGCAAAAGTTTTGGCATCCTTATTTGTAGGGGCAATGATTCCATTCATATTCTCTTCTTTAGCTATCAGAGCTGTGGGTGAAGCTGCAATGGCAATGGTGGAAGAAGTTCGTCGCCAGTTTAAAACTATCCCTGGTATTATGGAAGGAACTGGTAAACCTGAATATGATAAATGTGTGGCTATCTCTACAGAAGCTTCTATCAAAAAAATGATGTTGCCCGGTGCAATTGCAATTGTATCTCCATTGTTAATGGGCTTTATTTTAGGTCCTGAAGCATTGGGTGGTTTCTTAGCTGGTGCAACTGTTAGTGGTGTATTAATGGGTATGTTCCAAAACAATGCAGGTGGTGCTTGGGACAATGCAAAAAAATCGTTTGAAAAAGGTGTTGAAATTAATGGTGAGATGTACTACAAAAAATCTGAACCACATAAAGCATCTGTAACTGGTGATACTGTGGGAGATCCTTTTAAAGATACTTCTGGACCATCAATGAATATCTTAATTAAGTTAATGAGTATTGTATCGTTGGTAATTGCTCCTTCTTTGGCTCAAATACATGGTACTAAAGCAGCTCATGGATCAAATGCAGTAGAAAAAACTGTTGAAATAAAAGTAAAAGCTGATGGTGTTAACGGACAAACAGTTGAGTTTTCTGCCAATAAAGGCGAAGGTGCAGATGCTTTTGTTGCGGCTTTAAAAGCCGATGGAATTATCACAGATGGTGAAGTAAATATTGACTTTAAAGAGGGTAAATTAACCATCAATGGTAAAGAACAATCTGCTGAAGTGATTGCCAAATACAGTCAATACCTGAATGGTAAATCGGGTGTAAGTTTTAGTATTCATACAAAAGAAAAATAAGTCGACTTTTTAGTCATAAAAAAATCTCCCAACTTTTATTGGGAGATTTTTTTTGCTATATACTGAACTATAAATTTCCTCTTAAATCCTGTTCTCTTTCCAAAGCTTCAAATAATGCTTTAAAATTGCCTTTACCAAAGCTTTTAGCCCCTTTACGCTGAATAATTTCAAAGAACAATGTTGGTCGGTCTTCAATTGGTTTGGTAAATATTTGCAACAGGTATCCTTCATCATCTCTGTCTATTAAAATACCCAGATTACTCAATGTTTTCAAATCTTCATCAATTGTACCAACACGTTGTAAAACTGTTTCATAATAACTGCCAGGTACTTTTAAAAACTCAACACCTCTGTTTTGTAAAGCAGTAACTGTTTCAACAATATTGTTTGTAGCCAAAGCCACATGTTGTACACCTTCTCCATCATAAAAATCTAAGTATTCTTCTACCTGAGATTTCTTTTTACCTTCAGCAGGCTCATTAATAGGAAATTTTACAAAACCATTCCCATTACTCATTACTTTACTCATTAATGCAGAATATTCTGTAGAAATATCATTGTCATCAAAACTCAAAATATTTTTAAAACCCATTACCTCCTCATAAAATTTTACCCATGGATTCATTTGATTCCAGCCCACATTTCCTACACAATGATCTACATACAACAATCCTGTTTCAGCAGGATTATACATAGTCTCCCACTTTCTAAAACCTGGCATAAAAACGCCTTTGTAATTTTTTCGTTCAATAAACAAGTGAACAGTATCTCCATAAGTATGAATACCACTCATCACCACTTCACCATCTGCATCCTGCAATACAGTTGGCTCCATAAAACTCTTACCTCCACGTTGGGTGGTTTGTATCCATGCATCCTTGGCATCATCAACCCTTAACGATAAAAATTTTACACCATCACCATGTTTATAAATATGGTCGGCAATTGGGTTATTGGCTTTAATAGGTGTTGTTAAAACAAAAGTCAATTTGTTTTGCCTAATTACATAGCTGGCTTTGTCTTTAACACCTGTTTCTGGACCAGCATAAGCCAGGCTTTGAAAACCAAAAGCTGTTTTATAAAAATGAGCAGCCTGCTTGGCATTGCCCACATAAAACTCTACGTAATCTGTTCCCTGCAGGGGTAAAAAATCGTTTTGTGTTTGCTGTTTTACTTTTTCTGCCATCAATGATTCCATATTAATAGTTTTATAGTTATTTAGTTGTATAGTTTAAGTGATGTTTTAATCTAAGAATTCATACTCAGTAACCGTAGCAAGTTTATCAAGAGTTTGTGTAGCACAGCCGATAGCTATCGGCTTCAACTGAAGAATAAATCTGAACTATTTAGAACCCATCGCCATGCTTTGTACCAACAACGTGTACACAGTTCTTTTATCTGAAAATATTTTATGAGGATAATCTGGCAGCATGTGGAAACAAATGTATAAAGTCCTGAGCGAAGTCGAAGGACTTTTTTACACTTCGAGCGGAGTCGAGAAGTGATTATTAAAACAAATCACTAATTTAGAATATGCAAGAACATTACTTTATTTATATCCTACTTTGTAGTGACAACAGCTATTATGTTGGTTTAACGAACGATTTACTGAAAAGATTTAAGGAACACGTTGATGGAACTTTCACCAACTGCTACACTTATAAAAAACGACCTGTTGTTTTAGAGTACTATGAAGTAATCCCATTTTTAAAAGAAGCAAAAGAAAGAGAAATACAAATTAAAGGTTGGAGCCGTGCAAAGAAAAAAGCAATTATTGAGCAGAATTTTCACAAATTGCAACTCTTAGCACAATGTCAAAACATGAGTCACAACAAATACCAAGATTTGGATAAAAATAATAGCATCTCGACTACGCTCGATGCCCCAAAAAACAACCCTTCGACTACGCTCAGGACTGCATCCCACAAAAAAGTTGGCATTTTAGGTGGTGGACAATTAGGAAGAATGCTTCTACAACAGGCAGCAAACTATACAGTTGAAACCTATGTTTTAGAAAATGATGAGAATTGCCCTGCGGCTCACTTATGCCATCATTTTGTAAAAGGCAATATTCAGGATTTTGATGCAGTGTACAATTTTGGAAAAAATCTGGATGCACTTACCATAGAAATTGAAGCAGTTAATGTAAATGCATTGGTAAAGTTGGAAGAAGAAGGTGTACAAATATTTCCTAAACCATCGGCTATAAAAATTATTAAGAATAAAATTCTACAAAAACAGTTTTATCTAACCTATCAAATTCCATCGTCTGAATTTACCATTACCAATTTATGGCAAGACGTACAAGAGCAAATACATTTTTTACCTGCTGTTCATAAATTGGGTGAAGGTGGCTACGATGGCAAAGGTGTTCAAATAATTAAAACTTCAGATGATGTTGAAAAAGCTTTTAATGGCCCTGCAGTTTTAGAAAAAATGGTGAACATAAAAAAAGAAATTGCCATGATTGTGGGTATGAATAGTAAAGGAGAAACTGCTATTTATCCTGCTGCCGAAATGGTGTTTGATTCAGTTTTAAACTTGCTCGATTATCAACTTTCTCCTGCCCTATTACCTGAAGAAGTTTTATGGAAAGCTGAAGCTATTGCTTTATCAGTAGTTAAGAATTTAAAGACCCCTGGCTTATTTGCAGTAGAATTATTTGTTGATGAGAATGATGAGGTTTTGGTAAACGAAACTGCTCCAAGAGTTCACAACAGTGGTCATCATACCATTGAGGCCAATTATTGCAGTCAATACGATATGCTTTGGAGAATTATGCTCAATTATCCATTGGGCAATACTGACCCAATTCTTCCATCAGCCATTGTAAATATTATTGGTGCTGAGGGTTATAGTGGTAATGCCACCTATGAAGGCTTAGATGAAGTACTAAAAATGGACAATGTATTTGTCCATCTTTATGGAAAAACACAAACCAAACCTGGCCGTAAAATGGGACATGTAACAATTATGAGTAAAGACTACCAAGATTTAACGCATAAAGCCAACAAGATAAAAAATACTTTAAAGGTTATTGCCTAAACTTTTTTAGGAGAAAAATTCATTAAAAATCCTATACCAATTAAACTTTTTAATTGTAATCGAGGGGCATTTTTTTCTGGTCCGAAAATTTTAATGTCATCGTCGTAAATCATATCTAAATTATAAGTAGCTGATAGTAATCGATTGATTTTGAAGGAGAAAAGGTTCGTTAAAAATACATCCACATTTCCAGGATTCTGACCATAGTTAGAGAACAAATCCATTCTTCCTCTATAAGTAACATTCTTAGCAATATTATTATTGTAGCTAATTGTAGCAAAAGCACCTACTTCATTATAAGCATGGTTTCCTGCTGCAACACCATAAGAACCCAAATCCGACAAATATTTATTGGCTACTACAATCCACCTAGAAGTTAATGGAGAAATGAACATTGAAAACTTAGAGTTGGGTTTATAATCCATACCAACAGATAATAAAATATAGGCTGGAGATAATAAAGAAGAAGAAAAATTAGAAGTTCCACCCGAATAATTGTAACCATCAAACAACTGACTTCTAAAGTTAAACAAGGCAGATGCATACCACCTGTTCACAGTATCTACACGATAACCATATTTAGACAATAAATCTATTCGATCATCATTTTTTCTACTGCCCAAACTGGTTGCTTGCACAAAACCAAAATTAAAATCTAAACTATTGTCCCAAGTGTACCTTTTTGCCCTATGTAACACATAATAACTTACAAACGTGTTAATAGCCATAGAGAAATTATCGCCACCGGCAGCCCAATTGCTTAAAGAACCTTGTGCAAGATTTGCACCCATTAAACCACCTCTTTTCCAAGTCCATTTGGTGGTATCATTGTCTTTTTTTACATTCCTGAAAATTTCTTTAGGCAGTACTTTTACAGGAATTTCCTGTGCAACAACCTGTAAATAGATGAAAACAGAAAGAAGTGCAATAAATTTCTTCATGTAGGTATAGGTTTCTAAACTAAAGCAACAAAAATAGGGCTCTGCTAAAATATTAATCTGTTAACACTCTGCCAAATTGACAATGGGAAGTTTTTTTTGTTATTTTTGCAAGCTAATTTCAAATCATCAATGGAAATACTGGATTTACAATCAAAGGCTCACGACGAAACCAGACAAGGTGAAGCTTTTGCTCCTTTTAAAGAAGACGAAAACAAATACAAAAAGTATTTCTTCATAGAAAGTTATGGTTGTGCAATGAACTTTGCAGATAGTGAAGTAGTAGCCTCCATTTTACAAACAGAAGGTTATGGTGCTACCAAAAATTTTGAAGAAGCCGATTTAATTTTGGTAAACACCTGTTCAATCAGAGAAAAAGCAGAACAAACCATACGCAAACGTTTAACAGAATTTAGATTGGCCAAAAGACGTAAACCCGGTATGTTGGTTGGTGTTTTAGGTTGCATGGCTGAACGTTTAAAAAGCAAATTACTTGAAGAAGAAAAATTGGTTGATTTAGTAATTGGACCAGATGCTTACAGAACTTTACCCAACTTAATTGAAGAAGCAGAATCAGGACAAAAAGCAGTAAACGTTTTACTAAGTCGTGATGAAACCTATGCCGATATTGCTCCAATTCGTTTAGATAGCAATGGTGTTTGTGCTTTTGTTTCCATCATGCGTGGCTGTAACAATATGTGCAGCTTTTGTGTAGTACCTTTTACAAGAGGAAGAGAACGAAGCAGAGATGCTTATTCAATTATTACAGAAGTGCAAGATTTAGTAAATAAAGGCTATAAAGAAGTAACCTTATTGGGACAAAATGTTGACAGTTATTATTGGGCCGATGAAAACAATAATACAACTGTAACTTTTGCTATGTTACTAGAAATGGTGGCGTTGGTTTCTCCAAATTTGAGGGTTCGTTTTAGTACTTCTCATCCAAAAGACATTACAGATGAAGTATTACTTACCATTGCCAAATACGATAATATTTGCAACTATATTCATTTACCAGTTCAAAGTGGAAGTACCAGAATTTTACAATTAATGAATAGAACCTATACTAGAGAATGGTACATTGCTAAAGTGAACAGAATTAGAGAAATATTACCCAATGCAGCAATAAGTACAGATATTATTACAGGATTTTGTACAGAAACTGAAGAAGATCATCAATACACCTACAGTTTAATTGAATACTGTAAATACGATTTGGCTTATATGTATTATTATAGTGAAAGACCAGGTACTTTAGCTGAAAGAAGATACGAAGATGATGTGCCAGAAGCCACTAAAAAAAGGCGTTTACAAGAAATTATTGATTTGCATAGAATACATTCTTTAGAAAGTATGCAACGTGATGTAAACAAAACTTTCAAAGTATTAATTGAAGGCAATTCTAAAAAAAGTGATGCTCATTGGCATGCAAGAACTGATCATAATAAAGTAGTAATTTTTCCAAAAGATGGTATCTTACAAAAAGGGGATTATGCAATGGTGCATGTGTATGAATGTACAGCAGGAACATTGTTGGGCAAACTGGTAAAATAGAAAACCTATGAGAGTAGCGGTAAAATATTTGATTTGTTTAGCTGGATTTGTTGCAACAGGCTATTCAGTGGGAAATTGTAATGCAAGTTCAGGCTTTGCAGCAGCTGGAGCTTTTATTGCATTTGCGTTATTAGAAATTAACGATTTGAAAATTATTAACGACAACGAAGATTAATGGATTTACAAAGTATAAAAAACAGATTTGGCATCATAGGCAATGCACCTGCATTAAACCACGCATTGGATACTGCAGTGCAAGTTGCTGCAACCGATTTAACGGTATTAATTGTTGGTGAAAGTGGTGTTGGTAAAGAGGTTTTCTCACAAATTATACATGCACTTTCTTCACGTAAACACAACCCGTTTATTGCAGTTAACTGTGGTGCAATTCCTGAAGGAACAATCGATAGTGAATTATTTGGCCATGAAAAAGGCTCATTTACAGGTGCAGTTGATAGCAGAAAAGGCTATTTTGAAACCGTTAGTGGTGGTACCATTTTCTTAGATGAAATTGGTGAAATGCCATTGGGCACACAAGCTAGGTTATTACGTGTTTTAGAAACTGGAGAATTTATTCGTGTGGGTTCATCTAAAGTTCAAAAGACCGACGTACGTGTTATTGCAGCTACTAATAGAGAATTATTGGAATTTGCAGAGAAAGGCAAGTTCCGTCAGGATTTATATTATCGTTTAAGTACTGTGCCTATTCGTGTACCAGCTTTAAGAGATAGAAAAGAAGACATTCAATTATTGTTTAGAAAATTTGTGGTCGATTTTGCCGAACGTTACAAAACCACACCTGTTCAATTAGACGAAGAAGCCAAGAATACACTAATCAGCCATCCTTTTCCAGGTAATGTAAGAGAGCTGAAAAACTTGGCCGAACAAATTTCTGTACTTAGTAAAAGTTCTGTTCTAAATGCACTGCAATTAAGAGCTTTTCTGCCCGAAAAAAATGCTGGCAGCCGAATGCCCATTTTAGCAAATGGGGCAACAGCCCCCAATGATTTTTCGAACGAAAGAGAAATCTTATACAAGCTTTTTTTCGACATGAAAAAAGATGTTACTGAACTGAAGAAAATGTTTTTAGAAATACTGCAAAACCCTTCGTTAGCAGGCAATGCAGCCAATTATACGAAAGAAAGTTTAATGAACGATTTTCCTATTCTGGCTAGTCCAGATATGCAAAATTCATTGGTACATCAACCTCAAAATCATCAACCAACTATTGTTCAACCTTTGCAGGTGAATAACGGCACAGCAGTTTTAATAAACGACGATATACAACAGCATGAAGAAGTGGAAGAGTCGTTAAACATTATGGATAAAGAAAAAGAACTTATCATTAAAGCCCTCAAAAAACACAAGAGTAAACGTAAAGATGCCAGTGCCGATTTGGGTATCAGCGAAAGAACTTTATATAGAAAGCTTAAAGAATATGATATTGATGATTTGTAAACCAAATAGTATGAAATACAAGTTAACTGCATCTCAGGTTGCTTGCTTAGCCTTAGCATTTTGCCTTCTACCTTTTACCTTCTCTTGTAAGATTTATTCTTTCCGAGATGTGTCAATCGATTACAATAAAATAAAAACCATTAAAATTGGTTTTATCGAAAACAAAGCAAGAATTGTAAACCCACAACTAAGTCCACAATTAACAGACAAACTGCAACAAAAAATTGTAAATCAAACAAGGTTAACAAGAACCAATAACGATGATGCACATTTTCAAATTTCAGGATACATTTCTGACTATTCTGTAAGCACATCGGGCGTAGCAGCACAACAAGCTGCGAGCAATCGTTTAACAGTTGGTGTACACATTATTTTTAAAAATACAGTTGATAATAAAACCACTGAATTCGATGTATCGAGAAGCTTCGATTTTTCGGCTAATCTAGCACTCGATCAGGCTCAGGCATCTTTACAGGAAGAAATTTTGCGAAATTTAACGGATGAAATTTTTAATAAAATATTTTCTAACTGGTAAAAACAGGCAAGCTCTTTCATCAATCCGTTCTATTTTACCTATTTTCACTGCCTGAATTTAAACTTAATTTGTATTGAACTTTGAAAGAACCAACCCATTATTCATGAATCTTTCGTTACAAAAAACTTTGCATCAACTAACTGGTCACAGTAATATTGCTGATGCTGGAATTGATGAATTGTTTCAGTTAACAGATAGTCACCCATATTTCTCATTACCGCATTTCTTTCTAACGCAAAAACTAAAAGTAGAAAATCATTCGGCATATATTCCGCAATTACAAAAAACTGCATTGTATTTCACCAATTCATATTGGTTGCATTATCAGTTAATGAATAATAATGCAACAATGGAAGTATTGCATAAACCTATATATCAGCAAGAGGAAACCAAGCCATTGTTAGTGCATACAATTGAGGAAGAAATTCAACAAATTACTGCAGATTCAGCAATAACTGTTCAACAAAGCGAAGCAACAAATACTTTAGAAACTGTAGCACTTGAGGAGCAACCCATAATTAATAAGTTTACTGCAATTGAAAGAGCAGAAAAAGAAACTGCATATCATCCATTACAGGAAGAAGTAACAATAACAACAACAGCTCTTATTGAAACAATAGAAGAAGCAAGCATTACAGAAAATGTTGTAAAAGAAGAAACAACTATTATCAAAGCAATCGAACAACCCATTATTAATGAAGTTATAATTGAAACAACAATTGTTGTAACGGCTCAAGAACTTTCAAACTTTCATCCTTCGATTACTTCATTTGCTTTAGAAAGTGCCGAAGAAGTTTCTAATGAATCCGCCGATTTTACATCATTTATTGCTGAACAGCATGAAGAAGAATTATTGCTAGAAGATGCAAGTATTGAAGAAGATACCAGTATTCCTGACCAAAAAATTGCTTCAATTTTAAAAGAACAATTAGAGGCATTTAAAAAGCCAGTAACTGAAGCAACTGTTTTACAGGTAGAATCTGAGCCTTATCATACAATTGATTACTTTGCTTCACAAGGTATTAAGCCAGAATATGACCATGCTGCTCAAGATACTTTATCTAAACAATTAAGAAGGTTTACCGATTGGTTGAAGCATATGAAAAACGTTCGTCCCAGCAATGAAGACCTAGGAACTGACCCTGAATTAGAGTCTGCAATACAAGGAATTGCACAAACCTCGAATGAAGCAAAAGAAATTGTTACCGAAACAATGGCCGAAGTTTTGGTAAAACAGGGTAAAATAGATAAGGCAATTCAGCTGTATATAAAATTAAGTTTTTTAAATCCTGACAAATCCGCTTATTTTGCGTCGAAAATTCAATCTTTAAAAGGAATATAATCATGGTAATCGTATTTTTAATTTTAGTAGTTGCTGCAAGTGTAGGTTTAGGTTTTATTGTTTTAGTACAAAACCCTAAAGGTGGTGGCTTAGCTGGTAATGTTGGTGGCATTGGCAACAATTTCATGGGCGTTAAACAAACAACTGATGTTTTAGAAAAAGGAACCTGGATTTTTGCAGGTATTATTGCTGTTCTGGCAATTGTTTCTACCTTATTCTTTAAAGGCATTAGTGATGGTGTAGATAAAAAAGCAATTGAAACCATACCAACAAACAATACAACAGCACCAGCACCGGCTTCTCAAACGCCTGCTAACACTGTTCCTGTAAAATAATTGCTAGTATTAAATCATTCTAGAACTGCTGATTAAAGTTTAATCAGCAGTTTTTTTATTCCCTTGTAAAATCAATCAAATGCCACTTTTTAATATTCGGGTGTACGGAATTTTAAAAAACAGCCAAAACCGAATTTTGGTGAGTGATGAATTTATCAGAGGTAATTATTTTACAAAATTCCCTGGTGGCGGACTAGAATTTGGCGAAGGAACCAGAGATTGTTTAGTTAGAGAATTTAAAGAAGAAACAGGCTTGGATGTTACCATTGGAGAACATATTTATACGACAGATTTTTTTCAAATCTCCGCATTCAATAATAAAGATCAAATTGTATGCATTTACTATTATGTGCATGCTGCAGAACCCATACAACTAAAAACATCTAACAAGCCCTTTGATTTTACGCCTGAACAAACAGCAGATAAAACTGCTTGTGCCGAAAGTTTTAGGTTTATAGATTGGGATGATTTAACAGCAAACGATGTGAGTTTACCAATAGATAAAGTGGTGGTAAATTTAATGAAGCAGTAACCCAATTAACGTTGCATTGCAGCATTTCTCATTTCCTCTGCTTTTGCATGTCCCAAATACTTTTCTATTACATTGTGAACCAAGTAAATTACTGGTGTTAGCACAATTGCAACAACGCTTTTGTAAATGTAATTGAGTGTTCCTACAGCTAAAAACAATTTAAAGCTCCACACAAAATCACCTGCTTTATTGCCTATTCTCGTACCAATATAAAATGCAATAAAAAGTACTACATAGCTATCTATAAACTGAGAAATTAAAGTAGAGCCAGTGGCCCTTAGCCAAATTTTCTTTTCACCAGTTACTTGCTTTATTTTATGAAATGCAAATACATCAATTATTTGTCCCAATAAAAAAGCTACCAAACTGCCAATAATAATTCTACCACCCTGCCCCAAAACACCTTCATAAGCCATTTGCATATTGGGTACACCACTTCCTTGCTTGCTTACAACAAAAAAATCTGCTGGTGTTAAATTCATGGCTCCATAAAACATAATGAATGCATAGGTTATTAATGCAGCTGTTAAGTACGATAAAAACTTTACACCCTTCATGCCATAGTATTCATTAATAATATCCGTCATTATAAATACAACTGGCCAAAGCAAAACGCCAGCAGTAAGGTTTAAACTCAACTGTTCACCAAAAAAATGAATACTTAGAGGCTCAATGCCCAATGTTCTTTCTAAAGAAAAAATCTTTACGCCAATCACTTCGGCAATTAAAGCATTGGCAATAAAAAAGCCACCCAAAATAAGAAATAAACGAGAGGCTTTGTCTTTAATGATGTTATTGATCATAAATCAAGAAATAAGATGTTCAGTATTTGAAATACAAGGAATAAAAAATTTAGAACCCCCAATATAATAGGCAAAGGCTTTTTTCTAATAACAGCCACTAACCAAAATAAGTTCGTTACTACATTTAAAAAAACAGCTGTAAAACCCATTACCACAACTGTTCCAACAATACTTTGATGCAGTTTACTCATATCAACATAACGCCCAACAACAAAAATCAAGTAGCATATATTGCATATAAAAGTTACCCTTGCTAAAAATACCATCCAACGCATACATTAATTTTTCTTTAAAAAATGAGCTTATAAAATCCTGCTTTGCTCTGTTAATATTGAAAAATAAACAATTTACGGATAGAAAATAGCATTAATTTGCCAACCAATTATTTTTTTATGGAGTACAAAAATTATTATGAAATTTTAGGGATAAGTAAATCCTCAACTAAAGAAGATATTAAAAAGGCTTACAGAAACCTTTCTACAAAATATCATCCTGATAAAAACAAAAATAATAAGGCTTACGAAGAGAAGTTTAAAGAAATCAATGAAGCTTATACAGTGTTAATTGATGATGAAAAAAGAAGCAGCTTTGACTTTGCATATGATAAAGGTAATTTTTCTCCATCTTCTTCTATTATTAAATGGGGGAATTCTTCAAATACATCAAAAATTGATTTGCCCATCCCTACTAAAAATAACTGGAAAAAAATTCTTCCCCATGCAATTGCCATAGCGATATTCTTAGTTGTGGCATTGGTATATTGTAAACCAGCATTAGAAGGCAAGGTTTTACAACAAAGCGATATTACGCAGTGGAAATCGATGGCTCAAAACCAAAAAGTTTTTTTAGAACAAAATGGTAAAGTGCCTTTGTGGACCAATGGTATGTTTAGTGGAATGCCAGGCTATATGATTATGGGCTGGAGTAATAACTACTTGCCTTACTATTTTGTAGAAGTAATCTCTTTGCATTTGCCCAAACCTTTCCAGTTTTTCTTTTTAGGTTGTGTTTGCTTTTACTTTTTATCACAAGTACTCAAAACCAATTCATGGGTTGGCGTAGTAGGCAGTTTATGTTATGCTTATGCAACCTACAATGCAGTAATTGTTGCTGAAGGGCATGATACAAAAATGTTATCACTGGCTATTTTACCAGGTTTAATTGGAGCAATACTGCTCATCTTCGATAAAAAATATTGGTGGGGTGTTGCATTGGCAGCATTATTCAGCTCGGCATTAATTGCCCAAAAACACTACCAAATTACCTACTATGGTATGTTGATAGTTGCATTTATGAGTATTTCATTTGCTGTAAGGTGGATTATGAAAGGAGAGCACAAACACTTATTCATGGCTGCAATGTTTTCATTATTAGGTGTTACAGTTGGTGCATTAGGTAATGCAGTAATACTATTGCCAGATAATGAATATACCAAAGAATCTATTCGTGGTGGTTCTCAATTGGCTGATGCAAAAAGTAAAAACACCAAAGAAGGATTAACCAAAGAATATGCTTTTAGTTATAGTGTTTTCAAATCAGAACCTTTTGTAATGCTTATTCCCCGCATGTTTGGTGGCAGCAGTAAAATGGAAGTTGCAGAAGACAAATCGAAAGCTGTAGCTGCTTTACAAGAAATGAATCCACAAATAGCCCAACAATTGCAAGGTGCAATGGGTTTTTATTGGGGTGGAATTGGAGGTACGTCAGGCCCACCATACGTTGGTGCAATTGTTTGTTTCTTGGCTCTATTAGGATTTGTAATTTTAGATGATAAACACAAATGGTGGATTATTACAGCATCTGTTTTAACCATTATGATGAGTTGGGGAAGTTACTTTGAAGGATTCAACAACTTCTTATTTAACCATTTACCCATGTACAATAAGTTCAGGGCTCCAAGTATGATATTGGTAGTTCCAACTTTGTTATTCAACATTACCGCAATATTAACGTTGCAAAAAATTATTGCAACAGAAGATAAAAGCGTATTGTTTAAACAATACAAAAAAGGTTTGATTGTAACAGCTGGTGTATTTGCATTTTTATTGTTGTTGTATTTCAACTTTGATTATAAAAGTGATGGCGATGCCAATTTATTAAAATCAATTAATGGCATTCCTGACGCAAATACGAAGGCAGCATTTTTGGAAGCTGGCAATAAGTTAATCAATGGCTTAAAAGAAGACAGGCAAGGTCTTTTTATGGGCGATATTTTACGTTCATTGTTCTTTATTGCAGTTGCAGCTTTAGCCATTTGGTTAAGCATTAAAAAGAAACTACAAGATGTGATAGTGATTGCATTGATTGGTGTATTTGCATTTGCTGATATTTTAGTGGTAGATGCAAAATATTTAAACAGCGAAAACTACCAATACAAAGAAGATTACGACAACTCATTTGCACCAACAGAAGCCGATAAATTTATTTTACAAGACAAAAGCGATTACCGTGTTTTTGATGTAAGCAATGGTGTACAATCAGCAATTAACTATGGTGCAAGACCAGCATATTTTCATAAATCTGTGGGTGGTTATCATCCAGCTAAGTTGAGCATTTATCAAGATTTAGCAGAAAACCAATTGTACAATTATCCAGATTGCAAGCCTGTATTGGATATGCTAAACACCAAGTACATTATTCACAGTACCAGCAAAGCTGAACAGGTAGAACCTAATTCTGGAGCATGTGGAAGTGTTTGGTTGGTTAAGTCTTTACGTAAGGTAAATACACCAAGAGAAGAAATGGATGCATTAACAACCTTGCATGTTAAGGATACTGCTGTAATTGGTAAACAATTCGATGCAATTGCTTCAACAGCATTTACATTCGATTCTACTGCCAAAATTGAGTTGATTAAAAACGCCAATGATATAGTTACCTATAAAAGCAAAACCAACAGTACGCAGTTTGCGGTGTTTAGTGAAATATATTACGACAAAGGTTGGAATGCTTACATAGATGGAAAGCTTACGCCTTATGCTAAAGTAAATTATGTTTTACGTGGTATGCTAATACCTGCTGGTGAACATGAAATTGTATTTAAGTTTGAACCTACAAGTCATGCAACAGGTTGGACGTTAACCAGCTTTGCAAGTATTGCAAGTTTATTATTATTAGCACTAGCTTTATTCTTCGAATGGAAGCAAAGAAAAACAACAACTGTATAAATTAATGTAACGGAGGTTTTAAAAACCTCCGTTATTATTTTAAATTCATAGTATTTGCAATCAAAATCTATTCATATTGTTTCACTAGTTTGGTATAAAATTTTACCTGCACAATTTGGTGGGCAACAAACTATAGCAGCATTCAATAATGCATTAGGAAAAGAAGTACAATTAACTTGCTTGTGCAGCAAGAATAATGTACAAACTGGGAATGAAAATTTTGAAGTATATCCATTATTGCCAACCAGCAAATGGCAATTTATTAATCCACTCACTTGGTGGTTCATTTATCAGTTTATTAAAAAAGAAAAAGCAACACATGTTATTGCTGAACACCCATACCATGTAATTGCTTCATGGTTGTTGCATACATTTTTAAAAATAAATATCATACACTATTCTCACAATATTGAATATGAAAGATTCAAGTTTTTAGGCAAGCCTTATTGGCGTATTTTATTTTTAGCAGAATACTGGATTTGTCGTTTTGCAAAGCTGAACATATTTGTTACTGAACAGGATAAAATAACAGCCATTAAACAATTTAACTTGATAGAAAATAATTGTTTAGTCATCCCACATCCAGTTACAATAAAGGATTTCAGCAATAAAGAAAAAGCAATTGAAAAAATAAAAGCAAAACATGCAATACCACATAACCACAACATTTTTTTATTCAATGGCACTTTAGATTATGCACCCAATGCGTTAGCTGTTGAAGCTATTGCAACTCAATTAATTCCTGAGCTAAATAAAATAAACAACCATTTTACTTTTATAATTACAGGCAGAATAGAAGATAAAAATTATCAGCATTTGTTCAATTTAGCAACTGAACAATTAATTATTACTGGTAAAGTAGAAAATGTAGCAGATTATTTTCTTGCAGCAAATGTGTATGTAAATGCAGTGAGCAATGGTGGTGGCGTACAAACTAAAACATTAGAAGCTCTTAGTTATCACTTGAATGTAGTTTGCTTTGAACACATGCTCAATGGAATAGAAATGCAATTTGTAGAAGATAAAATATTTATAGTAAGCATTAACAATTGGCAGCAGTTTGCACAAACAATTTTCACAGCTTTAACAAAAGAAGTTTCTACTCCACCAGCATTTTTTGAGCATTACAGTTACGAAAAATATTTACCTGAATTTTTGAATAGAATTAATTAAACGAAGCAATACTTATCTTGCAAATAATGAACCCATTGGTGAGTATATTATTACCTGCTTATAATTGCGAAAAATTTATTCGTAAAACGATAGATAGTTTACTCAACCAAACCTATACCAATTTTGAGTTACTGATTATTAATGATGGATCAACAGATACTACTTCTGCAATAATTGATAGTTATACAGATGTAAGAATTCAGCATATACACAACGATGGCAACCAAGGATTAATTTATACTTTAAATCGTGGATTAGAATTAGCCAAAGGCAAATACATTGCACGTATAGATGCTGATGATGTTTGCTTACCAACACGTTTGAAAAAGCAAATTGAGTGGCTGGAAAAAAATCCTGAAACTGCCATTGTTGCTACCCAGATTATTTTTATCAATGAGTTGAATGAACCAACTGGCAATTGGCCATTAGATATGCAAAGCATTACAGCAGCTCAAATAAAAAAAGCCATGCTTTGGCAAAGTTGTATTGCACACCCAAGTGTGATGATGCGTAGTGAAATTATTAAGCAATACCACTACTCAACTCAACAAAAACACAGTGAAGACTATGATTTGTGGTTACAGATTTTAAGTGATGGAAATGTAATTGAAAAAGTGCCAGAGCAGTTATTAAAATACAGAGTGCATACAGAATCTGTTACAGGTTCTATCCATCGAAAGAAAAATCCTTTTTTTACGAATTATCATACCAAACGTAAATTTTTATTAAGTAGATTGATTAAATTAAAGTGGGGTTGGTTCGAAACAAAAATAGGCTTAACGCAAGCCTATGATTTATTCATGGGTATAGGTAAAGAATTAAAAAAACTGCTGAAAAAATGAAGTATCAGCACTACATACTAAAACGAAAAATCGAAAATATTTTCATTTATCCATTTATTTTTTTAGGTAAATGGATTGCTGCTATTAGACCATTACATCAGGAGTATCAAGTGTTTTTCTTTTTCCCATTTTATCATACAGGTGGTGCCGAAAAAGTACATGCATTAATTACACAGGCAGTAGGTAATAAAAATTGCATTATTTTTTTTACCAGAAAATCAGTTGACAATACTTTTTATAAAGACTTTGAAAAAAGTGGTTGTAGCATAAAAGATATATCGGCCTTTACCGATAATAAATGGCTGTATTTTCTCAATTTAATTTATCGTGGAATAATAACAGGTTACATCAATAAGCAAAATAACAAACTAAATAAACCAGTTGTGTTTAATGGACAATGCAATTTTGGGTATAAGATTAGTCCCTGGGTAAACAGCAATATCAAACAAATTGAGTTGATACATTCGTTCAATACTTTTTCATGGATTAGAATTCCGTTTATACAGTTCATTTATAAAACTGTAATGATTAGTAAAGTGAGGGTTGGCAATCATTTGGAACAGTACAAGAAATTAAAAGTTCCAGAAACATTTAATTACCGAATTGCTTACATATGCAATGGAATAAAATTACCCATTGAACCCATTGTAAAAGATTATACAACGCCTTTAAACGTATTGTATGTTGGCAGAGGAACACCTGAAAAAAGAGTGCATCTTTTTGCAAAGATTGCAGAGCAAGTGAAACAACAAAATGCTGCAATCAATTTTATTATTGCTGGTGATGTAGCCAATGCAATTCCAGAAAATTTACAACCTTACTCTGAACTAAAAGGCAATATACATGACGCAAAACAACTTGCAGATTTATATAAGCAAGCTCATGTGTTGTTAATCACTTCTAACACTGAAGGTTTTCCAATGGTAGTTATGGAAGCTATGGCTTATGGTTGTGCTATTATTGCAACACCTGTGGGTGATTTATCAGTGCATGTACAAAAAGAAAATGGATTTATTACTTCGGGCATTGATGAAGAAAATGTTGTTGATGAAATGACACAATTCATTCTTCAATTATCAACAGATAGAACATTACTTGAAACTTTCGGAAAGCAAAATATTGATTATGCACAAAAGCATTTTGATATTGAGTTGTTCAGTAAAAAATACCAGGAACTAATTTGCTAAACTGTTGAATAGGATTCCATTTGTACAAGGGTGCGACGCAACCTCAGTTTCATTGAAATACAAAAGCTGGTTACATAAAAAATCCTTAATTATTAATGCTTAATTTCAAATTTCAAATTTTACCAACCTTATCTTCGCAAAACTAACAATTGTAAGTATATGAATTTAGAAGCAAATAGAAATGAAGATTGGATGAAATTGAAGTTGAGTGAAACTAAAAAACACCTCAACCAAATTAAATTGGGTGGGGGTAAAAAAGCTGCTGATAAGCAACACGAAAAAAATAAACTCACTCCAAGAGAACGAATAGAATTCTTAGTAGATAAAGACAAACCTTTTATTGAAATTGGCAGCTTTGCAGGTTTTGAAATGTATGAAGAACAAGGTGGTTGCCCTGCTGGTGGTACAGTTGCTGGCATTGGTTATGTAAGTGGCAGGCAATGTGTAATATTGGCCAACGATCAAACTGTAAAAGCTGGAGCCTGGTTTCCTATAACTGGCAAGAAGAATTTACGCATGCAGGAGATTGCAATGGAAAATCATTTACCTGTAATTTATTTGGTAGATAGTGCTGGTGTTTTTTTACCCATGCAAGATGAAATTTTTCCTGATAAAGAACATTTTGGTAGAATATTTAGAAACAATGCCAAAATGAGTGCAATGGGTATTACACAAATTGCTGCTGTAATGGGTGCATGTGTTGCAGGTGGTGCTTACTTACCTATTATGAGTGATGAAACTTTAATGGTAGAAAATAATGGCAGTATTTTTTTAGCAGGAAGTTATTTGGTGAAAGCAGCTATTGGAGAAGATATTGACAATGAAACTTTAGGTGGAGCAGTTACACATACAGAAATCAGTGGTATAGCCGATTATAAGTTTGCTACTGAACAGGAATGTTTGAATCACATCAAAAAAATATTCAGCAAATTGGGCGAACAACCCAAAGCTGGATTTGATAGAATAAAAGCTTTACCACCTCTAAAAAATCCTGAAGAAATTTACAGTATCATGCCTGAAGGCAATGCAAAGCCTTATGACATAAGAGAAATTATAGAAAGAATGGTAGATAAAAGTGAAACTGTTGCAACAGAAAGTTCTTTCGATGAATTTAAACAAGACTATGGTAAAACCATTGTTTGTGGTTATGCAAGAGTTGATGGTTGGGCTGTTGGTATTGTTGCCAATCAACGCCTTATTGTTAAAAGCAAGAAAGGTGAAATGCAAATGGGTGGAGTGATTTATAATGATAGTGCCGATAAAGCTGCACGTTTTATTATGAATTGTAACCAAAAGAAAATTCCATTGGTGTTTTTACAGGATGTTACTGGTTTTATGGTAGGCAGTAGAAGTGAACACAGTGGCATTATAAAAAATGGAGCTAAATTGGTAAATGCAGTTGCCAATAGTGTTGTTCCAAAAATTACCATTATTGTGGGCAATAGTTATGGAGCTGGCAATTATGCCATGTGTGGTAAAGCCTATGATCCACGTTTTATTTACGCATGGCCAACAGCCAAAATTGCTGTAATGGGTGGTGAACAGGCAGCCAAAACGATGTTGCAAATTCAGGTAGCCACCATGAAAGCTAAAGGAAAAGAAGTAACTGCTGAAGAAGAAAAAGCATTGTTGGACCAATTGAAAAATAAATACGAAAAGCAAACTTCACCTTATTATGCAGCTGCAAGGTTGTGGGTAGATGAGATTATTGACCCTATTGCAACGAGGCAAGTGATTTCTGAAGGAATAAATGCTTCAAATCAACAATCAATTTCATCAGATTTTAAGGTTGGGGTGTTTCAAGTGTAACTTTTTTTGATTTTGGCATTAACAATTTTTTTTGGATTAGCTAAAAATCACTATTTTCACCCCGTTTTTAGCTCAAACCAAACGACTAACTCGAAAAAATCAATATGAGAAAACGTTTACTATCCAGATCATTGTTGCTGGTTTCTTTTGCCGCAGCAATATTTACTTCATGTGTTAATGATTCTTATTTAGCAGAAGCACCAGTTGTTCCCAATCAATCATTTACAGAAGAATTTGATACTGCAACCGCTGCTTATAACAGAGGTTGGAGATTTGTAAATAGAAGTGAACCTGTTGGTATTACCGACTTTGGCAATATCATAGATGTGTTAAGTTTACCTTTTGAAGCTTACTCTTCTAAAGCCAGAAAAAATGGTTTTTTATGGGTCGATTATTTGTCAACTTCTGCAGATGCAGGTGACATTAGTTCATTTGCTGTATCGCCAGTTGTGTACATGAAAAATGGAGATAAGATTTCTTTTTATACAAGAGCCCAATTGTATTTAGATGCTGGCGATTCTGTTGATTATGCCAACCGCTTACAGGTATGTATTAATAGTTCTAATACTGGTTTAAATTGTGGCAAGGGTTTAGATGCTGGTGATTTCAAAGACGTGATATTAGATGTAAACCCTTTTTTAAACGTATTTAAACTAACAGAATTTAACAGTGGTGTTGCACAACGTAAAGGAGCATATCCGCATCGTTGGACAAGATACACTGCAACTGTTTTTGGCTTAAACAAACCTACATGGGGCAGATTTGCTTTCAGGTATTTTGTTGAAGGTGGTGGAAGTAATGGTTTAGGAAGTGGTGTTGGCATTGACAGTGTTGCATACATGGCACAATAATTTTTACCCTTTTAATTCTTTACAACTAATTATATATGAAAAGAACTCAAATTTTATCTACATTAATTATTACCATTATTTTTTCAAGTGTAATAATTACAGCTTGTACTAAAGATGCAGCTCCTGCTCCAACTGCACCTAACTATTCTTGGAATGAAGAGTTTGATACAATTGCCAATTCTTTTGCTAAAGGTTGGGCGGCTATTAATAACTCTAGACCAATTGGACTCTCTACTTGGAATCAAGCTTCTATCGAAGGTTTAGATTCTAAAGGAAAAGTATTTGTTCCTTCTTATCCATTTTCAGCACAATCAGCTGTTTATTCTGGTAAAGATTTTATTATGATTAATCAAAATGCAGTAGATGATCAAGGAACTATTAGTGCATGGTTAATGTCGCCTCCAACAATGATGAAAAATGGTGATGTTATAGAGTTTTATACTAGAACAGTACCTACAGGCTTTAATGGTGCAGGTGCAGATGTTGCAGAAAGAATGCAAGTTCGTTTAGCTCCAAATAAAAACTCTGTCGAAGCTGGCAACACTGCAACAAGTGTTGGTGATTACTCAACCCTATTATTAGATATTAACCCAACATATATCAAAAATGGAGTAGGTGCATTTCCAAGAGATTGGCAAAAATATACCATTACCTTAGCTGGCTTACCACCTACAGTACAACAAAGAAGATTTGCTTTTAGATACTATGTTGAAGATGGTGGTGCTGCTGGTTCCAGAGCATTTTGTGTTGGTATAGACAATGTTTCTTTTATCAGCAAATAGTTCCTTTCACATAATTTAAAAAGGGTTAAATCAATTTGTATTTAACCCTTTTTTATTTTGCATAACATAAGCAACTTATTATGAACAAATTTTTTCTCTCTACGCTTTTAGCAATTACCATTATACAAAGTTGCACTACACCTGCTGATCAGGCAAAGCCAAAAGACATAAGTACACAGGTTACTGAAAAATACGAAGCCGATTTAAAAGAAGCCTGGGATTCGGTCAGTGCAGCTAAAAAATATATTCAAGAAGGTGATCTAATTTGTAGAACTGGATTTGACTTTGTTAGTCAATCCCTACAAAACTTTAATACAGTTGATAAAACCTATTCTCACAGTGGGCTAGCGTTTATAGAAAATGGTCAGGTAATGGTATATCACTCCATTGCTGGTGCAGATGAAAACCCTGATGAAAATTTTAAGAAAGAACCATTTGATAGTTTTGTAAATCCCAAAAGGAAAATGTGTTTTGGCATTTTTCGTTATAAACTCTCAGCCGAGGAAGTAAAATGTGTGAGTGAACAATTTAAAGACTTAGAAAAAAGGCATGTAAAATTTGACAAGTATTTTGATTTGAAAGATGATGAAAAACAATATTGCTCAGAAGCAATTGCCAAGACTTTAAAAAAGTGTACCAATAGCCGTGTAATTATTCCTACAACCATTAGAGAGAACATGAAAGTGAAGAATAAAGGCTATGAATATTTAAGAGGAAAACGTTTTGAATACATTGCTTTAGACAATTTATACCTCAACCCATTTTGTGATTCTATCAAAAAAGTGAAATTTAAAATAGGCTATGCAAAACTCTAACAAAAAAAGCTTACCCATTTATGTGGTAGATGCTTTTACCAATACATTATTTGGGGGTAATCCTGCTGCTGTTTGTCCATTACAAAATTGGCTGCCCACTTCCGTCATGCAGCAATTAGCAGCTGAGAATAATTTATCGGAAACAGCTTTTTTTGTTGAACGAACCGATGGTGATTTTGACATTAGATGGTTTACGCCAGAATTGGAAATAGATTTGGCCGGGCATCCAACATTGGCAACTGCATTTGTGATTTTTAATGAATTGGGATATAGCAAAAACATAATTAATTTTCATTGCCAAAGCGGAAAATTGGTTGTTGAAAAAAAAGGCGATTTGTTAAAAATGAATTTTCCTGCAAGAATGCCAGTGTCTTGTGCTGCACCAGAAAATTTATTGAAAGGTTTTAATATTCAACCAAAAGAAGTTTTAAAAAGTAGGGATTACTTTTTGGTATATGAAACACAAGAAAAGGTTGAAAAAGCAATACCAAATTTTAGTTTATTAAATCAGGTAGAAACCTTAGGCATTATTATTACTTCAAAAGGAAATAAAGCTGATTTTGTATCTCGATTTTTTGTACCAAATTCAGTAATTGGAGAAGATCCTGTAACAGGTTCGGCACATGCAACATTAATTCCTTATTGGGCAAATAAATTGCAAAAGAACGAATTAAAAGCAGAGCAACTGAGCAAACGAAAAGGCAATTTATGGTGTGGCTTTCATGGAGAAAGAGTAACCATTGCTGGTGAATGTGTTTTGTATAGCAAGGGAACATACTTTGTTCCTACTTCATAAATGTTGAGAGAAGTTAAAGGCGTTGAAGAGTGCGACGCAACGAAAGTTTCATAGTAGTAATACAGCTAAGTACGTAATAATGATAGAACAAAAAATACATCCACTACATATTTATACAGATGGAGCTAGCAGGGGAAATCCAGGGAATGGTGGCTATGGAGTTGTATTAATTTGGGGAGATCAAAAGAAAGAACTTTCTGCAGGTTATCGATTAACCACCAATAACCGAATGGAGTTGCTGGCGGTAATTGTAGCACTACAATCGCTTACCAAAAAAAATATTCCACTAACCATTTTTACAGATAGTAAATATGTGGTGGACAGCGTTGAAAAAAAGTGGCTTGACGGATGGATACGAACAGATTTTAAAGGTGGCAAAAAGAATAAAGATTTGTGGTTACAGTATTATAAAATTGCTCGAAATTTTAGGGTGAAATTTCAATGGGTGAAAGGACATGCCGATAACCCTTATAACAATCGTTGTGATGAATTGGCAACAGCTGCTGCTGATAATAAGAGCAATTTACTGATTGATGAAGTGTACGAAAATGAAATTCATCAACAAGCATAAATACCATGAACGATAAAAAATTTGTTTGCAGTTGGAGTGGAGGAAAAGACAGCTGCTTTGCATTAATGCAAGCTAGCCAACAGGGTTATCGGCCTGCTGTATTATTAAATGTTTTAAATGAAGCTGGTAAAATTTCAAGGAGTCATGGTATTCCATCACACATATTGCAGCAACAAGCCAATGCAATTGGTTTGCCTATACATTTAATTAGTAGCAGTTGGCAAGCTTATGAAAGCAACTTTATTAATGCCTTACAAACTTTAAAAGCAACGCATCAATTAACGCATGCTGTATTTGGTGATATTGATTTGCAACCTCATCGTGATTGGGAAGAAAAAGTTTGCAACAGCGTTCAACTAGAAGCTATATTACCCTTGTGGCAGCAAAATAGAAAAACACTTGTATTACAAATGTTAAATGCAGGTATAGAAACCATTATTGTAAGCTGCAATACAACAATGGGTGACTATTTTTTGGGTAAAACCCTTACTCCCACCCTTATTGAAGAAATTGAGCAACTTGGCGTAGATGCTTGTGGCGAAAATGGGGAATTTCATACCTTGGTACTCAACTGCCCTTTATTTAGTAAACGAATTGTAGTGACTGCGAAAAATAAAATTTTGCATGACGGGTATTGTTTTTTGGAGATGGAATAATGATTATTCAGCTTATTATTAGTACAATTAATAATAATAGAGTAACCGTAATACACAAAAAACACTCATTCATAAATCTTCATCTTAAAGAAGTTATCAGCATATTTGCAATATCTATGGGCATTGTACGCAAACAATCTATTGCTTCATCAATTTATATTTACATTGGTTTTATTATCGGTGCCTTTAACCTATTATTTTTATTTAAAAATTATTTTACACCCGAACAGTTTGGTTTAACACGTTTATTAATTGATGTTTCTACACTTTTAGCAATGCTATGTACTTTTGGCAGTTGTCCAGCAACGATTAAATTTTTTCCATTTTACAAAGCCTATTTACCTCCTAAAAAAAACGATTTACCCTTCATAACGATAGTTGCTTGCTTAATAGGTTGCATTTTATTTGTATGCATTACTCCACTTTTTAGGGATAGTATTATTCGAAAATTTGGTAAAAACTCTAGTCTATTTGTTGAATATTTTTATCTAATTTATCCATTAACTATTAGCTATGCATTTTGGTATTTATTAGAATCTATAGAGTGGAGTTTACAAAATACAGTGCTCACAAATTTTCTTAAAGAAATTGGTTTTCGAATTATTACTAGCCTTTTAATTCTGATTTATATTCTTAAGCTTATAAATTTTAATCAGTTTGTTATTCTTTTCTCCTGCTTGTATATTGTTCCAGTGCTTATTTTAATTTTCCATTTATACAAATTAAATTATTTCAATTTCAATGTTAAAATAAGCAAAGTAACCAAGCGTTTAAAAAAGCATATACTCACTTTTAGCTTGTTCATTTTTTCTGGTCAGGTATTGGGATTAGTTGCAAGAACATCAGATACAATTATTATTTCAAGCCAATCGTCTAATGGATTAGCCGACACCGCTGTTTTCACAATTGCTACATTTTTAATTGCCTTAATGGAAGTGCCCATGAGAGGCATGATGGGCATTGCTGCTTCCATTATTTCTTATGCTTGGAAAGATAAAGACATGCTTAAGATTGCAGAAATGTACCAAAAAACTGCTCTTAATCTAACTATTATTGGTTTAGCAATTGGTTGTATAATTTATTTGAATGCACATAATTTAGTGAACTATTTTGGCCCCGTATATAAAACTTTACCTACCATTATTCTCATATTAGGTATTTCGAAGTTGGTAGATTTAGGAACAGGACTTAACTCTCAAATTTTACTTTCATCAAAATACTGGAAAATAGATTTTGGCACAAATATGTTTTTTGTGTTTTTATCTATTCCTTTAAACTATTACCTAATTAACAAATTTGGAATAATTGGCTCGGCCTATGCAAACTTTATTGCCACTTTTATTTACAATATGGTAAGGCTATTGTTTATTTGGAAATTGTTTCATTTGCAACCTTATAGCTTAAAAAATTTGCAAACTTTATGCATTGCTGCCATTGCTTTTGTGGTGAGTAATAGTATCCCTGTTTTTTCGAATTTTATTGTAGATGCTTTTATTCGTTCATTTGCATTTATTAGCATGTACAGTATAGCCATTTTAGCATTTAAAACATCGGTAGATTTGAATGATATGATTTTTTCAACACTACGTAAGTTTGGCATTTTAAAACTGCCTAAATAACACCCTTTAAACTATGTATTTAAAAAGTTTTTTTATACAAACCGCCAAAAGTATTTTAATAAGAACGCCAAAACGTATTGGTCTATTTTTTAAATTTTTACAAGAATTACAATCGTTTAAAAAATTAAACGACCAACGTTTTTCGGTACATACAAAAGATATTTATCCATGCTTGAATGACAGAGTAAGCACCACTCCTTTTGACAGTCATTATATTTATCACCCAGCATGGGCAGCCAGAATTTTAGCTCAAACAAAACCAGCTACACATTTCGATTTTTCTTCTATTCTTTCATTTAGCAGTATTGTAAGTGCTTTTATTCCAACAAAATTTTACGATTATCGTCCGACTCATTTAAATTTAAATAATTGGGAAGGCAATTTTGCCGATTTATGCAAGCTAGAATTTGCCGATAGCAGCTTTACGTCAGTATCATGTATGCATACAGTAGAACATATTGGCTTAGGACGTTATGGCGATGCTTTGGATCCTCAAGGCGATATTAAAGCCATCAACGAGTTGCAACGCATAACAGCAACAAACGGAGATATTTTATTTGTAACGCCAGTAGGTAAACAAAGAATTGAATACAATGCCCACAGAATTTATAGTTTTGAATTGGTAAATCAACTATTTAACAACTGTACATTACAAAGTTTTTCTTTAGTAGATGATGCAGGGGCTTTTATTGAAAATGCAAATCCAACTTTAGTACAAGCCCAAGACTATGGTTGTGGCTGTTTTTGGTTTAAAAAAAATTAACACATGAGTATCATAAAAAAAATTATAGGCAATACGAGTTTCTATGAAAAAATGCAGGCAAATAAATTGGCTGCATTTAGAAAAGCAGAAGCCATAAAAGAAATGCAACAATTGCCTATACGAAAACAATTTTATCAGCAATTTATTCAGCCCAAAGATTTGGTGTTCGATGTTGGTGCAAATGTGGGTAACAGAGTACAAGTATTTTTAGCAATATCTGCAAAAGTGATTGCAGTAGAACCTCAACCTGCTTGTATTAATACACTGGAAGAAAAATTTGGAAATGATATCGTTATAGAAAAAGTTGGACTAGGAAAAGAATCAGGAGTTTTAGAAATGTTTATTGCCAATGATTCTACCATATCAACCTTTAGTAAAGAATTTATTGAGAATACAAGTACCCATAGATTTAGCAACTATGCTTGGAATCAAACCTTAGAAGTCCCTATAGTCACTTTAGATAGCCTAATTGAAAAACATGGGGTACCCCAGTTTTGTAAAATAGATGTTGAAGGTTTTGAGTTAAATGTTTTAGCAGGATTGACTCATAAAATTCCCTATTTATCTTTTGAATATTGTGTTCCAGAAATGATGCAAAATATGTTGGATTGTTTGCGTCGATTAAATGAAATAAATCCAGCTGGACTTTTTAATTACAGCATTGCCGAAAAAATGGAATTAGCTTTACCAAAGTGGATTTCATTTGAAGAAATGTATGAGTTGGTACAACAAGATAACTTTACCAATACCTTATTTGGCGATATTTATTTTAAAAGTTAATTCAATAAATATATAACCTAAAAAATATGTTTACAGTAGGCACTAAAAACGAATCTAATAGATATAAATGGACAGAAGAAACATTAAGAAAAATTCCTGCTGGCTATAAAATTTTAGATGCAGGTGCAGGCGAATGTCAATTTAAAAAATACTGTACCCATTTGCAATACACATCCCAAGATTTTGCTCAATACAATGGCGATGGGAATGTGGGTTTACAAATGGGCAGTTGGGACAATACTCAATTGGATATAGTTTCAGATATTACAGCAATACCTGTAGCCGATGGTAGTTTTGATGCTGTAATGTGTACCGAAGTGTTAGAACATGTGCCAGATCCTGTTGCAGCTTTAAAAGAAATGAATCGTATATTAAGAAGTGGTGGTTATTTAATGATTACTGTGCCATTTGCTAGTCTTACTCATTTTGCCCCATACCATTTTGCTAGTGGATTAAATAAATTTTTCTTTGAGCATCATTTGGGTACAATGGGTTACAATATTTTACAACTAGAACAAAATGGCAACTACTTTGAATTTGTAGCACAAGAAGTTCGTAGGGTAAAATATACAGCTAAAAAATACAGTAAAGGATATAACCTTATCGATAAAATCATTACACACTTACAATTACTTTCCTTGCAGAAATTTGCAAAGCATAATAACAATTCAGAAGAGTTATTAAGTTTTAACACATTCGTTTTTGCCCAGAAAAAATAGTAACATCTTTGTTTAATAATTTGGATTCGAAATCTTTAATTATAAAGTCTATAAGTATCAACACTTAAAAGCAAAATGATTATAGTACAATTAAAAGGAGGTTTAGGCAACCAACTATTTCAATATGCAGCTGCATTGCATTTGGGAATTCACCATAAAGTTCCTGTAAAGGTTGATATTTCATTATTGAATACCCAAGATAGATTAATAGGAACACATAGAACCTTTGATTTATTATCAATTAAGGAACCTCCAATTGTTGCTTCAACTGATGAAATAAAAAAAATTAAAGGAAACAGCTTTTTTACGTATTTCCAAAAGCGACTTCCTGCTCATAAAAGAAATCAATACAAAGAAGTTGATTATACTTACGACTTTCATTTTTTAGATGCTGGTAATAATATTTATTTAAAAGGGTATAGACAAAGTGAAAAATATTTTAGTCCTATATCAGATTATTTAAAAAATGCCTTTTCTATAAATGAAAATTTAGTAACCGATGTTTCAATGATTCACAATCAAATGAAAAGTGAATTAAGCGTTGCTGTACACATAAGAAGAGGCGATTATAAAAATTTATCTGTTCTTGAATTTCATGGTATTTTAGATATAGACTATTACAAACAAGCAATTCGAAAAATTCAAACATTACATCCAACTTCAACTTTTTATTTTTTTTCTGACGATATCAATTGGGTAAAAAATCATTTGTCCATAGATAACTCTGTTTGCATTGATTCTCAAATAAGCAAATCTTCAATATCAGATTTCTATTTAATTAGTTCTTGTCAACATCAAATTATTGCCAACAGCACTTTCAGTTGGTGGGCTGCATACTTAAATCCCAATCCAAATAAAATTGTAATAGCACCCAAAAAATGGTTTAATAGTGCACCAAACAATACCAAAGATTTATTTCCAGCAGATTGGATTACCCTTTAAAATGCTTTTAATTTTAGGTAGGATAAACGCAATTTTTTTTAGATAATTGTATGGATAAATAATTTGACTCATCAACCTTACTATTATATCATTAGACCTCCTTCATAAATTAATTTTTTAATTCAGGGTTACAGATAGCTGCAATTTTGAATATTTTGATTTCTCTGATAATGTGTTCAATCATTACCCTTTGTGAGCCAATGGTATGGTTGTGCTTTTCAGCTTCTGCTGTTAATGGTTTTTTCTGTATGTCCTAACAACCACTACCTGTAAGCATTTGTGTGTATTTGAGTACATAAATCTTACTTTCTTTGAACATTATAAAGTTATGTTTACGTTCATTGGTAATATAGGTGCACATTATTTTTGCTCTTTTTTATCTGCTATTAGCAGGCTCTTTATAATGTGCCACCTCTTTTTCACTGAATAATGGTTATCCTATTTTTTTTAGGGTGTTCTATTGCTGTTTTCAGTAACAACTGTAACTACTTCAAATTCATTTTCATCTTTCAGTAATTCTTTCTTACCCGGTAAATGAAAAAGTTTAGTATGAATAAGTAAGTCTTCCATTTGTCGAATAATCCTGCCTGTTTGAGGTTCACTAATGCCATAAGTGATGCTGATATGAAGAAAGTACGATATTCTCGGTAATACATGAGTATCATTAATACCTTACCAGCATTACATAATTTTGGCGAACGACCCCGCCCACCTACTGATTTTACTGAATCTGTTATGGTCAACGTCTTATCGAATGTGACTCTTTTAACACCTGTTAATCTTTAAAAATGTTCATCAAGCAACTGTTGTAAGGTTATCCATTCTATCTTAACTATACGAAATTGTAGCAAACTTCAGTATACGCTGATTATGAATACATATTAATTTATGTTTATTAAATTGGTCTAATGTATTATAAGCAGAGTTCCTACCCCAATTTTGTCGAAAGATGTATGAAACAACTCAACAATCAGTTTTCAAAAAGTTAAGTAAAGAACATCTTTTTATTCTACAGTTCAAAGCCCCAATTAAAACTTACAATTCCAGGTAACACTTGGTATAATAGGAAACAAAGAAACCTGTTTGGCACTTACTTTTAAATCGTTGGTGGCAACACTTCCTTCCTGATCGTAATACACAAAATATGGGTTCAATCGGCTATACACATTATAAATACTGAACACCCAATAGCTTTGGTATTTTCTGGGTTTCTTGGGTTGTGGATTATAGGTAGCAGAAAAATCTAACCGATGATACGGTGCCAAACGATATTTATTAATGGTGCTGAACTCTTGTGTTAAGATACCATTTACAAAATAAAAACGTTCAGGCAATGATGTTGCCTGCCCACTACCATATACAAAAACAGAGGACAACTTCCATTTTTTTGTTAAGGCATAAGTACCCACAACCGAAAGGTCATGTCGTCTATCATAACGACTGGGATATTTATTGCCATCGTTTAAATCTTTGAATTTACGCCATGTATAACTTAATGTATAACCCACCCAACCAGTTAAACGACCTTTTACTTTATTTACAAAAAACTCTGCACCATAACTCCAGCCTTTGCCAAATACAAAATCTTCTTCGGTATCTTTTAAAGTATTGGGTGTATAACCTTCACGATATTCAATTTGATTTTCCATGTCTTTGTAATACACTTCTACCGAAGTTTCGAACATATTATTGCTAAAGTTTTTAAAATAGCCTAAAGAATATTGCCAGCTAATTTGTGGCTTAACACGTAAAGTACTAGGTACCCACAAATCGGTTGGCAGCGTTGTGCCTGCATTGGTAACCAAATGTATGTACTGCATGTTTCGTGTAACAGCAGCTTTAAAGCTACTGTTCTCATCTATTGTGTAACGCAATGTGGCTCTGGGTTCTAAGCCTCCATAAGTTTTAACAGTTTGTCCTTTTGCATATAAAACACTATCAATTCTATTACCATTGGCATCATAAGAATAAGTTGCATAACTGCCCACTTGTTGAAACATACTGTAACGTAAGCCATAATTTAATTTCAGTTTGCTGGAAATTTCCCAATCGTCTTGCAAATACAATGCATATTCATTGGCATACTTTTTTAGTGCATTTCTTGGTTCAAAAACAACTGAATCTTGATTGCCATTTAATACACTTGGAAAGAAAGTGTGGTAGGTATATTGAAAACCAAATTTTAGTTTATGTTCTGGCGTTACAAACCAATCAAAATCGGCTTTAGCATTGGCATCCCTAACTCCTGATGAAAATTTAATGTTGAAGTTTTCTTGCCTGCCTTCTAAAGCAAACTGGTAATCATTGTAAACCAAGGTTACATTAGAAAATAATTTTTTACTGAAAATATGATTCCAACGTAAAGTAGCAGTTGAGTTACCCCATGGAATAGTGGTACTAAAATTTCGTTTAGCGTTATTGAAATTAAATTTATCTCTACCAAAATAACCACTCAAATACAAGCGGTCTTTTTCAGAAATTTTATAGTTCATTTTGGCATTCAAATCATAGAAATAATAACCACTGCCATAAAACTGATTATCGGGTTTTATAAATGGTTTTACCAATGCATCGATATACGTTCTACGAGCAGAAACAATGAATGAAGCTTTATCTTTTTTTATGGGCCCTTGAATTGACAATCGAGAAGCAATTAAACCAATGCCACCATCAACTTCTGTTTTGTTGATGTTGCCATCTTTCATGCTAATGTCCACAACACTCGATATACGCCCACCATATTGTGCAGGCATTCCACCTTTAATGAGAGAAACATTCTTAATAGCGTCAGCATTAAATACTGAAAAGAAACCAAATAAGTGACCTGTATTGTACACCACAGCATCGTCTAATAAAATTAAGTTTTGGTCAGGGCCACCACCACGAACATAAAAACCTGCATTGCCTTCTCCTGCATTTCTTACGCCTGGTAATAATTGCAGGGTTTTTAAAACATCTACTTCACCCAAAAATGCAGGTAAGGCTTTTGCTGTTGCCACACTTAAATCTATTTTACCCATTTGGGCAGTTTTTACATTGTTGTCTCTCTTTTTACCAGTAACTGTTACTTCACTTACAAACCCACTGTTGTTGAGCATTAAAATATTTTGCTGTCGATTTTTTGTAAGTTCAATTTCAATTTCTTTAGATTGAAAACCTACAAATGAAACAATCATTTGGTATTTGCCTTTCGGTAAAGTGAGGGAGTAAAAACCATATTGATTGCTGGTTGTACCACGCCCTTCAGGCTTTACAGAAATATTGGCACCAATTAATGTTTCGCCATTTAAAGAATCTTTAATGTAGCCATTGATGGTAAATTTCTCTTGTGCAATTGCTGTTTTAAAGAAAAAGAACAATAAACCTATAGTGAAAAAACAAAGCAGCTTTATACGTTTCATTGCAAAATTTTGTGGCCCTAATAGATAATAACCAAACAAAAAAACTCCTGCAAAGTTGCAAGGAGGCTTTGTTAATTTTTTGGTATAATTAATTGTTTATTTTTTATACACTAAAGAATCTGCTACATCGCCTGTGGTAAGCATATTTTGTGGTTTGTAAGGATTTTTAATATCCGCTGTTTTGCTTAACCAGTAAGCGTTGCCATCGCCATCATCAAAAGCTTTATCGGTGTGTAAATGGTAAATAGTCATTTGATCATATTGCACAATTCGAATTAAATTGTACAATTGATCGGTAAGCATGTTGAAGGATTTTCTTCTTTTCAATAACTCTTTTTCTCCAAATAAACCCTTCAATTCGGCTGAAATACTTTGTGCAAAAGCTTTAGCGTTCTCTGCAATACCTGCATCGCCTTTTAGTTCATCTATTTTCAGGTTGTCGGTATATCCCATCATTTTTTTGGCATATAACACAATCATGGTATCACTTTCAGTAATAAAATTATCTTTTAAATGAAAATAAGCGTCCAATACTTCGCCAAACGATTTATTAAATGCATCGGAATTTTTACCGGTGGTTAATGGAGCAATTGGGGTTGCTTCTACCTTGGCTTTTTCGTCTTTGCTGCCACATGCTGCCAGCAACACTACTGCTATTATAAAAGCTATTTTTTTCATACTATTCTGTTTTATTGAGCAAATGTAAATTAATAAACAGATATTTCACTTTGCTTAAAATTGCAAATACCCATTTAGGTGTAATTTAGAATGCTTGCAAGGGTTACATTTGCGGCTTAAAATAATGGGCTAAAGGTTTTAATCTCATCTTAAAACAGTTGAGTGTTGAACAAACTGTTGAAGGGTGTCCTGCTGGTCAGCAGGATTTTCAACAACGCAACAACAGTTAAATAGCAATTCAAAAGCTGGTTACAAAAAATTAATAGTATGTTATTAGGGTTACAAAATGTTACGTTTGAGTTTGGTGCTAGAGTAATTGTAGAAGATGCTACTTGGCATATTCAACCAGGCGACAGGGTTGGCTTAATTGGATACAATGGTACAGGAAAATCTACCTTATTAAAGGTATTAGTAGGTCAATATACGCCCAGCAAAGGCACTGTTGAAAAAGGCAGAGAAACTACCATTGGATACTTGCATCAAGACTTATTGAGTTTTGATACCAATGAATCTATTTTGGAAGTTGCTATGGGTGCTTTTGAACGTGTGAAAGCATTGGAAAAAGAAATTGAAGAGTTGGGCAAACGTTTAGAAACTGAATACGAAGATGAAGCATTGTTGTTATTGTACAGTGAACGTTTACACGATTTAGAAGTGGCTGGTGGTTACAGCGTTCATCATAGAACTGAAGAAGTATTGCAAGGATTGGGTTTTGAAAATCAGCATTTGCATAGACCCTATAAAGAATTTAGTGGAGGTTGGAGAATGCGAGTTTTATTGGCTAAAATGATTTTACAACAGCCCGATGTGTTGTTGCTGGATGAACCTACTAACCACTTGGATTTACCAAGTATTGAGTGGTTAGAAAAATATTTGTTACACTATCAAGGAAGCGTTGTAATTGTAAGCCACGATAAGTTTTTCTTGAACCGAATGGTGAACAAAATTGTAGAAGTGTACCAACAAGAATTACACATTTACAGTGGCGATTATGAATATTATGAAACAGAGAAAGCCATTCGTATAGATATGCAGCAAAAGGCTTACGAAAATCAGCAAGATTATATTCGTCAGCAAGAACGATTTGTTGAACGCTTTAAAGCCAAAGCCAGTAAAGCTGCAGCAGCACAAAGTATTGTAAAACGGTTAGATAAAATTGAACGTATTGAAAACGTTTCTTTAGAAAGACCCAACATTAAAATCAATTTTCAGGTTGATAAACAACCGGGAAAAATTATTGCTTCTTTAAAACAGGTGAGCAAAAGTTTTGGCGACATTGAAATCATTAAAAATGGTACTGCCGAAATTGATAGAGGCGATAAAATTGCTTTGATTGGTGCAAATGGAAAAGGTAAATCAACCTTACTAAGAATTATTGCTGGTACCGAAACTTTTGAAGGTGCAAGAGAATGGGGCCATAATGTTCAGGAAAGTTTTTATGCCCAACACCAGTTAGAAGCATTGAATTTGAACAATACCATTTTAGATGAAATGCTAGAATGTGGCAGCAAGAAAACTGAACTTGAATTAAGAGCTTTATTGGGCTGCTTTTTATTTAGTGGCGATGACGCTGATAAGAAAATTAAAGTATTGAGTGGAGGTGAAAAAGCAAGGGTTGCATTGGCTAAAGTAATTGTAAGTAAAAGTAATTTTTTAATGCTCGATGAGCCTACCAACCACTTAGACATGCATAGTGTGGAACTGTTGGCTGAAGCATTAAATAAATATGAAGGTAGTTTAATTTTAGTAAGCCACGACCGATACTTTATTTCTAAAACAGCCAATAAAATTTGGGAAATTGTTGACCATGAAATTAAAGAGTTTAAAGGCTCTTATCAAGAGTGGGTAGAATGGAATGAACGTATGGCTAAGCAAAAAGCAATAGCTGAAAAAGAAGCTGCTGTACCTGCAAAAAAAGAAGTAATTGTTGAAAAAAAGAAAGAAGTGAAACCACAGCAAAGCAATCATGAATTAACTACTTTGAAGAATGATTTAAAGCAGTTGCAAAAAAAGTTTGCTAAGGTTGAAGAAGAAGTAAACACCATTAATAAAAAGAAAGAGCAAATAGAATTATATTTGGCAAAGCCAGAAAATTATACCAATCATGTTGAATTTGCCAAACTGGAAGCTGAATACAAAAACATAAAAGACGAAAAAGCTCAGGCTGATAATCGCTTCGAAAAAATGTTTGAACAAATTATGGATTTGGAAGCTAAGATTGGATAGTACTTTACAACAGAGTGTGAAAGCTAAGGAGTTGTAAAGAGGCAACTTAGGCAATAGTTAAAATTCTCTGTGCAGCTTCATACCTTTTTATCACTGTGGTGTAAATTACTTATATACAAAGCCCAACTCTAAAATATACTCAGTTTTACTTTCTTCTACCAGTGTAAGCTTTAAGATTCTGGGATTCTTTTTTTCTATGTCATCAAACTTAACAAAATCAACTTCTCTTAGCCTGTTGCCAGAAGGAAGTGGTAAATAATACACATAATCATTACTCATACACACCCTCATATTGGTTAGGGCAGCTTCAAATTCTTTTTTGGCATCTGCAATATCCTGCATACCGTTTTTTTCATATACTACGATAATCGTGTCTTTGCTTTTCCGAGTTCCTTTACAGTTAAATGGGTGTAAATCGCCTAAACAGCCTTGCCAACTTTGTTTTTGAAAAACCGGTAATTGCATTTTAAGCTGCCCAACAAACATAAAGCTGCTAACAGGCTCATTCGACATTATTTTATGATAATATGGCGGCTTACCTGCTTTAATTTTTAGCAGCAATTGCAACGAGCTATCATTTACATTTCGGTGTATTTGTACAAAAATATTATACAGAAAAAAACCATTGTTTTGGGTGAATGCAATTTTGGTTTGTTTTACCAAGCTGGTTTTGCCATCGCCATCCTGATCTTGAAACAATACTTTTCGATTCATGCTTTCGGCAATGCTGTTGCTCAAGTTTACGAAAGCAGCTTCGGCATCATCCATTGTTTCAAAACGGCCAAAAATATATTCTGCAAAAGGAACTATATCTAATACAATTTTACCAACCACAGCACCTTTAAGCTTAATACTAGAGTGTAAAACAGTTATACCTAGGTGAGCAGAATCGCCACCCTTTAAAGGCTTTTCTTTTGTTTCTTTAAAATTATTGGGAGCGTCATTCAACAGCTTAATAAAGTTTTTTGCAAACTCATTTTTCTTTTGTTTGGGGGCTTCTACAACAAAGTCTTGAGCATAAACAAAACATGCACAGTTACAAAAGAACAGTAAACACACTAATCTTAGCATTAATAGACTTAGGGTTATTTTTTATAAATTACGGGGGCAATTAACTGTAAAACGGATAGTTTACAATAATAGTATAAAAACGGTCAAATTTTAATTAAATAGCCATTGCTTTTAAAAAATCACTGACCAAATAACTGATTAGCTTTCCTGTAGAAACATCAGTTCTCCCATCACTTAATCGTGTTGCACCTTCGCATATATGCAGGTAAGCAGGCTTGCTTTGTGCTGTTGCAAAATGTACGTACTGCCTTGCATGATTTACTATAATACCAACAGGTGTTGCTGCACTGCTTAATGTGTGTTCAATGCAATCTACATCTAATTCAATACCAACCAAAGTATCATCTGTAAAATCAACTGCATGAGCAATGGCTTGTGTAAAAGTTCTTTTTTCATGCAAAAAAATATCCTCATAAGTAATACAATCCATAAAAGGATTGTTCACAATATCCATCCAAACATTTTGCTGAATGTAGTTTTCGTGTAAGCCCAATACACAATATTTTTCTAAATAACCATCTTCTTCTGCATACCTAAAAGCATTGCCACTATGCCTACCTTCCATTGGTCGGTAATCGGCATGGGCATCTAAATTCATTACATTAATTTGTGCTAGCTCTATCACACCAGCTTTATACCAACCCTTTGCTGCACCTTTTATACATGGATAAGCATTGTTGTGGCCACCTCCAATTACAATGGGCATTTTTCGATTTTGAGTAATCATGTGCATCAGTTGTTCTACCTCATCATCAATCATATTTACAGCATGACGGTAAGCCGCTAACTTTTCTTCAAAATTATCGGCATTGTTATCAATTAAACTAGCCACATCACTAAAATCAAAATGCCCAAGCAACAACACTTCATTTCCATCTAAAAAATCGTTGCTCTGCGTATTTAAGAACGATTGCAAAAAAGGATGCCATGCACTATCAGCTCCACCCATTCCATTATTGGCTTTTACACCAATATCTTCAGGCACACCAAATAATACATATTTAATAGAAGGTTGTTGCAATGCTTCTTCTAAATTAGAAGCTGGAGAAATACACCTAATCCGTTCTCCCAACTTAGTTTCAAACCTGCGAATTTTAGTGTAAGCCAACACCTGTTGCTTGTCGTAGAATCTAAAACGTTTCATATGAAGCTGGTTTAAAAATGTGTAGGTTGAAGATAAGCTTTATCTTTTTATAAAAGAATTCGTTATAAATTATTTTATGAAACCAGCTGTAGTATTTCAATAAGCTTAACCCGATAGCTTTCGGGTGGCGTTGTTAAAATCCTGCTGACTAGCAGGGCATCAGCCGATAGCTATCGGCTCAGGACATTGTACTTTGTGGAACATTTTTACCAACTAATTAATATTTCAATTCAAAAAGTTTGCTTTCATACAACCATTTACCTTCATAATCATAATCCTGATAATACACTTTAAACGAAACAAATAATTTAGACCGATTTACAGTTTTTTTTATCAAATAATCTGGTAAAAAGAACTGTATTCCATCAAGCTTGGTGCTATTAATTTTGCCTTCATTCCCTGTACATCTTTCCAATACAAAAACATCACCTAATTGGTTATCTAAATTGTACAATCTGTTTTCATTATACAATGGTTTACCTTGCTCGTCATACACAAACAATAACATATTGTAAACAGTATTTTTATTGCAGGTAGTCAATTCAAATTGAGGATAAAATGAAATGCCTTGCTTGGTAGTTGAATGCTTCATTACTAAATTTTTAAACCTAAGTACTGGTATAGTACTATCCACTTTTTTCGTTTCTCTCTCTTTGAATAAAGTGCTGCTAAATGTTGTTTATCGTTTTGAGAAAACGTTGTATTCCATTTTACTGTAGTAGTAGATTGTGTAAATGATTTAGGCAAGGGAGCTGTCATAATAGAAGCTGAATCGTACTTCATAGTACTGGTATAGTTAAGCAAGTATTTTTGTTGCAGCTCTTCAATGGTTAAGTAGTGTGATTTATTATTTTTTAACGTTGAAAAATAAGTTTTCAGGTTATTGGTATTCCAACTTATAGCTTCATCAATAATTTCATCTTGTATGCCAATTGCATGGCAAAGTGTGTGCAATACAAGCATTCGAAAGACTGCTTTATTTTTATAGAAACTTGTATCAATGGTTAATGTTGATTCTTCTTGCTCAAACATTAAACTCATTGTTCCAATAGCTGAGCTAATAATTTTTTGGTTGTTGAAATCGATTCTAATATTAGATAAATCTTCAACAAATTGAAATTTCAAGTTTACATAATGTTCAAACTCTTTTATAATTTGCTGAACGGTTTGTTGTATTTGATTGCTGCCACTTAAGAATTTTACATTCAATATTTTGCCGTTATCCCATAAGAAATGATTATCGGCTAAAGCTGCAGATTTACCTTCCCAGCCTAGTCCATTAGAATAATGAGGATTGTATTGTTTGGTCAAACAAACAACAGACTGCTGAGCTTGTAGTTTTGTAGTTAAGGTATAAATTATCAGCAGCAAAAAAATAATTCTCTTCATAAAAAGCAATAGTTAATGCTTGAAGATAATTTTTTACTTACAATTACATAAACAAAAGATGGGTTATTTTATTAGCAGTAATAATTCTATTTCTTCCCAGAAATGTCACCAAAAATAAACTTTTCAAATATCTACTCTTTGCATAGCTAAATTTATAAGCCAAAAGAGGATAAGTTAGTAGAATAGAAGGTTTTCTTATGACCTATGTATTGTATTTATTCTAACAAAAAAATCCTCTCCATTTTCATGAAGAGGATTAACAACAAAAAACACGTGTACTAAAGTGTCAAAAACTAAATATATTTATTGTACTTAATAGAATTGAGCAAAACAAATAATTATATTAGTCGGGTTTTTTACCATCTAAAAAAGTATTGATGGTAGAAATGTGACTATTATCGTTTTCGTCTTTATTAACAGTGTACTTACTATAAAAATTTTCTACTGACGTAAGTGTGTTTCCAAACAATTCCATGTTACGACGGATGTAAGCCGGTACAGCATCGAACTCATGATTAGAATCACTGGCATTGTTAACGTTGAAAGACAGATTACGTAATTTCTGTATTCTTTCTGCCGCTCTTCTCTTTTGCTCTTCCACATCGTCCAGCAAAGCTGGTTCCTCTGCAGACAAATTTGAAGGTAGATCCTGTTTCTGAGCTTTAACTGGGGCTACATCCGCCGTATCTGGAGTTTCATCTCTTACTACCAACTTCATTTCGAGCTCCGGATGCTCTTCAACTGGTTGAGTAGCAGGAGGAGTTTGCATAAGATGTCCGGACATAGACGATGGCTTTTCATAGTCAGGTTCTGCATAGATATTGGATGGTCGTGTTAAAAAGCTGTTGTTTACAACAGACTCAGTAGTATTATCGTTAAGTGATGATGGATTGTTTAACTCATTTTCCATGGTGACTGTTGGTTCAGTTAATGGTAGTTGAGGAGTAACAACATCAGTTGATATTTCTGTACTTAACTCGAAATGCAAAATAGCAGATTCCTTTTCTTCTTCACCACGTATTTCTACGTTATGTGGAGTAGTAGTGGAAAAGTAATCAGTGGTAAATGTTGAATGACTGTTCGGCTGTATTGTTTCGGTTACCGTTTCTACCATTGTTGGTGCAAATGGGTCTTGTGCTACTACTGGGATTTCTTGCTGAACAAAAACAGGTTTTTCTTCTACTTTCTTTTCTTCGCCAGCAACGTCTAAAATCATTACAATTTTTTCTGGCTTAGGCTCTGGTTTCTTTTCAATCGCTGGTTTTGCAAAAGGGTCTTTTGCATCGAAACCTGTAGCAATTAATGTAATACCAATTTTTGCACCCAAAGCATTGTCATAACCTGTACCAACAATAACATCAGTATGTTCACCAGCTTGCATACGCAAGTAGTTGTTGATGATTTCTAATTCATCCATTGTACACTCATCGTCACCTTCGGCACTGTTGATATTAATTAAAATCCATTTAGCTCCTTTAATATCGCTATCGTTAAGCAATGGAGAATTTAATGCTTCTTCAATTGCACGCTGAGCTCTGTCTTCTCCTTCTACTTCTGCTTTACCTAGAATAGCTACGCCACCATTTTTCATAACGGTACATACATCGGCAAAATCGACAATTATGTGACCACGACTATTAATAATATCTGTAATACATTTTGCAGCGGTAGCTAAAACATTATCGGCTTTTGTAAAAGCTTCCTTCATTTTTAAATTGCCAAATTGCATACGCAATTTATCATTGCTGATTACTAGCAATGTATCTACATAAGGCTTCAATTGATTGATACCTTCTTGTGCCTGTAACATACGACGTGGCCCCTCGAAACCGAATGGGGTAGTTACTATTCCAACAGTAAGAATTCCTAATTCTTTACAAATTTTAGAAATAATGGGAGCTCCACCAGTTCCAGTGCCACCACCCATACCAACAGTAATGAATGCCATTTTAGTATTTACTTCCAGTATGCGTTTAATTTCTTCTAAACTTTCTTCGGTTGCAGCTTTTCCAACTTCAGGGTTGGCACCTGCACCCAAACCTTGTGTAAGGTGTGGCCCTAATTGAATTTTATTGGGAACTTTACTTTGTTCAATGGCCTTAGCATCGGTGTTACAAATAATAAAATCTACACCCTCAACATCTTGAGAGAACATAAAGTTTACTGCATTGCTTCCACCACCTCCAACACCTACCACCTTGATGATGGAAGATTTTTGTTTTGGCAAATCAAAGTGAATCATAATCTAAATTTTAATGGGTTAGTTAGTAGTAATTGTTATTTGGGTGTAAGGCTTAAGGTAAAAGGTGTAAGGTTAGTGTTTTAACAACTTAAACCTTATACCCTATTCCTTTCACCTCTTATTTAATCATTTTATCTTCTTCTTCTTTAAATAAATCAATCAGATTGTCTTTGAATTTGTCCCAGAATTTTAATTTCTGTTTTCTGTCAGTAACATCTACAGAAGTTGGCTCTGGTGAAGTTTGCTGCTGAACAGGTTGTTCTTCAACAACAACTTCAGCTTTTAGCTTTTTGGGCATTTCAATTTTCTTGTACTTATCAGTAAACTCTTTGTACTTATGCTCATAATCGCTGTAACCTTTTAAAATCAATCCAAGACAAGTTGCATACATTGGTTTTTTCAATTCATCGATATGGTTAGGAGCCAAATGTTCGTTTGGCAAACCAATTCTTGCATTTAAACCAGTTGTATATTCAGTTAATTGAATTAAATGTTTTAGCTGAGAACCACCTCCCGTCAAGATAATTCCACCATTTAATGCCCTGCTATCTAATCCCACTTGTTTTAGGTGATAAGAAACAAAGTCTAAAATCTCACTCATACGAGCCTGAATAATTTGTGCTAAGTTTTTAACACTGATTTCTTTGGCTGGCATTCCTTTTAAACCAGGAATCGTAATAAAAGCATTTGCTTTGGCTTCATCAGCTAATGCACTACCAAACTGTACTTTCATTGCTTCGGCTTGTTGCTTTAAAACACCAAGACCCAAGCGTATATCGTTGGTTATGTTTTCTCCACCAAAAGGTATAACAGCAGTATGCTTTAGAATTCCATCATAGAACACCGCCAAATCACTGGTACCACCACCAATATCTAAAATTGCAACACCAGCTTCCATATCAATTTCACTCATTACAGCACTGGCACTTGCCAATGGCTGCAATACCAAGTCTTTGGTTTTTAATTCGCTTCTTTCTACAGCTCTATTTATATTTCTGATAGCATTTCTATCGCCAGTAATGATGTGAAAATTAGCACCAACTTTAACACCATTGTATCCAATTGGATCTTTTACATTGGGCAAATTATCTACATGAAATTCTTGTGGAATAACATCGATAATCTGATCGCCTGCAGGAATAAAAGTTTTGCGTTGATTTTCGATCAACTGATCAATTTCCCATGCCTGAATTTCATTTTCTGGATCTTGCCTGACCATGTCGCCACGGGTTTGCAAACTTTTAATGTGATGACCAGCAATACCCACATACACTTCACTTATTTCTAAATCGGGGTTACTTTCATAACAATTCAATAAAGCCTGTTGAATAGCTTTGATGGTTTGATCGATATTTAATACCTGACCATGTTGCACACCATTGCTATTGGCTCTTCCAAAACCAAGAATCTCTAACTTGCCAAATTCATTTTTCCGTCCGGCAATAGCTGCGATTTTTGTAGTTCCAATATCGAGTCCTACGATAATAGGGGCTTCATTGTGATTCATAGATATGTGTTTTTGTTGTTTTCGTTTGGGTTGATTAATTCTTTATTTTCCGTTTTTTCTAATGACCATTATTCATAACGGCCCTAGGTTTGTTATTGGTTGGTTTTGGCTGAGCCGGTTTACCAATAACTGGTTTAGGTGCTGTTCGAACAGGTGTTTTATTGTTGGGCTTTTTTACAGACTTATCAATAACAGGTTTGGGTGTTCTTCTTCCAGCTGTATCTTTTTTCTTCTCTTCTGATGCTGGTTTAGATACAAGTAAAGAGTCAGTTGTTGGCACTACCGCTAAACCATTTGCCAATGCTGTTGCTTTTGCAGTATCAGCTTTAAGTTTACTCATTCCTTTTTTTATTGCCACTATCTGATTTGCAAATTGGACATCTAACTTTTCATATTTATTAATGCCATTTTGCATCCAGGCTTCTTTATAAAACGTGTACAAGCGATTGAACTTATTTTGCAAATTATCTGCATTGCCTATTGCAACCACATGATCTCCAATTACTGGTATGATTTCAAATGTTGCATTTGGCTGTACGTCTACCTGAGCAATTTGTGCCATCCAAAAACTATCAGCCATAATAAAAGTGCCTAGCTTAATTACATCTTTGAGCAATAAACTATCGCCTACAGACATTACCTTTTTATCGCTTGAAAAGTTGGTAAATACAGGTACTCTTGCACTTACTTTTTCACTCAATGGCAATCTCACTCCTGCCGTATCTAAATAAAAAGAACTTCCTTGGCTTGTAAAAATTCTTGCCGTTGGTTGACGTTCCTCTATACTTACCATTAAAACCTGTTGATTATCAAAGAACAGTTCTGCATTTTTAACCCATGCATTGGTTTCCAACTCCTCCTCCATTTGGCGTAGTGTAATAGAAGCTATATCCTTACCTACTATTTCACCAGATGCATTTAAAATATTCAACACATCTTTTTCATCGATAAACATATGTTCTTCGGCACCTGTTATTTCGATCTTCACTTCAGTACAAACTTTGTGGTTCTTCTTTTGCATAGCAGCACCCAGCAACACTACAGTTCCAATGCCTGCAGTAATCCATAAAGCTTGTATAAGTCGTTTCTTCAACACTACTATTAATAATTAATCATTATTTCTTTTACTGGTTGTAACAAAGCATCAATATCTCCTGCACCAGCCATAACCACTAAATCAGGTTTATTAATTTCTATCCACTTTTTCATTTCTTCTTTACCCAATACTTGCTTATGAGACAATGCCATTTTTCCAGTAATCATTTCACTTGTTACACCCTCCATTGGCAACTCTCTTGCTGGATAAATTGGCAATAGAATTACTTCATCAGCCAAGTCTAAACTCTGAGCAAACTCATCAGCCAAATCGTTTGTTCTACTAAACAAATGCGGTTGAAAAACCACAGTTATTTTTCTATTACTAAAAATGCTTTTCACACCTGTAATCAAAGCTTTTAATTCTTCAGGGTGATGGGCATAATCATCAATTAATACAGCATTATCACTATTCAAGTAATATTCAAACCTTCTTTTAACACCTTTAAATGTTGCAACTGCACTTTTTATTTTTACATCTTCAATTCCTACATATTTTGCTACAGCAATTGCTGCCACTATATTTTCGATATTATGTAGCCCACCCATGTGTAATACTACATTTTGCAGTATCCAATCTTTAGCAATTACATCAAAAACATAACTACCATTCATTACTCTTATATCAGCAGCATACACACCAGCTTTCCTATCTTCAAAACTGTAGGTATAATGATGAGCTGCATTTAATTCATTCCCTCTTTTTAAGCCATGTTTATTAATTAAACAACCACCAACTTTAATTTTTTGAGAAAATTGAATAAAAGCATTCTCTACTTCTTCGGGCGTTCCATAAATATCCAAATGATCAGGATCCATAGCTGTAACAACAGCTACGTCAGGAACTAATTTCAAAAAACTTCTGTCGTACTCATCTGCTTCAACTACCACAACATTTTTTTCACTACTCCAAAAATTGGTATTGTAGTTTGCAGCGATACCACCTAAAAAAGCATTACATCCATAATCTGTGTGCCTTAATATATGAGCAATCATACTGGTAACTGTTGTTTTACCATGCGTACCACCCACACATATATTGAAAGAACTTTCAGTAATCCACTGCAACACATCACTTCGTTTAACCACTGTATATCCATGCTCCTGATAATACACCAACTCTTTGTGGTTCTTAGGGATGGCTGGTGTATATACTACAGCCTGCACATCTTTAGGAATCAAATCAACTCTTTCTTCATAGTGTATTTCAATGCCAGCATTTTCCAATTCTTTTGTTAATGGTGTTACTGTTTTATCATAACCACTAACCTGAACATTCTTAGATTTAAAATATCTGGCCAATGCACTCATACCAATACCACCTATGCCAACGAAATACAGCCTCTCCAACCTCTCCAAAGGAGAGGCTTTTTTTTGTTCAATATGTTGAGACTGATTACTCATTATTTTCTATTTATTAACTCTATTAACTTTTTTACCTTATTAACTCAAATACTTTAGCAGCAATTATTTCATCGGCATTTTTTATGGCCAATGAAGCAATGTTTGATTTTAACTGATGTTGCGATGCTTCATCTTTTGACAATGCAATGATTGTACTTACCAACTTTTCTTTTGCCTCACTATCTTTAATCATTAATGCTGCATTTCTATCGACCAAATGTTTTGCATTGGCAGTTTGATGATCTTCCGCAGCCAATGGAAATGGAACAAAAACTGACGGCTTTTCCGTTACACACAATTCAGTTACTGCCATTGCTCCTGCCCTACTAATTACCATATCAGCTGCTGCATAAGCCATTTCCATTTGTGTAATAAATTCATTACACCAAATATTTTGCTTTCCCTCAGCTTTTGCTTTAAACTCTGTAGCAGTTGTTTTGCCTGTTTGCCAAATGAGTTGCAAATCGTTTTTTTCAAACTCTTCCAGCTGTTCAGCTAATGTTTCATTTATACTTCTTGCACCTAAACTTCCTCCTACAGCTAAAACAGTTTTTTTTGTTTCATCCAATCCGAAAAAATGAATTGCGTCAGCCCTTCGTATAGATGATTGAGCAATTGCTTTACGAACTGGATTACCAGTTATCATAAGTTTTTCTTTTGGGAAGAATTTTTCCATGCCTTCACCTGCTACAAAAATTTTGGTTGCATTTTTAGCCAACATAATATTGGACTTTCCTGCAAACGAATTACTCTCATGTATAAATGTTGGTATGTTTTTACTTTGTGCATATTTGAGCACAGGAAAAGTAGAATAACCTCCAACACCTATTACAGCATTTGGCTTAAACTGATTGATTATGGTTCTTACCTGAAAAAAACTCTTGATGAGTTTATAGGGTAAGCCAATATTTTTTATCAAAGAACTTCTGTTAAACCCTGCGATATCTAAACCTTTAATTTCATAACCAGCTTGCGGTACTTTTTCCATTTCCATTTTTCCTGCTGCACCAACAAACAAAATTTGTATATCTGGTTCTTGTTGCATAATTGCATTAGCAATTGCTATTGCAGGAAAAATATGACCTCCTGTTCCTCCACCTGCTATGATAATTTTCTTACTCATTTTTTATTTCACGCAACGAAACAACGAATACAACGAACGCTACGTGAGTTAATCTATTTTAAAATTTTCGCCTTCAATTAAACTTCATTCAACTGTATTTATGTAGTTGAATAAAGAAATTAAAGTTGAAGTGTGCGACGCCACTGCAGCTTCATGCTTATTCTACAGTTGGTTACACAACACTTGCATCTTTATTTTCTTTTACCGTTATCAATGGTTCTAACACTGGTTCTTTACCTTCCATTTGTTCTACATTTCTTGCTACACTTAAAATAATTCCTATGGCTGCACAAGTGAATAGAAATGAACTACCACCCATACTTACCAAGGGCAACGTAACCCCTGTTACAGGAACAATATTTACATTAACAGCCATATTTGCAACAGCCTGAATAACTAATGTAAAACTGAGTGCCAATGCTAAAAATGCTCCAAATGCATAAGGGCATTTTCTGAATATTCTTATACACCTAAATAAAAATGCCAAGTAAATAAAAATGATGAATGCTCCACCCAACAAACCATACTCCTCAATTATAATACTATATATAAAGTCGTTATACGCTTGTGGTAAAAAATTACGTTGTTCACTATTTCCTGGACCTTTACCTAAAAATATTCCACCTTTTGCAATAGCAATTTTTGCCTGTTGCACCTGATAAGGTGTTTCAGAAGTACCAGCATACATAAAATCCTGCACACGTTTTACCCAAGTACCAAAACGACCAACTGATTTTAGTTTTTCAGCTGAAGTTGATTTTTTCTTTTCAGTTTCCTGCTTGCCGTCATACGTCAGCATGGCAACTGACACAATTAATGCAACTGGAATCATGGCTACCAAAATGGTTAAACCAATATGCTTTAAACTTACCCTGCCAATAAACATGAGCATTAACGATGTTGCTCCTGTTAACAATGCATTACTTAAATTGGCTGGCATAATTAATGCACAAATAATGATAACAGGTGTAACAACAGGTAAAAATCCTTTCTTAAATTCTTTAATCATTTCCTGTTTTTTGCTCATCATTTTAGAGATGTACATAAACAGTGCAAGCTTGGCAAAATCACTGGTTTGTATCGTCATGTTGATGACTGGTAATTTTATCCAACGACTTCCTTCGTTAATTTTTGCTCCAAATATTAAAGTGTATAACAATAATGGAATGGATGCAAAAAATAAAATGGTTGCAATACGTGAAAACAATGTATAGTTTACTCTATGCAAAAAATACATAATCATTAATCCAATTACAGTAAATGATAACTGCTTAAACAAATAGATTTCGTTATTGCCTTTATTCATTTTATATGCCAAAGAGCCTGTTGCACTGTACACAACCAATACAGAAATCAGTGCAAGAATTAACACAATACCCCAGATGAACTTATCACCATGGGTACGTTTCAATATGGCCTCTTTGTTTAAAGAAGCGAATGAAATATCTTTTATGTTAATTGAATCTGCCATGCCCCTATCCCTAAAGGGGGATAATTTTTTTGCCCCTAAACCCCTAAAGGGGAGTAGGAATTTGATGAATTATAATTCCTTTACTGCTTCTTTAAATTGCTTTCCTCTGTCTTCATAGTTTTTAAACAAATCGAAACTTGCACAAGCCGGACTTAATAAAACCACATCACCTTTTGTGCTTAATTTGAAAGCTGCATTCACTGCTTTTTTAGCACTATCGGTTTCGATAATTGTAGCTACTTTATCTTTAAAAGCTTCGATGATTTTCTTATTGTCTAAACCCATACAGACAATTGCTTTAACTTTTTGCTGAACCAATTCTTCCATTAATGTGTAGTCATTACCTTTATCTGTACCACCCAAAATAAGTACAGTAGGTTTGTTCATACTTTCCAATGCAAACCAAGTACTGTTAATATTGGTTGCTTTACTGTCGTTAATAAATTCAACGCCACGAACCGTTGCAACAAATTCCATTCGGTGTTCAAGACTTTGAAAATCTTTTACCGCCTCACGAATTTTTTCCTTTCTAATGCCAATGGTGGCTGCTGCAATACCTGCTGCCATGGTGTTGTAATTGTTGTGTTTTCCTTTCAGAGCAAAATCGTAAATGCTCATGCTTACTCTCTCTTCTTGAATGCGTAACATCATCTGATCGCCTTTAATGTAGCCGCCTTTTTTTACTTCGTGTTTCATGGAAAATGGTAATGGGTTAGTATTTGGGTTTAATGACTCTAATTTTTTAGTAATTACTTCATCGTCTAAATTGTAAATGAAATAATCACTGCTTGTTTGGTTTTTTATGATATTGAATTTTGCATTGATATAATTTTCGAACTGGTAATTGTATCTGTCTAAATGATCTTCTGTAATATTTAGCAGCACAGCTACGTCAGGACGAAAACTGATGATATCATCTAATTGGAAAGAACTGATTTCAGCCACATACCATTCTTTAGGATCTTCTGCCATTTGTTTAGCAATGCTGTAACCAATATTGCCAACCAATGCACAACTCAATCCAGCAGTTTTACAGATGTGATAGATGAGTGATGTACAAGTGCTTTTGCCATTGCTGCCTGTAATACCAATTATCTTACTGTTGCCTTTAAATCTGTATGCTAGTTCAAACTCACTAATCACAGTTATTCCTTTTGCACGAATGGATTTTACCATTTCGTTTTTATCAGGAATACCTGGGCTTTTCATTACCTCAGTAGCATTCAAAATTTTATCGGCAGTATGTGTGCCTTCTTCAAATTCAATTCCGTTATCAAAGAGCTCTTTTTTATATTTTTCTTTTATGATTCCACCATCGCTTACAAAAACTTCGTAGCCTTTTTGTTTACCCAATAAGGCCGACCCAACTCCACTTTCGCCTGCTCCAAGTATTACGAGCCTCCCTAAATCCCTCCTAAGGAGGGACTTTTGATCATCAATTATTTTATATTCTTCCTTCAACATTAACAAAGCCAATTTATCTCACACAAAGCGACTAAGGATACAATGAAACAAAGGCTTTGTGTGCTTAGTAAACTTTGTTTCTTTGTGTGAAATCTTATCTAATCTTCAGTGTCATAATACTTGCTACTACCAACAACACTGTTATAATCCAAAACCTGATAGCAATTTTATTTTCATGGTATCCTTTCTTTTGATAATGATGATGTAGGGGACTCATCAAGAAAACTCTCCTTCCTTCACCATATTTTTTCTTGGTGTATTTGAAGTAGGCCACCTGAATAATCACACTCAAATTTTCTACTAAGAATATACCACAGAAAATAGGAATCAACCATTCTTTCCTCACAATAATGGCCAATGACGCAATGATTCCGCCTAAGGCTAAACTTCCTGTATCACCCATGAAAACCTCTGCTGGATAAGCATTGTACCATAAGAACCCAATACATGCTCCTACAAATGCTGCTACAAAAATTGATAGCTCACCAAGGTTAGGGATGTACATAATGTTTAAATAATCAGCAAACTTGTAGTTACCGCTTACATATACAAACACACCAATTCCAATTCCTATAATTGCACTTACACCCGCAGCCAATCCATCTAAACCATCAGTAAGATTTGCACCGTTACTTACAGCAGTGATGATGAGTGTAACAATTAAGATGTAAATAATCCATGTATATTTTTCAGCCCCATTGCCCATCCAACTAATCAATTTGCTATAGTTGAATTCATGATTTTTAATAAATGGGATAGTTGTAATTGGTGTTTTAACTTTTACGAATCTTTTCTCTACACCATCAATTTTCCTTGTGACTATTGATGAATCTTTTGCTAATTTTTCCGCTGTTTGCTTTTGATAGGCATTACCAATAACTTCCCTTTCTACAGTAACAGCATTGCTGAAATACAAGGTTGAACCAATGATTATTCCTAAACCTACCTGACCAATAATTTTAGAAATACCAGCCAATCCATCGCTATCTTTCTTTTTATATGCTTCACCTTTTTCTTTAGCAATCTTCCTTGCACGTATCTTAAAGTAGTCATCCAAAAAGCCAATAATACCAAGCCATACAGTACACAATACCATTAAACGGATGTACACTTTATCTAAATTGGCAAATAATAATGTAGGAATCAAAATGCTTAAAAGAATAATAATACCACCCATTGTTGGTGTACCTTTCTTTTGCATTTGACCTTCTAATCCAAGATCTCTAACAGTTTCACCAATTTGTTTTTTCTGTAAAAAAAGAATAATACGTTTACCATATACTGTTGCAATTACAAGAGATAATAAAACTGCCATTGCAATTCTGAAAGTAAGAAATTGAAACAATCCCAACCCAGGAATGTGAAACTCTTTGTTCAGCCAAGTGAATAAATGGTATAACATCAGTTAATAGTTTATGGTCAATAGTCCATTGTAAACCCATTCTTTTTATCCATGAACGATGGACTATCGTCCATGGACATTTATCTTACTTTCCTAAAATCTCAAACATTTCTCTCAACACTGCTTTATCATCAAAAGGATATTTTATTCCGTTGATATCCTGATACTTTTCATGCCCTTTTCCTGCAACTAGAATAATATCTTCTTTATTTGCCAAGCTTACAGCTGTTTTAATGGCTTCTTTTCTATCTGCAATTGAAATGTATTTTCGTTTGGCAGCACTTGTTAACCCTTCTTCCATATCGCTTAAAATCTGATTGGGGTCTTCCGTCCTAGGATTATCGCTGGTCAATATTACCCTGTCACTTAAATCACAAGCACTTTGAGCCATTATTGGACGTTTGGTTTTATCTCTATCGCCACCACATCCAACCACAGTAATAATTTGTTCATGCCCTTTTCTTAATTTCTTTATGGTTGATAACACATTTTCCAATGCATCTGGCGTATGAGCATAATCAACTATTCCAATAATTAGTTCTCCACTAATGATATAATCAAATCTTCCCTCCGCTCCACTCAGCATACTTAGTGCAGTTAATATTTCTTCTGGTTTTTCACCCAAACAAACTGCTGCACCATATACTGCCAGTAAATTGTAGGCATTGAATTCTCCAATTAATCTGAAATGCACTTCTTTATCATTCACCAACATTTGTAAACCCGTAAGAGCATTGTCTAAAATTTTTCCTTTAAACTCTGCTACTGTTTTTAAACTGTAGTAATACTTTTTAGCATGGGTATTTTGCAGCATAACCGTTCCTCTTTTATCATCAGCATTACTTATAGCAAAAGAGCTTGCAGGCAAATCGTCAAAGAACTTTTTCTTAACTTTTATATATTCATCAAATGTTTTATGATAATCTAAATGATCGTGTGTGATGTTGCTAAATAGTCCACCAACAAAATGTAAACCAGTAACTCGATGCTGATGAATTGCATGACTACTCACTTCCATGAAAACATATTTGCAAGCTGCATCCGCCATTTTAGCCAATAAAGCATTCAGACTTACGGCATCAGGTGTTGTATGTGTTGATGGAATAATTTCTTCAGCAATTTGATTTTGAACAGTACTTATCAAACCACATTTATATCCCAATTGATTGAACAATTTGAATAACACAGTTGCAATTGTCGTTTTACCATTGGTACCAGTAACACCTACCAGTTTTACTTTTTCAGAAGGTTCTCCATAAAAGTTGTGAGCCATATAAGCCACAGCTTCATGCGTATTTTGAACCTGTAAATAAGTAATTCCTTCTATAAATTTTTCAGGCATTACCTCACCAACTAAAACAGTTGCACCTAATTCAATTGCCTTATCAAAGAACTTATGACCATCTGTTTGTTCCCCTTTTATTGCAACAAATACAGAACCCTTACCCACTCTTCTAGAATCAATTTGTATATCGTTCACTTCTATAGATGTACTTCCATGCACTTCTTTTAAGTGAACCTTATATAATATGTCTTGAAGTTTTGCCATCGTTAGTTTAATTCAATGTTTATCAGTTGTCCTTTTGCGATTGTTTGTCCTGCAATAATGGATTGATTCATTACTTTACCTTTTCCTTTTACCTGTATTTTCAATCCTATATTTTCACAAAGTGTTATCGCATCTTTTAATCCTAAACCTTTTAAAGCTGGCATTCGGGTTGCATCAACTGCTTTTCCATTCAGCACAAATCCATTTGCATTACCCGATACACTTGCCCATTCATTTTCTAAAGCACTAGCATCTTTATAGTTAAATTTTAGTTTGTTAGCTACCTGTTTAATGTCATTTTTATTACCTGTATAACTATAATTAGAACTATCTGTTTTTATGGTAGCAATACCCTTAAAATTTGCTTCTCTTACATAGGTAGTGTATAACCTATCTGAAATTTCTTTAAACACAGGACCAGCAACCGAACCTCCATAAAACACAACTGCATGTGGTTTATTTTTGATAACCACCACAATTGTATATTGCGGATTATCGGCTGGAAAATATCCTGCGAAAGAACTTTGATATATTTTATCAGCATATCCTTTGCTGCCATTTGCAACCAATGCAGTACCTGTTTTTCCTGCTACTTTATAAGGTGTATTTTTAAACAACTCTTTTGCTGTTCCTGCTATACATACCCCTTCTAAGCACTCTCTCAGTTGTTGCAATGTTGCATCGCTGCAAATTTTTTGTGCTTTTACAACCGGATTAAACTCTTGTACTGTTGTACCTTCATCTTTAACCGCATTCAATAAATAGGGCTTCATCATTACACCATTATTAGCAACTGCATTGTACAGTGTTAATGTTTGTAATGGCGTAATAGATAAGTTATATCCAAATGCCATCCATGGCAATGTTGTTGAACTCCAATATCTGCTTCCCGGTTTATAAATTACAGGTTTACGTTCCCCTGTTATATCTATTCCAGTTAATGTATCCATGTGCAATAAGTGCAAATGATTGATAAACTTTGTAGGAGCTGAGCCATAATTTTCCCAAGCCAATTTTGCCATCCCCACATTGCTACTCAATTCAAAAGCCTGCTTTACAGTTACCTCATTGCGACCATGTTGCTCACTATCATAAACTGTTTCACCATTAATTTGCCAAGTACCGCCTTGCAGATTCACAATATTGTTCAGATTAACTTTCTTATCTTCCAGCAATGCTATCATTGTTGCTAACTTAAAAGTTGAACCAGGTTCTGAAGGATTAATGGCATAATTGTAATCTTCGAAATAGTTTCCATCTGGTCTTTTTCCCAAATTTGCAATAGCTCTTATTTTACCTGTCTTGGTTTCCATGACCATTGCACATCCATGCTCTGCTTCATTCTTCACCATCATTTTCATTAAAGCATTTTCAGTTACTTCTTGAATAAACACATCTAATGTTGTAACTATGTCTTTTCCGCTTTCTGGCTCTATCTGATAATCATCTACAGGAACAGAAACGCCACCTGCAATTGAACGAACCAAACGCTTACCAGTTCTACCTTTCAACAAACTATCGTAACTCATTTCCAAGCCTACTTTAAAAGAATCTCTTGCCAAACCAATGGTTCTAAAGGCCAGCATTTTATAAGGGTTTAATCTGATACTTTTATTATCTGCAATAAATCCACTTTTATTTTTTCCTAAACGCACTAAAGGAAATATTCTCAACTGCTGATAATCTCTGTACGAGATATTCTTTTTTAAAGAAAAATATCTATCCTGCTCTTTGTATGCTTTGTTCAAAAGCAGTCGATATTCACCTTCTGTTTTATCTTTAAACAGGTTACTAAGACAATAACTCAAAGAATCTAAGTTTTCTCTAAAACGTTTACCACTCTTTTCTCTTAAACCTTCTGCCCCAAAATCCATATACACATCAAACTGAGGAATACTGGTACTTAACATTTGTCCATCTTCACTATAAATTGTGCCACGCTCTGCGTCAACCTCTTCGATTCGTTGGTGCAAACTATCACTCATACTTCTCCAATAACTACCTTGCACCTGTTGTATATAAAATGCTTTACCCAACACACAAAAGCTTACTATTACTATACCGATAAAGCATAGATAAACCCTAAATAGTATATCTTTTTTTACATCCATTCCACTTTCGCCTACTTTGTTTTTTGTACCTGCAAACGCTGAGGCACTTCGTTACTTATTTTTAAGCCCAATGGTTCTGCCACTTTCAACACTTGGGCTTCTTCACTTTTATACATCAACTCACTCTTAACTGTTTTATACTCAAATTGCAAATCCCTTAATTCCTTTTTAGTTTTATCAATATTTCTTACAGTTTTATCAGCCCAATGACCATTGGCTATATAAATGATTGTAAGCAAACACAGGAAAAGAAAAAAATTCAAATTGCCTGTTAACCATTGTGAATTAAACAGGTTACCAATATTTTTAAAATAACTTTTCTTCTCTTTATCCTGCTCGGCAGTTATATCGTTTACAACTTCAGCCATACAATTAGAAATTCATTTTTATTTTCAATCCAGTCTTTCAGCTACCCTCAATTTTGCACTCCTGCTTCTTGTATTTCTTTTCAACTCTACATCGGTAGCGGTAATTGGTTTTTTTGTTACATTTTGCCAAATTTTTTCCTTCACATTAGGTATGAAGGGATTTTCTGACTCTTCGTTAAAACTACCGTTGCGGAAAAAATTTTTAACAACCCTATCTTCTAAAGAATGGAAGGTGATAATGGCTGCACGTCCACCTGGTTTAATGATTGCATTTAGTTGCAACAACATTTCCTTTAACGCCCCAATTTCATCATTCACTTCAATACGCAATGCCTGAAACACCTGAGCTAAGTATTTATTAGGATTTCCTTTCACCACATCGTATATCAGTGTCTTAAATTGAGCAATGGTTTGTGTTTGTGCATGATTGCGATTGTGTACAATTTGCCTAGCCAATGTTTTAGCGTTGGTTACTTCTCCATATACTTCAAACAGTTTATGCAACTGTTGTTCAGAATATGTTTGAATAATATCAACAGCACTTGAAGGTTGATTTACGTCCATACGCATATCCAAAGGCCCATCGAAACGAATCGAAAAACCTCGGCTACCTTCATCGAACTGATGAGAGCTAACACCTAAATCGGCCAAAACACCATCAACCTGTTGTACTTTGTGCAAACGCAAAAAACGTTGCAGGTGGCGAAAGTTGTGTGGAACAAAAATGACTCTTTTATCATCAGGTATATTTTTTTGTGCATCTACATCCTGATCAAAAGCAAACAATCGTCCATTACTGTTTAATTGTTCCAAAATGCCTTTACTATGGCCACCACCGCCAAACGTACAATCTACATAAACACCATCTGGCTTAATTGCTAAACCTTCCAATGTTTCGTTGTAGAGGACAGGAATGTGATAATCGGAAGGTTGAGGGTTTAAGGTTGAAGGTTTAAGGTTGTTTGTTTCGTTCATGTTCGTTTTCATTTGTTTTACCTTATTCCTATTAACTTATACCTTATCAACTTTATCAGCCATCACATCTGCAGCAAGATTACTGAATGCTTCGGGTGAAAAATCCTCAAAGAACTGTTTGTACTTACTTGAATCCCAGATATTTATTTTATCAAGGTCTGCAGCAAGGGTTATATCCTTACTTAAACCTGCAAATTCTTTTAGCTGTGGTGGTAACAATAATCGTCCAGCACTATCCAGTTCAACTTCTGTAGCACCACCTAAAAACAAACGTTTAAATTCTCGTACTTTCGGGTCGAAATCATTTAATTGACGAATTCGTGCAACCAATGGCTCCCAACTCGATAAAGGATAAAGGGTTAAACATTTTTCAAATCCACGGCTTATTACTAAACGGCTCTCTCCTTCCGGAAGCTGTTTTTTCAAACTGCCGGGAACGAGAAAACGACCTTTTGAGTCAATCGTTGCTTCGTATTCGCCGAGTAGATTTAGCATTTGTGAATAATTAAAATATATTTTACCATTTATTGACACAAAATAACACTTTTTCCCACTTCTAACCCTCAGTTAGAGGCTTCTATTTATCCACAAGAAAAAGTGGGTTAAAACCCTTGCTGTGATTGATTATCATTCATAAAACATCATTTTACACCTGCGTAAAATGTGAATTACTGTGGAAAAGCAGTGAATCAATCACTAATACTTATCATTTTATGACCCAAGTGGGAAAAAAAGCACAAAAAATGAAACTTTATTGTGGAAAAATGGAAGAATGAATCAGCAAGAATTGATTTATTCGATTCATTTGTTTGTTTACAGAATACGTTCAACAACCAAAAATTGAATTATGAATCGATAAAAATGCTTTAAAAAACTGTTTTTGTGGTAAAAAGTGGTAATCTTTTTGATTACATATCTAATAAAGATTTTTAAGGAAGATGGTTTAAAGCGTTCTTAGCGTTCACCAATATTTTTCTATTGTATCCTCCATGACTATGTTTCTATGTGTTAAAAAAACAGCATTCCGCTACTTTTGCCTCATGCATCCAAAAGACATTTCCATAGTAGATTATACTTACAATTTACCTGATGAAAAAATTGCCAAATATCCTTTAACAGAAAGAGATAGCAGCAAATTACTGGTTTTCAAGAATGGACAAATTGAAACTTCTGTTTATAAAAAACTACCCTCTTTTCTTCCTGAAAACACAACCCTTGTTTTCAACAATACCAAAGTGGTAGAAGCTAGATTATTATTTGAAAAAAGCACAGGCAGTATTATTGAAATTTTTTGTTTAGAACCCGATGAATGCTATTCAGATATTACCACAGCCATGCTGCAAAAAGAAAAAGTATTTTGGAAATGTTTGGTAGGAGGAGCTAAAAAATGGAAGGAAGCTTTTTTATCGAAAAAAATTGAGACTACTATCACTACAATTATGCTGGAAGCCAGGATAGCTGAAAAACGAAACGACTATTTTTTAATTGAATTGAGTTGGAACAATGCTGATTTATCTTTTGCTGAAATTTTACATGCTGCTGGTGTTATTCCTTTGCCTCCATATTTACACAGAACAGCCGAAGAGCAGGATAAAGAAACCTATCAAACCATTTATGCCAAGCATGATGGTTCTGTTGCTGCACCAACAGCTGGCTTGCATTTTACAGAAAACTTATTGAATGATTTAAGTAAAAAAAATATTCATCCTTTATATGTAACACTACATGTTGGTGCAGGCACATTTAAACCTGTGAAAGCCGCCACTATGGAAGAGCATGAAATGCATGCTGAGTTTATTGATGTTACCAAAGAAGCAATTGAACAATTGATAAACAGCCAACCCATTGTTGCAACCGGCACTACGTCGTTACGAACCATTGAAAGTTTATATTGGATGGGAGTGAAATTAGGGTGGAAGGTGGAAGGTGGAAGGCTTAAGGAAGAAGGCGAAAGGTATAAGGTGGAAGGAGGAAGCATGAAAGTTGAAGATATTGCTATACAACAATGGGATGCTTATGAGCTGCCCCAAGATGTAGATAAACAAATAGCTTTACAAGCTTTATTGAACTGGATGAATGCAAATAATTTGAATCGAATTATTTGTAAAACACAAATCATTATTGCTCCTGGTTATACACTAAAAATAGCTGATGGATTGATTACTAATTTTCACCAACCACAATCTACTTTGCTATTATTGATTGCTGCAATTGTTGGCGATAAATGGAAAGAAATTTACAACTATGCATTAGCAAACGACTTTCGTTTTTTGAGTTATGGAGATGGAAGTTTATTGTGGAAATAAAAAAGGTTGACATATGTCAACCTTTTTAGTAATTAAAGACAAAACTTACTCTTTTATAAACTTAACAGAGCCCTCAGTTGTTTTAAACAAATAAATGCCTTTGTTTAAATCACCAATGTTTAATACTGCGTTATTACCACTAATTTTTCCTTGTTTTATAGATTTACCATCTATGCTAAAAATTTGATAGTTTGTAATAGCTGATTTATTGTTATTGATAACAACATTAATAGAACTTTTTGCTGGTGATGGATATAATTTAATGTCAGTCTTTTTATCAAGTAATGCCTGAGCAGCATTAGCATCAGTATAAGATGCTTTATACGTACTACAATCCGGATCTACAGCATAAATTATCTCACTATAAAAAGGACTTACGCAACAACTATTACTTTCTTGACGTACATATATTTCTATTGGAAAAATACAATGCTTAGGTCCTCTATATATCGTCAAGTCTTGTAGATTAGTGCCGAAATCTAACACCACAGAATTACTTGTACCTGTCGGCGTATAAACACCATTATACTTAATTTCCCAGTAAACATTATTTCCGGATCCTTGACTGGTTGTAGTTGTAAGTCGAACTTTACCATATTGCCAAAAATCCTTGGGTGCAATAGATGTATATGTTGCCCCATTATTAGTAGAACCTTCCCATGATAATCCTGTAAAAGCAGTTTGACATGCACTGCTGCTTGCTGAAGCTAAAGCAGCTCCTGCATCTAACCTGCCTGCACCCAACTGACCAGTAAAAGTTGAGTTATCAGCAATGCTGTAAATATTGGCTGCTGAATTTTTTAAATAGTTTTCAACCTGAGTTGGTGTAAAGTTTGGATTTAATGAGTACAACAAAGCTGCTGCTGCCGATACTTGTGGGGCAGCCAATGAAGTACCTCCATTAAGTCTGGTCGAGTTATTTGCACCATGAACTTCTAAATAATAACCAGGTGCACAAATATCAACCATACTGTTATGGTTATGCATATTGTTATAACGAGTGTCATTAGGATTAGAGAATTGCCTATGCGTATCTTTCCAATTAGCAGCAATACCACCACTAGGTGTAGAGCTTGGTATATAAGTACCTACCTCCCATTGTGATCCTACAGATGTAACAGAAATCACATGATTGTAAGATGCTGGAAAGAAATAGTCAGTTAAGGTACCAGTATTGTTATTGCCAGCAGCAGCTACAATTGTTATTCCTTGATTATATACAAAGTTTATAAGTGTTTGCTCGTTTGCATTACCAATAGATAAACTACTACCTGCTGCACTATACCAACTACAATTAATTACTTTAACACCATCTAATACAGCTTGCAAAAAGCTAGGATATCCCAAATCATAATACCTCAATTTTACACCATACCCCAAAGATGCTAACCCTGCATTGTTATTACTTTGCCCTGCTGCTGTACCAGCAACTTCTACACCATGAGAATTCCCATAAGTTCCAGCAGTTGCAATATTTGCAGGATTAGCAGGAGTTGTTATCAAATTGGCATCAATATCTGTATGATGTTCAAAATTTATATCTGATATGCCAATTTTTATACAGGACAAACCTCTCGATAAATCCCAAGCTGCTTTTGCATTAATTAAATCTAAGTGCATGGAAGCAGTTGGCCATGTACCACCATTGCAGGCAAAGCAATTGTAATAATCATTAGGCTCAAATAAAGATGTTGGAGAATTATCCATTAAATAAACATTATCAACATCACCAGAGTTTAATGCAACAATTGCACTGTACAATGATGCAAGTCCATAATCTACTCTAACTTTATAAACTCTTTTTAGAGTATCAATAGTATTACCTGAGAATGAGTCGGCTAAAGGGTATTCTCTTTCAAAACTATTAATGGCGTAATTTGCAAATAAATCTGTCAAATCTCTGTCATTACAGTCTAAAATAAAATAACCATGATCTAGCGTAGCCGATGGTATTTTTGCAAAGCTGCTGAACCTAATTTGTAAATAATCAGCAGCATTTGAACAAAAGCTAATTGCAACAAAAAATGCAATTAAGAAATTCTTTTTAAAAAATTGTGTTCGCATAAAATTTGATTTTGGTTAACAATACACCAATTTACACATTATTTTTTTTTTTATGCAACTTTTTAGATACTTTTTTTTATATTTAATGTAAAGTTCACATCACATGAATTGTAAGCTTGACTATATAAATTATTTTAAAGTAGTGATTTTTAGCATATTATATTTGTTATTAACATCTGTTAGTATGTATGGACAACGAAACAAGAACTGGTATTTTAGTAACAACAATGGTCTTAAGTTTGAAAATGGAAATGTGATTCCTTTAAATAGTGGACAAATAACAAACTCCCCAAGCTCAACAGTAATGAGTGACGAAAATGGTAATCTCTTATTTTACAGTAATGGTTTAACAGTTTGGAACAAGAATCACCAAATAATGACTAACGGTTCAGGCTTAAAATCAAATCTATGCTCTTATCAAACTACGATTTCATTACCAATGCCTGGTAATGATAGTTTGTATTATATATTTCACATTCTCACTGATAATAATTGTAATAATTCATCTTTCCCATTAAGTGATACAGGCTATTATTACAGTATTATTAACATGAATAAAAATAATGGATTAGGAGAGGTAATAACAAAAAATATAAAATTTGCTAACAGCTACAGTAGAAGAATTACTGCTATAACACATCAAAATAATACTGATTTTTGGATAATTACAAGCCCAAGATTTTCACCGAGTATTTGTGCATTTAAATTATCGATTTCTGGTCTTTCTCTCACCCCTGTTGAGTCAACAGTTGGACAATTTCTAGGTGAGTTCCCTAACAGTGAAACTCAATATGGAATGCTATGCGGATCTCCTGATGGCAAATATCTTATTAGAAGTGTACCATTAACTAATAGCACCCTCATATATAATGCTGAAGTGTTCCAATTCGACAATCAAAATGGCATTATATCCAATCCTATTAAATTCCCACAAATAGGCACTTTAAACGGGTTTGTTTTTTCGCCTGATTCAAAGAGAATTTATGCTTCACTTACAAATAACTCTGGTCATCAATTATGTCAATTTTCTGTACTACAATATGATAGCTTATCAATTGCAAATAGTGCAACAATAATAATTACTTATCCTTTTATTCAATCTGGCGAATTCAGAGACAAATCAACGGCACCCGATAATAAAATTTATGTTGGACGTTCAGGGTTTAGTTTAGGTGTAATTCACAATCCAAATGATAGTGGAATTAATTGTAATTTTCAAGATTATGCTGTTTCAATTGGAGCAAGCAACGGCACACTACCCCACTTTTATAACAGCATAAATTCTTCTATCCCATATTTATCTATAATAACAGCTTCTACAGCCTGTTATTCATATACCTTATCATTCAATAGTAATCTAAAAGGCATAACGATAAAAAAGTGGAGTTTGGGTGATGGTACAAGCAGTACAGATAGTGTTGTAACACATACTTTTAACCCTGCATTAGCCGATAGCTTTTTGGTAAAGTTTAGCATTGTAAAGCAAGGCAGCACCGATACTTTAAAAGTTGAAAAGTGGTTACACCTTAATAAAAAACCATTGGTAAATTTTAATGCTATTACCAATGGCTGCATTATAGATTCGGTACAATTTACCAGTAACATTACTCCACTTAATAATGCACCTATTAATACCATTGTATGGAGTTTAGGCAATGGGAGCTTTATTAACCAGCAAAGTAATTTTAATTATTTGTACAACGATACAGGTATCTATAATATCAAATTATTTGCCAAAGACAACCTTGGCTGCACAAGTGATACAGCTACTACTACTATTGCTGTTAATAAAAAAGCAGTTGCTAAGTTTGGTATTATAGCACCCTATTGCAATAATATTACAGTTGCATTAAAAGATAGCAGTATTGCTTATAACAGCAATACCAACTTATGGAAATATTACATTAGTAATGGAGATAGTATTGTTAATGCTTTAACAGGTAATCAGTTTTATAACTTTACTATTGCAGGTAATTACACCATTAAGCAAATTATTAAAACCAATGATGGTTGCTTAAGTGATACAATAAGTAAAACAATCACCATATACCCAAAACCAACAGCACAGTTTGCAACCCCACAAAACTGTGTTTTAGATAAAAGTATTTTTACCGATAGTAGCACAAGCATTACGGGTAATACAATTACCCATTGGCAATGGAATTTTGGCGATGCTAATTCCAATATTCTAAACCCAAATACTTCCAATACACAAAATGGCACACACCAATATACACAGGCTTCAAACTATCTGGTACAATTAATTGTAACCACCAATAATAATTGCAGCGATACTTTAACCAAAAGCTTTACAGTTAATGGTGCTATACCAAAAGCTGCCATTACTCTTGCACAACAAAGCTTTTGTAGTGGCGATACCAGCCGTTTTATAGATAACAGTTATGTAAATTTTGGTAGCCTTACCAAATTACGTTGGTTGTTTAATGGTACTGATAGTGTTGTTGTAAACAATCCAGCTGCTGGTAGTATTTACTTAAAAAAGTTTACCAGTTTTGGCACACCAGCTACCCAGCAAATACCTGTACAATTAAAAGTACAAAGTGGCATTAATTGTGTTAATACGCTAGATACATTTATTGTTTTAAAAGCTCAACCAAAAGTAGTTTTTACACCTATAAATGCTGTATGCCAAAATACCAATCCATTTTTTATTACTAATGCAACTGAAATAAACAATGCACTAGGTGTAGGCAAATACACAGGTGCAGGTTTAGTTAACAACATGGGCTTATACAATCCTAAACTTGTAACAAGCAATAATAACTATACAATTTTATACGAATTTACTACTGCATTGGGTTGCAGCGATACAGCAAGCCAACAAATAAACATTTTAGATACTCCATATATAAATGCAGGCAACAACAAAGTAATTTTAGAAGGTGGGCAAGTGCAGCTAAATGCTATTGTAAGTGGTAATAGTAACTTGTCTTTTTTATGGTTGCCCAATATTGCTTTAAACAACAATTTAATTTTGCAACCAACTGCATCTCCAACAGATAATATTACTTATACAATTACTGCTACACAAAGCAACAATTGTAGTTCGAGTGATTCTGTAAGTATTCAAGTACTAAAAAGTTTAATTATACCAAATGCATTTAGCCCAAATGGTGATAGAATAAACGATACTTGGGTAATACCATATTTAGAATCTTATCCAAATGCAAAATTATTTGTGTACAGTCGTAACGGACAATTGGTTTTTGAAAGTACTGGATACATTAAAGCATGGGATGGTACATTAAACGGCAAGCCTTTACCAGTTGGCTCTTATTACTATTTTATTCAACCAGGCAGTGGCAGAAAACCATATACTGGTGTAGTTACTATCTTGAGATAATTAGATTATCAATAAGTTTTATAAAAATGAAAGTGCCACATCCTATTGGTATGTGGCACTTTATTTATAAACTCATCATTTCTTTAAACTTCACAGTTTGTCGGCGGCTTACTTCTATTTTTTCGCCTCCTTTTAATTCAACCAATAAACCTCCATTAAAATAGGGTTCAATTTTTTCTATCCATCGTAAGTTGATGATATGTTTTCTGTTGGCTCTGAAAAAAGTTCTTTCATCTAATCTTTCTTCTAACGCATTCAACGATTTTAAGATTAATGGCTTGTTGTTGGCAAAGAAAACTTTGGCATAATTGCCAACACTTTCAAACAAACGAATTTCATGCAATTTCACAAACCAACAACGTTCACCATCTTTTACAAACACCTGGTCTTCTTCTGTTAAAGGCCCACGGTTATTGGCATTGCCAGCATTTTCTTTTTGAATTTCGTATTGCAATTTTTGTATAGCATCACTTAAACGCTTGGGTTCAACAGGCTTCATTAAATAATCCAATGCATTTACTTCAAATGCTTTGATGGCGTATTCATCGTAAGCAGTGGTAAAAATTACTCGTGGTGCTTTTTCAACTTCAGCCAATAAATCAAATCCAGTTTTGCCTGGCATTTGAATGTCTAAAAAAATCAATTCAGGAGAAAGCAATTCAATTTTTTCAATGCCTTCATCTACATTCGATGCTTCATCAATTACTTCAATATCGCCATACTCCTGCAATAGTTTTTTTAATTCATTTCTTGCCAATCGTTCATCATCAATGATAATTGTTTTAATAGGCATATCTCTCTTGTTTATGGGTTATAATATATAAGAATAACAATCGCTTAAATTGAAACTGGCATAATCACTTTCGCTTCAACCATATTGCCACTAATATCTCTTAATGCAAAACTTGCTTTTTTACCAAATAGCAACAACAATCGGTTTTCGGTGCTTGCAATACCAAAACCATCGCTATTGTATGTACCATTTAATTTGCCAGAATTTTGCACAATTAGTTCGTGATGATCGCCATTAAAATCAGAAATCACTTTAACCAATCCACCTTCTTTTTGTTTGCTAATGCCGTGTTTAATTGCATTTTCAACCAATGTTTGCAACATCATAGGTGGTACGGGTTGGTCTAAAGTATCTTCATCAATATCATACTCAATTTGTAATCTGTCTTCAAAACGAATGTGCTCTAAAGCCAAATAATCTTTTACAATACTCAGCTCTCTTTCTAAAGATGTGGTTTCTGCTTTTTCAGTTTGCATACTGCTTCTTAAGATATTACTCAACTCGGTAATTGCAGTTCTTGCACGTTCAGGATTTTCATCTACCAATGCCCGAATGCTATTTAATGCATTAAAAATAAAATGCGGATTGATGTGTGATTTAATGGTTTTAAGTTCTAACTCTTTTACTAAACTTCCCAACTTTACATTATCCACTTCCGTTTTTCTTGCATTTTCAACATAGTGCCATATATAGTAGATAGAAGTCCACACAAAAATGATGGGTGAATCGACAAATAAATTGTACACAAATCTTTTTTGTACATTTCCTTTTAGTGCAGCATCAAACCAACCCAACCATTGAATAATTACACTACTGCTTAAGCTGTAACAAACACACGTAAGAATGATTAATACAAAAAACATGAACCACATATTGCCTTTTAATGGAGGTAATAGTTTAAACTGATGTAATGAAAAACGCAATAAGTGGGTAAAAATTAACCCCAAAGAAATAAATAGAAATATTCTTTTCCAAAACATTGGGCTTACTGTTTTATCGAACCAGTAAGCAAAAAATAACATGGTTAGTGCATAAAAAAACCAGCCCCCTAACTGACAAATCCAATATTTGGCCTTATTATCTTTCATAAGCAGTAAAAATAAAATTCTTAACTGTGGTAAACAGCTTTCTATGTGATTAATGGTAAATTACATGGGTATTTGGTACAATAACGGTTAATGAACGCTAAACAATCCCCAATTCTAAGCGTTAAGTTAATAAATTAGAGCATTAACCTCAGGTAAAATGCTATTTTTACAAAACAAAATTTTACATGCATGGAGATTACTCCCGGTAAATTGCTGAAAACTATAGACAGTCCAATCGACTTAAAGAAGCTTACCAAAGAACAATTGCATCGGGTTTGTGACGAATTGCGTCAATATATTATAGATGTAGTAAGTGTACATGGTGGACATTTTGCAGCTAGCTTAGGCGTTGTTGAATTAACTGTTGCTTTACATTATATATACAATACACCTTACGACCAATTGGTTTGGGATGTTGGTCATCAAGCTTATGGACACAAAATATTAACGGGTCGCCGTGACAACTTTGCAACCAACAGAAAGTATAAAGGTTTAAGTGGCTTTCCAAAACGTAGTGAAAGTGAATACGACACATTTGGTGTTGGACATTCATCAACTTCTATTTCTGCTGCATTGGGTATGGCAATGGCTGCAAAATACAAAGGTGAAGACCGAAAAAGTGTTGCCGTTATTGGCGATGGTAGCATGACTGCAGGTATGGCTTTTGAAGCAATGAATCATGCTGGTGTTGCCGATGCTGACATGTTGGTTATTTTGAATGATAATGGTATTGGCATTGACCCCAACGTTGGAGCTTTAAAAGAATATTTAACCGATATAACTACCAGCCCAACTTATAATAAAGTAAGAGACGATGTTTGGAAATTAATGGGCAAACTGCCTGTTGGCAAGACTTTTACCCGTGAAATGGCTTCTAAACTAGAAGCAAGTGTAAAAGGAATGGTAAGCAAAAGCAGTAACTTGTTCGAAGCTTTGAACTTCAGGTATTTTGGTCCAATTGATGGACACAATATTACCAAGTTGGTAGATACATTGAAAGATTTGAAAAAAATTCCTGGCCCTAAATTGTTGCACATTGTAACAGTAAAAGGAAAAGGTTATGCATTGGCCGAAAAAGATCAAACCAAATGGCATGCTCCAGGATTATTTGATAAAGTAACAGGCGAAATTTACAAGAAAGTTCCAGCAACACCACAACCACCAAAATATCAAGATGTTTTTGGGCATACCATTATTGAGCTGGCTGAAATGAACGATAAAATAATGGGTGTTACTCCAGCAATGCCAAGTGGCTCATCCTTAAAATTTATGATGGAAAAAATGCCACACCGAGCTTTTGATGTGGGCATTTGTGAGCAACATGCAGCAACATTAAGTGCAGGTTTAGCTACTCAAGGCATGCGTGTGTTTTGCAACATTTATTCATCATTCATGCAAAGAGCGTATGATCAAGTGGTGCATGATATTGCTATACAAAAATTGCCTGTAACACTTTGTTTAGACAGAGCAGGTTTGGTAGGTGATGATGGACCAACACATCATGGTTGTTATGATATTCCATATTTCCGTTGTATTCCAAATATGATTGTCTCTGCTCCAATGAATGAACAGGAGTTGAGAAATTTAATGTACACTTCTCAATTAGAAAGTACCAAATACCCTTTTGTAATTCGTTATCCAAGAGGTGAGGGTGTAATGCCAGAATGGAAAACTTCATTTGAAGCAATTGAAATTGGCAAAGGACGTAAATTAAAAGATGGAGAAGAAATTGCCATTTTATCTTTAGGTCATACAGGCAATTTTGCACAAGCTGCAATACGTGAGTTGAGAACTGCTGGTATTAATCCTGCACATTACGACATGCGTTTTGTGAAACCAATTGATGAAGCAATGTTGCATGAAGTGTTTAGCAAATACAACAAAGTAATTACCATAGAAGATGGAACTATTATTGGTGGTTTTGGTAGTGCTGTATTAGAATTTATGGCAGCCCATAATTATACTGCACAAGTAAAAATGTTGGGCATTCCTGATAGATTGGTAGAGCATGGTACATTAAAAGAATTGCATAGAGAATGTGGTTACGATGCACAAGCTGTTGTAGAAACTGTACAAAATATGGTTAGCAATAAAGTAATGGTAACAAGTATTGCAGGGTAAATGCCCAAAATAAAAGTATTAAAAAGCTATCCACTTTTTGGATAGCTTTTTTTATGGAAAAAGTTGTATGCTGAATCTTTAGTAGCATGAGAAAATGGCTATTCGCAATAATACTTTTTTGTGTATGTGCTACTACCATTTATTATACAGTTCCAACACTTATAAAACAAAACAATTCATCAATAACTATAGAAAATTTTACGAATAATACTTACTTAAATAAGCTTCAAATAAGAGCAATTTCGGCGAAGCTATTTATTGAACAAAAAAAATACAACGATAAAATTTGTTTCTTGGTAGATATGAGTTTGCCAAGCAACAAAAACAGATTTTTTGTATATGATTTGGACAAAGATAGCATTGTATTAAAAGGCTTGGTTGCACACGGCAGCTGCAATAATATTTATTTACGCAATGCTCAATTTTCGAACACACCTGAATGTGGCTGCAGTGCAATAGGAAAATATCGAGTGGGCAAAAAATATAAAGGCCGTTTTGGAAATGCATTTAAACTGCATGGATTAGATAGCACCAATAACAATGCGTATGAACGCTTTATTGTTTTGCATGCTTATGATTGTGTACCAAACGAAGAAGTTGATTACCTTATTTGCAATAGTTTAGGCTGCCCGATGGTTTCTTATACTTTTTTAAAAGGGTTATCTATGCATATAGCAAATTCTAAAAAGCCAATCTTACTGTGGATGTTTTAATGCATTCTCAAATACCATGAATTGGGTATTGTAATATCAATATTCATACATTTACTTTACAACAACTTAAAACTTATAATAATGAAACCCAAGCATTCCTATCTTTTGTTTGCTACAATTGGTTTATTTGCAATACAAACCACACAGGCACAGGTAAAAGTAAAAACACCTGCTAAACCAGCCACTCAAAAAACAAATTTTGTTGGTTGTGGCACTCCGGATCCTAGTAACAGTTTTGCGTTGGATACTACTAGACCAAGTCGTGGACTAGCAGACAATAGTTTTTTATGGGATAATGGAAAAACGCTGAATGTTAGGTTACTCAGTGGTAGCCCTGAATTGAAAGAAAAAGTAAAAAGCTATGCTAAAGAGTGGGAAAAATATGGCAATATAAAACTCAACTTTGTTGAAAGTGGCAATGCTCAGATACGTGTTTATTTAGGTGATACAAAAGGCAATTATGGACACGTTACAATGGGCTTGGGCATTAGATGTTTAATGAGAGACGCCAACGAGTTTACCATGCACTTTGATACCACCAATTTAGTAACTGACAAATCTTTAAAAGGAACTGTATTGCATGAGTTTGGCCATGCCATTGGTTTAATGCACGAACACATGAGTCCAGCATCGGGTATTAAATGGAATAAAGAAATTGTATATGCCCGTTTAAAACTTACACAAGGCTGGGATAAAAATATGGTAGATGGTCAATTGTTTCAAAAGTACAATATGAGTTATACCAATGGTACTAAGTACGACGCAAAATCTGTTATGCACTACCCTATTTCTCGTTGGGATACACAAGATGGTTATGCAGTTGGCTGGAACTATGAATTATCGGAAGGTGATAAAGCTTTGGTAGCAGCTTTATATCCTAAAGGAGAAAGAACCAATGAAGTTCCAAGAGTAGCTATTTCGAACTTAGGAGCTACCATGGTTGAAAATAACAACAGCAAAAATGGATTAAGCATTTACCCTTCTTTCTCTATCAGTTGTGCAGGCAAAGAAGCCAACTTGTATTATGTAAGCTTTGTGCTGGATGAAGAAGATAGATTCATTCCTACCACCAGTAAAAGCTACAATATCAATAACAATGCCGGTAGCCTAAAAAAAGTAATATTACCTGCCGGACAGAGTTTCAATTTAAATAAAAGCAAAAAAGATTTTGAAATTTTTATCCCTGCTACAGAATTACCAACCACTGTTTCAGGTAAAAAAGTAAAAGTTTGGTTCAGGGTATTCTTGGTGAAAGACGATGAACTAAAAGAGTTGATTACATTTAATCCAAGCAGTGCTGTATTTGTGAAATGATTATTTATAAACTCATTTCACAAATAAAAAAGTCTTGCAAATTGGTGTAAGACTTTTTATTATTAATTATCAGATTCTATATCGTTTTTCTAAGACTCGCCATTAATTATTTAGCTGCCTTTTTGGGTTTCACTTTTTTAAGAGCCTCCTCTATTTCCTTACTTAGCCCTTCAAAAGTAAGTTTGCCTGAATATTTTTCGCCATTGATGAAAAATGTGGGTATTTCTGTAACACCTAACTTTTTGCCATAAGCAATATCATCATGCACATTTTGACCATAAGTGCTGTTTACCAATTCTTCCAGCATTTGCTTACGATTTACGCCAGCATCTTTTGCATGCAATTTTAGTGTGGTGGTACCTAGGTTTCTTCTGTTTTCAAACAGAGCATTGTGCATTTCCCAAAATTTTCCATCCTGAGCAGCAGAAATAGCGGCCTCAGCGGCTTTTTGGCTACGTTGATGAATTTTGGTTAAGGGGAAATGGCGAAAATTAAATCGAACTTTGCCTTCGTATTCTTGTACAATTTTCTTTACTACTTCATTCACCTTTGCACATTCTTCATTTTCATATTCACCAAACTGCATTAGTGTTACAGGAGCTTTTTTATCGCCTACAAATACGTCTTTTGTTTCTATTACTTCTGGGACTTCTTTTCCGAAAGCCATAATTATGCTACTTTTTTAGATTAACAAGGCATTACAAACATGCCATTTCTCAAATTTTAAAGAAATTGATTAAGGCAAACATAGTGTTTTTTGTTATCGCTGCTAATATTCGGCTAATAAACATCATTTAAATTGAATAAGCATTTGTAAAAAAAAAGTGTAATTAATTGTTTTTCAATATTTTATACAAACATAAGAATACACAAAAAATAAAAAGACGCTAATAAAAAATTTCTTTTTTTACGTAAGGAATCTTTTATTTAAAATAGTTCATTCCTAAATACTACCACTCCATCAAACACATCTACAAGAACAGGTTTTGTTTTATCGATGTTGCCAGCCAAAATTTTCTTGCTCAAACCGTTTACAATTTCTTTTTGAATTAAACGCTTCAAGGGTCTTGCACCAAATTGTGGATCGTAGCCATTTTCGCTTAAAAACTCAATTACATAATCACTAAAAACAAGCTGAATACCATTTGTTGCAACCAACTTTTTCAATCCATCCAATTGAATATCGATAATAGAAGCTATTTGCTTCTTTAACAATGGTTGGAACATGATGATTTCATCTACCCGATTTAAAAACTCAGGACGAATAGTTTGTCTTAACAACTGCATTACTTCAACTTTTGCTTTCTCTGTAGTTACATCAACATTGCTTTCAGTAACCGTTTCAAATGCTTCCTGAATAATGTGGCTACCAATATTGCTGGTCATTATGATAATGGTATTTTTAAAATTCACCACACGACCCTTATTATCAGTCAATCTGCCATCATCCAACACTTGTAATAAAATATTCCAAACATCGGGATTTGCTTTTTCAATTTCATCTAACAAAACCACACTGTAAGGTTTACGACGAACTGCTTCTGTTAACTGACCACCTTCATCATAACCAACATAACCTGGAGGAGCACCCACCAAACGAGATACTGTGTGCTTCTCTTGGTATTCACTCATATCAATTCTCGTCATCATACTTTCATCATCAAATAAATATTCCGCTAAAGCTTTTGCCAACTCAGTTTTGCCAACACCAGTTGTACCCAAGAAAATAAAACTACCAATTGGTTTTTTAGGATCTTGTAATCCAGCTCTGCTCCTTCTAATAGCATCAGCTACTGCTGTAATAGCTTCTTCTTGGCCAATAACACGTTTGTGCAATTCGTCTTCTAATAACAATAATTTTTCTCTTTCACTCTGCAGCATTTTACTTACTGGAATGCCTGTAGATTTTGCTACAGCTTCTGCAATATCCTCTGCGTCAACCTCTTCTTTCAACAAACGTTTTTCACTTTGTTCTTCTAACTCAACACTTAGTGCAGCAATAATTTTTTCCTGTTCTTTTATTTTACCATAACGTATTTCAGCAACCTTACCAAAGTCACCATCACGTTCAGCACGTTCAGCATCCGTTTTAAATTGTTCAATAGTTGCTTTAGCGTTTTGAATTTTTTCAACCACTTCTTTCTCTTGTTTCCACTTAGCTTTGAGTGTATCCCGTTCTACAGAAAGCAATGAAATATCCTGAGAAAGCTCTTTCAGTTTATCATCATCATTCTCACGTTTAATAGCTTCTCTTTCAATTTCTAACTGACGAATCTGCCTTTCCAGTTTATCCAATTCTTCCGGCATACTGTTCATCTCAAGCCTAAGCCTGGCAGCACTTTCATCAATTAAATCAATTGCTTTGTCAGGTAAAAAACGATCGGTAACATACCTGTGAGATAATTCAACTGCAGCAATAATGGCTTCATCTTTAATACGCACATGATGGTGTGTTTCGTACTTATCTTTTATACCACGAAGAATTGATACAGCATCTTCAACACTTGGTTCATCGACGATTACTTTTTGAAATCTTCTTTCTAAAGCTTTGTCTTTCTCAAAATATTTTTGGTACTCATTTAGTGTAGTTGCACCAATTGCTCTTAACTCACCACGAGCCAATGCAGGTTTTAAAATATTGGCTGCATCCATTGCACCTTCTCCACCACCTGCACCAATTAAAGTATGTATTTCATCAATAAATAAAATGATCTCACCTTCGCTACTTTGTACTTCTTTTACTACAGCTTTTAAACGCTCTTCAAATTCGCCTTTATACTTTGCACCAGCAATCAGCAAGCCCATGTCCAAAGCATAAATGACTTTGCTTTTTAGGTTTTCCGGCACATCGCCATTTACAATACGCATGGCCAAACCTTCTGCAATAGCAGTTTTACCAACGCCTGGTTCACCTACTAAAATGGGATTATTTTTTGAACGACGTGTAAGTATATGAAGCGTTCTTCTGATTTCTTCATCTCTACCAATTACAGGATCTAATTTTCCACTTCTTGCACGTTCATTTAAGTTGTTGGCATACTTCTGTAATGCATTGTATTGCTGACTTTGAGTAGCCGAATTAACAGTACTTCCTTTACGCAAATCTTTTATAGCTGCAATTAATCCTTTCTCTGTTAAACCTGCATCTTTCAAGGTTTTAGAAGTATCATCGTTAACAGATAATAAACCAATTACCAAATGTTCAACGCTCACAAACTCATCGCCAAATTGTTTTAAACTAGCATTTGCTTTTAATAACGCATTGTTTAAATCTCGACCCATATTTTGGGCAGGTTCTGTTCCTGAATTTTTAGGTAAACGATTGATTGTTTCGTCGATTTTTGTTTCAACGAAAGCAACATTTACGTTGTTCTTTTTTAATAAATAATCAATTGCACTATCATCGTCTTTCAACAATGCTTTTAACAAGTGATTGGTTTCAATGTTGGGATTGCCATTATTAAAAGCTACTTGTTGAGCAGCCTGAATGGTTTCCTGTGCTTTGATGGTATAATTGTTTAAGTTCATAGTTGTAGTATTTTTATGTTATCAGCTGAAGTATTTCAATGTAGCTTTACTGGCGTCGCACATTTCAGGGTTCTGTACTTTGTGCATCTGGTTGATTAAACTTTTTAGTACAATTCTGTTCAATAGAATTGCTAAAAGTTGAAGGGTGCGATACTCCGGCTACGCTCAGTACAGGCTAAAAGAAAGTTGATATTTGTTCTTCAGCTTGTATCAAAATTCTTTCTTTTCACAACGCAAAAAAATGTCCATAATCATAAACAAGAAATGATGTCATTAAAATTTAAACAAAACTGCCTGAAAGGCACATTATTATTGGGTTTCATGCTATTGTTTCAGGTTAGTTACAGCCAATACAATTTTGATAAAGTAGAAGACTGGATGGAAGAAAATTTGAAAGATTTGGGAGGTAGGGCTGTACTAATGATTTATAAAGATGGAAAAATGGTTTATGAAAACGATGAAAACAATTTAAGTAAACGACAAAAAAGAATTGGAAAATTTATAGCCAAAAGAAAAGGTATTTCAGTTAATCAAGATGACTTTACACCTGATACAAAAGTTAGAATTGCCAGTTGCAGTAAATGGTTAACCGCCGCTCTAGTAATGACTTTTGTAGATGAAGGGAAGCTAAACACAGAAGACAGCATTGGCAAGTATTTACCTGTATTTACTCAACATGGTAAAGGAGCTATTAAAGTGTGGCATTGTTTAAGTCATTTAACAGGCATCTATCAGCCAGAACTGAAGGAAGGCATAAAAGAAATGAGTTCTTTTAAAACTATGAATGCTGCAATGGATTTTTTAGCAACACAAAAAATGGAAGGCACGCCAGGCAAAACTTTTCATTATGGTAATGCCGGTTTACAAATTTGTGCCGCCATCATTGAAAAGATTAGTAGCAAAAATTTTGAAACATTATTTGCTGAAAGAATTGCACGTCCATTAAATATGCAGAACACAGATTTTGGTAAGAAAGAGGTTCCTTTAGCAGCAGGTGGTGCATACAGCACTACAAAAGATTACATGAACTTTTTAGTCATGATTTTAAACAAAGGCCTGTTTAATGGTAAAAGAATTTTGAGTAAACAATCTATTGCAGAAATGCAAAAAAGCAGAACTAAGGATGCTGAAATAAAATCAAGTCCTGCACAAAAAAGAGATACCAATTATGGCTATGGCGAATGGGTAGATGAAGAAGAAAATGGTGTTACAAAAGCAGTAAGCAGTCCTGGTTTATTTGGTAGTGTTCCATTGGTTGATAACAAAAGAAACTACTGTGCTTTTCTTATGACTTTGAATTTAAATTATAAAGGCCGCCAAGAAAAAAGTGCTGATTTAAAAAAGAGAATGGATGTAGCATTGGGCTTTTAACTTCTTTTTATTATTTATACAAACAAGTTTAATTATTATTGTTTTCTTAAAATAGATAGTATGCGTTTAAAATATTTATTGATTGCCTCATTTGCCTTTTTTACACGCTATAATAGCAATGCTCAATTACAAAGCAAGGAAATTGACAGTAAGTTTGAACAATATAAAAAAGCATTGGGTAACGATGCTGTTGCAATGGTTTATAAAGATGGAAAAGTAGTTTATAAGAAAAAACTCAGCGACAACTTTGATGAAAAAACCCAAACACCCATTGGTGGCAGCAGCAGGTGGTTAACCACTGCATTGATATTACAAGTAATTGATGAAGGCAAACTTACATTAGATGCTAAGATTGCTGATTACTTACCTATTTATGCAACTTATGGAAAAAAGTACATTACCATTAGACATTGCTTGAGCGATTTAACGGGTATTGAAAATAAAAAAAACATTGAAGATGCTGGCAAATTTGAGTCATTAGAATTACTAGTAAACGATTATGCTAAAAAAGAAATACGAGCCAATGCAGGAACGGATTTTTGGTACGGCGGCATTGGAATTAATATTGCTGCTAGGGTCGTAGAAATTGTTACCAAAAAAAATTTTGAGCAAATGATTATGCAAAGAATTATTCGTCCGCTAGGTATGAAAAGCACCACCTTTTCACCAGAAAATAATCGTTGTGTAAATCCAGCTGGTGGTGCATTGAGTACTGCAAACGATTACCTGAATTTTTTATCGATGCTATTGAATAATGGAATATTTAATGGTAAACAAATTTTAAGTGCAACAGCCATCGAAGAGCTTAAAAAAATTCAGGTACCAGCCAACATGATTGTTTCTTCTCCAAAAGGTTCAGAAAATTTTAGTTTTGGTTTGGGTGGTTGTATTATGGAAAAAACGACGGAAGAAAAAGCAACTATTATTGGTTGCCCAAACTTTGCAGGTATTTGGCCAATCATCGATTTATGCAGAGGGTATGCCAGTATTATTTTTCCAAAAGATTATAGATCAGATGCAAAAAAAGAAATTTATACTGCTTTTAAAGAAACTGTTGATGCAGAGTTAACAAGTTCGTGCAAATAAAAAAGTTTAATATAGCTTTGCAACGATGAAAAAGATAGTTATACCATTGCTAATATTAAATTGTTGCACTAATTTATTTGCTCAAAAAAAGAAATCAAAAGAGCCTTTTTTTAAAAGCATGTATTTGCAATGGGGTTACAATAGAGACTGGTACACCAAAAGCAATATTCATTTTAAAATGAGCAATGGCGATAATTTCACTATTCACAATGCTGTAGCTCATGATGCTCCTGATTTTGATGCAATTACTAAAAAACCTGCTCAAATTTCAATACCTCAATACAACTATAGAATTGGTTTTTACCTCAATAAAAGCAAAACAAAAGCTCTAGAAATAAATTTCGATCATATAAAATATATTGTAACCGATGGCCAAAAAGTTAGAGTTACAGGCACCATTGATGGAGTTGCAGTAAATGGAGATAGCGTTTTAAACCCAAAAACATTTTTACATCTTGAGCATACCGATGGTGGTAATTTATTACACATTAATTATGTTCAACAACATAAGTTACTACCCACTAAAAATGGTGAACGAAATTTATTAACTTGGGTTTGGAAAGCTGGTGCTGGCATAAATATTCCAAGAACCGACTTTACATGGAGAGGCAATCAACTGAATAATATGTTTCACATTGCTGGTTATAATATTAGTGCAGAAACTGGTGTACGGTTTTATCCATTTAAAAAAATCTTTTTAGAGTTTACCGGTAAAACAGGATTTGTACAATACTTAAATGCACTGGCCAACACCGAAACTTTAAAAGGCAATAGAGTGAGACACAATTTTGGTTATTTAGAAATTATTGGAACATTTGGTTTCGATATTAATTGGTAACCTTTATGTACGAACATAAAAAACAACCTCTTGCCAGTAAAGCAGTTTATCAAAAACGCTTACTCACCAATATTTTTTTTACAATTGGTGTGCTGATTGTTTGTTTATCGATTGGCATTGCAGGCTATCATTATTTAGCCAAAATTGGCTGGCTAGATAGCCTGCACAATGCATCGATGATTTTAAGTGGTATGGGGCCCGTTGTTGAAATAAAAAATACTGCAGGAAAATTATTCAGTAGTTTTTATGCCTTGTTTAGTGGTGTTGCTTTTATTACCAATATCAGTTTGGTTTTGGCTCCTATAGCACACCGTTTTTTTCACAAATTACATTTGGAAGAAAAGTAGTTGCTACTCTTTTTTTAGCATAACAATTCTGCTTCTATCAGCTTTAAACATTTCGTCGTAAAATTTTACTAAATCAGTATAATCTGAGGCTGGATATTTTGCTTCATTTCTTGTATAACGTCTAATCATTTCTATACTTGTTACTGTTACAGAAAAATGAATACTGTAACTGCCAAACTTATTGTTGATATCTACGTTTTTAGGCATAGCTTCTGGCTCATAGCCATCGGGGATTTTAATATAAATTGTATCAACATCTATAAAAGAAAAGTCGTATTCAATATCAAATTTTCTTGGTTTAACATTCGTTAATTTACTACCTCTATTAAAAAGGTTTGGCGTTACAAATAAGCGTTTAGAAGTTACATTGGCATAATTGGCTGAAACTATTTTCAAGTTTTCTTCAATAACAGGTACTGCACCTTTCACTTCTTTGTAGTCATTTTTTTCTACCACGTAAGTTGGTAAACTAATGTAATTATTCAAATATTTTTTACGTTGATATTCTGTAAAAGTGTACATAAGATCATGTTGCAATTCTTGCTGAATGCCAGAAAAAACTGTTTTAACATTTGCAATCAATGTTCCATCTTTATCAATATAAGCATCTACCCTTCTATTTTGAGCATTGTCTTTTGGGGAATAAATTGGCGTATTAATTAAATAACCACCATCATCACCAATCATCAAAGCTTTTCTATTACCAGTAAATGACCCCATATATCCTGGACTTTTTGTTTGGCTTGTACATTCTAACCAAATGGTGTCTTTTCCGTTGGGCACACAAGTGATAATATGATTAAAATAATCTCCCGGAAAATCTTCAACTACATTTTTAGCTTCATCTTCTCCTGCAGCAACCCATGTATAATATCCTTTGATTCCTGCTTCCTTTAATAAGCTAACCATATAATTACTTAATGCTTTACAATCGCCATATTTTTTTTCAGCAACAAACTTTGCTTCAAAAGGCATTAATCCACCAATACCTAATTGAATACTTATATAACGAGTATTTTTCTGTACAAACTCATACAAGGTATTTACTTTTTCTTGCGTTGTGTTTAGATGATCTGTTAATTGGTGAACATTTTGTTTAATGTTAGCAGGCAATTCATCTTTCCCAACATTCAAAGCTTTTTGAAAAAGGCCAAGATCCTTCCATGTTGCCATAGAACCTTTGTAACCAGCATATTCAAAAACAGTAGGTGCAATTAAAACATTAGGTGTAACTTCTCTCCATTCTGGCTGCCAAATCTCAGTTTCTACAGCCTTTAAATTTTTTATCTCCCAAAAGTAAGTAACCACATCTTTTTTATTTTCAACCACAGATTTAGATGAATAATTTAATTGTTTATACCTCAACTGATAATCGGCAGGGGCTTCAATTTGAAAGCTACTATACTCAACTGCCATTTTAGAATATTGAACAGGCATCCACTTAGGAAATTGATAGGTTCCATCTAGCTCAACTTCATCTTCATATTCAACAGTATATGGATAGTTTTTATATAAAAAAGAAAACTGTTTTGCTCTTGCATCTGTAGCAATACTAAATCCATCGCTAATAGATACATCCATAATATCTCTTTTTTTTATACTCTTTATTTTATTTCCCTCTGCATCAAAAAGAACTCCTGAAATATCACTTATAGATCGAAACTTATCATAGTAGCCAGAATAATAAGCAAGCCTGTCTCCGCTCTCATTAAGTATTGTGTATGCATACTTGTGTTTAATTATTGCCTTATGTGTTCCTTTAATAATAATTCTGGTTTCTTCAATTCTTTTGACTGCATTTGCATTCTCTTTTAAGGAATCTGGAATTAAAGAAGCTTTATAATTTTGTGCATTTGATGTTAAAATAAAAACAAGAAACAAAACACTCAATATTTGTTTTAGCATCGGTTATTTTTTTACTTTTTTAAATACAATTTGTTCGCTGTGCTTTTTAACTAAAAGAGCATAAAAATCTCTCAGTGTATCATAATCATCGAGATTAAAATTGGCTTTATTAATTTTAAGAATACTTCTTAACTGAATGCCATCTCCTACTTTGGCAATTATATATTCAAACATACCTTCATTGTCATTCAATTTAATACGAACACTCTTTGGCAGTTCGTCTATAGTATATCCTTTAGGTACTTCCATATTTAATATATATGTTTCTATAAAAGTATAAGGCATTTCTACAGGATAATATCTTTTAGCAGCTTTGAAGGGATTTTGTTTATACCCCTCTGTTAGCATAGGATTGAAATAAATTAAATCCTCATCCATATTAAATTTAATATCGTAATTAATACCAATAGGCTCTTCATAAGTTTTTAAAGAGTCGATATTGGTATTGGTCATCTCAATATCAAATCCAAATGATTTTTTTAATTCTAAAAAGAAATCTGAGAGTTTTTCTTTTTGCAATTTTTTTCGAGTACTCAATGATTCGAAATATCCTAATTGGGCATTGACGGTACCCAACATGCCGTCTTTTTCATGATTGATAATTGTTACCGACGTTAGCTTACTTTCTTTCACTGAATCGGCTGATAGATTTATAATTATGGGAGATTGCTCATCAATTACTCTACCATAGTCGTTGTAACAATCCTCTACCAATTTACCGAAGCCCAATAAAGGTTGAGATGCATCTACCAAAAAATTTTCCTCTCCTATAAACAGCTGACAAATGGTATAATTAAATTTTGATAAAATTGGATATGCAATTAGTGGCTTGCCATTGTCTCTTGTACTTAAGAGAACAGGTTTAGCATTTAAACCAGCACATTTAAACATGGCAATCATTAATAAATTTATTTCTGCAACATTTCCTTTTTTTGCTTGAAATATTTTTTTTAATGGCTGATCCATGCTATAATCATCATAATTCGTACAAATGAAGTTGTCTCGCAAATGAGCATGTATTTTTTTTGCTTGTTCCAATTCATTTTTCTCATTACCAATAACTATTTTTACTTCATCTCTCAACCAGCCACTTTTAGTATCTATTTCTGCACCAAAATATTCACTTTTTAAAAGGTTTCTAGAAGTTTCGAACCATGTACTTAAAGCTGGTCGAATTACACCACCTGGAGGTGTAAATGAGGAAAATTGAAAACTAATTTTAGCAATATGATTACTTAGAGAAGAAGTAAAGTTTTCTCTTTTTAAAGCTGGAATATCTTGCAACACCCATTTTTTGTGGTAGGTTAATAAGTTGCCTCTGTAAGTTTCAGCTCTATCCATAATATTATCTCCCGGAATTAACAAAGTATAGCTCTCCTGAGAATTACCAGTTGAATCGACAATGAAAGGATGATATCCTTGTTTTAAAAATAAAAACTCATAAATACTGGGAACGTGAATAATGTACTCACTCCACAACACAGGGTTGTTTTCTTGAAAATACCATGACCTGATATTAGAAGGCGTTGGTGAGCTTAAGGTATATAGATACTCTATTATGCAACCCTCTTTTACGTCGGGGAAAGTAAATTTTTGAATGGTTGCTGTTTTATTTACTTTGTCTTTAAAAACCGAACTTTTATCAATTTTAGTAGCCGCAACTTTTCCATCTATCAAATTGTAAGTTACAGCCTGTAGTTTTTCTAACTTATCCTCTTCATTGCCTCTTTTATACAATGGAATCTCTATAGTTGCTAAATCGAACGAATTTTTATTAAGTAATCGTACACGTTTATGATATTTATACACCACATTAAAATAACCAGCGTTATTACCTTCGTACGATACTTCTCCAAAGTCGTATAAAACAACAGCTTGAGCATTGCTATCAATGCTATATACATTTGTAGCAAAATCTGCCTCTTTTACAGTTCCAAACTTTACATTTGGTCTATTAACTTGTGCATTTACAAAAAAAGAACAAAGGCAAGTAGATAACAAAATGAGGATTTTTCTCATAAGTTTAAATTTGAATTCAAAAATAAAAGATTAATACTTAAAAAAAACTAATATCAATAATTTTTTTGATTATACAAAAACTGTAAAAAAAATTGCATATCAATTTGGTTTCGACTATTGCGGTATTGCAAAAGCCGACTTTTTAAATGATGATGCAAAACGGCTTGAACAATGGCTTTCTAAAAGCATGCATGGCTCTATGCAATATATGGAAAACCATTTTGACTTAAGAACTAATCCGCAAAAACTGGTTCCTGGAGCTAAAAGTGTAATTACATTAATGCAGAATTATTATCCAGAGCAAATACAAAATAAACAAACTCCCAAAATTGCTAAATATGCCTATGGAAAAGATTATCATGAAGTAATTAGAGAAAAACTAAAACAATTTTTACAAGAATTGTGTAAAGAAATAGGAGAGATTAATGGTCGTGGTTTTGTAGATTCAGCTCCAGTTTTAGAACGAGCATGGGCTGTAAAAAGTGGCTTAGGATGGATTGGTAAAAATGGTAATTTAATTAACAAACAAGCAGGTTCATTTTACTTTATTGCAACATTAATTGTAGATATTGAATTAGCATATGATAACCCATACACAAAAGATTATTGTGGCACTTGTACTAAATGCCTTGACAGTTGCCCTACAGAAGCCATACTACCCAACAAGGTAATTGATGGCAGCAAATGCATTAGTTATTATACCATTGAATTGAAAGATGCATTGATAGATGAAAACATGAAAGGCAAATTCGACAACTGGATGTTTGGTTGCGATGTTTGCCAGGATGTTTGCCCATGGAACAGATTTTCGAAACCAAATAATGAAATTCAGTTTACGCCAATTCCTGAAATTTTAAACTTAACCACAAAACAATGGGAAGAAATGAGTGAAGAAACTTTTAAAGCTGTTTTTAAAAACTCTCCTTTAAAAAGAAGAAAGTTCACTGGTATTCAAAGAAATTTGAAATTCATTGCACAATTATGAAATTATTAGTCGATAAAAAATGTTTACTAAAGAAATTTTCTGGCAAAGGAGGTTGGGTATATGCTGAAATTCCTGAAATAAAACCAAACAAAAACAACCCTTTTGGTTGGGTACAAATAAGTGGAAATATTGATGATTTCGAGTTGAAGCAATACAAGCTCATGCCAATGGGAAATGGTAATTTATTCTTACCTGTTAAATCTAAAATTAGAAAAAAGATAGGCAAACAAGCAGGAGATTTTGTAACCATTCAATTGTACTTGGATGAGTCATCATTAGAAATTCTACAAGAATTTATAGATTGCTTAAAAGACGAACCCAAAGCATACAAACAGTTTTATAATCTTACCGAATCACAACAAAAAACTTGGCTAACCTATATTTTTAGCGTTAAAACAATCGATATACAAATTATCAAAATTGCTTATTCAATTAAAAGTTTGTTAGAAGGTAAAAAAATACCGAATAGTTAATAATGGTTCAATTTACTGCTACTATACAAAAGTTTGCCAAACAAGGAGAAAAAACTGGTTGGACTTATATCGAAGTTTCAGCCGAAATAGCTGCTCAAATAAAACCCAACTACAAAAAAAGTTTTCGTGTAAAAGGCAAATTAGATGCTGTTGAAATAAATGCTATTGCTCTAATACCAATGGGTGAAAGCAATTTTATTATGGCTCTTAAAACTGAACTTAGAAAACAAATCAACAAACAAAAAGGAGCAACCATAAATGTATCGATCGAAGAAGATAAAAAAGGTTATGAATTGAATGAAGCATTTATAGAATGTTTACAAGATGAACCTACTGCTTATACATTTTTCAAAACACTTACGCAAGGTCATCAAAATTATTTCAGTAAATGGATTGACAGTGCAAAATCAGTCGAAACAAAAAGCAAGCGTATTGCAATGGCGGTTAATGCTCTAAGTAAAAAATGGGATTATGGAACGATGATTAGAACACAAACTTTAGAAAACAAGCAACTGAAAGGTTTGTAATATTTACATTTGTTGCATGAGTTTAGCCGAAAGAGATAAACAAGTAATCTGGCATCCATTTACACAACAAAAAAATATGCTGCCCCCTATTCCAATTGTAAAAGGTGAAGGCAGTTTATTATACGACGATAAAAATAACATTTACATAGATGCTATCAGCAGTTGGTGGGTTAATTTACATGGTCATGCACATCCTTCAATTGCAGAAAAAATATACCAACAGGCTTTACAATTAGAACAGGTGATTTTTGCTGGATTTACACATGAGCCAGCAGTTGAATTAGCGGAGAAATTATTAACTATTCTTCCCGAAAATTTTACAAAAATTTTTTATAGTGACAACGGAAGTACGTCTACCGAAGTTGCATTAAAAATGGCGATACAATATTGGTGGAACCAAGAGAAGGTAAAAAGTGAAAGGCTAAAGGTAGAAGCCAACCAAAGAATAAAAATTCTTGCCTTTAATAATAGTTATCATGGAGACACTTTTGGGGCAATGAGTGTAAGTGATAGAAGTGTTTTTACAATGGCATTTCATGATTTGTTGTTTGAAGTTATTTTTATAGATACTCCTACAACTGTAAATATTGATTCCATAAAAACCATCATTCAAAATCATTCAAACGAAATAGCTGCGTTTATTTATGAGCCATTGGTACAAGGTGCAGGCGGAATAAATATATATGAACCCAAATTACTGAATGAAATTTTAAATATTGCAAAGCTGAATGATATTATTTGCATTGCCGACGAAGTAATGACTGGTTTTGGAAGAACAGGAAAACTATTTGCCAGTGAATACATGCATGAGAAGCCTGACATTATTTGTTTAAGCAAAGGTTTAACTGGTGGCACAATGGCTTTAGGCGTTACAGCATGCAGCCATAAAATTTATCAGGCATTTGTAAATGACGATAAATTGAAAACATTTTTTCATGGCCATTCGTTTACAGCAAATCCATTGGCTTGTAGTGCTGCCATTGCAAGTTTTGATTTATTAAATAAGCAAGATTGTTTAGATAAAATACAATGGATTAGTGAACAGCACATTCAATTTGCAATACAGTTAAAAAAGTATGAAGGCAAAATAAAAAACATCCGCACAATAGGAACAATTATAGCCTTTGAAATTGTGAATGGCAAAGATGAATACCTAAATAATATCTCTGCAAGTATAACTGCTGCTGCACTTGAGAAAGGTGTTTATATTCGTCCTTTAGGAAATACAGTTTACATAATGCCGCCCTATTGTATTACTGAAGCTGAGTTGCGAAAAGTAAATAAAGTAATTATTGAGGTGATTCAGTAAAAAAGCCTCCCAATTTTAGGAGGCTTAAAAATACCAATTATTTAAAATGCAGGATCTGCGGGTGTATTAGAATTGTTATCTCTTTCACGAAAAGGATAGGGAAAGTTTTTACGCTTTGTTTCGGAATTTGGACGACCAAAACGACGAAGATCTTCTAATTTATTTGCACTCATAAATAATTCAATACATCTGTTTCTATAAACTTCGTCTAATAAATTGGTTACATCAACGATACCTGTATATCCAGATGCTATATTAGCACCAACACCAAAGGGATCAGCTGCTGGAGTTTGTTGCAAAATTGCATCAATAATTGCTTTAGCTCCAACAAGATCAGGAGAAGCTTGCCTTAATAAACACTCAGCTCTTATTAATCTAATTTCATCAGATAAGTAAAGCGGAATAGATCTTGTACTTGCATTCCAAAAGCCATTCATTCTAAACCTTGGTGTACTAGTTGCTATGGTTGTATAAAATGGAATTCTAGCATCTGTTAAAGCTGGACGTAGAGTTAACGGCAAACCAAGTGTAGAATCTAGAGGTTGATAAACATTATTTGAAGATGTAACAGTAATAAATACTGGATTAGGGTTTAATGCATCATAATTCAATACTGATGTTTTAGTAATATCTACAATATTTGCTGCAGCAATTGCTGTTGAAATATTGCCAGCATACAAAGCATATCTAGCTTTTAGTGCCTGTAATGTATTTATTATATCTACACCAGAAGGTATATCAGAAATAAACGTTGTAGAAATTGGACTAGCAGCTATAAATGCTAGGGCTCTATCGATGGTTGCAACGGCTTTAGTATAACCTTGGGTTCGTGAAATAAATATTGAGGGTGAACTTACAGGGGCTCCAATGGTATCTGGTACATTTTCCCAATACATACATAAATTACCATAAGCCAAAGCCTTAAATATTGAAGCATATCCAACTACACCACTTCTATATCCAGCATCTGGAATATTTTTGATTGCAGCATTAATAACTGTATTTGCGTCATATACCACTTTACAGTTATTTATCCAAACAGTTCCCAACAAACCATTATTACCATCAACTGACGCACCCCCGCTAAACAAAAGTGCTTCAGAAACATTGCCAACATTCACAATTAAAGCTTCGTTGGTGCTTAATGCACAAGAACTCATCATAGATGAATGTACATTTAATGAGTAATTTCGTTGTAAACTTACTGCTACGCCAGTTATACCTTTTGGAGATGCAAAAACATCGGGTTGCGAAGCAGCATTTGGGTTGCTATACTCTTTAGTACAAGATGTCAATACCATAATTGCACCTAAACTTAGAGTTGTTACTGTATTAATTATTGATTTCATATTTATAAGTTTAGAAGTAATTAAAATTTAGCTTGAATTCCGAAACTAAAGGTTCTTGGAATTGGTACTGCACCAAAATCAATACCTCTTAATAAAGTACTTTGTCCACCAGCATTTACTTCAGGATCATAACCTATATAATTTGTCCAAACAATTAAGTTTCTTCCACTAAAGTTTACCGACAAATCACTCAATAACTTCGAAACTTTACCAACGCTGTAGCTTAAGGATAATTCTCTTAGTCTTACGTTACTTCCATCATCAACCCTCCACTCTTCAATACCATAAATGCCTGTTGGTACAGTCGCAGTGGTAGAGTAAGCACTAATATAGCCCCTAGGTATTTGTCCATTTTGCTCCAACTCTGCAATTTTTCCATTACCTACACCTTGACGAGTTCTAAAGTCGGCATTAAATACACTATTACCATAAGTCGCATCAATTTGAAATCTTAAACTTAGTTTTTTATAGTTAAATTCATTGGTTAATGTTGTTGTATATTTTGGGTTAGGATCGCCTATTACTTTTCTAAGCAAAGTGCTTCCGTTGGCTGGTAAACCTTGACCAGCAGGACCACCAGCAACAAAATCTTGTTGGGTGTAAGAAAGTACACTATTTTGAATACCATAAGCAGTTCTTGGAATACCAGCTGGACTTAATACTAAGCCATTATGATTTGGTAGTCCATTAGTTGCTTTTGAAAAGCTTCCACCAGCACCAGTCATAAAAAATGTACCATAGAAAACGCCTACAGGTTGTCCTTGAATTAGGGCAACCGGAGCTCCACCATTTGTTCCAAATTGAATTAAAGAAGCCCCAATGTTTAACACTTCGTTTCTATTGTGATTATAAATACCAGTAATTTCCCAACTAAAGTTTTTTGCTTTTATTGGCATACCACTTAATACTACTTCAAATCCTTTGTTTTGTAAATTACCAATATTATCTAACAAAGTAGAAAACCCGGTTGAAGGTGCTATGAACCTGTTCAATAACATATCATTTACTTTTTTATCATACACATTTAAAGTAAATGTTATTCTATTTTTCAAAAAAGCAAAATCTAACCCAAGCTCAATTTCTTTTTGACGCTCAGGACCAACATTGGTATTAGCCAAAGTACTGCTTGAATTTAATGCTGTTCTGCTTCCAAAAGATGAAGCTTGATAAGTATTAAAACGATCATAAGCCCCAATTCCTGTTAGATTACCACTTTCTCCATAAGCTACACGAACCTTAGCTAAATCCCACCATTTGCTTACACCTAATTTTTTCCAATACTCTGTGCCAGATAAAACATAACTCAAATTTGCCTTACCATAAACTTGGTTTCGATTATCAGGGCCAAATACCGATGATGCATCACGACGTACAGCACCTGTTACAAATAAGTGATTTTTGTATTTAAAGTTTTGTTGAATAAAAGTACCACTAATCGATAATTCAGATCTAGAATCTGAACCAGCAATAATGGTACTTGCACCATTTACAGTTTGTACAAATGGAGCAAGACCTCTTCCCTGGCTTAATAAGAAGGTATTTCTCTCGTATTGTTGAGAGAACCCAACTTGAGTAACAGAAGTAATATCTTTATTAATGAGAGTTGTATAAGTTGCATTCAAATCATGATTTACACCAAAAAAATTACTAGAAGCAGCACTTGCATAACCATTTAATGAGGGGTCGGTTGATGTTGTTCCACCTCCAAAGAATGCTGCATTAACATTATAAGCAAATGGGGGCATAAAGGTTGTACCATTTTGTCCATAATTATCAATACCCATGGTATAGTCAATAGTCAAATTTTTAACTGGCTTTAGCTTTACACCAAAATTAGTAAGAATACGATTGGTAGTATTTTTTTGCTTAAAGTCTTCAATAACAGAAATTGGGTTTACTCTACCTAAATTTCCAATGGTTTTTAGATTACCTAATGCATCTCTACTTTGTAAATCGTGAAAGTTGCCTAAAATAGTTACCGCATTCATTGGGCTAAAAAATGAGTTGCCGTCTGGCTTTTCATTAGCACTGCTGTTTACGTAATTTAAACCTAAATTTAGGCTTAACCATTTATTAATTTTTTGGTCTATATTGCTTCTAAAGCTAAATCTTTGGAAATCGGTATTTCTAATAATACCTTGATTAAAAAAGTAAGAACCTGAAAAAAAATATTTAGTGTTTTCATTACCACCGCTAACCGAAATATTATTGTCGGTGCCTGTTGCATTAGCAAAAATTAAATCTTGGTAATCATATCTACTAACTGCTGTAGTGTTTGTAAGCGTAGGCGATAGTATATCTTGTGTTTGAGCAGTTGGCCCATCGGTTGGCCCACCAAATTTTGTCGCAGCCTTGTTAACATCTAACTTTTTTCTTAAACTACTAAACATTACGTTACTAGTAAATGTAATTTGAGGTGCTCCACTTACTCCTCTTTTAGTAAATATTTGAATAACGCCAGCATTGGCACGGCTACCATAAATAGCTGCTGCTGCTGCACCATTTAATACTTCTACTCTTTCTATATCAGCTGGATTAATATCTACAATTCTACTTTGACCTACCACACCTACAAAGTTGCCTCCATCATAATTGCTTTGTGTATTGGTAACACGTGGGCTACTATTATTAACAATTACTCCATCTACAATATATAATGGTTCGGATGAAGAGTTAACAGAACTAACACCTCTTAATCTAACACTTAATCCACCAGCGGGGTCTCCACTATTTTGGGTAATCTGTGCACCTGCTGTTTTACCTTGTAAAGCTTGAAGTGCATTAGATGGAACACCTTTATTTAGATCTTCAGCTTTAACGCTTGCAACATAACTTCCTAATTGCTTTCGTGTAGTGCCTGCACTTGTTCCAGTAACAACTACTTCATCTAACTTAGTTGCAACGGATTCAGTTAACACAGCATTTACTATAACTTCTTTACCGTTTACAGTAAAACCCATTTCAGAATTCTCAAAGCCTACACCTGAAAAAATTAGTACATAATTTCCATTCTTTATATCAGCTGTAAAAGAATAGTTACCATTATTATCAGTTGCTGTCCCAAAACGAGTGTTTTTTACTTGAACAGAAATACCATCTGCTTGAGTTCCTTTCTTAGAACTTACTTTACCAACAATTTTTACTTGGGCAAATAGTACAGAAACTGAAAAGCAAAAAGTGAAAAACAAGGTTAAGTTTTTCCATTTGCTTGCATGCATGAGATTTACTTTCATCATTACGCGGTTTGGTTTAATAATTGTAGAAAAAATGAGTGCAGCTAATAACAAATCATTGATTGGTATAAAAGCAAGCTTCGTTTATGAAATGCAAAATCGAAATTAATTTCGAAACTACCAAACAATAACTGCAAAATATTGCAGCCACTTGCTGTATTGTTCGTATTTTTCGGTATGAATAAGAACATTTCAACACTACTGAATATAGCAAATAAGAAAAAAAAGTTAATTATTGGGTTGATGAGTGGCACTTCATTAGATGGCCTTGATGTTGCTTTATGCAAGTTTATAGGTAATGGGTTAAATACAAGAATTGAGCTACTTAAATTTGAAACTATCGGTTATACCACAGATTTTAAAGAAGACATATTAAACGTTTTTTCTAAAAGAAATACCGATTTAGAAAAAATTTGTTTATTAAATGCTTGGATTGGTGTACAACATGCCAAAATGATTAATAGCTGCCTAAAAAAATGGGGTATTAATAAAGAAGATGTTGATTTAATTGCCTCTCATGGACAAACTATTTACCATGCTCCAAAAATTTTACACCAACAAGAGCAATTTGAAAATGCTACTTTACAAATTGGTGATGGGGATCATATTGCTGTTAATACAGGTATCATTACTTTAAGTGACTTTAGACAAAAACATATTGCTGCTGGCGGCGAGGGAGCACCTTTAGCAGCATATGGGGATTTTTTGATTTTTGGGAAAAAAGGGGAAAACCGAATTATGCTAAATATTGGCGGTATAGCAAATTACACTTATTTAAGTGGCAATATGAATGCTAATAAAGTTTTTAGTTCGGATACTGGCCCTGGTAACACTTTAATGGATGCGTACATTAAACAATACTTTGAAGGAAAATACTTTGACGAAAATGCTTCCATTGCAAGGCAAGGAAAAATTAATGCTAACTTATTAAATGAATTAAAACAAAATGAATTTTTTACAAAACCTTTTCCAAAAACTACAGGTCCCGAATTATTTAATTTAAGTTATTTAAAGCAAGCACAACAAAACTCAAACACTTTCGATTTAAGTCATTACGATGTAATGGCAACACTTAATAGATTTTCGGGAGAAACAATTGCTGAAGCTTTACAAAGAGGGGCAGAACCCAATAGCTTTATCATATATACTAGTGGTGGTGGGATGCACAATCCTTTGTTGCTAAAGCATTTACAAGAACTACTACCTAATACAACCTTTAAAACTACAGCTGATTTACAAATAAATCCTGATGCCAAAGAAGCTGTACTTTTTGCAATATTGGCTAATGAATGTATTTGTGGAGATAACACTTGCTTTATCAATAGTAATTTACCGAATGTAAGTATGGGTAAAATCAGTTTCCCTGATTAATACCGTTGAAATATTTTTTTAAGACCGGCTAAATTATTCTCCAATTGTGTGCCCATTACAGCTTCATTCATCATTGAACCCAAATGTTGCCAGGGATACCATTTTAAATGCTCGGTAAACTGCCATTGTGCCACCAATGCAGGTGAGGTTGAATCTTGAATTACCCTCATTATACTTTCTTGTACAGTACCCCGTTTACCTATCCAGTTTGATTGTACAGCATAATTATCTGTTGCTACAATTTTTACTTTTGTACCAGCTAAATCTGCTTCAGTTGAAGATATAACTATAACACCTTCGTTATTCATTCCTTCAATCCATTTTTTCCACTGACGGATGTCTTTCATCATGCTAAAAACAGAATCTTTCGGTGCTGTAATATTTATAGCCCTTGAAACTACAACATTGGCTGGCATTAGTAAGCCAATACAAGTAGCAATTAAAAATAAAACAACCACACTTATTAAACCCAATTTTATAATACGCATATTTTAAGGTTGAACTTGTTGAATAGAATAAATTTAGTTAAAGGGTGTCCTGCTATTCATCAGGATTTACAACAACGCCATGCTGCTTAATAGCAAATCTTAAGCTGGATAGCTATTTAATTACTCCCACTTAAATATTTTGTACACTAAAATATAAATCCCAACACCCCAAAGCCCAATAACAGCAATATTTTGCCAGGTATCAATAATACTTTGCCCCTCGAATGAAATCTTACGCATAGCAATATTAAAATGCGTTAAAGGTAAAAATTTACATAAGGTTTGCATCCAGGCAGGAAAAACTGCAATAGAAAAAAATGTTCCTGATAACAACATTTGTGGCAAAGCAAATAAATTTATGAGCAATGGAATTGTTGAATCGCTTTTAACAATGCTGGAAAAAATTAATGCCACTCCCATTAATACCATTAGAAGTAAAATGGAAAGTAAAATCATTTCAAAAAAAGTAATCAATCCATGAGAGAGCGTAAAGCCTAAAAGAAATTTTCCAACAATTATTAGTACTACAACATTTAGTAACTGAAAAAATAATCGGCTAAACCCTATACCAAGTAAAATGTTTAATCTGTTTACTGGCGATGCATAAAAACGCTTTAACACCAACTGCTCTCTTAAATTATAAAATGTAAATGCGATGCCAAATAAGGTGGAAAAAAGAATTGAAAAACCAATTTGACCCGGCAACACAAAATCTATTTGTTTGTATTGCCTAACAGTATAAATATTTTTCTCAATGGTAATTAAACTATTGGGTTGAGGATTAATTTTTGCGGATACATTTTCTAAAATGGGTATCAATTGCATTACTTCTGGTGTACTTGCATTGGTACTTGTAACTTGTATATTGTAACGTTGTTTTTTGAGAGAATCGTATGTAGTTGAAATTGACAAAATAGCAGCCAAACGACCTTTTTCTAAATCGCTTTTTTGCAAACTATCGTTACTGTATTTTTCTATTTTAATAAGTGGTAAAGATTGTAATACACCATATAAAATATTGGTGGTATCAGATTTCTTGTTGAAGGCAACTTTAAATTTATTAAGGCCACCACCACCAAAAGAACCAAAAATCCACACAAAAACCAATGGAAAAACCAAACTAAAAAACAATGAACCCGGATTTTTTAAAATAGCTAATAAACTGGCTTTTGAAATGGCCATTAAAGCTTTAAACTGATTGTACTTCTTTTGCATAGTATCATTTGGGTAAACAAATCTATTTGAATATTTAAAAAAGAAGAGAATAAATTTATTTTTCGGCAAATGACGCATACCTTTATGACAAATGACGGCTATGGCAAAAAAAGTAATTCCTAAAAAGTATGCTGTAAACACTGAAGATAATAATTCTGTTGCCAATGAGCAATTGGCAATTTATGCACCAACAGGCTTAAAGAAAATACCAACCACCACCGACTTTGTTTATAAAAAATTTCAAAAAGTTGCCGATAAAGTTCCCTTTACTCAAAAAGAATGGGCCAACATTTTAAACCTTTCCGAAAGAACGCTTCAACGGTATTCCAAAGATAATTTACCATTCTCTGCAATTTATATAGATCGCATTTTGCACATAGAACAACTCATTAATTTAGGATTACAAACATTTACATCTCCCGAGTCTTTTTATAGTTGGCTAAAAAAAGATAAAAACGTAATGGGCAGCAAACTAAATTTCGAATCATTGTATTCATCCATTGGTATTCAAGAAACTATTAATCAGGTAGGAAGAATACTGCATAATGTGTACACATGATTACCGTTTACCGTTTTGCACCTGAAAGGTTTAGTACAGATTTATCGGGCACTGGAGCAAAATTATATGGAGGAAGATGGAATTCGATTGGAGTACCAGCTGTGTACACCAGCTTTAGCATTTCACTTGCGTTGGTTGAATTATTTATTCATAAGAATACTTATGATGAAATTTTGATTAACCATTTAATGGAAATTACTATTGCCGATACCATTTCAACAAAAATTGATTACACAAAACTCAAACAAAATTGGCAAAATGATGAATCGTATTGTCAATATATTGGTAGTCAATTTTTAGGTACATCAACTACCATTGGTGTGAGTGTGCCATCGTCAGTTATTGAACAAGAAAACAATTTGGTGCTAAATCCAATATCGAAAGATTTTAGTAAAAAAGTAAAGATTAAGAAAGTAAAACCCTTTGTATTCGATGGACGATTATTCAAATAAAACATATACAGCCTACCTTTTAACAGGTGGGAATTTAGGAAATAGAGAGGCAAATCTCTTAAAAGCAATTGAATTGATAGAGCAATTTTGTGGAAGCATTACAGCCAAATCTTCAATCTATGAAACTGCTGCTTGGGGTTATACGGAACAGCCTAATTTTTTAAACCAAGTTGTAGCATTAAAAACTACACTTTCGCCAACATTACTTATGCAAACAGTTTTACAAATTGAAGAACAAATGGGTCGTAAGCGAATGGTAAAAATGGGTCCACGTTTAATAGATATCGATTTACTATTGGTTGATGACTGCATTATTGATACAGCCTTATTACAATTGCCTCATCCACATTTACCCAAAAGAAAGTTTGCTCTTTTACCTTTGGCAGAAATAGCTGGAAATATTATGCATCCTTTTGAAAAAAAAACAATAACACAACTGTTAGTTGATTGTACTGATATGCTAAATGTGCAAAAGATTTAAACCTGTACAAGCCCGATGCTTTTAATTTTGAAGCCTTGTATGAAGCATCATTTTATTACAGTTGAAGGAAATATTGGAGTTGGTAAAACTACACTTACGCATTTACTAGCAAAACACTTTAATGCAAAAATTATTTTAGAAGAGTTTGCAGACAATCCCTTTTTGCCCAAATTCTATGAAAGCCCTGCTCTGTACGCATTTCCTGTTGAACTTTTTTTTATGGCCGAGCGTTATAAACAATTGAAAGACATGGTGCACACACAACAGGATTTGTTTCAAAACATTACGGTATCCGATTATTTGTTTACCAAATGTTTGTTGTTTGCAAAAGTTACTTTGCCTGAAGAAGAGTTTAGATTGTACCAAAAATTATTTGATATTATTCACCAGCAACTTGTTTTTCCTGATATACTAATTTACTTGCATGCTCCTGTTCAAAAATTGCAAGTCAATATAAAAAAACGTAATAGAGAATATGAGCAACAAATACCCGATGAATATTTGTTTAACTTACAGGAAACGTACACCAGTTATATTAAACAGCACAATATAAAAACCATTTTTATCGATGCCAGCAATGCCGATTTTTTGGGCAATGAAAAGCATTTACAGGTAGTATTAGATGCATTGGAAAAGGATTTTGAAAGTGGTCAACATTATTTTACATTACCTTAAATAAAATAGCATGCAATTTTTTTTTAAAACCGAAGGACTTACTCCATTAAAAGAGCAAGAATTTCGTAAATATATAGTTGCACGTTTTTTATACATCATGGCTTTGCGAATGGTGGCTACTGTTGTTGCCTATCGTTTATTTCAAATTACACAAAGTTCTTTTGCTATTGGTTTAGTAGGATTGGCTGAGTTTATTCCTGTTTTTAGTTTGGCTTTATATGCAGGACATGTAATTGACAAATCTGACAAAAGAACATTGCTACTAAAGGGCATGTTAACCTATGCTGTTTGCGTAATTGGGTTAATTATAATTACATCGAATTATTTAGTAAAAAATATTTCTATAACCACTCAAGAATATTTTTTTTACTTCATTATATTTCTTACGGGTATTATCAGGGCATTTGCAGGTCCAACTTCTAATGCAATTGTATCTCAGTTAGTGCCAAGAAGTATTTTACAGTTTGCATCCAATCTCAGTTCATCCACCTGGTTAATCGCATCCATTACAGGGCATGCAAGTGCAGGTTTTATGATTGCCGGATTGGGTGTAAACACCACATTTTGCATTGTATTGGGTTATGTATTGGTTGCAGCTTTTTTTATTGCCGGCATTTCTAAGAAACCTGTACTGCACAGTAATCCAGAAACCAATGCATGGAAAAGTGTTAAAGAAGGCTTGCGTTTTGTTGTGTCGAATAAAATTATGATGGGTGCTATTTCACTGGATTTATTTGCTGTGCTTTTTGGTGGTGCTGTTGCATTAATTCCTGAATTTGCCAGTAAAATATTAGCGGTTGGCCCCATTGGTTTTGGTTGGCTAAATGCTGCAACCGATTTAGGTTCTATGATTGTAATAGTATTGCTTACCCTATTTCCCATGCGGCAAAAGCAAGGCAAACGCATGATGATTGCAGTTGCTGGTTTTGGCGTTTGTATTATTGTTTTTGGTCTATCTGGTATTTATGCTGTTTCATTTGCAGCATTAATGCTTAGCGGCATGTGCGATGGTATCAGTGTAATGGTACGAGGAACAATTTTACAATTAACTACTCCTGATGAAATGCGTGGTAGAGTCTCATCGGTAAACTCTATGTTTATAAATAGTAGCAATGAGTTAGGAATGATGGAAAGTGGTATTGCGTCAAGGATAATGGGTATCGTACCTGCTGTAGTTTTTGGTGGTAGTATGACTTTACTCGTTGTAATAATTACCTGGTTTAAAGCACCAACACTGAGAAAAATGGAATATTAGCCTTTCTCTAATGGCAACTCAATGGTAAAGCAACTTCCCTTCCCTAAAGTGCTATCTACTTTTATTTTTCCTTTGTGTGCATCAATAACCGTTTTTACATAACTCATGCCCAAGCCAAAACCTTTTACATTGTGTATGTTACCTGTGTGGGCTCTATAGAATTTTTCGAAAATTCGTTTTACACTCTCTTTACCCATACCAATACCATTGTCTTCAATTTTTATAGAAATTGTTTTATTATTACTAGCTGTAGATAATTTAATGAGCAAATTTTCTTTAGAGTATTTAATGGCGTTATCGATAAGATTAGAAAAAAGATTGGTAAAATGAATTTCATCTGCCTGAATCATGTCTTTCTTTGCTGCAAAGTTTGTTTCAATTCGGGCATTTTTTTCTTCCAATTGTAATTGATAAGATTCCAATACATTTTCCAGCACTTCATTCACCTTTAACGAAACCAAGTTCAGTTGCAATTCCTGTTTTTCCATCAAAGCGGCCTGTAGTATGGTTTCCACATGCTTATTCATTCGTTTATTTTCTTCCTTAATAATGCTGCTGAAGTACTTCATTTTATCAGTATCGGCCATTACTTTTTCATTCCTGATGGCATCTACTGCCAAAGAAATGGTTGCTAAGGGTGTTTTAAATTCATGGGTCATGTTGTTAATGAAATCACTTTTAATTTCACTTAACTTTTTTTGGTTGAATAAGCTTTTTAAGGTTACATAAAAAGCTGCAATTATTACAAACATAAAAAAAGCTGCTCCTGCAATAATCCATTTTAAACTATTCCAAACCTGTTCTTTAAAATCGGGTACAATAATTACCAACTGTTCTGCCTGTGCAATTCCGTCAAGATCAGTTCCTGATTCAGGAACAATAAAAGCAACCCTCCGAATATTATTGGTGGTATCATAAAATTCTTTGGCATAACCAGAAGAACTCATTTCATAATCACCATCACTACCGGCAATGGCAAATTCGAATTGCATTGTCTTTAATTCACTCGAATTAAACTGACTTCGCAGCGTTGCATAAATTTCCTGTGGGGTAAATTTATCACTGATACCTGCAGGTCGTAATAGTTTTAAAGATAAATCTGAAACACCCACTTTAAGGGGCCGTCTTGGTAACCTTACTGTTGGTCCACTGTAGGCAGCCTTACTTAAATCGGATGCTACCTGTTGCGTAACACCGTCTACTTTATTAAGCAGTTGTGCTTGTCTTACTTCTATTAAATTCTTTAACCACGATGCTTGCAGTAAAATAAGCCCCAATAAGGAAAGCGATATCAATACAACAATTACGGGTAAAGTTTTCTTCATTGTAACAAATATAGCAGCATTCTATATTCATAAATTTTACCTGACTTTATTTTATCAGCATTTTAACGGGCATTTTTTTGTTTTTTTTAAATTTAACTGAATGGCTTAATTTTCAGTTATGGTAGATATAACTTCTGGCTTATTACTCATTTCAGACCCATTTTTAAAAGATCCCAACTTTGTAAGAAGTGTAGTACTTATTTGCGATCATCAAACTGAAGGCAGTTTTGGTTTTGTATTAAATAAACCGTACGACCAACCTTTGGGTGAATTAGTTATCGATTTAGAGGGGTTTAATTTTCCTTTATTTTATGGAGGCCCAGTACAGGTTGATACAGTTCATTTTTTGCACAACCGTCCCGATTTAATTGAAGGGGGAATGGAATTATTGGATGGCATTTATTGGGGTGGAGACTTTGATATAGTAGTTGATTTAATTAAAGAAAATAGGATTACGCCAAAAGACATACGCTTTTTTATTGGTTATAGTGGCTGGGGCGAAGGACAATTGGCAGAAGAATTAGATACCAAAAGCTGGATTACCAGAACGGCCAATCAGCAAATTGTTTTTCATCAAAAGACAGAAGAAATCTGGAAAGAAGCTTTAAAAGATTTGGGTGGCGAATACAGACAAATGATTAATTACCCATTAGACCCACAACTGAACTAAGAAAATAAATTTTTCTTTCTCTTCAGCATTTCAAAAGCAATGTATTGTTCGTTGTATTCTCCTTGCAGCAATTGTTCAATAATATTTTCGTAGGTTTTTTTATCTTTATTTTGGCTAAGCTTAAACACATGTTCTAACGAAGTAATTTTTACTTCAAAAGCCACAATGGCTTTACTTAAATGTTGCACATAATCTGGTGACAATTGCTGGTATAAAGCAGGTGATGCTGGATTATTTTCGTAATGAGCAGTTAACTCATCTAACATGTTTAACAAAGCTTCCTCCTCCAAAAATTGAATGATACCTGTTGCATGAACAGCTTGATAATTCCAAGTGCTTGCTTGCTGTTTGTTTTCGTACCAGCTAGCACTTACATAACAATGTGGGCTTGTAAAAATAACCAACACATTGGCATTTTTTTCAAATGCTATATGATGATCTGTATTTCTCATAACATGAGCTTGCAAATACAAATCGCCATTTCTTTCTTTAATTAAAAATGGCAATTGTGTGGCAATAGGTATATTATTTGCACCAATGGCAGTAATTAAAGCAAAAGCATGTTGCTTCATAAAATCGAGAATTACTGCAGCATCGTTTTCTTTAAAATAAGGAAGGTTGTACATGTTGTAAATGTATAAAAACAAAAAACTCCATTCACCCTATTATTGGATGAATGGAGTTTTGAATACATAAGATAAAAGCACTTAAACTACTACTTCTATTTCTTTTGTTTTAGGGATATTGGCATTGCGTACAGCAATATTTCTAACTGCTTGTGCTGTAAAATTTCTAAATGCTTGTTTAGAGATTTCATCGTTGCCAACCATTGCTGGTACACCATCATCGCCACCTTCTCTGATACTTTGCACCAATGGCACTTGACCTAAGAAACTTAAATCGTATTCATCGGCTAAGAATTTGCCACCTTCTTTACCAAATAAATAGTATTTGTTATTGGGCAATTCGGCTGGTGTGAAATAAGCCATATTTTCTACCAACCCAATAATTGGTACATTAATTTGAGCCTGACCAAACATGGCAATTCCTTTTCTAGCATCGGCCAAAGCAACATTTTGAGGAGTTGTAACAATTACAACACCTGTTACAGGAACAGTTTGCATTAAGGTTAAATGAATATCGCCAGTACCTGGCGGCATGTCGATAATTAAGTAATCCAACTCGCCCCAATCTACATCGGTTACAAATTGTTTAATAGCACTGCTGGCCATTGGTCCACGCCAAACAACTGCATTTTTCTCATCGACCAATAAACCAATACTCATTAATTTAATGCCATATTTATCTAATGGAATGATTACCCCTTTTCCATCTACTTCTTTCATCATAGGTCTTTCGCCACGAACACCAAACATAATTGGAACACTAGGTCCATAAATGTCGGCATCCATTAAACCTACAGCTGCACCACCTTCAGCCAATGCCAATGCTAGGTTTGCACTAACAGTGCTTTTACCAACACCACCTTTACCACTCACTACAGCAATAATATTTTTAACGCCACTTAATATTTTATCGCCTGCTAAACGTTTGCTGGTTGTATTGGCTGTAAAGTTTACTTTAACTACAGCTTCTTTGTTTACCAATAATTTAACTGCGTTTTCACTTGCCATACGCATCATATCTTTCATTGGACATGCAGGTGTAGTTAGTACAATTGTAAAAGCAACATTGTTACCATCTATTGTAATATCTTTTACCATATTTAGTGTAACCAAATCTTTTCCTAAATCAGGCTCTTGCACATTGCTCAGGGCTTTTAGGATGTCTGCTTCTGTCATATTGCTGAAAGTTTTTGTTAAAATAAGAATGCGTGTGCAAAGTTAAACCTTTAGAGGGTTTACTTTGTTTTGATTTAGAGATACCAGTTTTGAACATAGAAATAATTTGTACAGAGAACTGTATTTTTGAAAGGTGAGATATGAACTAAACGCTGAAGGGTGCGACGCCAAGAAAGCTAAATTAGCACTCGACAGCTGGTAACATAAAAAAAACACATGATTAAACGCTTACGAATATTTACTTTATCGATGCTTTTAATTGCTAGTAAAGCAGTTAATGCACAGCAACAACCAACCGCTAAAGACAGTGTGGTGCAATTGTATGGTGTGGTTATGACGGCTGATAGTTTAAGAGCTGTACCAAGTGCAAGTATTATTGTGGTTGATAAAGGACGTGGTACTTTAACCAATAGTGATGGTGTATTTAGCATTGTGGTTTTAAAAGGTGATAAAATTACTTTTTCGTGTATTGGTTTTAAAGACAAAACAATTGATATTCCGAATAATTTAAAAGAAAATCATTACAGTATTATACAATTAATGGTGAATGATACGGCCTATTTACCTGCAACTATTTTAAAACCAAGACCAAGTAGAGAGCAATTTGAAAGAGATTTTTTGAATACGACAATACCTGATGATGCTTATGAAATTGCACGTCAGAATACGGATGAAGCAAAAAGGAGAATTTTAATTAATAGTTTACCTGCCGATGGTCGTGAAGCAGTAAACTACCAAATGAGGCAACAAGCCAACAAATATTATTATGCAGGACAAGTACCACCAATGAATATTTTAAATCCATTGGCCTGGGCCGAGTTTATTAAAAGCTGGAAACGGGGCGATTATAAGAAAAAGAAAAAATAAACCTATTTTAAAATCGGAAAATAAGAATTCCGATTTTTTTATACCTAAAATCAAAAGCTAACAATTGTAAGGTTTACATTTGTGGGATAAAAATTGACTTTTATGAAAAATATTTCGGTGGTTGGTGCTGGCACAATGGGTAATGGCATTGCACATGTATTTGCACAAAATGGATTTAAAGTAAACTTGATTGATGTTAGTGCTGCACAATTAGAAAAAGCATTGGCCACAATTACAAAAAATTTAGATAGACAAGTTACAAAAGGAAGTTCAACTGAAGAACAAAAGCAACTTACCTTAAACAATTTAAATACAGTAACATCCATTATTGATGGTGTGAAAAATGCTGATTTGGTAGTTGAAGCTGCAACTGAAAATATTGATTTGAAATTAAAAATATTTAAAGACCTAGATGAAGCTGCACCAGCAAATTGCATTTTAGCAAGCAATACATCTTCTATTTCTATTACTAAAATTGCTGCTGTAACCAAACGTGCAGAATTGGTAATTGGTATGCACTTTATGAACCCAGTACCAGTAATGAAATTGGTAGAAATTATTAATGGCTATGCTACCAAAAAAGAAGTTACAGAAACCATTGTTGCCTTAAGCAAACAACTAGGTAAAGTGCCTTGTGTGGTGAATGATTATCCTGGTTTTATTGCCAACAAAATTTTAATGCCCATGATTAACGAAGCCATCATTAGTTTATATGAAGGCATTGCTGGGGTTGAAGAAATTGATACTATTATGAAATTAGGAATGGCTCATCCAATGGGGCCATTGCAATTAGCTGATTTTATTGGGTTAGATGTTTGCCTAAGCATTATGAATGTTTTATACAATGGTTATGGCATTACAAAATATGCTCCTTGTCCGTTATTGATAAATATGGTTACAGCTGGCAAACTAGGCGTTAAAAGTGGCGAAGGTTTTTATACTTACACTGCAGGCAGCAAAGATTTGGTGGTGAGTGAAAGATTTAGATAGCTATTTGGTTTGGAGTTATTTAGTTTGGAGTTTAAATAATGCCATAGAAATGATCAGTACATTTGAAAAGCAAAGGATTTAAAATTTTTATAGCCAACCCTAAACTAAATAACTCTATAAACTAATTATGTTTTTTATTCTGTCTAAAATACTGTTGTTTTTATTAAATCCATTTTACTGGATAATTTTTTGTTTGCTGTTTTATTGGAAAATTAAAAAGCCCACTTTAAAGAAACGTCTCTTAATTACAGCAATAGTCATTTTTATTGTGTTTAGCAATTACTGGGTGTATAGTATTTGTATTAGAGCTTGGCAGCCAAAAGCAGTAATAACAAAGCAACAACAAAAATATTCGCTAGGAATTTTATTGGGGGGAATGACAAAGTCCGATAAATACGGTCAATCTTTTTTTGCACCAACATCTGATAGATTTATTCAGGCTTGTAAACTGTACCACACAGGTGTGATTGATAAAATTCTAATTAGTGGTGGCGATGGCAGTTTATTGCAAAACAAACCCAAAGAAGCTGATTTTTTATTTAAAGAATTTCCTGCTCAAGGCATACCTGATACTGCTTTAATTGTAGAAAAATATTCGAAAAATACCTACGAAAGTGCAGTTGCTGCAAAACAGTACTTGGATTCATTACAAATTAAAGGTCCTTATTTGCTTATTACTTCTGCTGTACACATGAGAAGATCGATGGCTACCTTTAAAAAAGTTGGCCTTGACGTAATTGAACACCCAGCTAACTTTGATGAAGTGGACTATAATATTACGTTAGACAATTATTTTGTACCTAAAATTGGTGTGTTGGCCGATTGGCAATACTTTTTGAAAGAAGTAGTTGGGTATTATGTATATAAAATAACGGGGAAAGCTTAGCTTTTTAAAGGGGTTATTTCTACAAAAGTAAATCTCTAGCATATTTACAACTACTAAATTTAATTAATTAAATAATTAATATATACTATTTTTAACTTTTTGAAATTTAGCGATAACATATTTTCATAATAGTATATGACAATTTTTACTAAGGATACAATCTTTAATAAAATTGGTTCTTAAAAAAAAGTAAGGAATTGATTATTTAATAGTAAGTAGCCCTAACAAAATTGATCAACATATGTTTTTTACAGGGTATTTACAAGAACCTAGTGGTATGCTGATAGCTATTACTATAACGCAAAACTCCTTCTAACTCAATCATATAAAAAAAATTACACAAGTATAATGCCCTTTATTTATAAAAAATTAAAAGATTTGCAACATGGACTTTTAAAAATACATAATTCTATAAAAATAAATTTGGTTATATGGTGAGGGGGGGTAAATTTGTTATATATAAATAGTTAATCAAATGAAAAAACAATTCAAAAAAAGCAAATACTATTTTTGTTAACGGTACTAACAGTACTTTTTGTTGTTAATTTTGTGGGTGGTTTAAAAGAAGGAAAAATACCTGACCCAACACCCTGCGATGAAACAACTGAAATGGATGCAACAATTACATTTGCACCATCTCAAGGAGTTCTGCCATTTACTTACCCCAGTCAATACAATGGGTGTGGACCTTTTGGACCAACCTATTCGCCACACTTAAATTATAATAGTGTAACAAGTGAGGGGAACTTAAATAGTTACGGTCAAGATAACTATTTTTGTGTAATACTAGTTTCGTCCGCTTGTCCAAATGGCATTAATAGTACATATTTTAGACAATATCTTTGGAAAGCAGGTAGCAGTATGCAAATAAAAATACTTAAAAACACCAATGTTTCTATAGATATTAAGTATATCGAACCATTATCTAACTGCAATGGTACAGGCTCGGCAAAACGTGTTAAATGGACTGGAAGTTACAATAATATGGTGGAGCAATAACACCCAATATTGGTGTAAATATGTATTGGAATGGTACTATGTAAAAAAAAAATAAAAAAAATATGAAAAAGTTAATTAAAATAGGCTTCTTAGTTATGTTGGTATTCATTGCAGTACTAACAATTATTTCTTGTAATAAAAATTCGGCAGTAGACTCTTTAGACACCAACACAATAGTAAATTCAGATGCAGAATTATTAAACTTATTGCAATTTGCTAACACAACCGTTGACGGTAGATTTGGATTTACATCTCAAGGCACATTCGCATCACAATCTTTTGCAAGAGGTAATTCTTTTCAAGGATACTTTCATACACCAGCAACGCTTGGTACTTTTGGCACACTTATTCCGGGTTTTAAAGTTAAAGTAGGCGAATCTGAAATACAAACAGATCAAGAAAAAAACTATTCTGCCAACTATAATATGAATAACCCAATTTGGGGTAGCAATCAAACTATAGCTTTGCAAGAAAATCAAAATGCAAGTTCAGCAATTTCAACAAGTTTACGTGTACCCAAACTATTAGAAGTAAATACAGAAATGTTTAACAATTTTATTGGATATACAAACTTTCCTGTTGGAAGTAAATTATTTGTAAATAAGGATGTAGAAAATGAACGTGGCATAATGGTAACATTAGAATACTTACCAACCCTTAATGACTCGTTAAGAGAAGCTGGTTATACACAGCTTATTAGAAATGCAATTGTTGTTAATGAAACTGGAATTGTGGAATTAAATGAAAAATTGTTTGCTAATATACCAGCAAATTGTATATATAAACTTACTATTGGCAGAAGAAATACTAAAATTGTAACAAACAGTGAGGGTAAAAAATATGCACTTTATGCCTATGTTTATCTAACTAACGAGTTTAAAAATCAATAATAATTTGTTTACAATAAGTACAAAAAAGCTACCCAGTTTTTTGGGTAGCTTTTTATTTAAATATTTTGTTTGTTGTTTCCATTTTTCTGCATGTATATACATTGCTTGGTATTGTAATGCACTATTTTCTTTATTGGCTTTTATACCAATTATAGATGCAATTTGTAATAATACTTATAAAAATTGGCAACGACATATATTACTATTTAGTCTTCTTTGTATTTTTAATATTATTGTAACATATTGGTTACTGCATATTAAAAACACCAATGGTTGGTTTCCAATTTTAGCCAATACATGTTATTTATATGTAGCATATCTGTTGTCATTAATACTTAACCTTTTAATAAGAAATAAAATAATAAATTTTATAATAACATACCTATTAATGGAATGGCTACATTTTAGGTGGTTTTTTGCTTGGCCATGGCTTACACTTGGAAATGTTTTTGGTAATAATACCTTTATAGTGCAATGGTATCAATACACTGGAGTAATTGGAGGTAGCTTTTGGATTTTAATTTGTAATGCTGCTATTTATAAAAAAATAAAAATTAAGTACATCTTTTATATTATTTTTTTTCCAATTTCATTATCCATTTTTTTGTATTATTTCAAACTAAACCAATTGAAAAAACAGTCTTTAAGCAATACAATTGACATTGTATTAACGCAACCGTACATTAACAGAACCAAATATGATACCGATCGAAAACTAATGAAATCATTACTTGAAAATGCATCAAATTCTATTCCTAAAAATGAAGACCCAGATTTAATCATTTTTCCAGAGTTAACTTTAAATGATTGTTATTGGAAAGAAAATATTAAAGAAAATGACACTTATTTAGATATTAGAAAATTTTTATCAGAAAAACATCCATTATCAAGCGTTATAATAGGGGCTAAAATGAGGGCATTTACTAAAGACAGTACTGAGAATAATAAAATTTATGGGCATTCCTACAAAAACTATAACGTTGCTTTATGCATAAATAATAATGGAAAGCTTAGTATTAAACCAAAGAAAAAATTTATACCAAAAACAGAATATTGGCCGAGTTATCTTAATAAATTTTTACCAGATTCGAATTCGTGTAATTATTCTACGACAGAAGATTCAGATTTTTTTGTTGCAAAAAAAAATACATATTTTCTAACAATTTGTTATGAATCCATTTTTTCAAATTTTTGTAACAAATCTAAGAAAGAAAATACTGAACTTATAATCGTATTGGCATCGGAAGTGTTTTTAAACAATAATTTAGATGCAATGAACCAGTATTTAAATATTTGCAAGTTAAGATCAATAGAAAACAATAAATATTTAGCTAAGTCATCAAATCATGGTATTTCTGCAATAATTAATCCACTAGGTGAAATAGTTTATCAGATGGATGCAACCAAATCAGAGTATAAGTTTTTTAAAATACCGATAAACTGCAACTAAACAGTATAAACTTCTACACTCAACAGCTCCTTAAACTTGTACAAAACTTCTTCTAACCTTGCTCTAGGAATGCCAATTTTTAAGAGGCAGAATAATTGTGATTCTTGGTTGATTACAGTACAATTGCATTGCTTAACAATCATCATTACATCGTTCATTTTGGTATAATCAAAATGTAATTCGTAATTAACTTCAATAGGTTTTTGAATAACTGTTGTGGTTTGCAAACTCAATGCTGCTGCAGTTTTGTAAGCGTTAATTAAACCAGGCACACCTAATAATGTTCCTCCAAAATATCGTACAACTACAATTAAAGTATTGGTAATCTGTTTACTGTCTAACTGACCAAGAATAGGTCTTCCAGCAGAGCCTGAAGGCTCCCCATCATCACTTACACGAAAATTATTACCATCTAATCCAATTCTGTAAGCAAAACAATGATGCACAGCTTTAGGATGTTCTTTTTTTAATTCAGCCAAATGTTTCTTAAAATCATCTGCCGATTCTATAGGAAAAGCACAAGCAATAAAGCGGCTGCCTCTGTCTTTAAATTCAGCGTTAGAAGTTTGTCCAATAGTTAAATAAAAATCAACTTCGCTACTCATGAGAATTATTCGTGTAAAAATCTATCCTATCGCCAAAAATATGTGTTGAATGCTGAAGTGAGCCTGAAAGTTTTGGAGCTGCTATTCCATTTTGTGCAAATAGGTTTTCATTGGTAATGATTCTTGCTTCATCCCAAAAATTTTCGCCGATAAAACTTTGCAACAATTGAGCCCCACCTTCTACCAAAATGCTTTGCAATTTATTGTTGTAACAATATTGAAGTATTTGTTGTATCACTGAACTTTCTGATTGCAATTGTACAAATTCAATTTGTTGATTGACTTCATTTTTCAATTCGTTAAACACGACTGTTTTTTCTTGCTGATTGAATAAATGCAGTGTTGATGGCAGTTTCAACTGTTTATCAATAACCAAACGAACAGGATTTTTTCCATGACCCAATCTACTGGTCAATGTTGGATTATCTTTTAAAGCAGTATTGGTGCCAACTAAAATTGCAGCTTCTTCACTACGCCATTGATGAATTAACTTATTGGTATATTCATTTGAAATGAGTAATCTTTCATTCGTGAGACTTCCTAAAAATCCATCAGCGGTTTGTGCAAATTTTAAAATGATATAAGGTCGCTGATGATTGTAAAAAGTGAAAAATCGTTTATTCAATTGTAAACAATCGTCATTCAAAACATCAACTATAACTTCTACCCCAGCAGCTTTTAATTGCTTAATGCCTTTACCATCAACTTCTTTATAACTATCTCTGCAACCCACAACTACTTTTTTAATTTGTTGTTCAATAATTAAATTACTGCAAGGTGGCGTTTTACCAAAATGAGCACAGGGTTCTAAAGAAACATATAAAGTTGAATTTGAGATTTGAGATTTGAGATTTTCTGGAACACTATTGATACAATTTACTTCAGCATGTGCTTGCCCACATTGCATGTGATACCCTTCTCCAATAATTACTCCATCATGCACCAAAACAGCACCAACCATTGGGTTTGGGGCAACATTGCCTGCACCCAGTTTTGCCAGCTGAATGCAGCGTTGCATATATGTTTCGTGAATGTTCAAGATGAATATTTTTAATTACCACAACAAAAAATAAACTATTTGCCTTTGTGTCTATGTGGTGAATATTTTGAAAGCAAAAGTAACTGAAATGCTTTTTACTTTGCAGTAATGACTATTCAGCAAGTATATCATTTTTTACAACAACAATTGTCTACTATTTACGACACTGATGAAGCTGCTAACATAGCTGATTTAGTTATTGAACATATTACAGGTTATAAAAAGCTGGGAAGAATTACCCATAAAGATTTGCTGATGAATAAAAAGCAAATTGAACAATTACAAACTCTTACAATAGATTTACTAGAACACAAACCTGTTCACTATGTTTTAGGTGAAGCATGGTTTTATGAAATGAAATTTTATGTAAATGAACATGTACTTATTCCTAGGCCTGAAACAGAAGAATTGGTTGAGCTTGTTACTAGTTACAAGTTGCCAGTTACAAGTATTTTAGATATTGGAACTGGCTCAGGTTGTATTCCTATTACGCTAAAAAAGAAATTACCCAAAGCACATGTAACTTCTATTGACATAAGTGCAAATGCATTAGCTGTTGCCCAACAAAATGCAGCTAACTTAAATACTGAAATTAGTTTTAAAGAACTTGATTTTTTGAATGAAACCAACTGGGCGGATTTAGATTGTTATGATATAATTGTTAGTAATCCACCTTACATTAAACAAAGTGAAAGTGCAAATATGCATGTCAATGTGCTTTTATTTGAGCCACATATAGCATTGTTTGTAGAGGATGAAGATGCATTATTATTCTACAGAAAAATTGCAGACTTTGGTAAAACTCATTTAAATGCTCTTGGAAAAATATTTGTAGAAATTAATGAAGTATTAGGAGCTGAAACTGTTACTCTATTTGAATCGTATGGCTATGAAGCTATTTTAAAAAAAGACATGCAAGGCAAAGACAGAATGATTATTGCAACTATTTTATAAAACTTTTGGAGCTTAACGTTGCGTTCGTTGCATCCTTTGTTTCGTTGCGTGAAAAATACTTTCTAAAATGATTAACAAAAAACATATTGCTTTTTATGTTGCTGATAAGGTGAATAAAGATGAGCTAATTCATCAAATACTCAACAAAAGATTATTACAAGAATTTATCGTAATCGAAAATTTAACTACTGCTGTATTTTCAAAATCAACTTTAGAAGTTTTTATAGATGAGGAATTAAAACATGATCATTTTGCAATACAACCTACAAATACCAGAAACTTAATTTCATTTTCAGATGGAGAACAAAAGAAAGCATTGTTGCAACATATAACAACTCAAACTATCGATTGCATTATTCTTGAAAATGTATTCGACCATTTAGATATAGCATCTCAAGCAAAACTCAGAGAACAATTCAATGAGAAGAAAGATGAAATTATTTTCATTCAAATAGTAAACAGGAAATCGGACATTTTACCTTTCATCGAATTAGTTTTAGGTTTTAATGAAAACAATCAGCTTTTTCAAATGAATATTATTGAAGAACAGATTTTTCACTGGAATGAAAATATAAAGATTCCTGCTTCATTAAACTGGTATGAAAATATGGGCAATCCATTGGTAGAGTTTAAGGGTGTTTCTGTAAGCTATGAAGAAAGATGTATTCTTAAAAATATCAACTGGCAAATAAACAAAGGCGAATTCTGGCAACTAATAGGTCCAAATGGAAGTGGTAAAAGTACTTTACTGTCTATGATTACAGGCGATAACCCAAAAGCCTATAATCAGAACTTAGTATTATTTGGGAGAAAGAAAGGAACAGGTGAAACTATTTGGGACATTAAAGCCAAAGTTGGCTATGTAAATGCTAAAATGACCCATTACTTTGAAAGAAGAGATACCATTGAAAATATGGTCATTTCAGGTTTAAACGATTCAATTGGATTGTACATAAAGCCTAGTGAAATACAAATACAACTGGCTGGTGAATGGCTTAAACTGATTGGTTTATTTGAGCTGCGTAAAAAAGTATTTGTTGATTTAAGTAATGGGCAACAAAGATTGGTAATGATTGCAAGAGCCATGATTAAGCACCAACCTTTATTAATTTTAGACGAACCTACAACGGGATTAGATGACCATGACGCAATAGTATTTGCAAATTTGATTAATAAAATAGCAGCAGAAACCAATACTGCAATTATTTATGTATCGCACAGAAAAGAAAATGGATTAATCCCTGAATTTGTTTATGAATTACTACCTAGTGAAGATGGCTCTACAGGAAGCGTATTGAACCACAAAGACACGAAGGCACAAAGTAGCACAACGTTGTGATTTCGATTTGTGTCGTTTCGTCGTTGTGGTTTACAAAGTTCATTAAAGAATAAGGCGTTGAAGCCGATAGCTATCGGCTGTGCGATGACGAGAAAGCTGAACAAAGTTGTTACAGCTGATAACAAAAAACTAATTCTTCACATTGGCTACAATCTTTGCTCCTGCTTTTTTAGCAGCTCCCATTACTTTAAAAAACCCACCAGTATAAGAAATGGTATCTGCATTAATTACTACAGAAGGTGTATCTATAAAGACTTTTACTTTATCTACCTCTACTTTAATTACAGAATCTAAAGCTTGCTCCTGAATCCAAACCTGACCTAAATAAATTTTATTTTCTTTATCAATACTTACCATAATATTTTGTTTGGCTTGTGTATCGCTTTTACCTTTTGGATTGTTTACCTTAACCACATTTGGATTAGCCAATGTAGAAACAATTAAAAAGAACAACAATAGAATGAACAAAATATCATTCAATGCACCTGAATGTACATGTGGTTCTTCTCGTAATTTCTTTTTTAAATTCATATTACTAAGGTTGAAGGTGAAAGGCTTAAGGTTTAAGGCACTTTAAACTTTCGAACATTCTATTATTTAGTTGGTTCTTGTAAAATATCAATAAACTCGGCACTTGCAGCTTCCATTTTATAAACCGTTTTATCAATTTGTGTACTTAAGAAACTGTGAGCTATATAGGCAATTAAACCAACAATTAAACCTGTTCCACTGGTAACCATTTTTACATAAATACCACCTGCAATGGTGTTTAACTCGAACCCACTGTTGTTAATGTTGTAAAACAATTGAATCATACCAACAATGGTTCCTAAGAAACCAAACATGGGTGCAATACCAGCAATTAAAGAAAGAATAGAAATGTTTCGTTCCATTTTATACACTTCCAACTTACCTACATTTTCCATGCTTTTTTCAATAGCATCAATAGGCTTGCCAACGCGTTGCAAACCTTTATCAATCATTTTAGCAACAGGATTATTGGTATTTTTTGCCAAACTACGAGCAGCCGAAATATTGCCAGTAATAATATTATCACGAATTATGCTCATGAAATTATCTTCAATTCTACCAGCTTTACGAATGGCAATAAAACGCTCCACAAAAACAAAAACACTTGCTGCAAAAAGTAAGTACAATGGATACATAATCCATCCACCCTTACTCAGCAAATCAATCATGGAGATTTTATCTGCAACAACATTGGTAGCTGCCTGCGTTTTTTTAACGGTATCTACAATGTTGCCTGCTGCCTGCAATAAATAAAACATAGGTTTATAATTTGAAGTGTAGCTAAAGTAATCACTTGTACAAAAGAACAATAAGCTTGTGAATAAAATTGCGGGCCTACCCTTTTTTGTGAAAGCTTTTGCACATTAAAAAGCCTGTTACAGTTAATAGTAACAGGCTTTTGTATAAAATTGGTGAAAATTATTTTAAGAACGTTCTTTCATTTTCATCATACCCATAATTTGTTTCATCGTTTTATCCATGCCCTCACTGCTGCCATCTAAGAAAATTACATTGCCTTTTCCGTATTCAGCAAAGTTTTTAATGGCTTCTGTCCACATACTAAACAAAATAACATTCGTATCTAAATTAGCTTCTTTCATCTGCTCAGCGGCTTGCGTCATACCACGTGCAACTTCTTCTCTAAATAGTGCTACACCTTGTCCACGTAAACGGGCAGCTTCTTTTTCAGCTTCTGCCGAAATTTTAATGGCATTACCTTCAGCTTCAGCAGCTTTGGTTTTAGTAATCAATAAAGCCTGCCCTTCATTTTCAGCAGCAGCTTTTAAATTATTGCTAGCCACAACCTTACTCATACTGTCCATTACAGCCTGATCAAACGTAATATCGTTAATCTGTAAATCTTGCAAATGATAACCCCACTCTTCTAAGCTATGGTCAATTTGCTCTTTTACATAATCAACAATTTCACGGCGTGCAGTTAAAATTTCAGCTTGTTTTTTGGTAGCCACAAATGCACGTATCGAACCTTCAACAGTTCTAATCAATGCCTGCATTAAATCTTTATCACTGATAAATTTAAAAGCTACTTTTTTAATGGTTTCCTCATCGCTGTTTTGCACACTGTACAACAACATGCTTTTAAAATAAACATTTGCCTGATCAATGGTTACTGCCTGAAACTCAAGTTCCACACTCCTGTTTTGAATGCTCACTCTTTTATAAATGGCTTCAACAATGGGAATTTTAAAACGCAAACCGGGCATTAAAATGCGTTGATACTTACCAAACATGGTAATTACGGTAATCGTTCCCTGATTAACAGTTACCAAACCACTGAACACAATAAACACAATCAGCAATACTGGCCAAAGTGCAATTAAGCTATTCATAATGTATAAATTTTGTACAAGGTAAGTAATCAAACACGATTAATTATTACAAATGATGAACTATTTTTTGTTACCAGCTTTTGAACATCTATCAACTTTACTTGCGTCACTATAAATCCTGCTGAATAGCAGGGCATCCTTCAACGCTTTATACTTTACTGAACCTAATGAAAAATGTTAGATATTGCAGCCCTAATGAACCAAGATGAGTACTATTAAAATATATCGAATACTTACTTTTATACTCTTGCCTTTTGGTGTTTTATTTGCAATGAATGTGATAAATAGTTTGTTAAGCGTGTTCAGCAACCCTGTCTTGTTATTTACAACCTTTCTACTGGCTGGTGTACCAATTTATATTTTCGCCAGCAGCAAATTTTTATTCTCTGGCATTCAAAAAGCCAAACCTTGCAGTAGTAAGTTAAAAGAATGGATTAAAGTCAATGCCATTGTAAGTATTTTATTTGCTGCACTTATGTTTTTAGCTTCATTAGGAGCAATAATTGTTATCCAAAATCCAGCACTTATCACTCAGGCAATACAGCAAATGAATGCACAACAAAAAGAATTAGTGGTTGAAATGACACCCCATCAAATGAAGCAATTTTTAACAATTGTTGTTGCAATGATGCTTCCGTTCAGCATCATTTTAGTCATTCATATTATTCTCAGTTTTCGTTTATTAAAGATTTATCACTACGTGTTTGATAAAGATTAGCAATAAGATTATTTTTAACTATATATTTTAAATCAAAAATCATATATCCATGACCGATTTTAATGAAATAGTTAAATCTAAAACCAATGCAGAGCTTCTAAAGATGGTATATCAATTCAATGAGTGGAGTATTGAAATGCTTCATAAGGTTGAAGAAGAATTAAATTACAGAAATATTCTTCCTTTGGATTTGCGACAAAAGAAGCAAGAAGCAATAGACTTAGAACATGAAGAATTGAGTGAGGGAAAAGAAGCAAGTATTGCAGGAATTCTATTAGGGTTTTTAACTTGTCTTGGTTTGTTAGGATTACTAATTGGCTATAATTATGCTTACTCCAAAGCAAGAAGTAAATACACCAACAAAAAATATTTTAAGTATAATCTAGATGCAAGAACTACTGGCAAATACATGATTGGCATTGCTATAACTATATTTATAATTGCATCTTTCTATAGAATACTCAATTATTAATTAAAATTGGTTTTACCTTTCTTGCATGAATAGTTTTATTCCACTTGCCGAACGTTTACGACCAAATACATTAGATGAATTAATTGGTCAACAACATTTAACAGGCAAAGGCAGTATTTTACGTAATGCAATAGAGCAAGGCAAAATTCCTTCCATGATTTTGTGGGGATCTCCAGGCGTTGGAAAAACCACTATTGCCAATATTATTGCTCATACTTTATCAGTTCCTTATTTTCAGTTAAGTGCAATCAGCAGTGGAGTTAAAGATGTAAGAGAAGTAATTGAACAAGCCAAACAAACTGCACAAGCTATATTGTTTATCGATGAAATTCATCGTTTTAATAAAGGTCAACAAGATGCTTTATTGGGGGCTGTTGAAAAAGGCACTATAACATTAATTGGAGCAACCACCGAAAATCCTTCTTTTGAGGTAAATAGTGCATTACTCAGTCGTTCTCAGGTATATGTTTTAAAAGCATTAACTGAAAAAGATTTAATTGAATTATTGCATCATGCTATTACAAAAGATGAATTATTATCCAAACAAAAAATAGAATTAAAAGAAACTGCTGCATTAGTAAATATCAGTGGCGGTGATGCCAGAAAATTATTAAATTTACTAGAACTCGTGGTTACATCAACCAATAAAAATGAAATAGTCATAACTGATAACTTGGTAATGCAAGTTGCCCAACAAAAAATAGCCTTGTACGATAAACAGGGAGAGCAACATTATGATATTATTTCTGCGTTTATAAAAAGCATGAGAGGCAGTGATCCTAATGGTGCAGTTTATTGGTTAGCAAGAATGATTGAAGGCGGTGAAGATGTAAAATTTATTGCTCGTCGTATGCTCATTTTTGCCAGTGAAGATATTGGCAACGCCAATGCCAATGCTCTTTTACTAGCCAATGCGACTTTTGATGCAGTAAGTAAAATTGGTTACCCTGAAAGTAGAATTATTTTGAGCCAATGTGCAACTTACCTTGCAGCATCTCCTAAAAGCAATGCAGCTTATGAGGCGATTAGCAAGGCATTACAAGCCGTTGGTCAATTAGGAGATTTACCAGTTCCTTTACATATTCGTAATGCACCTACTAAGCTGATGAAAGACATGGATTATGGAAAAAATTATCAATACTCACATTTAGGCGAAAATAATTTTATTGAACAGGAATATTTACCTGAAAAAATTGCAGGACTAAAATTTTATGAGCCAGGCAATAATGCCAGAGAAAATGAACTAAGAAGATTTTTAAAAGAAAAATGGAAAGAAAAATATAACTATTAAACTATGCAATCAACGAACTCTTACTTGCAAAAAGATTTGTTAACCGAAATTCCTTCAGGAAAAGTTTATACAATACAACAAATTATTATCGGAACATTTCTGGGTGGCTTATTAACTGCTGCAATAATGCTAAGTACCAATTTTAAACTAATTGGTAAAACCTATGCTGTTAGAACAACTTGGATACTTTCAATTCTATTTTTTATACTGCTTATTGCAACAGCTTTTGTTCCTGAACTGGATAAAATTCCCAATATTCTTTACTCATTTTTAAGTACTGCTTTTGTGGCTTTTTTGTGCAATCACTTTCAGGAGAAAGAGATTAAAATGCATATACACAATGGAGGAGCCAAACACACTACTGGTAAAGTTGCTGGAGTAATTCTTCTAGGTTTATCGATTTTTGTATTGCTTACTTTAGCTGCATTTGCTTTACAAGATGTTCTTATACTCATTAAATAATCAAAACAGATTTCCTTAAATTTTAAATAGCCAATAAATAGATTGATTCCAATGTATTTATTGGCTATTTTTGATACATCATCACTTGCTTTCTCTCTGTACTAAAATGAATAACTGTCATATTTATTGGCAAACAATTCTATACCACCACCTTATTAATGTTCATTATGAAAAAGCAAGGCTTAGTAGTATTCTGTTTATTGATTGCATCAATCATCCTCGGTCAAAAAAGTAAAACAGAAGCATCGTTATCTAAATCAGATAACATCAAATTAGACTTTAGCATTTTAGCTGAAAACAAAAAAAAGCTTGCAGTAAAAGATGCCAGCTTAACACATGCCTATCAGCAATTGATTAAAGAAGCCGATAAGTTGCTTGATTATAAACCTGTGAGTGTAATGCAAAAAACTGCTACGCCACCAAGTGGCAATAAGCATGATTATATGAGCATTGGCCCTTATTGGTGGCCAGACCCCACAAAGCCGAACGGATTACCATATATAAGAAAAGATGGAGAAGTAAATCCAGAAGTGCATGATTATCCTGATAAAGAAAATATGCCAAAGCTTTGTGAATATGTACAAACTTTATCGCTTGCCTATTTTTACTCGAACAATGAGAAATACGCACAACATGCCAGTAAACTTTTAGAAGTTTGGTTTTTAGATAGTACCAGCAAAATGAACCCCAATCTTAATTTTGGACAAGCCATTAAAGGTAAAATTGATGGAAGAGCTGAAGGGATTATTGATACCCGACATTTTATATTTGCGATTGATGGAGCAGAATTAATAAAGACATCGAAATACTGGACATCTACCAATGAAGCTAAATTGAAACAATGGTTTGCTGAATTTTTAAACTGGTTGAATACCAGTGAAATAGGCAAAGATGAATTGAATGCAAAAAACAATCATGGCATTTGGTACGATGCACAAACCTTAGCAATGGCTTTATATACTGGCAATACGACAATGGCTGATGAAATTGTTTTAAGAGCTTCAAATAGATTAAACAAACAAATGAATGAGGATGGATTTTTTCCTTATGAATTAGAAAGAAATACTTCTTTAAATTATTCCACTTTTATAATGAATGCATTTGTTATTATAGCACAACTTTCGGAGCAAACCAATCATAATCTTTGGGCATTAAAAACAAAATCAGGCAAAACACTTTCTGATGCTGTAAATGCTATTTTACCTTATATAACAAAAGAAAAAGAATGGACGTTAGGTAAACAAATAAAACCCTACAGTGGTAAAGATGCATTTGCCATTTTACTACATTCTAGCAGAAAATTAAACTGTTCTACATGTAAAGAGAAAGTTATAAAACAAGTAGTAGAAAACCCAATATTGGTTTTGTATTAATAGCGACTAATGTAACCAAGTTGGGCCAACTTCCTTTGCAGAAAGTATGGTGTACTTTCGTTTTTTAATCTCCTTTATAATAGTTGGTTCAACCCAATTTGCACCAACACCAATATTTTGAGTAATTGCTGCTTTAGACTCTGAGGATGCAACAAATTTACCTTTCCCATCTTTAATCCAATCGAAGCCATCACGTTTAAAACCTTTATAACTTAACAACTCAAAACCGTTGATTTTGTTAGATAACTTTTGACCAAGCATTTGATTATTCTTAATGGTTAAATGCAAAGATTTTGTAAGTTCTTCATACACTTCTTGGCTTTGTCCATTTTCATCTAACATAAAATTATGCTCAATTAAAATGGTATCAGGCTGCACCGTCATACCTGCTCTTTTAGAAAATGCACCTACCCTAATATTGGGCAAAATATTATTTACGAAAATATTATCTGCTATAACTGCTCTTCGTACTTGAAAATAACCATTAATGGGTGTATTCACCAATCCATTTACAATTGTAACAGGACTGCGAAATGGGTTATTGGGAGAACCATTTAAGTGATAGAAATAATTGTTTACAGCAACATGCCCTTCACCAATAAAACGAACCCCATAAGATTTTTCCTTTTCAGCCCCATCAAAAAAATTACCATCAACCAAACAATCGTTACCATGACGTAAAGTCAATCCCCCATCGTTATTTACAAAAGTGTTGTGTAAATAAGAATTATGACAAGATTTGTTAGAGATGATTTCTATTTCACCATCACATTTTTCAAATCTGTTAAAAGCAACTACACAATGGGCAGGAGTGAAAGAAGTTTTACTATCGCCAATACGAATGCTTTCTAAACCATTGTCAACGTCGGGTCCATTTTGTCTGTTTAGAAAATAATTATAACAAATGGTGTGATGAGCCTCTGTAATACCATCTAACCAAACTGTTAAAGTAGCACCACGATTGAATTTATCTTTTAATAAACAATTGATTACTGTATTATAAGTGCCGTAAACAGAAACCCATTTATTATCCATATTTAAATCTCTAGTGTTGTAGCCTGTAATAACACAGTTTTTAAACGTAGAGTAAACAGCTTCGTATTTCTCGTTTCTAAACTCAATAACAGATTTTGTACCCAAATCTTTACCTCCATTTTTCCAAACAAAGCCTTCTATTAAATTATTTTTTCCTCCAAAACTTAATGTTGAATTTCCTTCGAAGAAAACTTTACCAGAGTGCTCTGCAATAAAACTAATGTTATGATTAGTGAATTTGATAACTGCATTAGCATAAGTACCTTCTTTCAAAATAATCCTGTCATTAGATCTTGAATTATTCAGCCAATAAATAGCCTCATTAATATCAGCAACAATACGATCAGTAGATGCAGCTTGTTTAATTGTGGTAAAAAAGTAAAATAGAAGAAGGTAATATTTCATAATAACATATAATTAGTTTATCATTTCGTTAGCAGCTTTTAAAACTATTCCTGGAACATAGCCATACACTTTATGGTCTATTAAATGCACTTGTTTATTCTCTGCAGGAACCGCCCATCCTGTATAAGCATTTGTAACTTTTCCATTTTCATCAACGCAGCTCAAAATAAATTTCCAAGCTTTATCACAAAAGGAATTATAGTCTTTAGGTATCCATTTTTTTCTCATCGCTTCTTTCACTGTAGCTAAAACCATTGCAGTACTAGTAACTTCCTCTGGCGTAGTAATATCATTCACCAATACATGCAATGCTCCATTATTGCTTTGGTATTGCTGTAATCCTTTGGTGATATTATTTAATTTTGTTGCAAAAAAATTAAACTGAGGATGATTTTCAGGTAAGTATCTTAATAAGCCTACAATAGCCCACATCAACCATCCTTGAGAACGACACCAATATGTTTGCGATGGCTTACTGTTAAACAAGCCAGTTCTTACAATGCCTAGTTTTTCATCGTAAAAATATTTGATGCCTTGCGTTAGCTGAAAAACAGCTTGCTTCCAATATACTTCAGCAAGGTTTCCTTTACTTAATGAAGCAGCAATGGCTGTAGCCCTTGTTGCCCAGTAAGCTGTATCTGGAATTGCAAAAGCTTCAAAATTGTTATCGTCATGGGCAAGCATGCCAAATTTATCTCTGCTGGCATAATGCAAAACAGCATCAGCAACATCAAAGCAAACCTGATGAGCATTTTTATCTTTATCAATTTTGTATAATTCATGTATTGGAAACGCAACACCCAACATAGCGGAATAAATAGAAAAAACAAGCGGACCTTCTCTTACAATTCTTGCTTTATTGCCATCATATAACTGATTGAATTGCTCATCTGTTAATTGCTTATCATTTCCCATTCTATAATAAAACCATTGCCTCACATATTCATAACCTAGCTTATATCCTTTGTTGGCAACGCCTAACAAGGATTCCATTTTAATTGAACCATCCCAATCTGAATTAACTTTCTTGTAATCTGCTTTAAGGATATTTAAAATGAGTTGTTGAATATTAGGAGGATATCGATTCAATACTTCTTCATTAGAAGCATATTGAGTTATACTTGCTGAATTTACCTGATTTGGCAATGCAGCAATTAAAGTGCTAGCAGGAACAATGGTTTGCAAGAAATGGCGACGATGCATATACAAACTTATTTTTGAATCAATCTAATAGAAAAGCTTCCACCTTTTGCAGTAAAATAAGTAGTGCCTACATTATCTTCAACATACACATTTTTATGCCATACATTATTTACTTTTATCTCCCATTTGCCTTTCTGTAAATCACAGATTAATACTTTGTATTTTTTTTGTTTATTGCCTATAGAAAAATTAATCTGTTTATCTGTATTACTTAATGCCAACTGCTGGGCAACTATTCTATCTTTTATTTCTACAGCAAGATAATTCCCCTTAGTTGCATATGCTTTTTTTACAGCAAATAAATTAGCAATTTTATCGGCATCGGTAACTTGTATTACATTAAGAAAATTATCGGATAAAGAAGGTTTAATTGGTGAGACTTCTACCCTATACCTTCCTGCATCTTCTTGTATAACTGTTCCCCAATTTTTACCATCCACCCAATACTCTTTTCCATCTCCACCCACAATTTCGGTGGTAAGATTATTAGCCTCTGGAAGCAGTACCTGATTAATGAGACCCCCATTTCTTCCATTAGAAGTAGTTGTAAACGAAATTTTATTATTTGCAATTAGAGGCTCATTTTGGCTATGTAATAACCACGATTTTTTAAATGATGGATTTGTAGATACTACCTTATCTAAAACAATCAATGCACCAGATACAACATTTGAATGCAGATTAAGAAAAACAAAACTCCGTCTCACTGTATCTGCTTTTGCAGGATAGGTAGCAACATTGAGAGGTACATTATAACATCTCGTCATATCGCCTTTTAAATATGAATAATCTGGTGCAACTCCATCAGCAATTGATGAAGCCATTATCACAGCTGACTTTCCTCCCTTCAACATCTCTTGAGTACTATCCCATGCCCTATTTTTAAATGAGAACTGACCTCCGTCACGTGATATGGCTTTTACATTCGATCCTTCATATGGCGTAGGTTCATTAGGATCTAAAATCAGTAAGCTATTATGAGCCACCGTTCTGGCATAGTAGTTTACATAATTAGTCTTACCCCAACCATTATTGGCATCCTTACCTTGATAAATACCAGCATCTAATGCAAGGTGACCTTTATAGTAAATACTAAAATGTCCTGCATCTAAATGAACATGATTTTTAGCACTGTACTCTCTCATGTTCATTAGAACAACCATTGCACTAGAATTAAAATCTTTTTTATCTAAGTCCCATTTCGTTCTGGCTATCATTAATCCAGATGGAGAAGAAAAAAAGCGGGTTAACTTTAATTGATCGAAGTCAGACCTTAATTTTTTGGGATTATAAAACAAAAAAGCTCTTGTACTAAGTTGTGCTAACTTATTTAAATTAAGTTTTGCATAAGATTGCAAAAAAGGATCATTAGATAGAGTTGCAGCTATCGGAATAAACTCCATATAATTATTACCCATTGTAATATTGTTGTGACAATCGCCTTCTGGCATTCCATCCATATCAATTTTCTGGGGAATGGTAGCATACATTTCACGATAAGCTACCTGTGCTATTTCTTTTATGTATGGGTTTAACCCGATTTTTTCCAATAAAAAAGCTTGTAGCAATTCATGTCCATATCTAACATGTATGTACTGACTTCCCTGGTGATGTGTACCAGATTTGTACCATGGATTTCGAGATGGTGCAAAATTGTTTAATTGCTCTTGGTATGCAAAATCAAATACATCTTTTTCTTCATCATAGATAGCAATACCCATAGCTAGAAAAGCCGTAGGAGCATATTCTCCATAATGACCTGATAAATATTGTTTAGGTGTATTTTTAAAAATACAATACTCAGCAATGCAGCTTACCCTTTTCATGTTAGCAATCAGCAATAGCTTAGTATCAGTATTTAGCAAACGATAACACCAATCATAGATCAGTGCTGCAGTAAATACAGCCTGATATGCATGTGCGTTTGCATGATACTCTTTAGCAATAGAAATAGAGGGTAAATAAATATTTATAAGTCTGATAGCCTCTAAGCCAGATTGTTTTTCATTAACACTATCTATTAAATAACTGAATGCAAGCACTTCAATTTTTTGCCGAATGGCTTCATCAGGCTCACCATTACTGCTGATACCATTTGTTACAAATTTTTTCTGTTTATAAAAATTAATACGAATGCTATCAAAATCGGGGTGTGATAATTTCTTTTTTAAAAATTTTATCTCTTTAGCGTTAATCAGTAATCTGGGATGCTGTGGCATAGGAATACTATCTGTGGCAACACAAATATTGATCAATCCAAAGAAATAAATAATAAAGAGCGGAAAACGCATTCGATTAAACTTTTGAGAGTTACTTGCTTTAATATTTAGTTAACGCCGACTATGAAAACCAAGTTCCTCCATTAATATCAATATTGGTTCCTGTGATAAAGCTGCTTTCATCACTAGCTAAATAGGCCACTAAATCTGCAACCTCATTTGCGTCACCTTGCCTACGTAATGGTGTACTATTAGCAACAGCAGTTCTTACTTCTGGCTTAGTGAATGTATCATGAAAAGTAGTCGCAATCATACCAGGATCTACAGCATTTATACGAATGCCTTGTGGACCAAGTTCTTTAGCCATAGCCCTTGTAAATGTTGCAACAGCACCTTTGCCAGTAGCATAGGCACTTGCACCAAAACCACCACCATCTCTACCAGCTTGAGATGAAAAGTTAACAATAGCACTGCCTGCAGGCATATAAGGCGAAACAAATTTTGTAGTTAGAAAAACTGTTTTGGCATTCACATTCATAACAAAATCCCAGAAATCTTCATCCATATCTGCCAATAATTTTCTGGCTACTAAGCCACCTGCAACATTTACCAAAATATGAATTTCGTTACCAAAAGCTTTTTTTGTTTCGGCAACTAGGTTTTCAACTTCTGCTGATTTTGTGGCGTTTACTTGAACAGCAATTGCTTCTCCACCATTGGCTTTTATCATAGCAATAGTTTCTTCTGCCTTGGTAGCATCTCCAAAATAACCTACGACTACTTTTGCACCTTCTGCAGCTAATTTTAAGGATACTGCACGGCCTATGTCCCTTGCTCCACCAGAAACGATGGCAACTTTGTTGTTAAACTTCATACTTGTTTATTTTAATGACGGTTAATTTTTATTTAGTTAATTTTTTATCAGAAAAAAATAATATGCAACTAATAGAAAGAGGTACCAATACTGCACCCATTATAAAAAAGGGTGTCCAATTATTACCAGTAGTAATGTAAGGAATAAGAAAAGTGGAGATGATGGTTCCTAACACAGCAGCCATGCCACCCAACCCTGCTAAAGAACCAACTGTTTTACCTGAATGAAAATCGCTTGGTAGAGTTTGTATGTTAACAATAGAAAACTGAAAGCCACCCAACAAACAAGCCATTAACAATACTGCTATTAATGGGGTTGGTGCAAACACAGTACCTATCATAGCTGGTAATGTAATGCAAGCACCAATGATAATGGCTGTTCGTCTTGCTTTAGATGCTTCTAACCCTTTTTTAGTAATGAGCCAACCAGAATATTTACCACCAATAATGGCTCCAATACCAGCTCCTAAAAAAGGCACCCATGCCGATACTGCAATTTCTTTAATGTCTAAATTAAATCGTCCATTTAAATAGTTGGGTAGCCAAACTACAAACATCCACCAAATAGGATCGAGGAAGAAACGACCTAAAATAACCGAATAACTTTTTTTATCTTTTAATAATTCGCCCCAAGATTTACCTTTTTCATTGTTATTGGCAGTTGCAGTTTGCCCTGAAAGAATATGTTGCTTTTCTTCTTCTGTAATCCAAGGATGGTCTTTGGGAGCTTTTTTGTTGATGATGAGCCAAGGTATTAACCAAAGAATACCCAAGGAACCTACAATTAAAAAAGTATGCTTCCAACCAAATGCTATATAAAACATGGAAATAACAAATGGTGCAACTGCTGAACCTAATGAGCCACCAGCCCCAAAAAAACCTTGTGCCAATGCACGTTCTTTTGCTGGGAACCACTCTGCATTACTTTTTGCAGAACCTGGCCATGGACCAGCTTCACCTAAACCCAATAACACCCTAAAAAAGCTTAATGACGCAATGCCTCTGGCAAAGGAAGTAAGCATATCTGCAGTACCCCAAATAATAGCTGAAACTACAAAGCCTTTTCTAGTACCAATTTTATCGTACAATTTACCAGAAAGCATTTGGCTAATACCATAAGCAACTAAAAAGAAAATGTTGATGTAAGAATATAGTTTCTTTAACTTATTATCGTTTTCTACTTGAGTAGCATTAGGATCTGTAAAACCCAAGTCGTAAGCAATACCACCTTTTTCAGCATATTGTATAGTTGGCTTATCCAGATTATTAAGTGTTTTAACAGTGGCTGCTTTTACCACTTTGGTGCTACCATCTTCATTATACAAAGTATATTCGTTGGTAGTGGCATTTAGTACAGCATAAGGTTTGGTTATATTCACTTCATTAGCATCTACCAATTTATATTTATACTTAAATGTTACATTCCACATGTAGTTGAGAGTTCCTCTATCTAAATAGTTGATAATCGTAATTAAAACAACTAAACTCAACACCCACCAACGAAGGCCTTTTACTTTCATAATAATTTTTTAATTGCTTAACTCAATATTCGAAACTCCTTTATCAGCGTTTTCGACTTTGTTATTGCTAAATACTTTATTGCCAACTGCTTTTCCTTTACTACTGGTTAAGGTTATATTAATTCCATAGCCTTTTGCATTTACAACTGAATTGTTATTTTTAAATATGTTGTAGCACCCCCATCCATCTACTGCACAATGCACTTGATAACCATCTTTTAAAATTGAACCTTGGGGATTGAAGCCATAATTATTCTCAATTAAACAATAGTTGCCTTTAACATCTATCCAACTATCGCCACTATTGGCTCCTGTAATACCAGTTGAATTAAATTTATTTGCTCGAATAATTGTACCCGTTGTTCCTTCTTTTACGTCAATACACTCTGCTGTACAATTTGGACCAATAGTATTTTTTTGAATGATGTTTGAATCACTTCTATCTTCTACCCCATTAGAACTTTTAGCCCAGTTACTTACTGCTGTTCCAACATAAATGCCTTCGCCATAGTCGGGTGTTTTTAATCCAGTATTATAGACTTCACAATTTTGAATGATATTGTGTTTGGAAAATCGTCTTAAGTGAATACCTTCTTCACCAATATTATACACTTTAACACTATCGATTAGGTTGTGATTGGCTTCATCGGTCATAATTCCTTTCAACCCATTTCTAATAGTCATTCCTTTAATAATCCAGTAATTGGCTTTTACATGCAATACATAACCTGTATTAATTGTGCTTCCATCTAAAACTGCATTTCTACTTCCTTTAATAATTATTGGCTGGGTTGATGTTCCACTTACGTCATTATTAATAATAAAATTGCCTGAATAAATTCCATCTGCTAATACAATTTCATCTCCTGGTTTTGCAACAATTAAAGCATCTTTCAATTGGGAGGCAGAATTAACTTTAACTGTTTTCGTAAGTGATTTATTTACGACTGAAGCAGTAGTTTTATTGCTACCAGTGCAAGACAGTAGTGTTGTACAAACAAAAAAAAATGTGATGCTTAATTGTTTCATCTTGTTGAGATAATAATTTTTTTACGAGCTATAATAACACCAGCTTCAATAAGTTGTAATGTGTACAATCCTGTAGCCAAATTTTTTACATTGAGTTGGTATTTAGCTTCAGCAAATTTTACTTGCATCAATGGTTTACCAGTTGCATCGATTACACTCATTTCGATAGCTGTATTTATTGGCTTATCTATTTGTATAGTTAGAAAATCATTTGCAGGATTGGGATAAACTTGAATATTTCTACTTTTAGTAGTAGATACTGGAATAACTGATGAGTATTGATATGTTCCATTGTTATCCATCATTTTCAGTCGATAGTAATTTTGTTCAGTAAAATTTTTGTGTTGAAAATTGTATTGTACTAGCTGATTATTTGTTGCATTTCCTTTTGCAACAATTACTGCGATTGTTGTAAAATTGATTGCATCAGTGCTCCATTCAACATTGTATGCGTTAAGATTAATTTCTTGTAATGCAACCCAATTCAAATTAATGATTGGAGATAAATAGGTTGCCTTAAAACTGCTCAAAAAAGCTGGCAACGGCTGAAATGTTTTTGCACTTACCACCGTTGAATAAGCAGACACACCAGCAGGGTTCTCAGCACGTATTCTATAATAGTAATTTGTATTAGGAGATAACCCTGTATTAGCATACGTGTTTATATTTCTACCAGTAGTGAATATTGATGTCCACCCACTGACCCCATCTAATGATCTTTCAATTACAAATGAAGATTCGTTTATTGAATTATCTGACCATGAAAGATTAATTTGTGAGGTAGAAATAGAAGTAGCAGTTAAGTTAGATGGTGCTGCTGGAGGAAGACCTTCAAAAATTGAAATAGAAGCAATTCGAATTGAATCATCTCTTAAATAACCTGGATTTAATAAGCTTCGATAAATACCCCATTTTGGACGAATAAAATTATTATCTGCCCGTATAGTTAGTATGTTACTGTTGGTATAATTTAACAAAGTAGTACCATCGCTTACCCTTTTAATTGTAATTGCATAAGTCCCGTTAGCACCAACTTTTATTTGCTCTGTAACTTCTACCCAGACTCCTAAAAAAGAAGAAAGGTTTACTGACGCAATGGTACTTGCAGCATTCACAGATGCATCAACATAAATTAACTGAAGGCTGTTACTGGTACTTCCTGCTCTTGCAGTTAATGTAAATATAGGATCATCATCATCGCCACCAACAGCTTTAACTTGATGAATATGTGTAAAATTAGGCGACGGTCGAAAGCCAACCGGCAATCGAAATTTCCATTTATAGGTATGTGTTTCACCAATTGTACCTTTTAAACTATCGGGAGATTGATCATATGTTTTTATTTCTACTCTTTGCCTATCAAAATTTAAACAGCGATCATTATCTGCTGATGTTTCCGTTACAGGAAAACTTGTAGGCACATGCATGTAAAACTCAAAAACAAACTGATTTAATGTTGCATCAAATACCTCGGCTATATGTCGCCCAAATAAAGGATGGCTTGCACATTGATCTGGGGCTTCGACAGATGTATAGCCTGGTGCTAGAATACTATTAATAAGTTCATATGTATTGCTCGGACCATTAGCTTCAAGCACAGCCTGCGTATTACCTTTTATACCAATAAAAAGTAAAACGATTAAATTAAAAAAGGCTGCATTATTTCGACTACTCATATAAAATAATTTGCTTTAATCATAAATTGCCAACTGTACCATTCGCAGAGTAAGCATTACTGATTCAGCTTTCTCTTTTCTCGTATTTTTTTAGCCCCATAACCTACACCAGCAGCTATCAGTAATGAAAGTCCTCCATCAACCGGCACATCATTTACATCATCTGTGAAACCAGGTTGAGCATGCAGCATTGCAGGTAAACAAATGATTAGTAATGCTATCAGTAATTGTATGGTTGTTATCTTTTTCATTTTATTAAGTTTTTAGGTTTTGAATAATTTGTCTTTATGAGCCTATCGAAAATTTATCGGTTTCGAAAGGCTCAACCTGACACGTTCTTACTCTACAATTACTGTTTTAGTGATTGATGTTGTTCCATTATTGATTTGCAACTTATAAATACCTGCTGCAACCGTTTTACCTAAATCAATGGTTTGTGTTACGCTTCCTCCATTATGGTTGATGGTTTTGATAGCAAGTTCTTGTCCAAGGTTGTTAAAGATTTTTACCGTATAAATCCCTTTTTCAACATTGCTCATTTGTAAGCTTACTATACCACCTTTCACTGGATTTGGATATACACTAAACTCTGATGCTTTTGTTCCTAATTTCACTTTTACAATATTGCTGTATTTGGCTGTGCCACTCTTTTCTACTGATTTTATACGGTAGTAATTATCGCCATTGATGATATTTGCATCAAACCAATTGTAAACATTGGTGGTTGCATTGTTGGCAGCTACACTTGTTGCTTTGCTGAAGTTGTTGCCATCGGTGCTTTCTTCTACTTCGAAGTTGCTCATGTTGGTTTCTTTAGCTGTTGTCCAGCTTACTTCGATACCTGCATTCTTTTGAGCTGCTGTTACATTTAAGAAAGTAGTTGGTAGGGCATTTGCTGCTCTCATTACTAACTCAAATCTGTCGCCATAGCTTGTTGCATCACTCAATGTACTGGTGAAACTATAGGTAACCCCTAAGTTTAATGTGGTATAAGTATTTGTTTTCTTATCGTGCAACAAAATATCTCTTGTATCATCTACATTAAAATTAGAAGCAGTAATAATAAAATCTTTATCTGTAGTAGTATTGAGTGAAACAGGTATTATGTTGTTGATAGCAAAAGGTCGAGCATCAATTGATAATTTCTTAGCATCGCCACTATTACTGTAAAAATTAACTGTTGAATTGGACATTTTTATCGCATCTCTACTATCCAAGTTATTTGATGCTGCATTGTCTAAGAATACAATAATTTCATCATGTTTCAATCCTGTATTATCGGTTAATTCTAATTGCATTGAGTTTGTACCAAATGCACTTGTTCCTCTTAATACAGATCCTGCTGTGCCTGTTGCTTTAGCTGTTTCTGGAAAAGTTATTGTACCGGTGCTTGCAGTTGTTGCAAAAAATGCACTTCCCATTGGTAAGTAACGATATGTAGCTCCAGCAGTAAATGGACGGCTAACATATTGACCAGCAGAACTTAAATTAGGATCCCATACATAGTAGTTCAATCCTACATCTGCTCCACCAAAACTTAGGGCTTGCATATCAATTGTTGATGCCAATGGATTGGCAATTAAATTAAAATTGCTATTAGTACCATTGGTTAAATTAAACGCAGGAGAAGTGCCATCGTTTAATGTTCCAGTCATGGTGATAGTTGTTGCACTTGGTGTATAAGCACCACCAGTTAATCCTTCCCCTTTGGTACCACGTACCAATACTCGAATGCCCTGTTTTGAAAGCCAGTTGTTTGCAGTAGCATTGGTAAATGCATTCCATCCTGGATCTGGGTTAGTACCTGCATCACCAATAACAGGATCATATTTAAAAGCACTTGGATTATTCGTAGCTGTAGGTGTAAAACCAAAACCACCAGTTAATATTACTGTTGGTGGTGCTGTATAACCACTGCCTCCATTGGTAACTGTAAAGCCTGTTATTGAACCAGAAGATACTGTTGCAGTAGCTGTAGCTCCTGTACCATCGCCTGTTAGTGTTACTGTTGGTGCTGATAAATAACCAAAGCCTCCAAAATCAACAGCTATACTTGTAACTACATCTCCTGTTAACGCTGCTGTACCACTTCCAAAAATTGCTCCAATACTAACACCTGTAATATCAATACCTGTATTTGCACCATTCGTATTTGTTAATTGACTTATTGCAATATCATTGCTAAATGGATTACCTAAGAATCTAAATGCTCTGCGATTGCCTGGTATGTAACGTTGAAGATTAAATTTGCCAACACCACTATAACTAAACGCACTTGCCCCAGCATTAGCTACTCTAGCTGTATTTGTACTTGTTGAAACTAAAGTAATATTATTTGCTCCCAAATCTAATGTGCCAGAACCTACGGTTAATACACCAGTAACTGATACATCCCTATTAAGCGTAACATTTGCATTGATAGTTAAATTAGTAGGTGAAACAGTACCAGTTGCAGGAAACGGTGTTGTTGTTGCAGCATTAAAAGTAAGGTTGCCATTTAACGTATAAGTAAAGCTTCCAGGTAAAGCTGCTGATAAACCACCACTATTTGAAGTGGATAAGGTAGCATTGCCATTGGTAACATTAAAAGCAGTTCCTGTAGTAGCTGATGCAATTGAATATTTTGATGTTGTAAATGTGCCCGAACTTGTTGAAATAATATATGTATTTGCTGGGAATACGCCAGGAAAATCTACAAGCATACCCAAGCTAATACCTGAAGGGTTGTTAGTGACAATACTATTTGAATTTGCAGAAAGCGGCGTAGCACCAACTAATGTTGCTACAGTACTTGCACTTCTACTAATAAAAATGGGCGTTAAAGTTCCAGCTGTTCCAGTTAAAACCTTATTGGCTAAATTTAAACTTCCATAAATATTGCTAGTAACTCCTGAAGTTGCAGTACTAGGATTAATACCACAACTAGTTGCAAATACTACATTAGCATCAGCACCAACCGATATAGTTCTAAAAGACGGATTACTTGCTCCAAAATCAATAGTTTGAAGGGTACCAGTTCCAATTAACAATAAGTCAGGAAATAACGGACCAGAAGTTGTAAAAGCAGCAGTTGGTTCTACCGTAATATTACCTGTGATGGAAAATCTATTATTTGTACTACCTACAGTAAATGTATTCCCAGCTTTAATTGTTAAATCATCTATTATACCAAAACTTCCTGTTGAAGAAATGCTGGCATTTAAAATAAAATTGGCATAGTATCTACCAGAAAATGAAGGAGCAGAAGTTGAATTTTGCCAAAAATTACTGCCGGATTGAAATTGTACTAATGATGCTGGTGCTGAGGCACCAAAAGGGTTAGCACCGCCACCAAAATTAAAAGACGAACCACTTTTAAAAATTATATTATTATTAGTTGCAGCTGCACCAGTAGTTCCAAAAGGACTACCACTTGACACACCAATAGTAGTAAAGCTACTACCACTTTCAAAGCTTACACCAACAGCATCTGGTGTAGTTAATCTATGTGCCTGTGCTGTATTTACCCCAGATCCAAAATTAAGTGCTCCATTAATAACCGCTGTATTACCAGTGACCATTGCAAGAGTATATCCTATTGAATTAACTGTACTTTGAACTGTTAATGACGAACCAGCACTAATTGTAAAATCATTCCCAGCTACCGAAGCTCCAATATTCAATACTCTGGTAGTAGCTGTTTGAAATATTACAGCTGCATTGCCAGAAATTTGAAGCTGACCAATTGTTTGTGGAGATGTAAAATCTGAAACAATTATACTACTTGTATTAAACACAAGAACATCATTTGATGCAGGTGTAGTTCTTGCAGGAGTCCAATTGGCTGCATTTGCCCAAGAGGTAGAAGCAGATCCATTCCAAAAGTAAGTTTGTTGTGAGAATGCAATTGTTGTAACAACAAGGAGCATTGTTAATAGTACACTTTTTTTCATATAGCAATTTTTAGTTTCGAAATTTTAAAATTATTCGTTTGGTATTCGTAAACTTTTTAAGAAAGCAACAATTGATTTATTCAATTCTGTATTTTGCTCTTTGGTAAATTTTCCATGCAAGCCACCTGGTATGGTAACAAATTCACTTTTACAACCTACTTCATCAAACCTCTTTTTTAAATCGACCGATTGTTGATAAGGAACTGTAGGATCGGCATCGCCATGAACTATAAAAGTTGGGGGACTTGTTTTTTTTACATAATAAATAGGGGAAACTGATTTTGCAAATGCTTCATCTTTTGCTTTTGCACCCAACCAATTTGTTGCTGACTTACTGGTTAATTTGATCCCATAAGCCCAATCCCAAACATCGGTAATCCCATACTTATCTATAATTGCAGCAATGGTATAATCTTTCACATTTTTATATGCTCCATCAAACTTATTATCGTTTTGCAACAAGCCAGCCATTAATGCTAAATGACCACCAGCACTGCCTCCCATAACAACAATTTTATTAGGATCGATATTTAATTCTTTTGCATGTTGCACAACATACAATATGGCTGCCCTTACATCTTCAACAGCAGCAGGTGCAGTAGCTTGACTTGTTAAACGATACTCTACGTTTGCAACAGCAAAACCAATTTTAAAGAAAGTAGAGAAACCACCTTGCGTTTCTTTAACACCATGATTCCAACCTCCTCCATGAATATTAAATACAACTGGAGTTGGTTTAGTTGCAGTAGGATTGTAATAAATGTCTTCTCTACCTTTCCAACCATCAATTTCACTATACACTGCATCTATTTGTGCTGCATAATCTTTAAGATACTCTACTTTTTTAACAGCAGTATCGGTTTGTGCAAAAAGATTTACTGATGCACTTATTAAAAACAAAATAAATATTTTTTTCATACTTTTTATATTACAATCTGTAGAATATCTATTGAGCTTTTGTTGCGTGGCACCCTTGTACTGCAGTAATACTACTCAACATGTTGAGTAATGATTTACTGTACAAAGGTGAGACGCAACTGCTGGTGATAGTAGTACAAAAGTCCACTACAAAAAATCTTCTCTGTGTGGGCTAAAAACATCTATCAACACACCTGGCTCTATACACACAATACCATGCATGATGTTAGGCAATACATAATAACCATCGCCTTTTTGAATACGTTTTGTTTCATCGCCAATCGTCATATCAAAAACACCAGCTTCTACATAAGTTACCTGACTGTGATGATGCTGATGCATTGCACCAACTGCACCTACTTCGAACTTTACTTTTACCAACATTACTTTATCGTCGTATCCAAACATTTGTCGTCGAATTCCACCACCTACATCTTGCCATGGAATTTCGCTATCGAATTGAAATGCTGTACTGTGAATCATTGCTATTTATTTTATAGTTATAAATTTTTCTTTGCTGTTATATTGTAATTGTATTGTGTAAACTTTTTTGTTGTATTCAAAAGAAAATATTGTGCCGTTATCCTCATCACTAAGTAGTTTAATGTTTTTAGCTACTGGCATAAAGCCAACAGTAAATTCTGCAATGGGATTATTTTTTCCATGAGGCTCCGTAATATTTACAAATGTGTGATTACTTGCTTTGGGCTGTGTTACAATGTATGCTTTCTCACTTCTTAAATTAAAATTTGGATCATTTGCACCTAGTGTTACAAACTCAACTTTAGTAGTGGTATCTGCTAAAAAAGTAGTGGTATAAAATTTCCTGTTGTTCAAAAATGTTATAGCTCCATTTGGTTTTAATACTTTTCCTTCTGCATTTAGCCAAACATGTTGGTAGCCATCTTTGTTGCCAAGTGTTGAAAGCTGACTGCCATTTGTTATATACTTGAAGTTGATGTTGGTTAAATGACCTTGATACCAAAATGGTAAATCATATTGATGTTCAGTTGCACTTCTAACTTTAAAAACATCTAACAATAAAGGGCTCTCTGCTCCTTCTGGTTGAAATAGAATAGCAGTACGTAACATTTTGACATCGTTGTATGCTTTATTTTCTTCGGCACAAACAACCTGATAATTTTTATTTGCATCAAAATAAATTAATGACGGAGAGTTCTTTTCACCTTCTTCCCAATCGGCTTTATAATGAGAAACTTTATCTACCGTAATCGTATTGTGTGCAATGGTTGCTTTTGCCCAAGTATCATTTTCTTTGGTGTAACCACCACCAGTTTTGGTTTCTACATTTAAAAAACGTGCTGAACCATAATCGATTAATACTTCAGTATTGTTATTAAAGAAAATTACATTCAGTCTGTCGAAATGCCCATGTCCCATGCCTTGCGTACCAGCCTTCATTACAATACATGTTTGGTTGTCGTTTTTACCGCTACGCAACACACCAACTCCACCACCATTTCCATCAGCACCATCTCTTATAAATTGTGGCTTGTAGACAAAAGGTTTTGTTTTACCTTCTGCAATTGCTTTAGCAACTTTTAAACCTGCATCACTTATGATGACACGTTTTTGCTGTTGGGCAATATCGAGCAGATCATCATTGGCATTCATATCGCCATAGGCAATATCAACAGCATAAACCAGCTCCTCAGTTTCGTAGGTTTTATCTTTTAATGCATCATTGATTGGAAAGAAGACTTTATTGGTGTAGGTACTTTGCAAATCACAGTCTACCGCTTTTTTTAATAAGGAGTTTCTGTATGTATAAATTTTTAACTCAGGTTGATACTGTTGAATGGCTCTTGCAAAAATGATAAAAGGCTGTATGGCATAACGTAAATAGTAAGGACCTTCTGCATAATAGCCATCAGGAGAAAACAAATCATCCATTTGTTTTAAAAAGCCTGTTTTGCCATCTTTATCACTTCCTTTTAAAGCAATATCTACCCATTCTTTTTTGCCACATACATAACCAGCCATACCAACTCCTGCTGTGCTCCATGTTGCATGATTGTGAATCAGGTTAAAAATTTTTGTGTTTACAACAGATTGTTCATTTACAACTGGAGTCCATAAACTATCTAGTAAATATTTTCTATCGTTTTCTTTGATGTAATCAAACACACAATCGTATCCCTGAATCATGTACACCAACCAAACGCAATCGTTTAAGTTTTGCCAGAATATTTTTCCACCGGGCAATTGCTTGCGTTTTGGATGACGCCCCCATGTATTATACACTTTTGCATAAGCAAACAACACATCTTTTACATAATTGGCATAACGTGCATCTTTAGTAAGTTGATACACCACGCCACATGCCACCACATTTTTATAATTATTTTTATGTTGTTCGTGTGTTATGCCACCACCACCATCGGCAGGAGTTGGAACATTAATGGTTGACGCAATGGCTTTGTCAGCATCTTTTTTTACATCTGCAAAAGAAGATTTCAGCAGAGGATATTTTGTAACACCCAATCTAACAGCCTCTACATTTTTTTTTGTAAGCATGATAGATGGATGCGATTGACTGAAAACAGTCAAATTAAAAAATACAAAGAGAAAAGAAAATAAGTTTTTCATGTAATTATTTTAAACCAATATTATTACCATCATTTGCTTTCCTAAATAATGGAGAACTATTTGTTATTTTAAAATCTGATTGCATATTTGGTGCAACTTTTAAATTATTCTTTCCAAATAATTTGTTGTGAAAAGTTTGCACCCTGCCCGATTGATAAAAATTGCAATAGTCTACTTTAATATCATCCCAACTGTACTCTTCAAACCAAATACTTCTACCACCAGCACCACTGTTATTAAAAATAGAATTGGTAACTCTTGCGTATTGAACACCTAATAATCTTACTACATAACTCTGTTCTCTATTATCTACATTATCAAATACGCAATGATTGATGGTTACTGATGGACCAGTTGTACTTTCATCGTTACCACCACGATACACATTAATGGCAGGACCTAAATTATTATTAAAGACACAGTTTTCGATCAATAATCGTTCAACATTGTAAATGCCTTTGTCATCTTTCTCTGATGCATAATCTATACTTACACCAGCATTACCACTAAAAGTAGAATTGGTAATTTTAATATTATCAGCAATTGAATTTTTAGTTCCTTTTATTGGACTGTAACCGCTTTCGTTAAAGTCTTTAAACACACATTTATTTACAGTTAAACTGTAATGTTGTAAGAGCCCATCTTTAGGCGTTGTAATAGCTGATTGCACATCTCCTGCATCTTTAAAGTTGGCATTAAAAATTATACCACTAACATTTAAACTACCTCCTTCACCTATAAGAAAAAATGCAGGCAATGTTTTTTCCGTTCCACTTACAAATTCTACTTTTCCCTCTGCAATAACTTCAACATGCTTTAAAATAATTAACTCTTTGGTTAAAGCATATCTACCTTCTTTTAATTTTATATTGATGCTATTTTTTGTCTTATCTAAATAATTGTATAGTTGAGTTAATTCGCTTGAAGAAAAAGTTCTTTCACTTACCTCTTCCATTGTTGAAGCTTGGGATTGCTTAGGAAAGCTTAACCAATGTAAATCTTGCATTGAAATTTCTTTCGAAAAATGTTGTTGCAAAACTGTTTGCAATTCTTTTAAATCAGTTTCGGCATCGATATAATCCTGCTGAACAGAAAATTGTTTTGAAGAAAATCCAATTGCTTTTAAAGAAGCGATATTGGTGAAATTATTTACAAGTTTTATACCACCATCTTTATTATTATCTACCAGCAACAATTGCTTTTTCCCTACAATGGTATTGTTTACAAATTGTACATTTTTAGGAGCTAAAGTTCTTTCTACATCTTTCCCAGAACCAAAAATTATATTTTCACAATCCCAAAAAAGATTGTTTTTTATCAGAGCATCTTTAACATGTAAATATCTGCTGGGTAAGGAATTGGGCACTGCATTCATCACTGCCAATGCACTTCTAAAACGATTGCCAGCTAAACCTATAAATACATTATTCTTTACTACATGACCAGAATCAATAATTCTTACACCACCAGTATAGGGTTTATTATTACCAATAAAAATATTATTTGCAACAGTTGTACCTTGACCATGACGTAACACCACATTCCCCTCACACTCATAAAAAATATTGTTGAGAATATTGTTGTTACAACTTTTAACAGAAACAATTTCTACTTCGCCACTATTATGAAAAAAAATATTGTCTTTAACTGTTGTGTTTGATGATGTCATAGAATATCTAGACACACCAATACGTATGGTTTCTCCACCATTACTGCCTAAAGGGCTACGTCCTGCAAAAAAATTACTATCAATTAAGTGATTGTTATGCTGGCTTCTTTCATCATTTAATTCAACAATTAAAGTACAGCCGCCATTCAGTTTATCACCAATGTAATTGTGATCGAAGCGATTGTTCTTTCCCCAAAAAATTATCCAACTATCTGTATCAAAACGAGTAGGCTTACTAAAGTTTTCAATCTTACAATTGGTAACTCTGCAATTATTGGCCAATTTATTTTTAGTTCTAAACTCGATAGTTGCACGTTCTTTAGCATAGCCATTGGTAAAAGTAAGGTTGCTTATAAATAAGTAGGTTCCACCTATAGCTAAAGAAGAATTACCTGTTAACGATACAGCATTGGGATAACCTGCCAATACAATGGGATTATTTTTTGTACCATTTACTTCTAATACAATATTTACATTTTGCCAAAAAGCAGTTGATGATAATAAAATACTATCACCTGGTTTTGCAATTTTAATTGCTGTATTTAATTCAGCTTGATTGTAAACCAATGTTGCCATTGCTTCGGTTATGAATATAACTAGAACAAACAATAACACTACTTTTATAATTACAACCTTATTCATGTTTGCTTACTTATGTAAAATTTTGAATACACCCATATCAATTAGCATTTAGTCGATAGATAAGACTATTAATATTTCAGAAAACTATTTTAAAAGTGTATTAAGTTTATTTGGTTGTAAACCAGTGTTGCCATTGCTTCAGTTATAGAAATACCCGAATGAATAACAACACTGGTCTTTTATGATACAACCTTATCATGCTTGCTTACCTATGTACACTCTTTAATATTTTAATATCCTGGATTTTGCGGAATAACTATTTGTGAGTTGGTATCAATTTCTCGTTGAGGAATTGGTAGTAAAAATTTATTAGCATTTACATTAGATTGTAAAATTGCTAATGGAACAACTGGATTATAATTATTATAATGACTAGCAAACTCACGTGCAATATGATTTTTGATTACATCATCAGCTTTTATTGTTGTTAAAGTAGAATTATATCTTACTAAATCAAAAAAACGTTGATTCTCAAAAGCAAATTCCATTCTTCTTTCATATGCTAAAGCTTGTTCAAAACTTGCTATAGTGGTAATACCAGTTAGATTTGGTAACCCAACCCGTGTTCTAACTTGATTTATTAAGGTTATACTAGCTGGTGAAAAGCCTTGAGCTTCTGCTAACATAAGTAAAACATCAGCATACCTTAAAATTGGCCAATCACTTTCCCCATCATTAGCGGTTACTACAGTGGCAAAAAATTTACGTACATATAATAATTTGGCAGTTGTACCTGTGAAAGCCATATTAACAACTTTTCGGGGGTCAATTGGTGTAGTTGGAGCCATGCCAGAAATTGTATCAAATTCAGCAGTTGGATAATTCCAACCTAAACCAGACCCGTTTATAATACTTGTACCTAAAGGTGCAAATTGATTACCAAAGGCAGATCCTAAGCCCAAATTACCAGCTTTATATCGAACAGTAAATAAAATTTCGCTATTCATTTCATTAGTAATTGAGAAAACATTTGCGTACGTAGCTTGCAAAGAATATCCACTGTTTGTAATAACATCTTGAAGTTGTGCGATGGCTAAATTTTTTTGATTGAGCGTTAAATAAACTTTGCCCAATAAACCTTTTGCAACCCAAGAATTTGCACGGCCAATAGTAGATGTTGGTATTGAAGTAAATCTAGCTGCTGAACAATAGCTACTAGCCGTAGTTAAATCGGCTATAATTAATTTATAGATATCTGCTACACTAGATCTATTCATTTTTTTGGCATCTTCAGGGCTAATTGGTTGAGTTAACAAGAAAACTCCCCCATATAAACGAACTAAGTTAAAATAAGCATTAGCTCTAATAACTAAAGCTTCGCCAGCATATTGTTTTCGGAGAGAATCTGAAATTGTTAATGTAATTGGAGACAAGGAAAGAGTTCCGGAATTTTGATTGTAATCAACTCCCAAACTTTTCAATATGATATTAGCATTTCTTATTACATTGTAAGTACTTGTCCAATAAGTATTTACAGTTGGGTGTGCAGTTGACGGGTTAAATACGTCCAAATCGCTCAAATCTCTATTAACAGTATTCGAACTACCAGGAACACCCATTTTAGTATTATCGCTTCTTAACTCAGTTAATTGCCACTCTACATTCATAGGGGCTTGCATGGTAGCATAACAACCAATTAAACCAGTATACACCTCATTGTCATTTGTATAGTAGTTTTCGGTAGTTAAATTAGATTCAGGATATAAATCAATTACTTTTTTGCATGAAACAGTTCCAAAAAAAAGTATAACTATAATAATTTTTATATTTTTCATAATAATAGTTTATAATGGGTTAAAATTTTAAGTCTATTCCAAAGATGATAGTTCTATTGGTTGGGAAAGCCCCTCTTTGATAGCCATTAATTAAAGGCGAAGCATATACACCCGTATTATTTCTTGCTTCAACGTTAATACCATTATAATCATTAGATGTTACAAACATGAACTGTGTAAAAAACCAAATAAAAATTGATTTTTTTTAAGGTTTAGGTGAACAATAATTTGGTTGATACAAACTATTGTTTTTTACTACTGCAAAAACCTGTTTTAAAAGTTTATTACACA
>JBIKRV010000011.1:0-102919 GCA_044348985.1 Chitinophagaceae bacterium
TAGAAGAACTGGTATTTGTCTCCCATTTTGCTTGCTTATATTTTAAAGCCATAATGTAATATGTTTGTGTCTGGCAAATATAAAACATACTAAATAACTACTTTCAATACTAATTTGATAGCATTGGGCTATTGGAGGTGGTGGTGTTGTAGTAGGTGGTGCTTTGTTCCTTTTTCTTTCATCAAATCCCTTTACATGGATAATTGGTGCTGGCATTTTAGGCACTACAGCTACTCATGTTGATATTGCAAAAGGCGACTTATACGTAACACCAGCAAAAAATAATACCAGTGAAGTTACTTATGCAAATTATTTATTTAAAAATAAAACTTGGTACTCAAAAAATACCTTTCCTCAAATTAAAAACGGAAGTATGGACTTATTACCAGCTGGGAATAGAGCTTTTTTTAGAGAAGTAAAAGAAACTTCAAAAGATGAATGGTACACAAGTACTGACGTAAATGTATTTGTAAATTCTAGTGGTTTTATACCTACTGCAAGTTCTTTAGCATTAGGCAAAGGTAAAAATCCAAATCCCAATCGCTACTGGGATGATGATTTGAGGGGTGTTAATTTATCATGTAATTATGCAAAGGAGACACCATTTGATTATTACTTTGGTCCAGGTTATTATAATGGGTTAAACCCAGATGTCAATTTAAAGCATGATAGTTTATTTGAAGCACAGGCAAATATTGTACTTGAAGAAATTAATGGAATTGTTCATGATAATATTCAACACTTTTATGGAAGAATTGAATATACACAAGGCTGGTGGTGTCCTAATACTACAAAGGTATTTACCGTTTATCCTAACCTTCCTATGACATGGAGTACCAGCAATCCAAATTTTGCAATAGTTTCAGGGCAAAACTCTTCTCAATTAGTACTTCAATATAATGGTAATCTACCAGTAGCTAGTTGTGAAGTATATGCTAGTTTCAATGATGGCTGTTATTCTTATGAAGCCTCAACTTCTGTCCTTAGTGAATTATTAGTTATTCCATCATATATTAAGGGAACTTTCAGTCAAGGAGTAGGTCATAATTCACTCACGAATGATTTAACTTTAAATTCATTAAATAATGTTGGTGCAGTTTCTACAGATGTAAAATTTTGGGCTCCACAGTTGGATAATTCCACTTTAACTTTTAATTTGACAAGCAGCACAGGTACATTATATGGTTGGCAAACTGCAGTTGAACCTAGAACTGGTGTGAAATACTTGCAAGTAGCAGCAGCACAAGAATGTGATAGAACCAAGTATCATACTTTTTCAGTTACTTATAAGAAAAATTGTCCTAATAGTCCAACTTTTACGGAACAATTTTCTTTAGCATTTTGTACTCCGAATGGTCGATTAAATGTATTACCAGATACAGTAAAAAAAATTACTAGTAATAAGCTGTTAAATATGTCTTCCTTGAAATATTGGAAAGACAACGAATATGTTTATATTAAAACCAAAGAGTCAATAACAGAAAATAAGTTAACAACTTCCTCAATAATTGGTAATAAAAATTATAATTTTCAATGGTATGATATGGCAGGTAGATTAGTATCATTAGAGGGAGTTAAAGTAGATAATGGAATTTATAAAATTAAAATACCCAAAGTACCAAATGGAATTTACATAATTAAAGTTTCCAGTTTAAATTATTCCGAATCTATTAAAATTATTTTATAATCAAAAACTATGTCCATTTCAATCTTATAAAAGATTAATTATCTTAAATTGATAAAAATTAGGCTGCCTAAATTTAGGTAGCCTAATTTTATTATAAGTGTTTTTAGCCCAAGTGAAATAAGAAAGAAGTAACTATAATCCATGTTTCTCATTGCTTAAAACATTGCCCAACGTCCATTCAACCTTCTGTTCGAATGGACGTTTTCTTTCGGTACAATCCAGCTTATTGCAAATGCTGCAACTGAAATCTAAGCAACCATCGGTATGTACAAAAAATTCAATAGAGTCGCCAAAATTGGTAGTAATTAATTTAGTGAGTTCATCAATTTCTTTATGCCCTTCATGAATATTTAAAAACCAGGGCAAGGTTAAATGACAATCAATATGCAATAGACTACCATACTTTATTACCCTTAGATTATGTAAATCTATCCAGTTTTCATTTCTGTTGGCATTTAAAACAACAATTAGTTTTTTTAGCAAAGCAGTATCTGCTTCATCCATCATGCCAGCTAAAGATGCTCTGATAATTTTATAGCCATTGTATAAAATTAATGCACTAGAAAGCAAAGCAATTACTTTATCTAACCACAAAATATTGGTTAATAACATCAACAACAAACCAAGTATAATTGCTGCTGTAGAATAGGTATCAACCTGTAAATGTTTACCACTCGATATTAATGCCAATGAGTTGTTCTTTTTACCCATTTTTATACAAATAAATCCGGCAATATAATTTATGACTGCTGTTGCACCAACCAGCCATAGACCAGTATCTAAACGTTGTACATGTGATGGTATAAAAAAGGTTTCTACGGTTTGATAAATAATTACCAATCCTGCTACCACAATTAAAGCACCTTCTACACCTGCTGAAATAAACTCTGCTTTGCCATGTCCATAGGGGTGGTCGTTATCTTTTGGTTTTGCAGCCACATACAATGCATATAAACCAATAAAACCAGCCACCATATTTACAATACTTTCCAATGCATCAGAAAGTATGGCCAATGAATGTGTGAAATAATAGGCTGCAATCTTCACAATAAATAATACCACACTAAGTATGGCAACTACTAATTGAATTTGAAAATTTTGACGAGACTTCTGCAAGACAATTGCTTTATGTGGGTTGTAAAAGTACGTTGACTAAACTTATAAATCTATTAACAATTTAAGGCATGATAATTGTTTATTATACAACTTACCAAAAACAATTCATGTATGAAAAAAGTTGTACTCTTTATTTTAGGCATAACTGCTATGTGTTCAGTTAATGCACAGTTTACTACAGGACAAAAATTAATTGGACCTAGTTTAGGAGTTTTCTTAAATAATAATTCGAACGAAAATAATTTTACTACAATAGGTGCTACTGAAAACAAGAGTAATAACCTTGTTTTAAATGCAGGTATAAGTTTAATTAAAATGAAGACTTCAAAAAAAGGTAATGGCTTTGTGTTTAATTATAATTTTTCTCACACAAAGTATGATTATCAATACAATAATATTACTCCAAATGAAAATAACGTAAATATTAATAATACACATGATTTTAGCATTGGCTTTTTTCAAAGAAATTTTATACAGATAAAACCAAAATTTTATTTTTTTTATGATGCTGGTGTTGCAACATCGCTAGGTCTTGGAAATATGAAGTATTCTTCCTCAACATCATCTAATACAAATCGAGAAAGTGAATTAAATAGTTTAGGAGGTAAAATTTATCTAACTCCAGGATTTAGTTATTTTATCAGAAGGAATTTGTTATTAGAAGCTTCAATGAATAATCTTGCTGCATTAGGTTATTCTTTAAGAACTGAAAAGTATAAAAATGTTGTTGGTGCTAATAAAAATACATCTTCATCATTTAATGCAACTTCGTCACTTTCGGCAAATGGATTATTAAACAGTTTTTCCTTTAGTATTAAATGGATCCGATAAAATAAAAGGGGCATTCAAAATGAATTCCCCTTTTATTTTATAATTAATTAGTGTTTCTTTTGATAATCTGCAAAACGTTGCTCAACAAAACTCCAATTTACAATACTCCACCAATTGGTAATATAATCAACTCGTTTATTTTGATACTTTAAATAGTAAGCATGTTCCCAAACATCTAAGCCCAATACAGGATAACCTTTTACTTCTGCAATATCCATTAATGGGTTATCTTGGTTTGGGCTTGACGTAATCTTTAAATCACCACCTTTTTCAGTAACAATTAACCATGCCCATCCACTTCCAAAACGGTTTTTAGCAGCATCGCTGAATTGTGATTTAAAGTTATCGAGTGAACCAAAATTTTTGATCATCGCTTCTTCTAATTTACCAGTTGGTTTGCCTGTACTTTTGGGTGTCATACATTGCCAAAAAAATTCATGGTTGTAATGTCCACCAGCATTGTTTCTCATCTTTACTGAGTACTTAGAAATTTCACCCAATAAAGCTGCCAAATCTTCGATTACAGATTTTTTATATTCTGCTTTAAAAGCATCATCCAAATTTTTTGCATAGGCTGCTGCATGTTTGGTGTAATGAATTTCCATTGTTGCTACATCTATTACAGGCTCTAAATCTTTATAGCCATAAGGCAATGGTTGCTGACCAAAAATTGGTTCACCGAAAATGTTAAGGGTGGTTGCACTTAGTAATGAAGGTATAAAAGCCAATCCCAATCCTGCTTTTGCAGTGTTAGCTATGAATTTTCTACGATGTATGTTCTGATTGCTCATATTGTTGTGTTTTATTTTTTCTTAAATTACCCAAAAACGTTTTTACCGTTTTGAAGGTACGATAATAAAACTCCTGATTAAATAATTGAGAATCTCTCATGGCTTTATAGGTAAGAAAAATACCAATAGGAATTAAAATCATTGTACTTAGCCACATGCCTGTGAATGCACTAGTAACAGATTCTTTTACAAATTTTTCGCCAAATGTGTTAAACAAATGAAAGATTACAAAGAAAATGATGGAGAAAACCAATGGCATTCCCAATCCACCTTTTCTAATAATTGAACCCAAAGGAGCACCAATTAAAAATAATACCAAACAAGCAAAACTCAACGTAAATTTTCTATGCCATTCAATTTCATGATAGCGAAGCGATTTGAATTTATTGGCATAATCATCATTAATAATGGTTAAGCTATTTTTTGCCTGACTTATTTGGTTATTGGCTCTATCGTAAACTGCAACTTTTAATGTATCGGGGATAAATGTGCTAAATGAATCTTTTGGTTTTAGTTTGGCCTTATCAATTTTAGCCCAGGTTGAATCTCCATATTTTGCAAAAGCCAACAAGGGTGTTACTTCTATCTTAACCCTATCGGTAAAACGATTTTTATATTTTTCTAAAGAATCAATGGTAGTATTTAGTTGTCGAACACTCAACATTTTGGGATCGTACTTAAAACTAGAATCTGCTGTTTGATTTAGCTGAAATGTGCTTAGATCAAATATTTTTTTGTATTCTTTAAACCCCATTCTTATATAATCTGTTTGCAAACTTTGTCGGGGCCCTTTTTCTTCATAACGCCAACCATCTCTCAACACAAATTCTAAAAACTTCTTGTCTGCCGTAACCCTCATAATGCCATTTTCGGCCAAAAGCATATTGTCTTGCAAACCATATTTTTTTTCAAAAATTACAATGTTTCGAATGGTACTATCGTCTTTTTCTTTCTTACCAATTTTAATGGTAAAATCTTTTATCTGATTATAAAATGTGCCTTCTTTAATGTCAAATGCAGGCTTTGCTACAATGATATCATATTTTAATGTTGCCAGTTTTAATTGAGCAACAGGAATAATATTGTTGGCAAATACAAATGCAACACCTGTAACAAATAGAGAAACAACCAATAAAGGACGCATGAAACGCAACAAAGGAATACCAGCTGATTTAATGGCCACCAATTCAAAAGTTTCCCCCAAATTTCCAAACGTCATGATAGAAGATAACAACATAGCCAAAGGCAATGCCAATGGAACAGCAGTTGCCGAAACGTACATTATGAGTTTAAAAATGGTAATTCCGTCGATGCCTTTACCTACCAAATCATCGATATACAGCCAAAAAAACTGCATCACCAACACAAAAAGTGAAATTAAAAAAGTGGCAAAAAATGGCCCTATGAACGAACGAATAATTAATGTGTCTAATTTTTTTATCACTTTGTCTTTTCTTTACAATACCACCGCATGAATAAATAAGTATGACAAATGTAAAACTTTCAGCTGCAGAAATAGAATTGATGAGTAATGCTGCTATTATTTTAACAAAGAACAAAATTATTGAACAAGTGTATCAGCTTTTTGGAAGTTTATCCAACAGCTATAAAGAGCTTTTGCAAATAGAAAATTGCTTACCGACAGAAGTTGCTGCCATTGCTCCTAAAATTGCTAAAGGAGAAAACTATGAGGGCCTGCCATGGGTTACTTTAGATTATCCAAGATTCTTTACCAATAATAATGTATTTGCTATTAGAACATTTTTTTGGTGGGGGAATTTTGGCAGCATAACCCTGCAATTAAAAGGCAATTATTTAGACACTGTAAATATTCAATCATTGATGGAATATTGTAATGACTGGTATTTGTGTTGCAATACTGCTGAATGGGAGCATCATTTTAGAGCCGATAATTATTTACCCATAAAATATTTTTCAAAAAAGCAAATAGAATCAATGGGTTTTATGAAGTTGGCAAAAAAAATCCCACTGCAAGAGTGGGATAATATTGAAAATTTTTTCAAACAAAATTTTAATGAATTGATACAGTTATTAGCTACCCAAACGATGAAATAACTCTTTCACCTGATATTCCCATAGTTGGGTTTGGTCTTTAATTTCTGATTTTTCAGCAAAGTCGGTAATTACTAAAATTGTTTGGTTTGAGATTTCGGTTTTCATAATTCTGAATTCGAAATACTCTGTTTTTTCGTAATGCAGCCAACGGTATCTTATAAATTTATCTTCTTCCTGATCTACTACAACCGCTTTATCTGGCGTACCACCATTCCAGCTAAAACTTAAAACACCTTCCCATTCATCCACTTTATCGGCAAACCATTCCTGCAAGCCCGATGGATTACTTAAAAATTCAAACAAAATAGATGGAGAACATCTTACCTTAAACTCTACTGTAAACAACTGTTTTTTACTCATTTCAAAATCTTTAAACCTGTGAACATGTGTTGCAATAATAGCAATTAATAACAACCAACCAAATGTTTTTTTGCATAGATGGTTTCTAATGCATGTAATTGCTTAACAGTGAAAGGCTTCGAAGAAATTTTTTTTGGAAAATATGCACCATCTTAATTAAATTGTAGCGTGTTATTGATGTATGTAGACGCAACTGAGAATACAATCATACGCTTTTATCTATATAACCAAAACTAACAATCAACCCACAAAAACAACCTGTATGAGTATGCGTCAACTCAAAATTTCTAAGAGCATTACCAATAGGGAGAGCCAGAGTTTAGAAAAGTATTTGCAGGAAATTGGTAAAGTAGAATTAATTACTTCAGAAGAAGAAGTACAACTGGCAGCCCAAATTAAAAACGGTTGCCAAAAGGCTTTAGACCGTTTGGTTAAAAGCAACCTTCGATTTGTAGTTTCTGTAGCCAAACAGTATCAAAATCAGGGATTATCCCTATCCGATTTAATTAATGAAGGCAATTTAGGTTTGATAAAGGCAGCAATACGTTTCGATGAAACCAAAGGGTTTAAATTTATTTCTTATGCCGTTTGGTGGATAAGACAAAGCATTTTACAAGCATTGGCCGAACAAAGTCGAATTGTACGTTTACCATTAAATAAAGTTGGATTATCTAACCGAATTAGTAAGGCATTTCAACAATTAGAACAAGAGTTTGAACGTGAACCAACCGCTCAAGAATTGGCTGATGTATTACATGAACCACTAGAAGAAATTAGAGCTACCATGAGTGTTGGCTTTAAACACATAAGCATGGATTCGCCATTATCAGATGGTGAAGATGTAACCATGGCCGATTTAATGTTTAATCCCAACGATACAAAAACCGATGATAACTTAGTACACAACGAATCACTCAAAAAAGAAATTGAACGAAGCCTTAAAACCTTAACAGATCGCCAGAAATCAGTGCTCTGTTACTTTTTTGGTATTGGTATAGATCATGCCCTGAGTTTAGAGGATATTGGTCATCGGTTTCATTTAACCCGTGAAAGGGTACGTCAGATAAAAGATAAAGCCATTAGTAAATTACGTACTACCAGCCGTTGTAAACAGCTAAAAGTGTATTTGGGCTAAAACCATTACCAACACTATATTTGCAATCCATTTTAAAGTGAACTTTAAAAAGTTCACTTTTTTGTTGATGTAGTAAAAAACATACCATGTTCAGTAATTTATCAGAGCGTTTAGAATCGGCCTTTAAAAACCTTAAAGGCGAATCAAGAATTAACGATCTCAATGTTGCCAATACAATTAAAGATATTCGAAGAGCATTAATTGATGCCGATGTAAACTTTAAAATAGCCAGAGAGTTTACCGATAAAGTAAAAGAAAAAGCAACTGGCGAAAAAGTAATTAATGCAGTTAGCCCGGGGCAATTAATGATTAAAATTGTACAGGATGAACTGACTGAATTGATGGGTGGTTCTCCTGCAGAATTCAACATTACAGGGAATCCTGCAGTAATACTAATTGCTGGTTTACAGGGTAGTGGTAAAACAACATTTACTGGTAAGTTGGCAAACTATTTAAAAACGCAAAAAGGCAAATCGCCATTGGTGGTTGCTGCTGATATTTATCGTCCGGCTGCAATCGATCAGTTAACTGTTTTGGCTGAACAAATTGGTGTGCCTGTTTATGCTGAAAGAGAAAACAAAGATGCGGTAGCTATTGCTTTAAATGCTATTAAAGAAGCCAAAAGCACTAATAAAAATGTAGTCATTATAGATACTGCGGGTCGTTTGGCAGTTGATGAAGTTATGATGACAGAAGTTGCCAACATTAAAGCTGCTGTAAACCCAACAGAAATTTTATTTGTTGTAGATAGTATGACAGGGCAGGATGCTGTGAACACAGCAAAAGCCTTTAATGATCGTTTAGATTTTACAGGTGTTGTATTAACCAAGTTAGATGGAGATACACGTGGTGGTGCTGCTTTATCAATCAAGTACACAGTAGAGAAACCTATCAAATTTATGAGTAGTGGCGAAAAGATGGATACACTCGATGTGTTCTATCCTGATCGTATGGCTCAACGAATTTTAGGCATGGGTGATATTGCTTCTTTGGTTGAAAAAGCCCAACAACAATACGACGAAGAAGCAGCTAAAAAATTGGAAAAGAAAATCCGCAAAAATCAATTCGATTTTCAAGATTTTTTAGACCAGTTACAGCAAATTAAAAAAATGGGCAACCTCAAAGATTTAATGGGCATGATTCCAGGCGTTGGTAAAGCCATTAAAGATGTTGATGTAGATAACGACAGCTTTAAAGGTATTGAAGCCATTATACAAAGTATGACGCCCGAAGAAAGAAGTAACCCTGATTTAATTAATCAGAAAAGAAAAAACAGAATTGCTAAAGGCTGTGGTAAAGACATGAATGAAGTAAATGCTTTTATGAAACAATTTGAGCAAATGAAAAAAATGATGAGTATGATGAACAAAATGCCAATGGGCGGCTTCCCTGGAATGAAAGGCATGAGAAAATAGTAACTAAAATAAATGCAAAAAAGTAGCTATTGGCTAACTTTTTACTTGCAATAATTTTGAAAAGAGCAGTAGAACAAACCTCAACTGTACCCGATAGCTATCGGGTTGTGTTGTGTCGTTGTAAATCCTGCTGACTAGCAGGGCACCCTTGTACAACATAACAATATTGGGCTTATTCAACCAGTTTAAGTAGGCCTTTATCATCTATATTTAATAAACCAACAGGCCTTAATCTTTTGGTAAGTTCTCTCCAATTTTTATCTTTTGCATAAATGGTTTTAAGCATTTTGGCAGCTTTGTCTATTTGTTTATTGTTGGCAAGTGTAATGGCTGTCCAGTATTTCATTTCCAAATTTTCAGGAAACAATTTCATCGCAGCATTGTATTCATTCATGGCAAGTTCCATATTATTTTTTTCTACAGCTAAATCACCATTGTTCATGTGTTCATAAGCCAAATGAACGGTGTATAACCTCCTCAATTCTTTTAGTGGAAGTGGGTTATCGTCAACCCTTACATCAATGGTTTTATTATTCCAGCTTTCAGTTAATTTTCCGGGTACAGTAATCAGTGCTGCACTTTGCATACCACGAATATCGCCACCAGCTTTTTGTGCTGCTTCTAAAGCCAGTAAAACCCTCTCTGCCAAAGGTTTTCCTGTGCTTTGTTCAAAAGCAGCTTTCATGCTTTCGCATACTTTATTAACCAGCATCATATTGCTTTGTACACTAAAGTTGGTGCCTTTAATATGACTGGCATATTGAATACATTTTGCACCTGTGTGTGCAGCAATATTTCCTTTGGTATCTATGATTGCAACCTGCCTTACGTCACGACCTGAATCAGCTTTGGTTAAGCTGTCCAATGCCTGTTGTGCTGTGTAGCCTTGTTTTAATAATGCCAATGCTTTTGGGCCATAACTTTTATCGACAAAACTTTGAGTAGCTACTGCACCTACTCCTGCTTCGACCCAAGGTACTGCTGTGCCCACACTGAACCAATGACTTTGTACCCCAACACTCATTTCGCCTGTTGTTTCATCACGTGCAACAATGGAAAAAGTGTGTACTAGAGGATCTTTTGTTTTAAAAACCTGTGCGTTAACAGCAACATTAAAAATGAGCAGTAAGTATAGTAGTTTTTTCATTTGCAGTATTTTGAATGAAGTTATAACAAAGCTGATTGAAAACTGTTTTTAGGGTGAGGAACAAGTTATTTACTTTTAAAAATATTTTTTGTGTCCTGAAATTCTTTGCTATAAAGGGTTTCAGAAGAAGTAAAACTTTGTTGCAAAAATATTTTTTAAAAATATTTTGGTGGATTGAAAAAATTCTTTACAACTTTGCATCAGTAAAAAACAAAATACATGCAACGAATAGTATTACATATTGAATCGAAAAGCTGGTTTAATCCTGGGATGGATTATACAGTTTGCAGGGCATGTAATGCTGAAAGTTAAGTTAGACAATAACAGAACTCAATCATACAAAAGCCCTGCAGAAATGTGGGGCTTTTTTGTTGGCTTATTTTCTCAGAAGCAGAAAAATATTTTGATTGGGTTATGTAATTGGCATAAAAATGAATCTTTAACGAAATAAAAAAAATGACACAGAGACAACATACACAACATACTCAAATTCAATCTGAGCAATGGTTACGACCTATTGGAAGTAATGGATTTAATGTGAACAATTGTGTGATGTCGTTTAGTAAACGTATAGATTATCAGGACATAGGACCGTGTAATAACAAGCTTCGCTGATGGTGCATCAGCAAGGAGGTATGACCCGGTCGAGTGTAAAAACTGACCGGGTTTTTTGTTTTCAGCGTAGTGGGTTTCACACGAAGGAAAAAAGAATACGAAGGGCACGAAGTAGGATGCAAATATTCAAAGCAAAAGGAGGAACATAAAATGACAAACAAATTTTTAGTAGGCACATTGGTTAAGTATTTCGGAGAAATAAGAACCATCAAAATGTTGAATCTTTTACAGGCAAGAACTGTGAATAAGAAAGCAAAGCGTTACAGGGCAAGGATTAATGCACAGCAATAAAATATAGGAGCATTCCAATTGGTTGGATATCCTGCTAGACAGCAGGAAGGCTTTAGGTTCGAAAGCGTTTCCTATACCAAATTGTTGAGTGGTGCAATGGTGAGCATATCAGACTTTGATTCTGATGATGATAGTTCGAATCTATCCTTAACAACGAATGTTGGCTTTAGCTTAACCGGTAAAGTATCTCACTGTGAATGAGAAGAACAGGGTTCGAGTCCCGAAGTCAACCAGACTGACTTGTAGTTTAATGGAGAAGAATACTGTGCTACGAACACAGTGGTAAAAGTTCGATTCTTTTCAAGTCAACGAAGATGATTTAGCTCAATGGTTAGAGCAGTACGCTTATACCGTACAGGTTGAAGGTTCAAGTCCGTCAGTCATCACAAAGCGATTTGGTGTAATGGTAACATAGCTGGCTTCCTTTCTTTCTGAGAGGTAAACATAAGCCAGAGGTATTCGGTTCAAATCTGAAAATCGCTCAATAACTGGTTCATAGCTCAACTGGAAGAGTACTTGGCTTTTAACCAAGGGGTTCAGGGTTCGATTCCCTGTGGGCCAACAAAAGGATGAATAGCTCAATGGCAGAGCGGTAGCTTGTTAAGCTGATGGTTGAAAGTTCGACTCTTTCTTCATCCTCTTTTTTTCACCGCAGAGGCGGAGAGAAGCAGAGTTAACGCAGAGATAGTAGTTTAAGGATTGATTAAATGGAAGATGTTCTCCTGATTCAACGGGACTACACTCTCCGCAAAATGGATGAATAGCTCAGTTGGTAGAGCACTGGTTTGAAGAGCCAGCAGCACAGGTTCGATACCTGTTTCATCCACAACAAACTGGCTCGAGTTGAGTAGCCAGTATAAATAAATTGTATAACAAACAAAATGTAATGCTATGCGTGTTTTTGTAATGAAGTAGTTGATGTATACATCAACGAAACGAAAAATATAAATAATGAAAATTAAATTTTATGGCAGCAATAATAATGGCCATACTGCTTGCTCGTATAGTAATTGCAATGATACCTGAATGCAATGACTGGCTGCAAAGCTTATGGCAACAAATACAACAAATATTGAGAAAACAAAAAACCACCGGGCTTTTTGACGAATACTTTATAGAAGCTAAAAACTTTTATTTAAGAGAGTTTAAAACGATTCCCTGTATTGCCTACATAGGAAATGTAGATACAGGAGCGATTTTTAAACTGATAGAAACAGGAAAGTTTGGCAAAGTAAAAAATGTGTATCAACGCAACTATTATTCCTGGCAGGATGAAAGAGTTGAGTTTAGTAAAACACTGTTTAAGCTGGAAGGTAAAATAATGGTAAAACTGGGGGATGATTGGCTGGAAATACTGTTCAGTACAAAGGATTATGACAAAGCAAATGAAATGCTGCATGAGTTTAAAACAATGAAAGCAGCAGCTAAGGAAGAAGATTATGAAATCAATATCATCAGTATGAGTGGGAACAATTTAGATTTAAAAACACTGGCTATACAGCCAACAGATCTTGATCTGAACCTTTATTACAATGATGATTTTGCAGCAGTTGATGCAACGATTAAAGAGAGGCTGAATAAAGAGAAGGATAAAGGGATTGTTTTATTACACGGGTTACCGGGTACAGGAAAAACAACCTACTTACGTCATCTTATTGGCAGCATGAAAAAGAAAGTAATGTTTGTATCGCCTGCGGTGGCAAGTAATTTGATGAATCCTGAGTTTATGGATTTATTGATTGATAACCCGAATTCGGTTTTGGTGATTGAAGATGCAGAGAACATTATAATGGACAGACGTTTCAGCAGCCAAAGCTGTGTAAGCAATTTACTGAACATCAGCGATGGTTTATTGAGTGATTGTTTGAACGTACAAATCATTTGCACATTTAACAGTGAGCTGAGCTTTGTGGATAGTGCATTGTTGCGTAAAGGAAGACTGATAGCAAAGTATGAATTTGGTAAACTGCATGTAAGTAAAGCTAGAGCATTGAGTGAGCATTTGGGATTGCAACAGGAAATAAATAAGCCCATGACATTGGCTGAAATAACCAACCCTGGAGATAATCATTGTGAACCAAAACAGATAAACGTAATTGGATTTAGAAGAATGGAAGAACTGATTGAAAACTAATCTCCATGCTGTTGCATGGAGGTTTAAAAAACAAAACCATGCAACAGCAACAATGGAGAAAATTGAATGGCTCTCCAATTAAACAAAGCATTGAAGATGAAGTAAGGCAGGCTTTGATAAAAGAAAATGAAGCAGGCAATACTATTAAAGTTTGTATTGGTACCGATAGTCAGGTAAAGGGCAGAGCAACAGATTTTGCAACGGTAATTGTATTTGTTAGAAAAGGGAAGGGTGCATTTATGTATATCCATAACCAAAGTACGAATCGCAAAATGCCAGTAAAACAAAGGATGCTGGAAGAAGTAGCTATGAGCATTGATATTGCTTACAAGCTATGCCCTTTGTTCATTGCTTTTAATGTAGACATGGAAGTACATGCTGACATTAATACCAATCCCAACTTTAAAAGCAACGATGCTTTGAAAGATGCAATGGGCTATATCATGGGAATGGGTTTTGCCTTTAAAGCCAAGCCTTATGCTTTTGCAAGTAGCCAGTGTGCTGATAGGATGGTACATTAAAAACATTATTTAAACAATATAAAACAATATATCATGAGGAATATTCATCAACAGGTTGCTTGTCAACTAACCATAAGATTAAACCAAATTAAGTCCTTCATAAAGGGCAAAGACTTTAAAATGAATTGCCATGGGCAAGAAACATATAAGCAGATTGCAGCAACAAAAACTTGAACAGGCAAATACCGATCAAGTGTTGGCTGATGTATTGAAGCTTTCACAGAAAAGATTTAAAAAGTTTGATGAAATCATTTTGCATTTATATGCAGATGAAACAATTAATCAATACTATTTCAAGGATGTGCGTATCGTGAAAATATCGGCTTGCTTTAATTCTATAAAAGGAAGCAAACATGAAACCACGAGAAATAAATTCAGAGATTTATTGCTACACCTTGAAAAAAGCTCTTTGATAACAAAAGAAGATTCATTGATAAATGGTTTGTTCAATGCTGCTAAATTCTCAGCAAGTTGGATAAAGCCTTTAGAGCATTGGAAGCCCACGATAAGAAATGCTGAAAGGCAATTCAAGGAACTGGTGGAGTATTTGTTCTGTAAGTATGAAGTGCCAGAATTTTTGGTAAAAGGATTTTTTGAAACCACCAATATGTTGCACATCAATTGGCTCATTCATTTGGGTAATGGAGGAAGGGTAAAAGATTTGAGCTTACCTATTCCATTTACACAAAAAATGGGACATCATTTCTTACAAGCACCAGCCTCGTACAGTGTTTCAGCAGCTATTAGATGGGGACAAACGATGGGTTTGGGTGGAGATAAGCAATTGGCAAACCGTATTGCACATTCATGGTTGGGTCATAAGCCTTATGGTGATGAAGAAATGTGGGAACAGTTTATACGATTGGTGGTAGCAGGATCAGGTATGTTCAATAGCAATAAGGTAACAGAGTTGATTGATTATGTAAGAGAAGCCAAAAGAAATGATAGTACTTATCATTTGAAAGGGAGAACCCTTCAATCGTTGATGAGACAAAGCGATGCATGGCATAACCGTTTTACTATGACAAAAGGTGTTCAGGTTTGGAAGCCTAGCGGTATAGAAAGTTACAAAGCAAAACAGAATAAAGAGATTGTATTGCTTGAGGAGTTAACCGACAGTAAAGAATTGGTACAGGAAGGAAATACTATGAAACATTGTGTGGCTTCTTACGCATATTACTGTGCAAAAGGCAAGACAAGTATTTTCTCTATGCGTAAGTATTTAGGTGGCGTTAGGCTTGATGTAATGGCAACAATTGAAATTGATTTACAGTTAAGAAAAGTGGTACAGGCAAAGGCAAAAATGAACAGATCCATTTCAAAGGAAGCAAGAAAACATTTGATTACATGGGCTGAGCAGCAATTGCTTAGTGTTAGTCCGATTTTGTAAGATCATTTTCATGGTATGCATCAAACATTAATCTGGTTTTACGCTTCATTAAACGGATGATGTTGCTGGGAGAAAGTATTTTAATGCCTTCACCAAAACCCAGCAACTCACGTTCCAGTTCAAAGTTTGGAACAACGTCGATGGAGAATACAATGCCCTCTTTTCTTGTCTCAACAATTTGTTGTGATGCATGAATGGGTTTGGTTTTTATGTATGGTGCATGACGGTGCGATGCAATGAATACAATATGGGTAGGCGTATCGGCAACGTTTTTTGTAACACCGATTAGGTCTTTGAAGTAAGTGTGCGGTTCGAAGTTTTTGTTGCGACGATACAGTTCGTTAGCCAGCGGTTCAACCTTTTGAATTCTGTCTAATGCAAGCGTTAAAATTTCTTTCTGTTCCTTTTTCATACCAAGGATAAACCAGCGATTGCGGTATTCTTTGAGCAGGTAAGGGTAGAAAACAAATTCATTGGCAGAACGGGCTTTGAATGATTGATAGGTGATTTGTATTGCTGTTTGACTGATAATTTGCTTGTATAAAATGTCGAGCCATTCAATACCGGTTAGTAAATCGTTCTTCTCAAAGTCAATTACAGATGGCTGGTTGAATTGTTCGGAGTAAATCTTGTCTTCCAGTTTGTTCACCATTTCAGTTACTTCATTAAAGTGACTGAAACCTTTGAACTGCTGAAGCAGGTGCGATACTTCCTGTAAGATGTTTAAGTCTTGTGAGGTTAATGGGCTGTTGGTAATAGAATAAGCTGAGTCTTCATAACTGTAATATTTTTTATCAGTTACGATGATGGGAGCATTGTAACCAAGCTTATCGCTACGCATTGCTTGAAGGTCTAAACGAATGGTACGGAGACTAATGGGTTTGTCGATGCCTTCATATTCATATAAGGCTTCAGTGCATGCATCCATCAGGCTTTCGATAGTCCATTTTTTACGACGGTTTTGTAAGCATTTGTCAATGGTTCTATAGCGTATTAAAGCGTTTCGGTTTACGGGCATTGAAAGCCCCCAACCCCTAAAGGGGGGCTGATGGGTTTTCTAAAATAAGGATTATACTTTTATGAAATGGCAAAAAAATATCCCCCTTTAGGGGATAGGGGCAAAAAATATATTTTACTGTGCAAAAAGATTGCACAGTTGAGTTAGAGGTTTGTGTTATCAAAGAAAAACAAGAAGTTCATTGAAAGAATAAAGAAGGACAAGCAAGCATTACTCCAAACCTTCCACGTTATAATGTTTGCAATTTTCTTCTTTTAAAAATGGGAACAGTAGCTCAGTGGTTAGAGCAACGAAAAGTTTTGGAATTACCTGCGGAAAAGGTCAACTTATACATACTTAACAGTTTTGAAGAGCTGTAATTTTGTTTAAGAATTATCTTGGTTAATGGTCAATTCAGATATACTTCAAGGTTAAAGGCAGTTGTACAATTGTACAACGCTGCTGAATGGTTCAAATCCAAATTTGAAGATTACCTGCAAGGTCAATTAAAACTTACGTCAAAGATTGTTAATCCGTGGGTCGCAGGTTCGATTCCTGCCTGTTTCCCCAATAAAATTTAAACTAAAGGTCAAGCTGTTTTTACTTCAAAAAAGCCAGAAAAAACTAAAACAGCAATTACCTCTTAAAAACAAACAAACATGAAAGCATTAATTAAAGCAGCCTTACGTCAGCAAGCATTGTACATGCCTGTAACTGAGCAAGTAAAAGAAACCAATGAAACCATTCAATCAAGTTTTGAACTGGTTCAAAATATTTCGAAATTGGGCTTTACTGTTTCTGAAGCTGCATTACAGGCGTTGCACAAAACGTCAGCAGCCTACAAGTATATTTTGTATGAAGCCTTATGTGAAGTGAAAGCTGTAAAGAATAACTGGACACCATTGGTAAAAGGCTGGGATAGTCCGACTGGAGAAACCAGGCTTGACCATATTGCAACCTGGGTAGCCAATATTTTTAAATGGAATGTTGGTAAAACATTGGCTTGTGGCCATGTTATTCCAGAAGGAACTTTTCCTTTGGAACGATACAATGGTTGCCCATTTTGCGGTACACCGTTTGAGTTTGAAGCATTGCAGTTGAAGGATCAAGGTTCTAACAAAACAGTGTTGGAGTTATGGACAGAACAGGAAGCAAGACTTTTTTTAGTGGATTTATTGCAATCTAAAACTGCATTGGATGCTACACAAAAAGAAAGTTCAATCGCATTGCTGGTATCATTTGGTTTGCCAGAGGTAAACATTGCCATGAAGGAAACTGCTGTATTGGCCATTGACTACTTGGTTGAAAGCAATCAGGCAGAAAAGGCACAAGCCTTCTTTCAAAGCCCTGCTGATATATTGAGGTACTTATGGTTTAAGCACACTGGTTTTATTCAAATAGTGGAACCAAAAACTATATTGAGAAAAAGCAAGCAGAACAATTCAGGTTATAATGCAGATGTAGCAGGTGCAGCAAAAAATGTAAAGAAATCGAAAGAAGATTTGAAGTTGAAATATTCAAGAACAGAATCAAAAATGATTGCTATCTGGATGAACAATTTGGAATTGCCTGTAGAGAAAATTTGCGAAATCATGCATCCTAAAAGAGGTATTTGGGTAAGGATGGTCAGGGCATTGCGTTTGGCTGAAATAAGCAAGAAAGAAGGTTTTGAAAAGTTGAAAGACATATTGGATGAGTTTTACAACGAAACCTATTTTGTATGGCAGGGTGCAGTTGATGCAAGTCGTAAACAGTTTAATGAAGCTGAAGTGGTAGACTTGTTGAAACAGCGTCCAGGAATGTTTGCACGTTCCTTGTTTGCCAACATATTGTGGTTTGGTTATGAGAACATCACCAATGCTTTTGGAGATATCATTGACAAAGTGCCAGCACGTTTGATATTCACCTTGAATGCGTATGCCCAAAACTATTTTGAAAAAAATGGTAACAGGGTAGTGAAGCCATTGGGTGGTAATTCAAAAACAGTGCCTAACAACCACTTGGTAAACCAATGGACTGAAGAAGATTTGAAGAAGATGAAGGAATCCATTGAGTTGTTGTGCATCAAAGCAATGACCAACAGGTTCAAGAACCAGCAAACAAAAAGCAAGACCATTTTCATTGATGAAGGATTGTACAAGATACCAGTTTCTATTGGCGACAGAAGCGAAACTGTACAGGATTTACCATCGGCTTTAATGGGTACAAGTTTTCCTGTGTTGGGTAAAACAATCAGGTTGTTCATGCAATGGGGTGTTGGTTTGCCTGCACAACATTTGGATATGGACTTAAGTGCCTTTATTGTTTTGAAAACAGGAGAATCCAAACGTTGCTCCTACTCAAACCTGGTAGAAGTTGGTTGCAAACACAGTGGAGATATTATTCATATACCAGAAAAAATTGGTACTGCAGAGTATATTGACATGAATGTAGCAGCGTTGGAAAATGAAAATGTAGATTATGTTGTATTTGCTTCAAACGCTTACAGCATGGGAGCTTTGTCGCCTAACATGGTAATTGGTTGGATGGATTCAAAATACCCAATGACCATTTCACCAACAAGTGGTGTGGCTTATGATCCATCCTGTGTGCAGCACCAGGTAAGGGTTACAAAAAGTCTGGCAAAGGGATTAATCTTTGGTGTGTTGAAGATTGAAACCAAAGAAATAATCTGGTTAGAAATGCCATTTGCTGGTCAGTTGGTGCAGGGTATCAACAAGCAAACAGTGGAGTTGTTGCTGAACAGATTATCGTCTAAATTAAATGTGGGTGCCTTATTAAAATTAAAAGCAGCGGCACAAGGTTTGGAGATGATAGACACAGCAACAGCCGATGAAAACTATACCATAGAATGGGCAAGAAATACAGCAGCCGTAACACAGTTGCTGGTTGATTAAAATTAGAGTGGTTCACTCTGCCAGAGTGAACCACTCTTTTAAAACAGCAAGGGTTTTTGTACTTAGCTTTAGGAACAAGATTGAGCTGTGGTTGCGTCGCACACTTGTACTGGAGGAAGATTAATGAACAAAAAAGAATAAAATGGATTATGATACAGCAAGTAATAAAGAGAATTGAAGATGAATTGGAGGCTGCTTTTAATGAAGTATTTGGTTGGTTTAATAAAGAAGAAAGACTTATGGTATTTAGACCATTGAATAATGGCTGGACTATTGAAGAGATAGTGGAACATATTTATTTAACCAACTTTTATTTACTCATATTAATAAGAAAAGGAGCAGCAAGTGCTTTGAAAAAATCTGCTGAAACAGATTTTACCCGACTGCTTACTGATTATGATTTAGATTGGAATAAGATGAAATTAATTGGAGAACATAAGTCATTTATATGGAACCGGCCAGAGCATATGGAACCTTCGGGATCTGTTACAATGACAGAAGTTAAAGGGCTGCTTTCAAAGCAGATGAATGATTGCTTAAGTTTATTGAATCAATTACAGAACGGTGAAGGGGTTTTACATAAAACAACAATGAGTGTGAATGGTCTTGGCAAAATAGATGTGTATCATTATATCTACTTTTTGGTACAGCATACGCAAAGGCATTTAACACAAATGCAAAAAGTAGAAATTGAATTTTATAAATAATAAGGTTATGAAAAATATACAACTAAAGCTAAAAGAAATAGAAAAGCTGAAAGACATTAAAATACTCTATGCATGTGAAACAGGCAGTAGGGCTTGGGGTTTCCCATCTCCAGATAGTGATTATGATGTGCGTTTTATATACATGCACAATAAAGATTGGTATTTGAGTTTGGCTGAAAAAAAAGACACAATAGAAGTTGCGTTAAAAGATGATTTGGACATAACTGGTTGGGATTTTAAAAAGTGTTTGCTGTTGCTTAAAAAGTCAAATGCTCCTTTGATAGAGAGGTTTCAATCGCCAATAGAGTATTATGCCGATGAATCTTTTAAAACAGATTTTAAAAAACTGATAGAGGCTTATTATTCACCAACTGCTGTTTTCTTTCATCACTATTCTTTAGCAAAAAAGTTTTGGGAAGATATAAAAGACAGTGAAACAATAAAGTTGAAGAGCTATTTCTATTTGGTTCGTTCATTATTATCGTGCAACTGGATTGTAAAAAACAAAGCAGTCTTGCCAATGGATATAGAAGGGTTGATGCAATTAACAACTGAAGCGAATAGAACAACTTTAAGAAATCTGATTGCATTAAAAGCAACGGTAGGAGAAAAGTACTTACATCAAAAAGAAGCTGTGCTTCAAAATATAGTTCTAGAATTGTTTGATTATATAGACCCATTAAAAGATAATTTGGGTGTTAACGATAATAATTTTTCTGAACTGGACGCTTTCTTTTTAAAAATATTGTATGAAAAAGCTGACAATTGATTCGATAAAAAATAATGGCTGGATAATCTTTGAAACCATTACAGGCAGTAAGGCTTATGGATTAGATAACGAACAATCAGATACTGATATACGTGGTGTATTTGTATTGCCAAAGCATTTGTATTATGGATTAGAATATGTTGAACAAGTGAACAACGAAACGAATGACATTGTATATTATGAGTTGAAACGTTTTATGGAATTGCTTGCAAAGAATAATCCCAATATTTTGGAGATGCTGAATGTTCCTGAGCAATGTGTATTGCATAAAGATATTTTGATGGAGCAGCTAAAGCCTGAATTATTCTTATCAAAGCTTTGTGAAAAAACATTTGCCAATTATGCTTTTACACAAATAAAGAAAGCGTATGGTTTGGAAAAGAAAATACTGAATCCTGTTGAGGAAGAACGAAAAACTGTATTGAATTTTTGTTTTGTGTATGAGCATAAAGAAGCAGTGCCTTTGTTGAGATACTTGGAGGAAAATAAACTGGAGCAAAGTAAGATGGGTTTGGCTTCAATCAGCCATTTGCGAGATTGCTACAATTTGTTTTATGCTGAACACCTGGCTTATGATGGAATAATGAGAAAAGAATCAGCCAATGATGTTTGTTTAAGCAGTATTCCAAAAGGAGAGCAGCCAATAGCTATGTTGTACTTTAATAAAGATGGGTATTCTGTGTATTGCAAAAAGTATAAAGAATACTGGGATTGGGTAGCCAAGAGAAATGATGAACGCTATAAGAATACGCTATCTCATGGAAAGAACTACGATTCTAAAAACATGCTGCATGTGTTTAGGTTATTGTTAATGGCAAAAGAGATAGCAGCAGAAAACAAGATTAATGTATTTAGGCAAGACAGAGATTTTCTCTTATCTATAAAAGCCGGAAAGATTGAGTATGAAGATTTGGTAAGTCAGGCAGAAGCTTTAAAAGAAGCATTGCCAATATTATATGAGCAATGCAGCTTGCAGGAAGAACCTGATGTTGAACAAATAAATATGTTATTGGTGAAGATGAGAGAGGAATATTATAAGAGGAATTAAATTAGAGTGGTCCACTCTGCTAGAGTGAACCACTCTTTTAAAAAGCAGATTTTTTTGTACTTAGCTTTAGGAATATGATTGAGCTGTAGTTGCGTCGCACACTTGTACTGGAGGAATATTGATGAACAAAAAGAAAACTATGAAACAGTTATTTAGAAATCAGCAATCAGACGATAAAAAGATTGAAGAAATAATTCATTCCTTTAAAGAATATGCAATTAGAGATATTAGAGTTAATCTTGAAAATCCAATTGCAGCATTTATGCTTTGCAGCTGTTTGATTGACCAACTAGCAGGATTTAGATATAATCATCCTATAAATAAAAATAGAGAGTATTATCGAAAGTTTATTGATGACTATTTGCCACGCTATAACTCATTAAAGTTATACGAGAACCTCAGATGTAAGCTTGTTCATGGATATTCAATTTCTGAATATTTAGCAATATCTGTTGAGCATAATCCATTAGAAGGATTCTCTGATAATATGTTCAGTGCAAACACGGTTACTGTAAGACAACTTTTTAATGATTTGCGATCTGCATTTGAAATATTATGCAATGATTTTGAAAATAATCCTATTGTAAGAAAAAATGCGTTGGATAGGTATACTTTTCAGCCTCCTTTGATTCAGGTAAATAGAGCTGTTTGGCAGTATTCAGAAGTTGAGGCTGATTATTTAATTAGTCATTACTCTGATCTACTTATTGGGAAGTTTATTAATAATGAAGCAAACTTGAGAATTGATGCTTTGGAAAAACATAGTAATGAAGATGCTAAATTTTTTCTTAGGTGTATATCTAAAGAATCAAGTTATACATCTTATTTAGATGAGGTTACGCAACAGTATAGTTTGGAGTACCCGATAGATGTTCTAAAGAGGGTAGGGTTACATAAAGATTAACCAATTTAGAATGAAAAATCTCTTTTGTAGAATTGTGTAATCCAAAAGGACTTTTATTTTCATTGGGATATTCAGAGAAGGCCGTATAAAAATCGAAAAAATAGCAATGGTAAATGCAACCATTGCTTGTTGTAAACGAATAAAGTCGTTCACTAATTTTTGATGTCGGGTAATGTTGCAAATTTGAAACCAGCGTTTTCGAGTTCTTCCAAAGTTAAACCATGTTCACGGGCTGCAGTAAGGTATTTGCTCATTTCGAGAGCAACTAGCATTTTTTCAGTTCCCTTGGCTTGCAAGGCTTTGTTTTTAAAATAGTCGGCAGTCAATATTTGGAAAGTATCTAGTTTAACTGAAGGCTGCATGATGGTTAATTGTATTGGAAAAGTACAACTTTTATTTGAAAAAAAGTATGGGTATTTGTTGAAAAATCTAGACTGAAATTATTGTTGAGTATTACCATACTTTTTATCAGGATGTTTCTTTGCATGATGAACCGTGATTACTTCAATTGTATCACCATTAATGCGATAAACAATCAAGAAAGGAAATGGGTAAACAAGATAATCTCTGAGTTCTTTATTATCGTCGATAAAGCCGCAGTATTCTGGATTTTGTGCAATTTTATTGTAGGCAATTTCAAGTGTAGAAAGAAACCTTTCACCTAAGCCTGCACTTTGAATTTCATACCATTCATAAGCTTCATATTCATCAATATAGGCTAATGGAGAAATGACAATTTTATAAGCCATGCTGTTTGAATTTGTTACGGATAAGCTCATGAGATTCTTTTACAGAGTATCCCTGACTACCACTTTCTTCAAACAGTTGTACACGGTTATAAAAAGAATTCAATTCTTCGTCTGTATATCTAGATGATGGTTGCAGAACTTCTAACACAGTTTCTAACTGATTGTCGTTTGCTTCGTCAATGAGTTTGTGTAATTGTTCTCGAATAGCAGAAGTAACCATATTAGTTAACTTTTAAAGTGATAATGATGTATGCAATTTAAGTAAAAAAGGAGTCTTTCAAAAAAATGATCTATCAGTTGAATAAAGAGATATTGTACAAGTGTGCCCTGCTGTTCAGCAGGATTTGCAACGACGCCACTAAAGTTCAATTGAAATACTACAGCTGGTTACCCAAAAAATAACCAACTGTAGTAAATTATAAAAGAAGGATTAAATGAATTCTTTAAAACGTTCGAAGCATTGTTGAGTTAAAAACTCCCTATCGTCGGGGTGTGCAATATCGATGAGTGCTTTAGCTCTTTGACGCAGGTTTTTTCCGTAAAGGAAAGCAATGCCATACTCGGTTATGATGTAATGAACATGACCACGTGTGGTAACAACACCTGCACCTTGTTTTAAGAAAGGAACAATACGAGGCTTGCCTTTATTGGTTCGGCTGGTAATGGCTATAATGGGTTTGCCACCTTCGCTGAGTGCGGAGCCACGCATAAAATCCATTTGTCCGCCAATGCCACTGTATTGATACGTACCAATGCTGTCGGCACAAATTTGTCCGGTAATGTCAACTTCAACAGCACTGTTGATGGCAACCACTTTTGGATTGCGACGAATAACATGCGGATCGTTTACATAATCAATATCCAGGAAAGCAATGGATGGATTGTCGTTTACATAGTCGTACAGTTTTTGTGTACCCAATGCAAAAGCAGTAACCATTTTATTGGGATGTATTTTCTTTTTGGTGTTGTTGATGACATCTTTTTCGAACAATGGAATGATGCCATCGCTGAACATTTCGGTGTGCATGCCTAAATTCTTGTGGTTGAAAAGTGATTTAAGCACTGCGTCAGGAATGGTGCCAATTCCAACCTGTAATGTGCTGCCATCTTCGATAATAGAAGCAACATTTTCGCCAATTAGCAATTCGGTAGGTGTTACTTTACTGCCATAATCGGTTTGTGGCAAAGGTTCATCGTGGTACACCATAAAACTAAAACGATCGGTATGAATCATTCCATCGCCATGTGTACGGGGCATTTTGGGATTAACTTGTGCAATAACGTATTTGGCAACATTTACTGCAGTACGGGCTACGTCAACTGAAACGCCAAGTGAGCAATAACCATGTTGATCGGGTGGAGAAACCTGCACCAATGCAACATCGACAGGTAAAACAGTTCGGAGCATATCAGGAATATCGCTGAGAAATGCAGGAATAAAATCGGCTCTGCCTTCTCTTACAGCCTGACGGACTGGCTCAGAAACGAACAAAGAATTGATGTGAAAGGATTTTTCATATTCTGGTTTTACAAGGTCAATATCGCCTTGTAAAGTAATGGAAACGATTTCTACATTTTGTAAGCGTTCATGTTGTTTGGTCAGTTCTCTAACCAAATGTAAAGGCGTAGAAGCACTACCTTGTATGAATATGCGTTGATTGCTTTGTATAACAGATAATGCTTCGGCAGCAGGTGTATATTTAAAAGGATGAATCATAAGAGAAAATAATATTTTAAAAATTCGAAGTACGTGAAGAAATGAAATGTAAAAAATGAGATTGGTTAGTTTTTGTGAAATACATAAACACATAGGCACATAGTTAAAGAGACTACACATAGAAAACTATGTGCCTGCATTAAATCTATGATTCTATGTGGTAAATAAAAAATGAGCAAGTTAAAAATAACAGCAAAAGAATTGAGGGCTATAGGTTATCCTGAAAGTCCTGTAATACCTGTGGCAATGAATGCCATAGAAAAACAGTATAAACATTATAAAAAGGAGGAAGTGATGGAAATTTTGAAGGGGGTTTTGGCATCTCCGATTGAGTATAAAAATGATGCCATTTTAGGGGTAATTGCTGAAAGGCTTTTACCAAAAGAAGATTTGCGTGAACCAGAAATTTCGTTGAACAATACAGGTGTGCATTTTAACACATTTGGAGCTGAGCATATTGAGCAAGGAGCATTTCATCAAATGTACACAGCAGTGAAAATTCCTGTTGCAGTTGCAGGTGCGTTGATGCCAGATGCACATCATGGTTATGGATTACCAATAGGTGGCGTATTGGCAACAGACAATGCAGTAATACCGTATGGTGTTGGTGTAGATATTGGTTGCAGAATGTGCTTATCTATTTTTGATATTGATGCAAAGGAACTTACAAACCGAGAGCAATTTTTTGCAAGAGAAATTAATGAAGCTACTTTATTTGGAAGTGGTGCACAGTTTAAAGAAGCAGAAAATCATGAGGTAATGGAAGATGAAGCTTTCTATTCTACACCATTGCTGAAAGGCTTGCATGGAAGAGCCTGGAAGCAATTGGGTTCATCAGGAAGTGGTAACCATTTTGTAGAATTTGGTGAAGTAACCATTACTGAAAAAGATGAAGTATTGGGTGTTGAGCCAGGCATATATATTGGTTTGTTATCTCACTCAGGTTCAAGAGCATTGGGTGCAAGAATTGCAGAGCATTATACAAAAATTGCCATCAGCAAAAGACGCTTGCCACAAGATGCAAAGAACTTAGCCTGGTTGAATTTGAATGAAGAAGCTGGCATGGAATACTGGATAGCCATGAACTTGGCTGGAGATTATGCCAGTGCCTGTCACCATATTATTCATGCAAAAATTGCCAAGCAATTGGGACGTAAGCCCATGAAGATGGTAGAGAATCACCACAACTTTGCATGGAAAGAAATGTGGGAAGGACGTGAAGTGATTGTTCATAGAAAAGGTGCAACGCCAGCAGGTAAAAATGTGTTGGGAATAATTCCTGGCAGCATGACAGCCAATGGATTTATTGTAAAAGGTAAAGGCGAAGTAGCTTCCATCAACTCAGCATCGCATGGTGCAGGAAGACAAATGAGCAGAAGTAAAGCCTTGGCCAATATTACACACAATGCGTTAAAAGCTGAGTTGCAGAAGCATGGTGTAAAATTGTTGGGTGGTGGACTTGACGAAGCTCCGTTTGCATATAAAGACATTAATATGGTGATGCAATCTCAAACTTCGTTGGTAGATGTGTTAGGAAAGTTTACACCTAAAATTGTAAAGATGGATGGCACACAACCTAAGCAGTGGAAGAAAGGTGAAAGAGTTGTAGAAGGAGAATAATTGGGGCAATGAACGATAGAATAAAGCCCAGCATTAGTCTGGGCTTTTCGTTTTAAATCCTCAACCACTGTTGTGGCGAAGCCATCAACATGGTTTTCGGGTTTTACATCCTGAGCGTAGTCGAAGGGCAATCCCATGCCTTTGAGTAATAGAATATTTTTCAACAAAAATATTGAAAGCGTAACAGCTTTCAATGTTTCATGTATTAATAAGTTTATCTTCATTATATATGTTAGCCAAAACATTGAGACTGTATAAAAATGCTTATGCAGGATTAAGCCGAGAAACCTGGTTACTGGGTCTTGTAATACTCATTAATAGAAGTGGTACAATGGTGTTACCATTTATGAGTATTTACTGTACGCAAAAATTACACTACAGTTTAGCACAAGCTGGAATTGTGATGGGTATATTTGGTTTAGGTGCAATTGTTGGTTCTCAGTTAAGTGGAAAATTGACTGATAAGCTTGGATTTTATACTATACAAATTGCAACACTATTGCTTGGTGGAGTAATGTTTTTTGTAGTAGCTGAACTTGAGCATTTCTATTTACTATGTGCAGGTGTTTTTGCAATGAGTTTTTTTAATGAAAGCTTCAGACCAGCGAACTCGGCTGCTATTGCACATTACAGTAAACCAGAGAACAGAACAAGATCATATGCAGTAAACAGATTGGCTATTAATTTGGGTTTTTCAGTTGGTGCTGCATTGGGTGGCTTTCTTGCAGCTAAAAATTATCATTTACTTTTTTGGGTAGATGGATTAACCAATATTGGTGCATCACTATTAATGTTACGATTGTTGCCACCTGTTAAACCTGTGCATCATGATGAACATGCAACAGAAACAGTAAAAGGGGTTTCTCCGTTTAAAGACAAATCTTTCATGTTCTTTATCATTATAACATTTTGCTTTGGAACTTGCTTTTTACAATTGTTTGGCATGCATCCAGTATTTTTAAAAACAAGCTGGCATTTACATGAAACTGAGATTGGCTTATTAATGGCCATGAATGGGTTGCTGATTGTTGCTATAGAAATGGTGCTTATTCATAGTATTGAGCATAAAAAAAATCCATTGTACTTTATACGGATTGGCATGTTGTTATTATGTGGTGGGTTTATTATTTTAAATGTATTGCCAGCATCGTTTTTGGTAGCTGCTTTTTCAATGTTATTCTTGACGGTTGGAGAAATGTTCAGTTTGCCATTTATGAATACGTTCTGGATTAATAGAACAGCTTCTAATAATCGTGGGCGTTATGCTGCATTATACACAACAGCATGGAGTGCATCGCATGTAATTGCACCAACGATTGGTTCGGCAATTGCAGGAGTTTTTGGATTTTCTGCTTTGTGGTTTTCTGTGGGTGTTGTTTTATTGATATTGATTGTTGGTAATTTATTATTGGAGAAAAACCTGCAACATCCTTTAAACGCAGATACTTCAGATAGTGCACTTAAATAAGTATCTTACCTAACATCATTATGTGGTTGCTTAGCATTCCTTAATCTTACAGTTTTGATGTAAGTAAATAATACGTTTATGCAATCTACGATTTCGCCATTTATTAGTCAGAAGTTTAAGTTTTGGTCATTCATATCCATGATGTTATTGGTATTTGTGCATGGTTATAATTTGCAGCAACGTTATTTACAACCATTTACTATTGTAGAAGAACCATTAACTGTAAACACTTATTTACAATATTTTTTGGCCAATGGAATTTTGCGTTTTCGTATTCCCATGCTATTTATCATCTCTGGTTATTTGTATGCATTACATGATACAAAGCCTTATGGAGAAAGAACAAAGAAGCGTTTACGTACATTGGGTTTACCTTATTTACTGTGGAGTGCCATTGCATTAGCATTTACTTATTTATTAGAAATGTATCAACCCACAAAAGCATTAGTCGAGAGTTCTCATTTAATGCAGATTGATGAAAAACGACTATTTCTTCATGAGTACAAATGGTTTGAATGGTTGGGCAGATGGATATTGGTTCCTGTGCCATATCAATTGTGGTTTATTCGTGTACTGTTGTTATACAATGTTGCTTATCCTGTTATAAAATGGCTGGTTACACATAGAGTAGCTAAATGGGTTTTCTTTTCCATTGCATTTTTACTTTGGTTAAGTAGTGGCGGATTCTTTTTTATTGAAGGCGAGGGTTTATTGTTTTTCTCCTTAGGTGTATGGATGCAACAAACCAGTTTTAATATAGACATTCCTAAAAAATGGATGAGTCCATTGTTATGGTTTGTTGTATTTGTGCTGACTACATCTGTAAAAACCTGGCTGGCATTTAAAGGCTATGCTCTTATGAAAAATAATGTTTATCCAGTATTATTGCTGTTGCATAAGATAGTTGTTTTCTCTGGATTAATTACTGCATGGTTTAGTTGTGATGTTTTGGTAAAATGGTTTATGCAAAAGCAATGGTTTATTTGGTGTACAGCATTTGCGTTTATCATTTATGCATTGCATGTGCCATTGGTTACTTATGCTATTGATGGTGTGTTTAACTGCCTAAATGGATTGCATCATTACAGATTAATTACCTTCTTTTTATTGCCATTGTTAATCATTGGTTTTAGTATTGTTGTTGGATTTTTACTTCGTAAATATTTTCCTAAAGTTTATGCTGTTTTAACTGGCGGAAGAGGGTTTTAAAGCATAAAATGTATAAATAATTTACTATATATAGGATAATAATATTGATGTAACCAGCGATAGAATTTCTTTTGAGCTTCAGTGGCGTTGTTGTAAATCCTGCTGAATAGCAGGACACGCTTCAACAGTATAATCATATTGAACAAGAAACACTATTTTTAAATTATGAAAACAATAGGCTTAATTGGTGGTTTAATGTGGCCATCTACGATAGATTATTATAAATTACTTAATCAAAAAGTTAACGAAAGACTCGGTGGAGTTGAAGCAGCCAAAGTGATTATTTACTCGGTAAACTTTGCTGAAATTAAAACCTTAACAGAAGCAGGTAATTGGGATGCAATTGCTTCAATAATTATTAATGCAGCCCAAAAGTTAGAATTAGCTGGTGCGGATTGTATTTTAATTGGTGCTAATACCATGCATAAAATTGCCAATGAAGTACAAGCTTCAATATCTATTCCCATTTTACATATTGCAGAAGCAACAGCGAATGTGATTGAGAGTAAAAACCTGAAATCAGTTGCTCTGTTAGGAACAAAATATACAATGCAAATGAGTTTTTATAGAGATAAACTTGCAGCTAATGGCATTTCTACAATCATACCAAATGGAGACGCAATTGATGTTATCAATAATGCTATTTACAATGAAATGAGCAAAGGTTTATTTCTTTCAGAAACAAAACAAAAATTCATCAATATAATTGAAGCATTAAAACAACAAGGTGCTGAAGGAGTAATTCTTGGATGTACTGAAATTCCTATTTTAATTAAACAAGAAGACCTATCAATTCCAGTTTTTGATACAATTGAAATACATGTAAATGCAGCTATAAAATTTGCTTTAAACTAAATATGTTTACTAAGATTAGGAGTAAAATAAAAAAACAGTCTGTAAGTTTTATTGGCATTGTATTGATAGCCTGTTTCTTTTTGCTGATATAAATACATATAGCCAGCGTCAAAACTTAATGTCTTACTTATGCTTTCTTTAATACCAATAAAGAATCTGTTTTGTTCAAAAGTATTGTACACAATTTTTTCTCCAAACTGAACGGATAGCTCATCAGATAAAACCAATGATGGCAAATGTTTATTTTTGAAAACAGGAATTGTTAAGCTTAATAAATAGCGAAAACGTTCAGTAAAGTTTGAAGTATCAGTTCTTTTATCCTGTACAATTTTTTCAACCCAGCGTTGCTCACTTCTTAGTCTTTGCATAACAGAAACTTTACCAGCATTACTTAATAATTGCACTTGCTGATAAATTCTATTTTCGTTAGCAAAAGTTTGATAGCCGGGTTTAGTTGGTGCTACCCACATGTGACCATAGCCCACAGCAACAGTTAGTTTTGGATTAACCCAATAATTTACAGCTCCACGTAAAAAATAAAAACTAGGCAGGTTTAAAAATTCAGTTCTTCTTATGTGAGCATCTGCAATAAAACCCCAATGGCTACTAAGCTTTGCAGTTGTATTTACGCTAAACCATGTTTGCTCTTGAGTGGTTACTTGTTTGGTTTGAGCAATGGTTTTTAAACTACCCATTGTAAAAATGGATATCAATATTAGTTGAATAATTCGTTTCATAAAATGAGTTTAACTAAAAAATAAAATCAGCAGTTGGGTGGCAAGAATTCTCAAAATCATGGTTAATGGATAAACAGTAGCATAAGTAGCTGACGGAATATCGTTGCCAGCCGTTTTTAATGCAAATGCTAATGCAGGAGGATCTGTAGATGCACCAGCTAATAAGCCACATAATTCAAAATATGTTTTTCTGAAAACTTTATAGCCAATCCATCCGCTGATAAGCATTGGAATCATGGTAATGCCTACACCCATTGCCATCCATTGAAACCCAATTCCATTTTGAAATGCAGAGGATAAAGTATGTCCACTTTCTAATCCAACACTTCCAAGAAATAAAGCAATGCCTAGTTCTCTAATCATCAAATTAGCACTGTAAGTTGTGTAACTGTTTAAGTAAAATGCACCTCCAAATCGGCTTAATATTAAAGCAATAATTAGTGGACCACCAGCCATACCAATTTTTACAGGAACTGGAATATTAGGAATATGAAATGGAATACTGCCTAATACCACACCTAATGCAATACCCATAAAAATAGGAGCAAGATCAGGTACTTCTAATCGTTTCATTGAATTGCCAACAGCTCTTGCAATACCTTCTACGCCTTCTTCTGTTCCTACAACTTTTATAGTATCACCTAATTGTAAAAATATATTTCCATGAGGAACCATTTCTATCCCAGCACGGTTTAAACGGGTTAATGTAAAATCGTGTTGATGTAATTCTTCAATATCGCCTAATCGTCGGTGGGTTATGGTTGGTTGTGTTACGACAATTCTTCTCGAAAGAAGATTACCAGCATCTTGTTTTAAATTCATTTTGCTTTCAGATCCAATCAATATTTTTAATTGGTCTATTATCTTTTTAGAAGCTACAATCAATAAGATATCATTCTCTGCAAGTATTATATCGGGTGTTGGCGTAATTACTTCGCCTTTGTGCAACATTCTTGAAATAACAATTGGCTCTTTCAATAATTCAAAAAGACGTCTAAGAGGTTTTCCAATTAGTTGTTGGTTCTCAAGATTTAAGTGAATTGATATAGGTTTATTGGAGCGAACAAAATTTAGTTTTCTATGTAGTTCTCGTTCTTTTTCTAAATCAATTCCTAATACTTTGCGAAGAATGATGAATGATAAAATAATTCCAAATACACCTAGCGGATAAGCAACTGCATAAGCCAATGTTACAGTTTGTGTATTGCCATTGTTAATGTGTAAGTCTTTAATTGCAGCTTGTGCTGCACCAAGTCCAGGTGTGTTGGTTACAGCACCACTCATTACACCTGTCATAACAGAAATACTATTGCCGGAAATGTAATAAAATACAATAGTTGTAATTACACCTAGTAATACAACAGTTGCTGCAAGAATATTATTGTTGAGAGCATTTTTTTTGAGTGAAGCAAAAAAGCCTGGACCAACTTGAAGACCTATTGAATATACAAAAAGAATTAAGCCAAATTCCTTTGCGAAATGACCAGTTTCTTGATTGATGACAATACCGAAATATGAAAATAATAAACCAATAAATAGAACCCAGGTTACACCAAGTGTAATACCGAATATTTTTAGTCTTCCAAGCCAAATGCCTAATGCAATTACTATGGCATAAATAACAACTGATTGTGCAACGGAGTTTTCTGTGAATAATTTAATAAGCCATTCCATAAATGTTAGATTAGTGAGCCATTAAAAAAAATCAACTATTGCCATATTTGCTAAACGTTAGTAAGGCATTCTTTATATGGCAATAGTTGATAAAAACAACCTGTTTCATATTATACAATATAAGTACAGATTTTATGGTACACCCAATTTGGGGAATCGTAAAATCCTAACGTTCTGGTTGAAGTTCCCAATGTTCAGGGCTTCTCCATAAAGCGGATAATAATAATTCACGAATGAAGAAAAATTCTTTTGGTAATTTATCATACATTTTAGAAAACAATTCTTCATGACCAAATAACTCTTGTTTCCAAGGCTCACGATCAATACTCATTATTTTATAAAAGTCTTCTCTGGTGAAATTTTCTAGTCCAGTCCAATCCATGTCTTCATATCTTGGCATCCAACCAATCGGAGATTCAACAGATGACGCACCTCCATGTACACGTTGAACTATCCATTTTAACACCCTCATATTTTCACCAAAACCTGGCCATAAGAATTTACCATTTTCATCTTTTTTAAACCAGTTTACACCAAAAATTCTTGGAGCATTTGGTAATGTACGTCCAAACTGTAACCAATGGTTTACATAGTCACCAATATGGTAACCCATGAATGGTAACATAGCAAATGGATCACGACGAACTTTACCAATTTCACCAAATGCAGCTGCTGTCATTTCGCTACCCATTGTAGCTGCAGTATACACGCCAAAATTCCAGTTGAATGATTGATAAACCAATGGGACTGTTGTACTTCTTCTTCCACCAAAAACAAATGCTTCAACAGAAACTCCATTTGGGTTATCCCATTCGCTATCTATTGCAGGATTTTGATAAGCTGGTGCTGTAAATCTTGAATTAGCATGGGCTGCAGGTAATCCACTTGCTGGATCATAAGGTTTTCCATGCCAATCCGTAAGACCATCAGGAATTTCCTTGCTTAAACCTTCCCACCAAACATCACCATCTGCTGTAATTGCAACATTGGTAAAAATTGTATTTCCTTTAATGCTTTCCATAGCATTAGGATTGGTTTGATAGTTAGTACCTGGGGCAACACCAAAATAACCTGCTTCAGGATTTATTGCATATAGCTTTCCGTCAGTGCCTTTGTGAATCCATGCTATATCATCACCTACAGTTGTAATTTTCCAATCTTCTAAACCTTTTGTAGGAATCATCATAGAAAAATTGGTTTTACCGCATGCACTGGGAAATGCCGCAGCAACATAGGTTTTTTGTTTTTCAGGAGATTCAACACCTAATATCAACATATGTTCAGCTAACCAGCCTTCTTCTTTACCCATCACACTTGCAATACGTAATGCAAAACATTTTTTGCCCATCAAAGCATTACCACCATAACCACTACCATAAGAAATAATTAATCTTTCTTCAGGGAAGTGAGATATATATTTTGTCGTTGGGTTATTTGGCCACAATGAGTCTTTTTCCCCTGTACCTAGTGGAGCACCAACAGTGTGTAAACACTTTACAAAAGTGTCTTTTTCTAAATGAGGATAAATGGCTTCTCCCATTCTTGTCATGATGTACATATTTACAACAACATATTCAGAGTCAGTTAATTGTACACCATATCTTGCATAAGGAGATCCAACAGGTCCCATACAAAATGGAATAACATATAAGGTGCGGCCACTCATTGAATCTTGTAAAAGACCGTTCAATAATTTCTTCATTTCCACGGGTTCCATCCAATTATTTGTTGGGCCTGCATTTTCTTTTACACGACTGCAAATAAATGTTTTGTCTTCTACTCTTGCTACATCACTAGGATCGCTAAAGCATGCAAAACTATTAGGCCTTTTTTCTGGATTTAGTCTTTTGAATGTACCCTTGCGAACCAATAGTTCACAAAGACCATCATACTCTTGTTTAGAACCATCGCACCAATGAACTGATGATGCATTGCAATGGCTGGCAATACTTTTTACCCACTGTTCTAATTCAACTTTTGCTGGTGTTACCTGCTTGAAGGGAAAGGTTGTTTCTTGAAACATTTTTATAAATTTTAATAATGATAATTGAAAGTTGCTCTAAGAAGCTGGCAGGCAATCATAATTTTCTTCTCGTTGGCCACTTTTCGTTTACGAGTGCAAGGTAACTAGCTAAACTATTTTAGAAACTGATGTTAATCATTGTATGAATATGTTTTTCATTAGTATATAAATAGTAGCTTAAGTAAGATTTATGATTTTTATCAGTTATTAAAGGCACTTATTCTTCAATTTGGTGAGTAATATTTTTTTAAGTGTTTAAATAATTAAAAATAGATAATTTTTTTGTTGCCATTTATTCATTTGTTCAATGGCTGAACTGCTTAGATGAAAACCCTTTTTTAATGCTTAGTGCGTTGGGTTAAAAAAGGTTGTAGGCGGGCAGTTGACTAAAGTTGAGATGAGTACTACAGTTTACAGCCCCAGAAAAAAGTTTTATAATAATTTGGTTTATAAAATAAACCAGTTTATGTTTGTTTTGTCAAAATGAAATTGTAATGAGAAAAATGATACTTCCTTGGTTATTTATTATGCTGGCATTGGCTTCTATGGCACAAACAAAAATTAGCGGAATAGTAAAAGACAACAGAAATCGCCCATTAACTGGTGCGAGCATTACTATACTAAATACTTACGATGGTGCTACAAGCGATTCTTTGGGCAGATTCTCGATTAAGACAACTGAGAAAGGCAGTTTTGTTATTGAAGCAAAAATTTTAGGCTATAAAACAGTTACACAGCCTATAACAATTGCTAAAGAAGCTATTGTTTTAAGTTTTATTTTAAAGGAGGAAATCAGTGAACTATCCGCCGTTACAGTAACTGCAGGGAGCTTTGAAGCTGGCGATAAAAAACGAGCTGCAACAGTGTTAAGTGCATTGGATATTTATACAACCGGTGGAGCCAATGCCGATATTACCAGTGCAGTAAAAACACTACCTGGTGCACAACAAGTGGGTGAGCAGGAGGGGTTATTTGTACGTGGTGGTGCGGGGTATGAAACTAAGCAAATGATTGATGGTATGGTTGTAAATAATCCTTTTTTTTCTGGAGCAACAGATATTGCTACAAGAGGTAGATTTTCTCCATCATTATTTAAAGGTAATGTTTTTAGTACAGGTGGTTATAGTGCCTTATATGGTCAAGCATTAAGCAGTGTTTTGCTATTGGAAAGTATTGATTTACCAAATCGTTCCGAAGCTAGTGCTTCTATTTCAACGGTATTTATAGGCGGTGGTTTTCAAAATTTAGCGAAGAATAAAAAATCGAGTTATGGATTTAACTATGGGTACACCAACTTGTTGCCCTATTTCTCGATTGTAAAACAGAAGCCGGATTATTTTGCACTGCCGGAGTTTCATAGTGGCGATGCCAATTTTAGAATTAAAACGAAGAAAGGCGGCATGATAAAATATTTTACTTCGTTTTCAACTACAAAATTTGGGTTAAGAAATCCTGATATAGATAGTGCTGCTTTAAAAAATGCTTTTGGTTTAAATGGTATTAATTGGTACAATAATTTATCATACAAAGAGAATTTGGGTAAAGGCTGGAAAGTATTAATGGGCTTAAGTTACAGTACCAATGTAGATAAACTAAGCAATACAATACAGAACCAAAATAATCAGGCAGTAAGTACTGGTATAGCTTATATCGATGCTAAAAATTTTGCTTTAAAAAGTACACAGGATTTAACACAAATAAGAGCCGTTTTTGAAAAAAGATTAAGGGGTATTAGTGCTGCCAGATTTGGGGCTGAGTATTGGTATGCTTTTAGTAAAAATGCTTTTAATAGTTATAGCACCATACTTAAAGATCATTTTAAATCTGTTTTTGGAGAAGCTGATTTATACATTACTAATGGCTTAGCAGCCAAAATTGGTGCAAGGGTAGAACATTCGTCTATTCTCAATAAAGCAAATATTGCACCTCGTTTATCACTGGCTTATAAAACGGGTAAAGGTGCACAAATGAGTTTGGCTTATGGCGAGTTTTACCAAAAACCGGAGAATGCGGAATTAATTAATACTACAACAGGTGGTATAAGAGATTTGGGTTATACCAAAGCAACACATTACTTAATTAACTATATCAAAACTACCAATTTACAAACTTTTAGAGTAGAAGCTTACTATAAAAAGTACAATAATTTGGTACGAACTATTCCTAATGCCGATGTATTGGGAAGTGGCTATGCACAAGGTTTTGAATTGTTTTGGAGAGATAAAAAGTCAATTAGAAATATTGATTACTGGATTAGTTATAGTTATTTAGATACCAAACGACAGTTTCAAAATTTTCCAACACAGTTAAGACCAACTTTTGGCACACCTCACACATTAAATGTTGTTACTAAAAACTTTGTAGTTAAGTGGAAAACAGGTTTCAATTTCACTTACACTTATGCAACAGGAAGACCTTACTACGATTTTAAATATAATATTGCAGGCAATAAAGTTGATATTAGAAATCAAGGTACTACACAAGATTTTCATAACCTTGGTTTTAGTATGAATTACCTGCCTAACTTGGGTAAACAAAGTGCAAAAACCAATATAGTTTTGGTAGCAAGTGTAACAAACGCACTCAACTTTAATCAGGAATTTGGTTTTAGATATTCGAACAACGGTTTAAATAAAGTTGCTGTAACTCCACCAGCTAAACAGTTTTTCTTTATTGGCTGCTTTTTAAGCTGGGGAGTAGATAGAAGTCAGGATGCAATTAACAATAATCTCTAAATATTTTATTAAATTAAAACAAACTATTATGACTAACGTACAACAGAAAGATGATGCACTTTGGCGTATAGCTAAAAAACGGGCTGCATTTAAAAAACAATTGGTCAGTTATTTTCTTGTAAACTGCTTATTGATTGTTATTTGGATGTTGGGTTCTTACAAGTCGGATGAAATACATTATTTCTGGCCCATTTGGTCAATACTGGGCTGGGGTGTTGGCTTAGGATTTAGTTATACCGATGCATACCACACAAATAGCTTGTTCAGTACCGAAAAAGAGTATGAAAAGTTGAAGAAAGGAGAGTAGTCAATGGTCGAAAAACATCAGAATTCATAAAGTTAACAAACATTATAAATTTTAAAACAAACAATTATGAAACAAATTATCGTAGTAGTATGCATGTTACTTACAACATCAGTTTTTGCACAGAGTGAAAAATATATGGGTGCAATGGGAGCAGCATTACAACAGTTAGGGGAAGCTAAAACAGCAGAAGAAATGACGGCTGTAGCCCAAAAATTTGAACGCATTGCCGATGCCGAAAAAACACAGTGGCTGCCTTACTATTATGCAGCTATGCTTAAGGCAAGAATGAGTATGATGGGTTTTGGTGGTGATAAAGATGTTGTTGCCGATGAAGCAAGTGTATTAATTGAAAAAGCAGAAGCCATCGAAAAAAATAACAGCGAAATTTTATGTGTTAAAAGCTTAATTGCTACTGCTAAAATGCTAGTAGATGCTCAAGCAAGGTATATGGAATATGGAATGAAATCTGGACAGTATTTAGAAGAAGCAAAAAAAGCTGATGCTACTAATCCTAGACCTTACATGTTACAAGCAAATAACCTTAAAAATACTCCAGAGCAATTTGGTGGTGGCTGTAAAGTTGCCAAGCCCTTGGCAGAAAAAGCATTACAGTTATATACTAGCTTTAAACCTGTAAGCCCTATACACCCAACATGGGGTAAAGAAAGTGTACAGCAAATAGTAACAGACTGTAAATAAAATATTTTATTGTTATTTGCAGGAGTAATATTACTCCTGCAAATTTAATTTCATTGCACATGGAAAATGAAGCCAATCTTTCTCCTGAACAAAGTTTACAACTTATTGAAGGAATGATTAACAAAGCTAAAAATCGATTTAGCGATGATAGTTTTTTATACTTATTATGGGGTTGGGTAATTTTTATTTGTAGTGTTGGTCATTTTATAATGCTACAACTTCAGTTGTTTAAACATCCCGAAATTATTTGGATGTTAACATGGCTCACAGTTATTGTACAAATTGTTTATTTGGTTAAGCAGAAAAAAAGAGAAACCGTTAAAACCTACACTGATGAAATTATTAATTATCTGTGGGTAACATTTGGTATAAGCATGTTTTTAATATCTTATATAATTGGAAGAGAAAATTCATGGATAATCTTGTATCCAATTGTTTTATTGTTATACGGTATTCCTACTTTTTTAACTGGTATCATTATGAAGTTTACACCACTAAAAGTGGGAGGCATTAGTTGTTGGGTTTTATGTGTTATAGCTACATTAGTGCCACCAATTTATACTTTATTGTTACTAGCAATTGCCATGTTAGCTGCATGGATTATACCTGGATATTTGCTAAAAACAAGATTTAAAAATCAAAATGTATGAGTAACGAAAAACAATTAACTGAACAAGAAAGCCTGCAGTTAATAACCAGCATGATTCAAAAAGCAAAAGCCAGTTATTATGACCGTGGCACTGGTTCTATACTTTGGGGAACGGTTGTTGCGATTGCATCCTTTGTAACATACCTGCAAAAAGAATTTGAGTTTCATTTGCCGTTTGATATTTTTTTAATTGTCTTAGCTGCCATAATTCCTCAAATATTTATTGGTATAAAAGAAGGAAAAGAAAATAAAGTAACCAAGTTCGAAGATGCAGCCTGTAATGCTGTTTGGCTCGTATATGGTATTACCATTTTTGGATTAACTTTTTATCAAAACATAATTCCTTCTGTATCAAATAACTTAATACATGAAGAAGGTTGGCAACTGATGAAACATTATACGGATAATATAAAACCAGACGAACCAATTAGTGCGTTCGTACCTAGTGTTTATTCATTGTATTTGTTATTGTATGCTTTACCAACACTAGTTACAGGAATTGCTAAACGATTTAAACCCATGACATATGGTGCAATTGTAACCTATATATTATTTATAGTTTCTTGTTATACAACTTCTAAATACGATATGCTTTTTGGGGCAGTTGCAGCCATTGTGTGTTGGTTTATTCCAGGAATTATTTTAAGAAGCAGATACCTCAAACAGAAAAATGTTTAAAGAACTTGATCCCATATTACATTCACAGCTTCGCCTTGCGGTGATGAGTTTGCTTATTGGAGTAAAAGAAGCAGAGTTTACTTTTATAAAAGAAAAAACCAATGCTACAGCAGGTAATCTAAGTGTACAGGTTCAAAAATTAAAAGATGTTGGATATATAGAAGTCGTAAAACAGTTTAAAGACAATTATCCCTTAACTACTTGCTCTATTACAAAAAAAGGTATTGCAGCTTTTGAGGCCTATGTAGCAGCATTACAGGAATATCTGAAAATGGGTAAATAAAAAAGCTAATGATACTATATTGATTTGTTTTCTGTATATAAAATAAAAACTGCGATGTACTTTCACATCGCAGTTTTTATTTTAAGCTTTTAAATGTGAGCGTAAAAACCAAGCCATTTTTTCGTGTTTTTCCATGAGGCCTGTAATAAAATCGCTAGAGCCAACATCATGATAATCATTAGCAAAACTGTGTATATGTTCTCTTAGTTGCATAATAATACTCTCATGATCGGCAAGAAGTTCTTTAATAAAGCCCTGACTATCATTTTTCTCTCTGGTCATTTCGGTTAAATGCGTAAGCTTTAGAAAACTTTTTAAAGTTGCTGGTGCATAATGACCAATAATTCTAATACGTTCGGCAACATCATCAATAAATTGTTCTAATAAACCAAATTGATTTTCGAATAGCTTATGCTTATCATAAAAATCAACTCCCTCAATGTTCCAATGTGCATTTTTTGTTTTTGTACTAAGTACAATTTCATCTGCCAAAATTTTACTTAAAACAATAGCAACACTTTGGCTATTTTTTCCAGTTAGTCCAATATTTGTTTTCATATTATTTGTATTTAAAAAAGGTTCTGGTTAAAGAATATTTCTGTTAGGATGATGTTCACTTACCTTTTGCAGCCATGTATTTGATGTATGACTTATTGAATAATCGTTAAATAAATCGAATAGCGATTGATAGTAATTTTCTAAAATTTCTATAGAAATGCAAACGTTACTCTCGTTAGGAATAGTAATAGGCATTTCGTTTAAAAAATTACTTAATTCTGGATACTTGTTGCTTATTTCTGAAAGGATAGAAAAAATTTCGGCATTTAAACTTATTTCAGTTTTCAATTTATTGGGTTTAGCATTTTAAAAACCTTCAATCTGTTTTAACAAGCAGCTAATTGAAAAATATACACTACTATTTTTTATTTGTTTTATAACCCCACAAAGTAACATGGGCTTTTTGATCGTTGCGGTTAATAAGTGTTTTATAAATAAATACCACTTTCTTAATATTATGTTCTCCTTTTAAATGAATAACCCTGCTTTCTCCTGCATCTTTAATGGTATTATTTATTGTAAAATTTTCTGTGGTGTTACCTACATAAAATACTTCGAGACTAATGAGTTTAATAGGTGCATCGTTCACCATAAATTTTAACGACTCAAACCTATTGGCTCCAATAATTAAAATTTGATCGAAATCTTTTTGAAAGTTTACTGTTGTTTCTCCAAGTTTATGCCAACCAATTTTATCGCTAATTACAACTACTGGTTTTTGAGCATGTACTAATTGTGTTGAACTTGTAATTGCAAGTAATACAATGATGAATATTTTTTTCATTTTTTTATTTTAGTGTAACACTTTGTTACAGTGTAAAGTTGATTTTTTTTGCCCCCTAAATGATACACAAGTAAACGTTATAATTACAATATTCACAGGTATGTATAAGTATTGGTAGTTGACTTTATCGAATATTTTATGAATGATTATTTATTCTTAAAACTTCAAGTAAATGATGTGCAACTTCTATCGATGATGCTGGGTTTTGACCAGTAATCAATAGTCCATCGGTTATTGCATATGGTTCCCAATCATTATTTTTCGAGTATTCACCACCATTATTTTGTAATTCTGTTTCTAAAGAAAATGGAACCACATTTAACAATTCAACGGCTTTTTCTTCTGAATTACTAAATCCTGTAACTCTTTTTCCTTTGACAATAGAATTTCCTTTTTTATCACGTACGTTTAATAAAACGGCAGGAGAGTGGCAAACTGTTGCAATTGGTTTATTACTTTTCCAAAATGCTTTAATTAGTCGAATGCTATTGCTGTCTTTATTTAAGTCCCATAAAGGGCCATGCCCACCAGGATAAAAAATAGCATCGAAATTTATAGCAGATACATCTTCTAATTTCATAGTACAGCTTAATAGCTTTTGTAACTCAATATCTTTATTAAACCTAAGTGTAGCTTCTGTTTGATTAATGGGTTCATTACTTTTTGGATCAATAGGAGGCTGACCACCATTGGGTGATGCGATTGTTAGTAATGCACCTGCATCTTTAAAAATATAATAAGGAGCAGCAAACTCCTCTATCCAAAATCCAGTTTTTTGTCCCGTATCTCCCAAGTTACTGTGTGATGTAAGAACGATTAATATTTTCATTTCTTTAAATTTTAGTAGTGTTCCTACAAATGTTTTTGAAAGTATTTTTTTACAAAAGCATGTTCTTGGCTTTCCGTCATTTTATCAGCCTGCTGCACTTCTATTTTTATTTTTTTATATTGCTGATTGTTTTTTAAAATATTGTATAATTCAACTTTGGCATCAGTTGGACCAAAAAGAATTACTTCACCATAATTTTTAATTAGCTCACCTAATTCTTTGTAGTAAGCGAATTGTTGTTGATGCTCTTTGTTGTGCATGATGTGCTCACTTTTTTCGAGACTTTGCTCTTTTGCAGTATGGGTAAATTTCGATTCTATATAGCTTGTTTCAATTGAATCTACAGTAAATTCAATGATATGAGCAATTGAATGATCCATCCAAATGCCCAATTGCTTTTGTATTGACATGTTTTTTATTTTAAGATTTATGCTAATTCAGGTTCTAATATATCTTTCGTTTTTTCAACAGATAAGGGCTTTTCGGTTTGTACATATTTTTCAATAGTTAGTCGTGATAATGCATAACTCACTGTTGATTCAGCCCCTTGGTTAAGGTTAATGTGTTTTTCTTCTAATCCATCGTAGCAGCCACCAGTACATGGATTGTAAATGATTTGGTGTAAGTGATTGGCTCCTAAAAACCAATTAAATGCAATAACCATTTTTTCTAAGTACGTTTTATCTTTCAATGTATCATAAAATAAACTCAATGTCATGATTGTATAAGCAACATCGATGGGTTGTTCTCCAAATTGATTAGATTGTTTACCTTTAATATGCCATCCTTGGTTGGAGATTACTTTAATTTGATTGTTTTGAAATTGAACAGATAATAAAAAATTGAAACTGTCTATTGCAATTGTTTTAAATAAAATGCTGTTATCGTTTAAGTAGGCATACAACATGGCTTCCGGTAAAACACTATTTGCATAAGTGAGATAGTCTTCAAACCATTTCCATTTGTCATCTGATACACCTCTGTATTTAGAAACCAAATCATCGGCAAGCGATGTGATTAATAATTTTATCAGTTCATCTTTTCTTAAATGGTTGTACAGATATAATCCTTTTATAGCAAAGGCAATTGCTCTGGGTGATTTAAACCCAGGAATTTTTTTTATAGACTTATCAAAAGCTGCTTCTACTTTAAGAAATAATTCGTTTTCAACAATGTTTTCATACGATAAAAATTCACCTAATGCCCAAATAGCTCTGCCATTAGCATCTTCTAAATTTTCATCCTTGTTTTTAGCTAAAAATTGTTCGTTTATATCTACATAATTTAAAAAGCTTCCATCTTTTTGCTGGCAAAAAATAATAAACTGTAAGTAAATTTGTATTAGCTGTAAATCGTTTAAATCTTTAGTAAGTTGATAATGCTTTGTAACAGCAATTAATGCTCTGGCGTTATCGTCAATTGTATAGCCACTTGTATAATCAGGGTTAGCAACTGAAGCAAACTGAATAATACCTTTATGGGTTGTTAATCGTTTTATATGTTTTTGTGAAATAGGTGGTAAAGAATAGTATAATACTCTTTCTTTTAATTGAATATTTTTTTCAATTAATTCAATATGAGCAATAGCTGCATTTTGCCAAGCAGTTGGTGATATTTTATGTAATCCGTTCAGCTTCATTTCTTGCAAAATAATAGCGTCTGATAAAAGCTGAATAGTTGTTTCGGCCAATTGTTGAGCATCTTGAAAATCTACAATTAAACCTGCTCCATTGGTCAGCATTTCTTTAGCATGCGGAATTGGTGTTGAAATAATAGGACAGCCACTTGCCATTGCATAAGCAAAGGTTCCACTTACTGCCTGATATCTGTCTTTAGAAGTAAACAGGTATATAGTTGTTTGAGATAAGTACGATTGCAATTCATCTAGCGATAAATATTTATTTATAAAACGAACATGGTTTTGCAGATCTAATGCAATCACTTTTGTTTCTAAGTAAGTCCTGTAAATCTCTCCTTCATTTTTAATAATCGACGGATGAGTTTTGCCTATGATAAGGTATAAAATGTTGGGAAATTTTTCGATAATTATTGGTAAGGCATCTAATGCAGTTTCTATACTTTTTCCAGAGCTGATTAAACCAAATGTTGATAGTACCAGTTTGTTTCTTAAGTAAGTTTTATTTTCCTGCTCGGTATTCGATTTTGCCAAGTGTGTACCATGTGGAATTACAATGATTTTTTCAGCGGCAATCTTGTATTCGGTTTGCAAAATATAATCCGAGTTTTTTGTCATTACAATAATGTTTTTACTTAATGCTGCAATGGTTTGTACCAACTTTTTTCTCGTTTCATTTGGTTCTGGCAATACAGTATGAAAAGTTGTAATGACTGGCTTTCGGATAAGTGCAAGCAGTTGTAAAAAATAATCTCCGTTCGTACCACCAAACAAACCAAATTCGTGTTCTAAAAGCACTAGTTTAATTTGGTTATTGCTGTTAATCAGTTCAGCAAGATGGCTGTATTCATTAAGGTTAGCTGTGTGTAAAGTGTATTTTACTTCAGCAGGATAATTGTATAATCTGTCATTGGCTTCAAGTGCACAAACAGCTATCGAATAGCATAACCCAAATTTTTCTTGTATGGCATTCACCAAATCTTGGGAATACGTTGCAATACCACATTCTCTGTTGGGATAAGAAGTAATAAAAAGTATTTCTGGTAAATGGTTTGGTGTTGCAGTTTGTTCATCGTTAACGCTTTCTTTATACTGCATTAAACTGTTTACTGGTACATAATCAAAGGTTGTTTTCATACAGTTATGTTGTTAGTAAGCTCTGTTAATAATTCTTTTAAGCTAAGGGATGCACAGGCAATCCGTTTGTCAGCTGCTCCATAATAGATGTACAATGTATCGTTAAACAAAGTTGTACCTGTAGGGAAAACTACATTGTTTACTTCTCCTTTTAGCTCCCACGAAAGTTCTGGTTTAAACAATGGATATGGCAAACGGGAAATTTCTTTAGCAGGATTTTCTAAGTCTAACAGTGCAGCACAGGCACAGTAAACATAACCTGCTGAAGTGTCGTGTACACCATGGTAAATGAGCAGCCAGCCACACTCTGTTTCGATAGGTGGGCAACCGCCACCTATATAGCTTATTTCATGTTTATGTTTAGGGGAGAGTATAATATTTTCTTGCAGGTGTAAGAAATAATTTGTCCAAAAATCTTTTGTTAAGTCTTGAACATTGTTTACTGACGCAATTTGTATATCAGGTCGTATTCTGTGCAAAAAGTACAGTTTGCTATTAATTTTTTTTGGAAAAAATATGAGGTTTTTATCCCATAAAAACATTTTTTTATCGGGATTGTTTTGAATGTTGTTATGTACATGAAAGCGTTCGTACTTTTCGTTTAAATGTGCATTGCATTCAGCCAGTCTTCTAAATTCTTCGTATGTAAATTGAGGAACAATAATACCATGCCTTTCAAAGCTTTTCATATCTGTAGATGTGGCTAATGCTCCCATCGCATTAATTCCATCGTAGGCTGTGAACGTTAGGTAATAAAGTTCCTCAATCTTTACGATTCTGGGGTCTTCGATTCCATGAGCTTCATATTCAAATTGAGGAATTAATAACGGTGTGTTTAATCGCTCAACCATATTTAGCGGGCCATCTAATTTGCAATATCCTACAGTAGAATAATTGCCTTTACGTAAGGCTCTGTAAAATATATGAATAGTATTACCATCCTGATACACAGCAGGATTTAATACACCTTCATCTTCAAAAAACAATGTGGTTTCTTCGAGAATGATACCTTCTTTTTTTACAGTAACCATTGTATGTATGTTAGGTTTATTTAGCTGGTTGTATAGGGTACTTATCTAAAATCTTTATTACTGCAGGGTGTATTGCATCTTTCATATATCTACTATCATACACATCGCCTTTTGCAGATCCTGTCCAAATTAATTTGCCTGAAATCCTTTCAAAAACATTAATGATGATAGTTGATTTATTAAATCTGGTTCGTTCAACTGTTTCTCCAATTTTATAAGTTGGTCTTTGATAGTTTCGATTGAAATAACCATATGGATTCCATTTGTAGTTATTACTATTGTAGTACATATAAGAATAAGATGGATAGGCACCATACATTGGCGAAGAATATATTGGAGTTCTTGTAATGGCAACTTTACTTCTACTGTGAATAATTAATTCAAATAATATATCGGGAGCATTTATTTGTGGGACATACAAAATTTTTTCTAGCTCTTTATCAACATAGTTCTTAATGTTATTTTCAATAATTTCATTGTCGTAAGGTGTGGCTGTATGGGGTTGATGATTGTTTAGCCAGGCATATGTTTTGAATTGCTTGAAATTTATACTATGATCGTAATTGGAAGATATTGTATTAAAAATTATATTGCTACATCCAGATAATGCTATTGTTAAACAAATAGTTATTGCCGATAAATTTTTCATTTTGTTGATTTAAACATTGGGCTAAAAAAATAGCTCTTTGGCCCAATGTTTTTGATAGAATGGAGTACCTTGGGAAATTTTAAAAATTAGAAGTAGTTAAAACAAGTGTCATTCCCGGGTATTGAACATTTGAATCATCTTCAGCAGTTACTGAAATACGAATAGGCTTAAAAGAGGTTACTGTTTCAAAGGAAACTTTTAAACCATTGGTGGTTTTTATCTGACCAATATTTTGTGTAACATTATTTTCAGTTAATACCCAAACTACATAAGTACGTTTTGGAGGGTCTAGCCTATTTGGTTCTGCTAAGTAAGATAATTGCATTTTAATAGCGTAGTTGTTGTTCTTATCTTTTTTTACAGTCACATTACCTCGGGCAGCAGGAACAACCGATGAAGTTTCAAAAGCTATTTTTTTAGCACAAGAACTGAATAAAAAAATACTGACGATACTGAAAGCAGCAAATAATAGTTTACTGAGTGATTTATTTTTTGACATGATTGATTTGTTTTGGAATGAATTACTTTTTATGAGATAAAGCAGAGATTGATTTACCCAATTCATCTACTTCTCTGTTCAAACTGATTTTAAATAACTCCCAGGTACTATAGCTCCCATCTGCATGTTCTTTTAAAGTGGTTTTTAGCCTGTTGTTTTGTTGAGTCAGTTTATCCAACTCTTTTTCAGAGTTACTACGTGTATCAGCTTTTTCAGCTTTGATCTGAATTTTAATTGCAGCAATTTCATTGTCATTGGCAATCAGTCGCTGCTCTATTTCTGACCTGTAGTTGGCATATTGTTTTGCCGAATCTAAACGGGCTTCATTTAATTCTTTGGTAGCATCTTTTACATTTTCTTTCGCTTCTTCTACTTTCTCTGCTTTGCTTTCTGTAGAATTGTTACAGCTAATCATTGCAACAGTTGCTGCATAAGAAATCAGTGCTAGTTTTACGTTAAACATTTTCATTTTTTATTTTTTTATTTGTGTTGGTTTGATGTTTTGTTATAAGTATATTAATGATGGATGTTGAAAATTTTTCAACCAGCATAGAGCTTAAATAACCTTTAATACTTCTGTTTCTGCCTAATAGTTTTTCAATTAAGAAATTGGTGCTCAGGTTTATGCCTATTTTCGATATATTCAGTTTTAAATCTTTATCCTCCAAAATAGCACCCACATATTCCTTTACAATTTTTATAGGGTTGGCTTCAGTTGCTATTTCTGAGAACTGATTTTTTAGCTTATCCTCTTTTTCTTTTTTTTCTTTTTTTAAGGCATCTATTTGTAATTGCAAATCAGTGTAGGCGGCTACTTTAATATTATCCATTGCTATTACTTGATTGATTAAGTAAACAATCGGTTATTTTTTCTCTAATGGGTATTCTCAACCATTTTTTACACAATAGTAATGTTAAGAATACTAAGAAATAGAATGTTGCTACAATGCCAAAACCGATATAATTGTTCTTTAGTATTGATGATAAATAAAAGGATGTAAATATGCTGAAGAAAAGAATAAACATTATGCCAAATATGCCAACTATTAAACTTGTTATTGCGTTAGCTCCAAGATTGGATGAGTACTCAATGGCTTCCAGTTTGCTTAGTTTGTAATTAATACTAACATACTGTTTTAAGCTATTACTTAGTTCATCTATTTGATTGGTTAATGGCATAATGTTTACTGGATTAATATTCTTTTAATAAACGTTTGTATTTTACAGCAGCTTCTTTTAGTTGTGTTGTTTAAACGCTTCTACTTTTTGTTGAATACCATTTTTTATATCTGTGATTTTTTCACCTGCTAACTCTTCCAGCTCTTCAGCTTTATTTCTCAATGCAGCTATTTCTTCTTTAATTTTTTCTTTAACATCATCGGCTATATCTTTTGCTCCTCCAATTAACCTTTTTCTGGTTTTGCTACCTTTTGCAGGGGCAAATAAAATGCCTAATGCTGCACCTGTAATTGCTCCAATTAATAAGGCTCCAATTACTTTAAAGTTGTCGTTTGAGTTTTCCATTTTTATTATGTTTTTTTATGATTAAATTGTTTTAAAATCTGAAACCAATTGTTGCCTGATACCATTGATTTTTATAACGTGGAGTTTGTGATGTGCCATCGCCATTATTGGTTTGAAAGTCCCATCCTGCTCTTAAGCCCAATACCATGTTACTTATGTTAACATCAAATCCACCAGTAAAGCATAAAGTATTTTTTCTAACGTTATCGTTGTTAAACTGAGTTTCTTGAGCTGTATTTACAGCGGCACTTGTGTACTCATTTTTTTCACTTAAGAGAAAAGAAAACTGTGGTCCCACAAGTAAAGTGAAATGGGTACTTGGCTTAAAAGCAAGTAGTAACGGAATATCTAAGTAATTAGTAGTACGCGTATAACTATAGTTACTACCAAGTAATGTTCCTGTTGCTTTGAAGCCTTTTTGAGAATATAAAAGCTCCGGTTGAAATCCAAAAAATCCAGCTATAGGTATCGAAGCAACTACACCTGTTGCTAAACCAAATTTTGGATCGGCTACAAAATTCTCTCCCTGGCTGTCATATACATTGGAATAGTTAACTCCAATTTTAATACCTAATGTTAATTTGTTAGCGGTACTTTTTTGCTGGGCGAATGCATAGTTTGTTGCTATGACAATTATTAATGTAATGAATAATACTTTTTTCATGTTGTTTAACTTGTTTTAAAAATTGATGTTGTGATTTGTTTTATAAAGTTTTTTTGCCACCTATAACCCTTAGTAATATTGCTATTACTGCAATTACAAGTAGTATGTGTATGATGCTGCCCGCATTGTACGCAAAGAAGCCTGTAGCCCAGAAAATAATTAATAATACTGCTACAACGTATAGCAAGTTGTTCATGATAATGTGTTTTAGATTGAAGTGAAAAATTGGTATTGCATTTAAACTATGTAATAGAATACAGTTTAATTGGATATTGATTGGTGATAGTTTATATCCTCATTCAGAAAGTAAAGGTCGTTGCTATTGTATGTTTTTTGTTACACAATTGAATATGTTTCTTATACAATTCACACATCGGAAGCATTTGTTTTTTTCTTTTTTAAGTGTTTAAAAAATCCTGGTGTTAAGCCAGTGATTTTTTTGAATTGATTGGATAAGTGGGCAGGGCTACTGTAATTTAATTTGTATGAAATTTCAGTTACACTTAACTTGTCGTATAACAATAACTCTTTTACACGTTCAATTTTTTGAGTAATAATATACTGTTGAATTGTGGTACCGGTTACTTCTGAAAAAATATTAGATATGTGGTTATAATCTTGATTTAATTTTCTACTGATGTATTCAGCATTTGTTTGAAGTATCTGGTCATCATCATAAAATATCATTTCTGTAATAGTGCTTTTTATCTTTTGTATTAAAACACTTTTTTGATCTTCTAAAAGTTCTAGCCCCGATTGTAACAAGTTTTTGCTAAGTGTTTCTCTTGTTGCTTCATCCAGACTTTTAAAATGATTACAAAGCCAAGTTCAACACTTGTATAATGAAGATTCAGCTTTTCCAGTTCAGCTTTTACCAACATTTTACAACGAAGACTTACCATGTATTTTATGTAAAGTTTCATTTATTCTTCATAACCGCTTTTTATAACAGTAGCAATCATTTTAAACTGTTCGTTGGCATTAAACTTATGTTTCGAGTGAGCTGGTATAATAATACCTTCTCCAAGATTTAACCTGAATTTTCTATCGGCAATGATAAGCTCTGCACTACCATCTATAATTTGAATATAGGTATCAAACGGAGAAATTTTTTCGGCTAATTCTTCTCCTGCATCAAGTGATGAAACAGTTATATTGCCAGTAGATTTTTTAATAATTGTTTTGCTAACAACTGCATTGGGTAAGTATTCTATTATTTCTATTACTATATGAACTTTTGATTTTTCAAGCTCATTGTTTTTATTAATATTTTCCATATTGAGAACTTTATAAAGTGTATTATTAATTCTTAAAGGTCATGGTTATAGTTGAGTTGGTTGTTACATCTTGAATAGATAGATTTACATAAATCACTTATACTGTGAGGTATGGGAAACAAAAACCTTCTGCTTATACAAGCAGAAGGTTTTTTAATTAGCTCAATAATTTATATATTTGGAACAATATCAATAATTACAGTTCTGTTGTAAAACCTTTCTTCAGGAAGTTCATTGTCAAACGGAGCTTCTTCTCTATTTTCCCCATAACCCATTGCATCAAATTTTACATATTTTACACCTTTATTTAATAATGCTTTTTCAAGTATCTTTTGTGTACTTGTAGCACGTTCGGTAGAAAGTTTTTTATTGTATAAAGCATCTCCAATAATATCTGTATGACCATGTATTAAAACAGTACTGTTATCTGGAATTAGTGGAGCAACTACTTCTACTAAGAATTTTTCGTAAGATGCAATTGTTTTTGATTTATCAAAATCGAATAGGATACTGTAACGTAAACCTTCATTTTTGGGGTTTTTAATTTTGGTAAGGCTAACATAACCATCTTTTGTTATTGTATTACCATTTTTAGTTTTGCCAGTTAATTTAACTGTATAATTACTTCGAGAGTTATTACCAAGAACAGTATTGGCAGACACCGATGCTTGATTTGTTTTAAATGGACCAAATGTTTGTATGCTATTTTGTTCATCTTTCATCTCAACTTTCCAAGAATATAAAACTTCTTCTGCATTAGTTACATTAAATATTACATGGCTGTCTTCTTCATTTACTTGTGTTGGTTTTAAATACACTGGTTTAAAGAAGGAAGATTTTTTGCCACCAACTTGTAATAATAATTCTGGAGATGTACTAGCAATATCTACTCTTCTATCGCCTTCTCTTAATAAGGTAATCCATTTTGTTGCACCTAGTTGTTCAGATGGTATTAGTGGTCTGCTTCTTCCTTCTGTCGTAATTCTGCTAGCATTTATACCAAAAATTGTAACTAAGTACGATTTGATATTTTCTGCCATTTGCTTTCCGTCAGGAGGTTTGTTTTCTGATGCACCACTCAACATTATTGTACTAGTAGGATTGGTTGTTAAACGATCACCTACAATATTTAAAATGTTGTAGTACACAGCCATTTGCCTATTCGAACGATCTCCATTTTTTAAATTGTTCGGTTGACTTTCTTGTAATTGTTGTTCGCTAAAACGGCTGGCTTCACCTTTAGATAACAGAATATATCGTTTTGGTATTTCGTTTGAGCCTTTATCAAAGAATACTGAATTACGAATTGGAAATGTTTCTTTGGTTTGACGATTCATTGGTAAAGCTTTTGGAGCCCTTACACTAAAACTAATATCTTTTGGAGGTTCGTTACCTGTTTTTGCTGTTACATTATCATGAATGTATTTATACAAAGTATCGTGAATTGGTGGAATTTGTTTTAAAGCTTTTGCTGTTTTTTTACCAGTACCAAATTTTAGAGTAATACCAGCTCTAACAGTATTGTTTGTCCAGGTTTCAACACTACGAGGGGCATCGAATAGGTCGGTTTGAAAAGATGCGAATGGAGCAATAATCATTTGTGTTTCGCTGGTTTTAGCTGAAACAGGGATGTTTATTCCTACACCTGCCTGTGCTGCAATAACAGTTTTGCGAATATTACTCCAGTTGTCTATTGTAGTAGCTTGTTTTTCTTGTGAATAGGTAAATTGTTTTGTAGTGTTTACGCCAATAGTTGGCCCAATAAATACATAAAATGCTGAAGCAAAAGGAGCTATTCGTAATGATGGTTCGATGGCAATATAGCTTAAGTTCGTAGCTAAATTTGCTGGGCAATTACAAGGTGCAATTACTTCATTAAAATGTCCACCTCGGCCATCGTATGCAATGTTTAACGTTATACCAAAAACCTTATTGGGCTTATATTCCATTAAGAATGATGCATAAGGTTTTACACCTTTTCCTTTATGAAATGCAGTAGGAGCAAATAATGTGTTGTTTAGCATTTGTGTTGTGCCACGGTAGGTATTAATATTGGCTGCACCCGATACACCAAACCACCATTTTGGTTGAACTCTTAGAGCTTTTGCTTCTTGTGTATAGCCATTGACCGCTGCAAACACAAGTAGTATTAGTGCAAAGAGTTGTTTTAATATTTTAAAGTATTTCATAGTGATTAATTAATAAATGAAAAATTTTGTTTACATAAGATGCTTCCATTCAATGGAATCTTACTTTAAATAGATTTGACGAATAAAGAAATTTGTATTAGTTACCTGTAGTAAAACTCCATACATAATCACCTGTTAAGGCATTTTTTACAACGTCTTTAACTCCTGTTGTTACAATAGCTGTGTAAACGGTATTGGCTTTTAATGCAGTTGTGGGTATAAAAACTGCTACATTAGCAGAATCGGTAATAGAGCCTCCAATTACCGATAAACCATCTTTTAGCATAAATGTTGCTGCTGTAATTGTTGCAATATTCATGGGTTCGTTAAATATTACAGAAAGCCTTTTATTGGTAATAACATTGATAGCATTATTGGCTGGGTCTGTTAGTGTAACAACCGGACAAATACCACTAATGCCTACAGGTGCATTTTCTTTTTTACACTGCCATGTTAGCATTGATACAAGGAATACAATAATCCATATTGATTTGAATAATCTGAAATAATTGTGTTGTTTTGAAAGCAATTTAATTGGATTATTGGCTGTTGTAATTCTTTTGGTCATTGTGTCTAATTTTACTAGATGTAAAGGTGTACACATCCAATAATTTGAGCACTACATAACAATGATTAATGCTTACATATATCACATGTTTTCGAGGTTTACTTTTCTTTTTTGTTTTAATAGTTTGTAATAAGATGGGGATACTCCGGTTATTTTTTTGAACTGATTACTCAAGTGTGCAACACTGCTGTAGTGCAGTTTGTATGCTATTTCTGTAAGGTTCAACTCATCGTACAAAAGCAATTCTTTTACACGTTCAATTTTGTTAATAATGATATACTGTTGTATGGTTATACCTTTTACTTCAGAAAAAATATTCGACAAATAAGTATAATCATAATGTAATTTCTCACTAATATAATCAGAGTAATTAATGAGAGGTAACTCATCGGTATAATGAACCAGTTCAATAATTACATTCTTAATTCTTTCAATTAAAATACTCTTTTTATCATCAAGTAATTCAAGCCCTGCTTTTAATAAGTTGTCTTTTAAAACAGCGTGTTGCTCTTCTGTAATATCTTCCAAAATATCAACCATACCCAATTCAATTATCACATAGTTTAACCCAAGTTTTAGTAATTCGTCTTTTACCAAAAGCTTACAACGTAAACTAACCATATACTTAATGTAGAGCTTCACATTACTGCCATTTATATAAATGTATGTTTAATAAGTGGATAAACAGCAATGAATATTATTTAACAGAAATACCATATTAAATCACTGTCACCAGCGGAGGTTGTTGTTTGCTGAAAAAATTAAATAAAACCCTATTGTTTGTTTTCTTTATGAAATTTAAGTTTAAGCGATTGGCAACATCAATCAGTAACTATTAAAAATACAATCTATGTTTTAGTTGTTTTTAATATTTATCTTCAACCAATTAATAAAACTCAGTTGTATAAATTTTTCGATATGCCTAAAGTTAAGTTTCCAGTAATCTTTCTCTGTTCTGTATTATTTATAAATAGTTTTAGCCAAACCAATACTTTAAAGTTTAATTAAATAGATACAGCAATTTTTCAAGACAATGCACATCATTGGTATGATATTAACGAAAAAACAGGTTAATACAACCCAAGAAAAATCAACTACGCTATAAAGCAAATGAGTTGGTGGTAATAGCCAATAATATTTTATTGTTTCAAAAAACTAATGGCGGTTGGCCTAGAATTATGATATGCGGGCAATACTTACTGTTGAACAAATAAATACATTGATTGCTACGAAAAATGCTGTCAATACAACTTTGACAATAGAACCACCTATTCTCACATTGCATGCCTTAGCAAAATTTATTACGTACATAAAGATGTTAGATTTAAAGCTGCTGCTTTAAAAGGTTTAGATTTTATACTTGCATCGCAATATGATAACGGTGGTTGGCCACAATATTTTCCGCTTCAAAAAAACTACAGTCGTTATATAACTTATAACGACGATGCTATGGCTGGCATTATGCAATTACTTAAAGATATTAACGATGGAAAGGAAGAGTACAACTATATTGATGCAGAAAGGCTACGACTATTAAAAACAGCATTTGGTAAAGGGATTGATGGTATTTTAAAAACACAGATTAACGATGCTGGTACACCAACTGTATGGTGCCAGCAACACAATGATGTAAAATTAGAACCAGCTTGGGCCAGAAAATTTGAACCACCTGCCATTTGCAATGGAGAAAGTGTTGATATTATTTTGTTGTGAATGGCATTAAAAATCCATCACAAACAATTATCAATGCTGTAGAAAATGCAGTTGTATGGTTTACAGAAAGCAAAATTTTATATACAAGGGTTAAAACTATAAAGGCGAAAAAAATGGTATCTCAATACACCACCACATCTTATACTGATAAAGTGGTTGAGATTGATTCAACTGCACCTCCAGTCTAGGCACGCTACTATGAGCTAAAAACACATCGACCCATGTTTTGTAATAGAGATAGTAAAGTTGTTTACTCACTGGCAGAAGTAGATAGAGAAAGAAGAGATGGCTATGCCTGGTACACTTTTAGTCCTCAAAAAGTGTTAAGCAGGTATAAAAAATGGAAATAAAAAGTAAGCAAATATTAGTTTTGTTCATTTATTTCAATTAAATATTCTATTTTAATTAAACACTTTGCCGCTTAACACTTTGTTTAACATAAAGCTGTCATTTATTAAACAAAAATTTGTTTACCCTAAATTATTCTGTTTAACTTTGGTTTCTAATCATTAAACAAAAACAGTTATGGCTACAGTAGATTTTGATAAAATGTTGTTAAACAATACGGAATTTTTAAAGCCCTTTGCGATAACTTTAACCAGAGATAATGAGCAGGCAAAAGATTTAATGCAAGAAACGCTGTTCAGGGCATTGGCCAACAGAGAAAAATACAATGTAGGTACCAATGTTAAAGCATGGTTATACACCATTATGCGTAACATTTTTATCAATAATTATCGCCGCAAAAGCAAGCAACAAACTATTTTCGATAACACTCCAAACGAGTTTTTACTTAACCAAAGTAAAGATGCAGTTACCAATGATGCCATTGCTACTTTGAATATGAAGGAAGTACAGGCAGCAATTGTGCAATTGCCAGAAATTTTTAAAACACCTTTCCTTCTATATTTCGACGGTTTCAAATACAACGAAATAGCCGATATGCTAAATGAGCCATTGGGAACCATAAAAAGTAGAATTCACTTTGCAAGAAAATTATTAAAAGCACAAATTGATAGGCATTAGTTTACCCCCCAAGTTTTTAACCTAATTTTCCTATATAAAAAGTCGAAGAAGAAACAACAAAAAGTTGTTTCTTTTTTCTTTTCTGGAAGTATAACTAAAACGGGATTATTTTTTTGAACAATTAGCAGCTTGTCTTGTAAATTGCTAGATAACAAATTTCAGTATGTCGAAAAGCGTAATAATAATAGGTTCAGGCTTTGCTGGTTTATCGGCCGCATCTTTTATGGCAAAAGCTGGGTGGCAGGTTACAGTTTTAGAAAAGCATAGTCAACCCGGTGGAAGGGCAAGAAAATTGCAAGCCGTAGGTTTTACTTTTGATATGGGACCAAGTTGGTATTGGATGCCAGACGTTTTTGAACGTTATTTTAAACAGTTTGGGAAAAACCTGAATGATTATTATAAATTATACAGGTTAGACCCATCGTACAGAATTTATTGGGAGGATGAACCAATGGACATTCCTGCTTCTTATGAAGCGTTACAAAATCTGTTTAACACAATAGAATCTGGTAGTGGTGAAAAATTAGATAAGTTTTTAAAAGAAGCTGCTTATAAGTATGAAGTTGGTATTAACAAATTAGTATATAAACCCGGCCAATCAGTTACTGAGTTTTTAGATTGGGATTTAGTAACAGGAATTTTCAAGTTAGATGTTTTTAATTCTATCAAAGCTCATGTAGCCAAGCATTTTAAGCATCCCAAACTAAAACAACTATTAGAGTTTCCTGTATTGTTTTTAGGTGCATTGCCAGAAAATACGCCGGCTTTGTACAGCTTAATGAACTATGCTGATATTAAAGGAGGTACCTGGTTTCCTGAAGGTGGTATGTACAGTATTGTTGAGGCTATGTACAACCTTGCTGTAGAATTGGGTGTAACATTCAGGTTTAATGAAAATGTAGAAGAAATCATTATACAAAACGCTTATGCCAGAAAGGTTAAAACAACATCCGATATCTACGAAGCAGAAGTTGTAATTGGTGGAGCCGATTATCATCACATAGAAACCAAGCTCTTACCACAAGCTTACCAAAGTTACAGCAATACTTATTGGGAAAAACGCGTAATGGCTCCGAGTTGTTTATTATATTATGTTGGTTTGAATAAAAAACTGGAAAATGTGTTGCATCATTCTTTGTTTTTTGACACATCTTTCGAAGTACATGGTCAGGAAATTTACACGACCAAAAAATGGCCTGTAAATCCGCTGTTTTATGTAAGCGTAACTTCTGTAACTGATGAAACTGTTGCACCAACAGGTTGCGAGAACTTGTTTTTCCTTATCCCGACTGCAACTGGTTTAGAAGGTGATACAGAAGAATTAAGAGACCATTATTTTAACATGGTTGTAAAAAGAATGGAAGATAAAATTGGGCAATCTATTTTGCCAAATATTATTTATAAAAAATCTTTTGCTCACAGCGATTTTATCAACGACTATAATGCTTTTAAAGGCAATGCTTATGGGCTTGCCAACACGTTACTACAAACCAGTATTTTAAAACCTGCATTAAGAAGTAAAAAAGTGGAGAATCTGTTTTATACCGGTCAGCTAACAGTGCCAGGGCCAGGCGTTCCACCAAGTTTAATTAGTGGAGAAGTTGTTGCAAAGGAAGTAATTAAGTCTTTTGGCTAATCTAGTTGAGTAAATTGGTCACTCTTTTAAACAAAATCTTACAAACGTTGTTTTTATAGGTATATTGAACCCTTTAAAAATATAATTTCAGTTTTATGACCAACATGCAACACTTTCATGAAGTTAGTATGAACTGCAGTCGCAATACTACAGAAAAGTATAGCACCAGCTTTTCATCAGCTATCAAATTATTGCATAAAGATTTGCGTCAGCCAATTTTTAATATTTATGGCTTTGTTCGTTTTGCCGATGAAATTGTTGATACTTTTCATGAGCATGATAAGGCTGTATTGCTTGAGGAATTTAAAAAAGAAACATACCTGGCTATAGAAAGGAAAATTAGCCTGAATCCCATTTTACACAGTTTTCAGTTAACCGTTAACCAATATGGAATCAGCCACGATTTGATAGATGCTTTCCTATATTCGATGGAATTGGATTTAAGTGAAAAAAAGTACGACAGAAATGGTTACGAACAATACATTTATGGCAGTGCAGAAGTGGTTGGTTTAATGTGTTTGTATGTCTTTTGCAATGGTGATAAGTCTTTATATGAAATATTAAAACCCGGAGCAAGAAGTTTGGGAGCAGCTTTTCAAAAAGTAAATTTCTTAAGAGATTTGAAAGCCGATTTCGAAGGCTTAGAAAGGGTTTATTTTCCGGGATGTGATTTCAGAAACTTTACAGAAAATGATAAACAAAATATCGAATTAGATATTCAAAAAGATTTCAATGATGCGTATGCAGCAATTCTTCAATTGCCAATGAAATCTCGATTTGGTGTATATGTGGCTTATAAATACTACCTATCACTCTTCCAAAAAATTAAAAAACTGCAACCACAACGAATTATGCAGGAGCGTGTTCGTATTCCTGATTATGGCAAGTTTTATATTGTTGCAAAAGCAGGTTTAAGAAGTCAATTAAACTTACTTTAATTGCTTATGAATTGAATAGAACCATTGCAAAGTGTACATAGGTTTTTCTTTTAACTTCGGTGTTGCTAATCTACAATAAGATATACTTTATTTTTATAGCATGGAACAAGTGATTTTGGTTGATGAAAACGACCAGCAGATTGGTTTAATGGAAAAAATGGCGGCTCACGAACAAGCTCTTTTACACAGGGCTTTCAGCGTTTTCATCTTTAACAGTGAAGGGAAAATGCTTTTGCAACAAAGAGCTTTGAACAAATACCACAGTGGTGGTTTATGGACCAACGCCTGTTGCAGTCATCCACGTTCAAATGAAAACGTGATCGATGCTGCAACACGAAGATTACATGAAGAAATGGGATTTGTAACGCCAATTCAACCTGCATTTCAATTTACATATAAAACTGTATTTGATAATGGTCTAACTGAACATGAATTTGATCATGTTTTTATAGGAACTTATGATGGAGAGATTAATATAAATCCAGATGAAGTAGAAAACTATGGTTATGGTTTAGTAGAAGATATAGAATTAGATATTCAACAATACCCGTCTATTTATACCGAATGGTTTAAGATAGCTTTTCCTAAAGTTAAAAATTGGTTACAACAAAATAAGTAATACAATGAGTAAACCAACTGCAATAGTTATTGGTGCTGGTGTTGCAGGTTTGGCATCTGCTATTAGGCTTGCTGTACAAGGATTTGATGTAAAAATATTTGAAAAAAATAGTTATCCCGGTGGTAAATTATCTCATTTCAATTTAGGCGATTATCAGTTCGATGCTGGTCCCAGTTTATTTACCCAACCACAAAATATTGTTGAGTTGTTTCAATTGGCAAATGAACCAATGGAAGCATATTTTTCTTATGAAGCATTGCCCATTTCCTTTAAATATTTTTATGAAGATGGAACTGTTGTAAATGCTTTTACCAATGAAGCAGCATTAACTAAAGAGTTTAAAGAAAAGTTAGGTGAAGATGAATTGGCTGTAAAAAATTACTTACATCAATCAGCCGATATTTATAACGATATAGGTAAAATATTTTTAAATCATTCCTTACATAAAAAAGCTACACTACAAAAAGCTCCTATTAGAAAAGCGTTGGCAGCAACAAAAGCTAAATATTTGTTCAAAAGTATGCATCAGGTAAATAAAGCATCTTTTAAAAATGCAAAAACTGTTCAGCTATTTAACAGATACGCTACTTATAATGGCAGCAATCCTTACAAGGCTCCAAGTATGTTGTGCTTAATACCACATTTAGAATTAAGTGAGGGTACATTTTATCCCAAGGGTGGTATGATTAGTATAACCAATGCATTGTATAAATTGGCAGAAAAAAAAGGGGTACAGTTTTATTTCAATTCGCCTGTACAACGAATTATTGAGAAAGAAAAATCTGTTGTAGGTGTTGTTGTAAATGGAGAAAATATTTACTGCAATATAGTTGTAAGCAATATGGATGTATATTTTACCTACAAACATTTATTGAACAATGAATACAAAGCTGCTAAAGTTTTGAAACAAGAAAGAAGCAGCAGTGCTTTAATATTTTATTGGGGTATAAAAAAAGAGTTTAAAGAGTTAGAGTTGCACAATATTTTTTTTAGCAATAATTACAAAGAAGAGTTCATCAGTTTGTTCAAAACGAAAAAATTGTACAACGACCCAACTGTATATATCAATATAACCAGTAAATGTGAACGTAATTTACAGGCACCAATGGGCAAAGAAAATTGGTTTGTAATGATTAACGTGCCGGCGAATGCTGGGCAAAATTGGGAAGCTTACAAACAACAGGCTAAAGTAAATATTCTGAAAAAGTTGCACGGCATATTGAAGATAGATGTAGCATCATTCATAGAAGAAGAGGCTACTTTAGATCCTGTATTAATAGAAAGTAAGACTGCTTCTTATATGGGTTCTTTGTATGGTACATCATCCAATTCAAAAATGGCTGCGTTTTTACGTCATCCGAACTTTACCAACCAAATAAAAGGATTGTATTTTGTAGGTGGAAGTGTACATCCTGGTGGTGGTATTCCTTTGTGTTTACAGAGTGCAAAAATTATGAGTCAATTGGTTCAGGAAGACAGCCATAAAAAGAATTATTCGCATTGAAAATTCAGAGAAAAAATATTGCAATTCTTGTTGCCTTACTTTTTCATATAAGCGGAGCAATGGGTATTTTGTTTTCGCCTTATAAAGATTGGTTTGTACAAAATACACCCCTCAATCTTTGCTTAATGGCAGCCTTACTGATATATACGCAAGAACAAAAAAACAAATGGTTTTATTTTTTTGCAACACTTGCATTTACAACAGGAATAATTACAGAAATTATTGGTGTAAATACAGGTTATTTATTTGGTAACTACAAATATGGTTCGGTAATGGGGGTTAAGTTAAAAGGAGTTCCATTATTAATAGGTGTACAGTGGTTTATGACGGTATTTTGTTGTGGTAGTATTGTGCATCAATTACACCAATGGATAGAGAAAAAATATGAAGCTAAAGGTGTTGTTATGTCTCCCAAAATTCAATTTGTATCTTTAATAATCGATAGTGCTTTATTGGCTACGACTTTCGATTTTATCATGGAGCCAATAGCTGTTGATTTACATTTTTGGCAATGGGAAAATAATACCATTCCTTTTTACAATTATGTATGCTGGTTTTTAATCAGTTTAGCATTAATGATTATTTTTAAAACGCTTTCGTTTAAGAAAGAAAACCATTTTGCGATCCATTTGTTTATTATACAAACCTTGTTTTTTTTAATACTTAGAACTTTTTTATAATGCTATTTAGTTTATTTGTAACGATACTCACATTTGTTGTAATGGAAGTAATTACCTGGTTAACCCACAAATACATTATGCATGGTTTTCTATGGTATTTACACGAAGACCATCATCAGCCAACTGGGCATGTGTTCGAAAAAAATGATGCTTTCTTCTTAATCTTTGCTATCCCCAGCTGGTTATGCATTATGTTAGGATTGCAGAATCAATTGTATTGGGTTGCAGCCATTGGTTTTGGTATTGCGTTGTATGGGTTGGCTTATTTTATTGTACATGAAGTAATCATACATCAAAGAATTAAATGGTTTACCAGAAGTAATAACCGTTATGTAAAAGCTATTCGATGGGCACATAAAATGCACCACAAGCATTTAAACAAAGAAGAAGGAGAAAGTTTTGGAATGCTCATAGTTGCCAAAAAATATTGGGATAAAGTTCGCAAAGACGAGGCTCTCCAAAAAGTTAAAGCTTCTTAAAAAAAATCAACACAAATACAGCATCTTGCAGTTTCAATAAGATTTTCTATATTTGTATTTTATACAACGCTACATTTTATATGTGGCGTTGTATTTTTTTTATCTCTTCTAAACAAAAGATTATGAGTGAATATGTAACACAAGACACTTTTGACAAAATGAAGACAGAGCTGCATCGCATGAAATCGATTGAACGACCAGCAGCGTCAAAAGCCATTGCCGAAGCTAGAGAAAAAGGCGATTTAAAAGAAAATGCTGAGTACGATAGTGCCAAAGAAGCACAAGGTATGTTGGAAGCAAAAATTAAACAATTGGAAGGTGTAATTGCCACAGCAAAGATTGTTGATACCAATACAATCGATACCAGCAGAGTAAGCATTTTAACCAAAGTTACCATTACCAATATGGCAACTAAAAAAACTGTTACCTATCAGTTGGTTGGTGAAAAAGAAGCCGATCTAAAGTCTGGTAAAATTTCAGCATCTTCCCCAATTGGAAAAGGATTAATGGGAAAAGTAAAAGGCGAAGTTGCCGAAATACAAGCACCTAATGGTGTCATGAAATTTAAAATTGATGATATAGCGGTTTAAATTTCTCAAAATACTTGTACAAAATGCAGTCCATTGGGCTGCATTTTTGTTTTAAATCAACTTAATTTGCAGCATCTTAAAATGATTGTATGACTATATTTTCAAAAATTATTAATGGAGAAATTCCCAGTTATAAAATTGCTGAGAATGAGCAATTCATTGCATTCTTAGATATTTTTCCAGTTCAATATGGTCATACTTTGGTGGTACCTAAAATTGAAGTTGATAAAATTTTCGATGTGCCCGATGCCTATTTAGCCAACTTATTGTTATTTGCAAAACCCATTGCCCAAGCTATTGAAAAAGCATTTGCTTGTAACAGAGTAAATATAATTACTGTTGGGCTCGAAGTGCCTCATGCTCATGTACATTTATTGGCTACAAATAGTTTACATGATGTAGATTTAAGTAAGCCCAAGCTAAAATTATCGCCTGAAGAATTGAAGGAAGTTCAGCAAAAAATTATTGCTTTCTTGTAAAAACTAATTTGTTGCTAATAGATTCTGCCTGCTGTGCTTACATTTGCTGTAATGCAATACACACTTAAGAAAAGTTTAGGTCAACATTTTTTGAAAGATGAAAATATCTGTAGAAAAATTGTTGATGCAGTTGAACAAACATGCTCCAATCATTCAATTAATCAGCTGGTAGAAGTTGGCCCAGGTGGTGGTGCTATTACCAAATATTTGTTGCAAATACCTAATGTAGATTTTACAGCAGTAGAGCTCGACGAAGAAAAAGTGCAGTTTTTAGAAGCAACCTATCCAGCTATTCGAAATAGAATTATTCATAAAAGCTTTTTAGATATCGATGCTCCTTTCGAAAATGAGTTTGTAGTAGTTGGCAATTTTCCTTACAACATTTCTTCACAAATACTGTTTAAAGTATTGGATTGGAAACAGCAGGTGCCTGTGGTAATTGGCATGTTTCAAAAAGAAGTTGCACAAAGGGTTGCAGCTAAACCCAATAGTAAAACCTATGGAATTTTGAGTGTTCTAATTCAGGCGTATTACGATGTGGAATACTTGTTCGATGTATCACCAAGTTGTTTTAATCCTCCACCAAAAGTTATGAGTGGTGTAATTAAACTAACCCTTAAAAAACAACGCTACGAAGTGAGTAGCGATAAAGCGTTTGTTCAGTTGGTTAAATTGGCTTTCAATCAACGAAGAAAAATGCTACGTAATGCTGTAAAATCGGTTTTTTCGGAAGATGTTTTAAAAGAAGAAATTTTTAATAAACGAGCCGAACAACTAAGCCTTGAAGATTTTGCTGCACTTACTTTTAGAATGTGTGGCAAAAGTAGTGAGGTATTATAAGTACATAAGTTGATTGAGTATAAAGTTTGAATAGGAATTACAATATAAAATTAAAGTGGTAAGTGAAAAAAGTAATCATAACAGGTCCAGCTCATGCAATAGTTGAAGAGGTTTTATTGGCCAATGGATATACAGTAGTGAATAACCCTGCTATCACTTACCATGACCTTTCAACTGAAATTACTGATGCTGTTGGTTTAATACTTACAACACGAATAAAGGCCGATAAAGCATTACTCGAAAGAGCCAATGAACTTAAATGGATTGGTCGTTTGGGTAGTGGTATGGAATTAATTGATGTTGCTTACGCAGAAAGCCGAGGTATAAAATGCTTTAGCAGCCCCGAAGGAAATAGAAATGCTGTAGCTGAACACACATTGGCTTTATTGCTAAACTTAATGAACAAAGTTAGCAGCAGTTATGAGTTGCTCAAGAAAGGAGTTTGGGCAAGAGAAGAAAGCAGAGGCGAAGAATTAAGTGGTAAAACTGTTGGTATTATTGGATTTGGTAATGCAGGTAGTACATTTGCAAAATTACTGGGTGCTTTTGATGTTACAGTACTTGCTTACGATAAATATAAAACTGGATTTGCAAATGATCATATTCGTGAAGCAAATATTGAACAAATACAACGCTATGCCGATGTAATAAGTTTTCATATTCCACTGACGGAAGAGTCTTATCATTTTGCAAGCGATGCTTTTTTTAATGCATTAGAAAACAAACCATATTTTTTGAATACATGCCGTGGAAAAGTTACTGATACTAAAGCATTAATTAGAGCTTTGGAAAACAATAAGCTTAAAGCTGCTGGTTTGGATGTGTTGGAAAATGAAAAGTTAGAAACCTATACTACTGAAGAAAAACAACAACTCGAGAAATTATTAGGCTTTAGTAATGTTTTAATTACACCACATACTGCTGGAGTAACAAAAGATTCTTTTTATAAAATGAGTAAAGTATTATTAGATAAATTACCTCTTTAACATTGACAAAAGAATACGACTATATCATTACCGGAGCAGGCTGTGCAGGCTTAAGTTTGTTAATAAGAGTTTTACAGGAACCAAGTTTAAGTAATAAAAAAATCTTAGTGATAGATGAGCAACCCAAGAATAAAAATGATCGTACCTGGTGTTTTTGGGAAAAAGAAAATGGGTTATTTGAGGATATTGTACACCATTGTTGGCAAGAACTAAAATTCGAATCTACTGTTTATACTGGAAGTTTTTCAATTGCTCCATATAGTTATAAAATGATTCATGGGTTAGATTTTTATAATCATGTAATCAACTTTGCTAGTAAATTTTCAAATGTTGAATTTAGATACGAGAACGTTATAAAGGTAGCTACTGAAAATAGTAAAGCCATTGTTCAATTGGCAAATGAAAAAATTTATGCCAATTATATCTTCAACTCCATTTTATTTGAGCAACCTACTATAGCAAAAAATGAATACTATTTGTTGCAGCATTTTAAAGGTTGGGTAATCGAAACCAATGAGCCTTGTTTCGATATCAACAAAGCAACTTTCATGGATTTCACTGTTAGCCAACAACATGGTACAACCTTTATGTATGTTCTGCCAACGGCAAAAAATAAAGCTTTGGTAGAGTACACTTTGTTTACAGAAAAGCTATTACCACAAGAAGCTTATGCAACAGCCTTACAAGAATATATTACTGAAAAATTAGGGATACAATCATACAATGTACTGCATGAAGAGTTTGGTATTATTCCAATGACCAATCACTTATTTCCTACACAGCAAGGCAATGTTGTTTATATGGGTATAGCTGGTGGACAAGCAAAGGGAAGCAGTGGTTATGCTTTTAATTTTATTCAAAAACGAACAGCTCAAATTGTAAAATCACTTTTGCATAACAATCATCCTTTTGTAACTAGAAGTTTTAGTGACAAAAAATTTCATTTGTACGATAGTGTGTTATTGAATGTTTTGCAAAACAAAAAAATGGAAGGTGCAGCAATTTTTTCTTCCATTTTTAAAGGGAATAAACCCCAAAACGTATTACAGTTTTTAGATAATGATAGTAATCTTTTGCAAGACTTAAAAATTATGAGCAGCGTACCTACATCTGTATTTTTACCAGCAGCAGTTGTAGAAATAATTAAGTAATTAGGCTTTTTTTCATGCACTTGTACACCACAAGTACATAAACGAGATTCTTAGCTTTTATTCTTAATTGGATATAGAAATTAAAACTTTCTGTTAATAGAAAAAATAAATGTTCTTGGCAATAAAACCCTATTTGTATTGGCAAAAAGCTGTGGAGTTAGTTCATTACTAAAAATCTGCGTATTATTAAAAATATTTCTGCCAAAAATAGCATAACTGAAAGCTGACTTTTGGGGTTTATAGGATAACTTAAATTCCCCAAAATTAGCACTGCTTTTTACACCTTTATTATTAAAGGCATTATAATCATAAGCAATGTAGCCAAATAATTGATCACTACATTTTATTAATATACTTTGTTTTGTACTCCAGTTATTGACACTAAATGATGTTGTTACAGTGCCATCTTGAAGTACAGTATTTAATTGATTGGTGTTTATTGAAATATTGCTATAAAAATTAAATACCCCTTTAAAACCGCTTTTTAAACCAGCACTTATATTCATGGTATTAATTCTATTGTAGTCAAAGTTTACAACACTTGCATTGTCGAAACTTTTACTTATTCTAAAAGTTCCGTTTAGCTTAAGTGTACTTTTTAAGGGTGATATAAATTTATCGCCACCTATTATTAAATACACATCTTCTCTTGGCTTATTGCTAATACTAATTTCATTTAAAATATTTGCTGCTACAATACCATTTCTTATAAAACTGGGCATACTATTTTTAGAATAAATTAAGGAACTATTAAACATAATACCTTCATTTAGAAAATTATTGTAGTTGTATGATAGTATATAATCGTTCATAATGGTGGTGGGTAAAAAGTTTTCATTTCTGGTAAAACTATTAATGTTATTCTGTACAAAGCCTGAAGAAAAAGAAGTAATATCTTGAAATAAAAAATACTGTTTATACAATAAACCCAGCTTTGTATACTTGCCTATAATTGTACCTACCATAACCGACGGTAAAATTTTGTTTGATTGAAATTTTTGAGTATTGATGCCAACCAATTGACTGGTTAAATGGTTAGTATAATTGGTATAATTTGCTGCGACTTCTACGAATAGTTTACCCTTTTTATACTGATTTTTTATTTCTGTCCAATAAATATTTGTATGGGTAATTAAATCGTTTTTAAATGCCAGCGAATCCAGCATTTTATTTTGTAAAACTGTTTTGTCGAATACAAAAAAATTGCTTGTTAAACTGCTGCTTGTATTTACAAAATTGGTGCTGATACTAAGCTTATTGTTTTGTATTTGTTTATACAAAACAGATTGTATAATATGGTGTTTATCGTTTAATGTAACTTTATTTTCAACAATGCCATCGGTATTGCCTAAACCTAATACATTGTTTAGACGAATGGTATTTGAAAAAATATTTTCTTGGTTTTTATTATTTGCTAAGTAATAGTTTATTTCAAAAGCTGTATTTGCTGTTAGCTTTTTTATGTAAGACAATTTACCAATAAAGTTTTTATTCGTATTTGCCTGTTGGTAGTTTGAATTAAAACCTATATTTTGAAATTTGGTTAAGATGTTATCATTGGTAGAAATTTCATTATTATTAAAACTTATACTAGCTTTTAGTTTACTGGTAGTAGTAAGTTTATATTCTATATCATTTTTTGTACTGAACAGACAGGTAGTGGCTACTTGCCCACCAGAATCTATAATATTGATATTGCTATTTAAAAAAGAAGTACCAATTGTTTGAAACTGTTGTAGTTCATTGAATTTATAACTGGTGTTAGATTTTATAAATAATTTGCTACCTATTTTTTTATTGAGTTGCAGGGTACTAACTTTTGGTGTTGCCCAAGTATCCCTATTTATTTCATAAGTTGCAGTAATAGGTGCTAATGTATTTATGGGTAAATTTCTGTTGCTATTCGAAAATATATTCTTCGGTAACACATCGTTTAATTGTAATTGCTCTTGTACATCGGGTTTTATATCTACCGTGTAATTGTTGTAATTATTTATTAAACCAATTTTTGTTTTTGTATTTAAGCTAAATAAATTATTTGCTAATTGCCAATCTTTATTAGTGCCGGCACTAACTGTGAATTCTCCAAAAACCTTTAGTTTAAATGCTTTTTTTAAGCCAATATTCAACACTGTTTCATTGCCTTTTTTTGCATTGCTTAAAAGTTCTTCTTCTTCATAGTTTTCTATGGCCTCAACATCGTTAATGGCTGCCGCTGTTATAGTTTTAGTAATTACCTTATAATCTTTCGAAAAGAAATCTTCTCCTTCAAATAATATCTTATCTATTTTTTTGCCTTTAAAGCTTATACCCCCTGTAGCATCAATATCAATCCCTGGTAGTTTTTTTAAAATATCTTCTAGTTTATCTTCTGTACCGTTGGTAAACTTTGCAATATTATATTTAGTGGTATCTCCCTTTACCGTTATGGGGCTAGTCCTATTATTTACAACCACTTCTCGTAGTACTGTAGCAGTTTTGTTTAAAGTAATAGTTACAAAACTATCTATTATACCAACTCCCAATAAGCAAGTATCTTTATAACCTACATAAGATGCACAAATAAAATCAGAATTAGGTAATCTGTATTTTTTATTAAATAAAAAATTGCCCGTTTCATTAGTTTTTGCAAAGGCAATTACCAACCCATCTTTTTGTTTTAAATACACAGTTGCATTGGCAAGTGGTAATTTATTAGCGTTGGTAATAACACCTTTTATTTGGGCTTTAATAATAGTAAAGCCCAATAGCCATAATAGCAGTAGTAATAACTTTTTTTGCATATAGTTTAAAAATCTATATCTCTGCTTTCAGCAATTTTGAAAGAACCGTTTGTGATTTTTTCACCGCCAATTGTTCTTCCTTTTGATTCGAGATTTGTATAATATTTCTTCTTTTGTTCTACAAACTCTTTGTATTCAAGTTTAATATTACCTTTTTGTACTTCTTCAAAAAAAGGGCTTTTTACAAGCGTATCTGGCATATTAATACTTATAAAATCAAAAGAATATTTATTATCTACATCGTTTGCTTCTAAAATCAACCCAGGTAATCCATGCAGTTTCCAAGGACCGAAGGGGTAAGGCAATTCGGTAGTAAACCAAGCAATCCATAAACGACCACAAAATTGGGTAACTGCTTTTTGGCACGTATATTTTCCTATTTGTTTTTTCTCAGTCATTAAATCCCAAACGGGAATACTATCCTTTTTTTTGTATTGCCCTGGTTTTAGTAAAACCATTTCGTAAATAAAATCTTCTTTTGTTTTTATGAAATGAATATGTTCAAATAAATATTTACTAGGTGATTTTACTTGTATTGTTCCTGAATTCTCACTTGTTTGTTTTGTTTCATAGCCAGTTCCCATATTAGGATTTAATTCGTAATAAATAAACATGGTGTCGTTAAAATACAATTCGCCTTTGGTGTAGCCATTGGCTCCATTGCTATTTTTCTTTACGCTAACTATATTATAATTATATATTACTTTACCTGTTTGTGCAAATGCACAAGGCATGCTATACAGTATTATAATCAAAAAAAACAGATTTATTTTTTGCATTTTTGTAACGTTTATTTAAAAATATGGCTTACCCTCTAAAATGGTTTGTTAATAAATTATTCAATATTACCACACAAAGAAATCTACGAACATATCCGTAAGGGCATATTGTAAGGCAAATTGGCAGCTAATCCAAGAGTGCCCTGTGTAAGTACCTAAAGGTTCTCCCAAAAGACCATATACTGTAATTGTAACCCAACACTCTCCTTTCTTTATTTCAGAATTATAACTTACTGTTTTGTTTCCAAAAGTTAGAGAACTAATCTCTACTTTTGTTTTTTCAATTTTTGTTTCTACGGTTTTTACTTTTTCTTTTGCAGCAATTGCAAAGTTTGCAATCATTAGAAATGATAGAATGGTTAATAATTTTTTCATAATTTGTATTTTTTTTAATGATGAGAGTAAGCCAAAATGAAATTAATTTTATATTTATAATTTAATCTTACCTTTATCATATAAAATATTCTAAAAACTGTATAAAATATTCCTAATGGTTGGAAGTAAAATTAGATTTATACGAATTGCTCGTGGATTTAGTCAAGAAGAGGTTGCCAAATTGTTGAATATTCAACAAAACGCCTATTCGAAACTAGAAACAACTGGTAATAAAATTGATGATAATAAAATTGAACAATTAGCAAAGATATTTGGTGTAAGTGTAGAAGATATTAAAAGCCCTGAACCAGTATTGTTAAGTTTTAATAATTGTTCTAATAGCGGTATTCACAATAGTAATCATTTAGTGAGCAACAACGTAAGTGAACAAATTATACAAACATTACAAGAACAATTGACAAAAAAAGATGAGCAAATTAATAGTTTGATTAAACTAATTAACAGTAAAGTATAGCAACATTGTTTGGAATTTAATACTAACCTGCTTTTATAAATTTTAAATCACCTACTTCGTTTATATTTTACTTCATTTAAAACTAAGGTTAAGTCTTACTTATATTGCAGCATTAAAACGATTGTATGCAATACACAACATTACTTACCGATTTACAAAATGGAATTTTAACCATTACCATTAATCGTCCAGATAAATTAAATGCATTAAACAAAGATGTATTTACTGACTTAGATAATGCTATAAACGAAGTATATAGCAACAGCCAAATTCAATCAGTTATCATAACTGGTGCAGGTAACAAAGCATTTGTTGCAGGTGCCGATATTACTGAGTTTGGAGCATTAAGTGTAGAAGAAGGTAAAACATTGGCACGTAGAGGTCAAATTGTTTTCAACAAAATCGAAAATAGTCCAAAACCAATTATTGCTTGTGTAAATGGGTTTGCATTGGGTGGTGGTTGTGAGTTGGCAATGGCTTGTCATTTTCGTATAGCATCCGATAATGCAAAGTTTGGCCAGCCCGAAGTTAATTTGGGCTTAATACCAGGTTATGGTGGCACACAACGTTTGGTACAACTTATTGGTAAAGGCAAAGCAATTGAATTATTAATTTCTGCAAGTATTATCGATGCTGCAACTGCACTACAATATGGTTTGGTAAATTATGTAGTAACTCAAGATGAGTTATTGCAAAAAGCAATCACCATTTTACAAGTAGTCAATACAAAAGCACCTTTAGCGGTAGCAGCATGTGTACAAGCAGCAAATGCCGTGTGGGACGAAAGTAAAAATGGCTTTAACGAAGAAATTAATGCTTTTGCAAATTGCTTTGGTACAAACGATATGAAAGAAGGAACAACCGCCTTTTTAGAAAAACGAAAAGCTGTTTTTACAGGTAAATGATAGCTTTTTAGTGGCCTTGCCAAGAATCGAACTTGGATCTGGAGCTTCGGAAACTCTTATACTATCCATTGTACTACAAGGCCATTGCAGCAAAAATAACAGAACTGCATCAACTAAACTATTAACCACCTGTTCAAATAAATCAGGCGTTAGCCTGTTTTTTGCTCAGTAATGGCATAAAACAGCTGTGTAAGAAGCTGATAATCACTTATTTTAAAAGCATTTTTACATACTATTTTTTAAGTTTTTGCAGTTTGTGGAAACAAAATTTATTTATCTCTTTGCATTTTAATCAAAAACTCTATTTTTGCCCTCGTAACTAAAACTTATTACAATGTCAGACATCGCAACACGAGTAAAGAAAATCATCGTTGACAAGTTAGGTGTAGATGAAGCAGAGGTAACTACGGAGGCGTCTTTTACCAACGACTTAGGTGCAGATTCTTTGGATACTGTTGAGCTAATCATGGAATTCGAAAAAGAATTCAACATTTCTATTCCTGATGAGCAAGCTGAAACCATCACAACTGTTGGTCAAGCTGTAGCTTATTTGGAAGAACATGCCAAGTAAAATTTACTCCGTATCGGAATAATGTAACTAATCCGTCACACTTAGGCTTTTGCCAAAAGTTGGCGGATTTATCTATTTTATAGGTTTCTTATTGTACTTATTATATTTGTGAAAGTAAACAGATTGTTGTTATATATACAATCTGTTTTAGTTTATCCTGAGCATAGCCGAAGGACACACTTGTACGTTTTGTTCAATACTGAACAAACAAAAAATAAAAGTTTCTTTTATGGAATTAAAAAGAGTAGTTGTTACTGGTCTTGGTGCATTAACACCACTGGGTAATAACGTGAATGACTTTTGGAATAATTTATTGGCAGGTGTTTCAGGTGCCGATATGATCACCAATTTCGATGCTTCTAAATTCAGAACAAAGTTTGCTTGTGAAGTAAAAAGTTTCGATCCAACCGAATTCTTGGATAGAAAAGAAGCAAGAAAAATAGACCGTTTTACACAATTTGCTTTGGTTGTTAGTGATCAGGCAATGACAGATGCTGGTTTAAATAAAGAGAATATTAATCCCGATAGAGTAGGCGTTGTATTTGCAAGTGGTATTGGTGGTTTAATCACTTTTCAACATGAAGTACAAGAGTTTGCCAAAGGCGATGGTACACCACGTTTCAATCCATTCTTCATTCCTAAAATGATTTTGGATATTGCTGCCGGCCAAATTAGCATGCGTCATAATTTACGTGGACCAAACTTTGCAGTAGTAAGTGCATGTGCTAGTAGTACTAATGCTATTATGGATGCATTTAACTTATTACGTTTAGGTAAAGCCGATATTATTTTAACAGGTGGTAGTGAAGCTGTAATCAGCGAAGCTGGTGTTGGTGGTTTTAATGCCATGAAAGCTATGAGTGAGAGAAACGACGACCCGAAAACGGCTTCACGTCCTTACGATAAAGACAGAGATGGTTTTGTAATGGGAGAAGGTGCAGGCATGTTGGTGTTAGAAGAATTAGAACATGCAAAAGCTCGTGGTGCAAAAATTTATTGCGAAGTAGTTGGCTGTGGTGCAACTGCCGATGCTCATCATATCACAGCACCACATCCTGATGGGCTAGGTGCAAAAAATGTAATGATTGCTGCATTAGAAGATGCTTATATGCAACCAACAGAAATTGATTATATCAACACACATGGTACAAGTACACCTGTGGGTGATGGTGCAGAAATTAAAGCTGTAACAGAAGTTTTTGGTGAGCATGCGTATAAACTTAATATCAGTGCAACTAAAAGTATGACCGGGCATTGCTTAGGTGCTGCCGGTGCATTAGAAGCCATTGCCAGTGTTTTAGCTGTTGTAAATGATGCGGTTCCACCAACCATAAATCATTTTACTGATGATCCCGAGATTGATGCAAAATTAAATTTCACTTTTAATAAAGCACAATACCGTACAGTAAATGCAGCATTGAGTAACACATTTGGTTTTGGTGGTCACAATGCTTGTGTAATTGTAAAAAAGTACAAAGGTTAATTGTGAAATAATTAATTCTAAAATGCAAATCAGAAAATGATTTGCATTTTTTTTAAGTGGGTTTTATATTAACTTAGTGCAAAATGTATGTGATATGGGTTTGGTTTATGCAGATATTCAACTGATTAATGGAGAAGATATTGCTTTGGCAAATCGAAATATTATTGGAGAAGATGAAGTAAAGTCTATGTGGATTAATATGCTGGTAGATACAGGAAGTTATATGCTTGCTATTAATGAAAGTATTCAAGAGCAAATGCAATTTCCTATTGTAGAAAAAAGAAAAGCTCAATTGGCTGATGGAAGTATTGTAGAATGTAATGTAGTAAGCCATGTAGAGCTCAAATTTAAAAATAGAAGGACAATGTGCAATGCAATGGTATTGCCCGGAGACAATGAACCTTTACTGGGAGCAATTCCATTAGAAGATATGGATGTGTTGATTCATCCTTTGCGTCAGGAATTAATTGTAAATCCTGATCATCCTTATTTTGCACAAATGAAAATGAAATAATCATCCCTCAAAAAGTATAGTTTGCGTTTCATCAGACAATTATTTAGTTCGGCTAAAAAAACTTCCTTCGATAAGCAGGTAGAAAATATTTTAGGTTTAAAGCCTGGAAATATAGCCTTGTACAATGCAGCTTTAAGCCACAGAAGTGTAAAAGATGCACCTGATGAAAACAATGAACGTTTAGAATATTTAGGTGATGCTATTTTAAGTGGCATTGTTGCCGATTACTTGTTTAAACGTTATCCGTATAAAGGCGAAGGGTTTTTAACGGAGATGAGAAGCAAAATGGTTAACCGCCAACAACTGAATGATATTGCAGTTAAAATGGGACTCAAAAAGATTACGCTCTACAATAAGTTTGATAATAGCCTACGCAGCAGCCAAATTTTTGGCAATACTTTAGAGGCGATTGTAGGTGCTGTTTACTTAGATAAGGGTTATAGAAAAACCCATCAATGGGTGTTAAAGCAAATTGTTATACCACACATGTTTGTCGATGATTTAGAAGCCATAGATATAAATCTTAAAAACAAGCTCATAGGCTGGGCTGCTAAAAATGGCAAAACTTTATCGTTCGATGTTGCCGAAGAAAATTTAAATAATGGTCGTCGAACTTTTGTTATTAATACCGTTTTAGATGGAGAAGTATTGGCACAAGGAAAAGGCTATAATAAGAAAGATGCAAGTCAGGTTGCAGCACAATTAGCAATAGAGAAACTGGGTTTGTAATATTTTAAATTAACCAAAAAAATAAACCACAAATAATAATTACTACATGTTCGTTACACAACGTTGTGGTTCAAACAAAAAATTAAATATTATCCGTTTCCGCCAACTCCACAACAATTTGTTTTTTCATGGCTTTGTTTACAATATAAACGCCCAATAATGTAATGAGTGTGCCAATAATTAGTCTTGGTGTAATATGTTCATTCAATAAAAATGTACCAATAGAAATAGCCACAATTGGATTGATATAAGCATATAAAGATGCTACTGCTGTAGGCAAATGCTTCATACTATAAATGAAGGCAATAAAAGTGATAATAGAACCTGCAACAATTAAATACAGTATTGCCAACCATGAAACTGAGGGTACGTCAACCCATGGAATATGGTTGCCTGTAGTGTAGCTAAGTAAAAACATCATTAGAGAGCCAAACAACATTTGCCAACCCAAGCCAAAATATGGATTCACTTTTACTTTTTGCCTTGCAATTGAAATGGTGCTGTAACTCCACGATAAAGTAGCAATTAATGCCAATGCCAAACCAATAAAATAACCATCGGCATGTTGGGTAAAAGCATTTTCATAAAACACTGTTACAATGCCAGCAATACCTAGCACAATACCTACAATGGCAATAGGTGAAATGTTTTTATTGTTGTAGAAAAAATATTCGATAATTACTACACATAAAGGATATAATGCACCAATTAAAGCACCCAATCCACTTGGAATGTATTGTAAACTCCAGGTACTAAATCCATTGGCAAATACAAAGGTGAAAATAGATAGAAAGAATAATTGTTTAAGTTGTTTATTGGTGGGCATTGCTTCTTTACGAACCATAAAAAAATAACCAAGAAATAAAAATGCACCAATGAGTTGACGAATAGCAGCTAGTTGCAAGGCAGGCATATTTTTTACACCAAACTTCATGGCAACCCAAGTTGTACCCCAAACAATGGAAGTAATGACTAAGGCGATATATGCTTTTTGTTTAGAACTCATTTTTTTCACGCAACGAAGCAAAGATTATAACGAACGCTACGTATTACATCTTCATTGCTTCCTTGCTCTGTGGTTTATTTACCCCTTTAGCAGCCGGGTTTAATGTTTAAAATGTCTTAAACCTGTAATAATCATTGCTAAGTTATGCTGTACACAGTAATCGATACTGTCTTTATCTCTAATACTTCCTCCTGGCTGAATAAATGCTTCAATGCCTTCTTTATGTGCCATACTTACACAATCGTTAAAAGGAAAAAATGCATCACTAGCTAAAACGGCACCTTGCAAAGAGAACTTGAATTGTTTTGATTTTTCAATAGCCTGACGTAAAGCATCAACCCTTGATGTTTGTCCACAACCTTTACCAATTAACTGTTTGTTTTTAATTAATGCAATGGCATTGCTCTTTAAATGTTTGCAAACAATATTGGCAAAAATCAAATCCGATTTTTCAATTTCCGTAGTTGCTCTTCCCCCAACTTCTTTCCACTCTGCATAATTGCCTTCATCGGTTTGTTGAGACAATGTTCCGTTTAGTAAAGATTTTGATTGAGCGGTGAATTTGAAATTCGTATTTATCAATTGCAATAAAATTCTGTTTTTCTTCGACTTTAAAATTGTCAATGCATCTTCATCGAAAGAAGGAGCAATTAATACTTCAAAAAATATTTCGTTAATGGCTTCAGCTGTTGCTTTATCAATAGTTCCATTAGTAACCAAAACACCACCAAAGGCACTTTCTGGGTCACCTGCTAATGCTGCATCCCAAGCTTCTTTAACTGTTGTTCTTGCAGCAACTCCACAAACGTTGGTATGCTTGATAATGCCAAATGCGGCCTCCCTAAATCCCTCCGAAGGAGGGACTTGAAAATCACTGATAATTTGTACTGCAGCATCCACATCTACCAGATTATTGTAAGAAAGTTCTTTACCATTTAGTTGAGAAAATAATTCAGTTAAATTACCATAGAAGCTGGCAGGTTGGTGTGGATTTTCTCCATAACGCAACACTTGTTTTAATGAAGATGTTTGAACAGCAGTACTATGCGGATTGAAATAATTGTTAATAGCAATATCATAATTCATCACTACCTGAAAAGCTTTTGCAGCAAAGGATTTACGTTGTTCAAGAGTGGTTTCTCCATTTTGCTCATTCAATAAGTTTTCAAAAGAAGCATAATCATCTTTTGCAGCAATTACTGTAACATCTTTATAATTTTTTGCTGCTGCTCTAATCATGCTTGGTCCACCAATATCCACTTTTTCAATGATGAGTTTCTCATCGGTTGTTGATTTTAGTGTTTCTTCAAAAGGATATAAATCAACAATCACCAAATCAATTTCAGGAATTTTGTATTCGTTCATTTCCTGTATATGTTGTGCATCGTCTCTTTTGCCTAAAATTCCACCAAATACAACTGGATGAAGGGTTTTAACACGTCCTCCTAAAATAGAAGGATAGGTGGTTAAACTTTCTACCGGTACACAAGGCACTTGTAAATCTTCTAAAAATTGTTGAGTACCACCAGTGCTGTAAATAGTTATACCTAAAGATTGTAACTTTTTTGCAATGGGTGCTAAGCCGTCTTTATAAAAAACGGAAATCAATGCTGATTGAATTTTTTTGTTCATAGTAGAGTTTGCCTCATCCCCTAAAGGAGGCTTGTGTGTAGCGTTTAAAAAATAAGAACAGCTTATTAATACAAATTAGATGTGTGCATATTGTTCAGTAATGTTATACAGTACAAGTGTGCGACGCAACTAAAGTTTCATAGTAGTAATACAGCTTGATTCATAATTTTCTAACTCCCCTTCAGGGGTTGGGGGCTAGAAATCCATTACAAAAGCACCATCTGTTGCTGTTGAATGATGCCGCAAATGTAGGCTGTCAGCATCTTTTTCCCAATAAGCAATTTTCCAAAATGGGTTAGAGGAATCAAAAACGTATTGATTACAATCGAAAATTGTGGACAAACGGTTGAGGTATATTTTAGGATTTTGGGTGAGTACAATCGCATCGAGTTTTATTTTTTGCTGTAATTGAGGCACAGCAAAGGCTTCATCGATAATTAAAACTGATTTTCCATTACAGAAAATGAGATTTTTTTTTAACGAAAAGCTTTGCAAACTATCGGCTGGAGAAATTCTGTGTAAAACTCTTGAAGGTTTAATGTGAAAGTTTCGTAGAAAACCATCTTCAATTAAAATGCTGTCGCCAATAAACTGGTATTTTCTTCCTTCAATTAAATCGATGGCTGTATGATTGGGCACATTATATACAATGAGTTTTTGTTGTTGATTGCGTTGTATAAAATCGATGCTTCTTAATACAATAAAAGCTGCTAAAAAAAATAATCCCATCCATAAGGCTTTTTTGTACTTTTCTATTACCCACCAACCAAAACCTACAATACTTACGTATAAAATAGTTGCTTGTGGAATACTGATTTGTAAAGAAGATAAAACAGCAAAAGGCAAACTATCTACATGTAAAATAAAATTGTTCATTACATTAACTCCCCAACCAATTGTTTTGCCAACAAATACGCCAACATGAGGTATGAAATAGGTAACCAATAAAAGTAGTTCTGTATATAATATTAAGCCACTAAAAGGTACTGCAAATAGATTGGTAAACATGAATAATGTTGGAAACTGATGAAAGTGATACAATACAATTGGCAGGGTTAAAATTTGTGCAGATAAGGTTACTGCATTTAAGCTCCATAATTTTTTCAAGAGTTTGTTTTCGAAATATAACCAACGATTCATGTAAGGCTGAAAAACAATAATACTTAACACTGCTGTGTAGGATAATTGAAAACCAACATCCCATAAACTAAAAGGATTAATAACAATTAATAAAAAAGCTGATGCTGCCAAACTATTGTACATAGTGGTTTTGCGACCAATACTTTCGCCAATTACAATGAAAGTAAACATTACAGCACTTCGTAAAATTGATGGTGCAGCACCTGCAATAAAACTAAAGCCCCATAATACAAATAATATCACTAGCGGCTTTAAAATTTTGCTCCATTTATATCTATTGAATCGTTTGAACAATAAAATGAGTAAGCCATAAATCATGCCCAAATGCAAACCACTGATGGCAATAATATGTACAACACCTGTATTACTGTAACTCTGCACCAAGTCTCTGTCTAAATCGTCTCTATAGCCAATTAACAAAGCTTCTGCAACGCTTAGTTGATTGGGTTCTTTAATATTATCTCTGAGAATAGAAAGCACTTTTGTTCTGGCCGCAATTAATGCACCATCAAACCAATTGGTACTCGTTGTTGGTAGAGTGATAAAGCCATCATCATTTAAAAATGCCTGATAAGAAATATTTTGAAAGGAACAATATCTGGCATAATTAAATCCACCTGGATTGCCAGCATTTATAATGGGCATTAGGTTTTGAGCAATTACAATTTGAGAGCCATATTGCAAATTGGGCTTGGTAGAATCTTTTCTAAAGTACAATAAAACATCTCCTGTAACTGGTTGCCATTGGTTATTAATTAAAACAGCTTCGGCTTTTGCCAATGCTTTAAACGACTTTTGTTTTGTTACAATAGGTTCTTGCAAAGTAAGTTTTACAGGTAGTTTGGGTTGATAATATTTGCCAATCCACTGCGGATTGTGTTCTATATTTTTTACAAAACTTAATACACCACCAACTGCAATAAATACAAGTGTTATTGCCAAGCCACTTAGCCATTGGAATACAAATTTTTTGGCAGTATTTAATAGCCTATATATAAATAAAATAAGTAAGCCAACTACTCCAATAATATAAAAGGGGACTAAAGAAATATTTAAATGATATTGTACTAAAATGCCTACAATTAAAGGCAACAACAAACGTAAAATAGGGACGGTTTTGAAAATGGGTTTGTTGTAGTTGCGTTTGGGCATAAGCAAATGTTGTTAGTGTGCCACATCCTCAAAGGTGTGGCACACGTAAATTTATTTTATCAACTTAATTTTATTAGAATGAATCATTTCATAACTCTTTTTATAAAATATTTCATCATTCAATTCCATTAAATAAAAAGCTCGTTCTTTATTAATTAAAGTTCCATTTCTAAATTTAGCAAAGTCTCTAAAAGATGAAAACTCCCAGTCTTCAATTTTTTGCACCAACCCAGCAATCCAAGGGTTTTGATGTATATAATGAAAACAGGTAGTGCCATAATTAGCAACATTACTTTCATTTAAACATTTACATTTTACATTTTGGGTAAACAAAGAACCTGTTCTATTGATTTGTTTATTTATTGCTTTTGTATAACTACTTTGAATTTGCTGAATTGCATAAGAAACAGCTTGAATTTCTAAAATTCCAGATTTTTTAAGTGCAACACTTTTTTCAGTTGTTTCTATCAAAAAATGGAAATGATTGGGCATCAATGTATAGCAAAGAATATTACACACAGGCATTAAAGAAAGCCTTACCTTCTTTAAAAAGTAAATATAATTCTCGGGTGAATGAAATACTGTTTGTTTATTAATTCCCCTATTATAAATATGATACACTTTGCCAACTTCTAAATTCATAGTACAATATAAAATAAATTGTATTATGAAGTCTTCAATAGGAGATTATTTTTTTACTTTTGGAACTATCCTATAAAAGTAGTGTGCCACACCTTTAAGGATGTGGCACACACTTTTATTTTAAAAATCTATTTACTCAAATGCATACTTCGTTCTTTATACAAAGTTCTAAAGTATGGATCTCGTAAGTCTTTTATAAAACGAATGGCTTCACCTGTGCTTTTCATTTCAGGGCCTAATTCTTTATTTACACCAGGGAATTTATTAAAGCTAAAAACAGGTTCTTTAATCGCATAACCTTCCAGTTTTTTCTCCATTACAAACTCAGTCAGTTTAGCTTCACCCAACATTACTTTTGTAGCAATATTCAAATAAGGAATTTGATAAGCTTTTGCTATGAAAGGTGTGGTACGACTAGCTCTTGGATTGGCTTCAATTACAAATACTTTACCATCTTTAATGGCAAATTGAATGTTGATTAAGCCTTTAATATTTAAAGCCCTTGCAATTTTTTCACTATAATATTCCATCGTTTCTACAATCAATGGCGTAAGATTAAAGGCAGGTAAAACAGCATTACTATCGCCACTGTGAATACCAGCAGGTTCAATATGCTCCATTACACCCATTACATGAAAATTCTCTCCATCAAAAATTGCATCTACTTCAGCTTCCTGACAACGATCTAAGAAATGGTCAATTAAAATTTTATTATCCGGAATATGTTTTAAAATGCTGATACAAGCTTTCTCTACCTCTTCATCATTAATCACAATTCTCATTCGCTGACCACCCAATACATAACTTGGTCTTACCAATACTGGATAACCAACTTTATTGGCTACGTCAACAGCTTCTTCAGCAGTGTAAGCAGTACCATAATTTGGGTAAGGAATTTCCAGTTCTTTCAACAAATCACTGAACCTTCCACGGTCTTCAGCAATATCCATATCATCGAACGATGTACCAATAATTTTGATACCCTTTTCATGTAGTTTTTTCGACAATTTCAAAGCTGTTTGTCCGCCCAATTGTACAATTACACCTTCGGGTTGTTCTAGCTCAATAATTTCCCATAAATGTTCCCAATAAACAGGTTCAAAATATAGTTTATCGGCCATATCAAAATCGGTAGAAACCGTTTCAGGATTACAGTTTACCATAATGGCTTCATAACCACATTCTTTAATGGCTAATAAACCATGTACACAACAGTAATCAAACTCAATACCTTGACCAATACGATTGGGACCACTGCCTAAAACAATAATTTTTTTACGGGAAGACGAAATTGACTCGTTGCTCTGTAAAGTGTTGCTCATTTTTTGAAGATTGAGCAAAAGTAAGGGTACAGAACTTTTTTTCAGGATAATTTTTTGGTAACAAGCGTTAGTATTTCTGCTCAGCATTACACTTGTACAGATGAATCTCTAATCAGCTTATTAGCTGTAGTACATTTTGGTATATAAAAAAAGCAACAGTTGGGTTAAATAACCCATTTAACTAAGGTTGCACCCCAGGTAAAGCCTCCACCAAAAGCTGCTAAAACAATATTGTCTCCTTTTTTTAATTTGTCTTGCCATTCCCACAAACAAAGTGGTATGGTTGCAGCAGTTGTATTGCCATATCGTTCAATGTTAATCATTACTTTGTCTTTGCTCAATCCCATTCTTTCTGCGGTTGCATCAATGATTCTTAAATTGGCCTGATGTGGTACCAGCCAGGCAATATCTTCTCCGGTTAAATGATTTTTCTCCAATAATTCAGCACTCACATCGGCCATTCCTTTCACTGCAAATTTAAAAACGGTTTTTCCTTCTTGAAAAGCATAATGCTCTTTGGCCAAAACTGTTTCTACAGTAGCTGGTTTTAAAGAGCCACCAGCTTTCATATGTAAATAATCACGACCGCTACCATCACTTTTTAAAATGCTGTCTTGTATACCAAAACCATCTTCATTGGGTTCTAATAAAACTGCTGCAGCAGCATCGCCAAATAAAACACAGGTATTTCTATCTGTATAATCAACAATAGCACTCATTTTATCGGCTCCAACAACAATTACTTTTTTATATCGTCCACTTTCAATTAAAGCAGTTCCAGTAGTTAGTGCATATAAAAATCCACTACAAGCAGCACCAAGGTCAAAACCCCAAGCATTAATAGCTCCAACTTTATCTGCAATAATGTTTGCTGTTGCTGGAAAAACCATATCTGGCGTTACAGTTGCACAAATAATGCAGTCAATATCAGTTGCTTGTAAATTCTTTTTAGTTAAAATTTCTTGTATTGCTGGCACAGCCATATCGCTGGTAGCTTTACCCGGTTCTTTTAAAATTCTTCTTTCACTGATACCTGTTCTGGATTTTATCCATTCGTCGTTGGTATCAACCATTTTCTCTAAATCGGCATTTGTAAGTTTAGTTTCAGGGGCGTATCCACCTACAGCGGTGATTGCAGCAGTAATTTTGCTCATGTATAATGTTTCAAAAAGTTAATTGATCGGTTGGCAAATATCAGTAATTCTTGAACAGAAACTCAAATGTTTGATTAGATGCACCGAATACTCTTCAAATTTACTCTTTACATATTACATAAAGCCTTATTTTTGAAATCCTTGTAATTATGATAGCATTTGTAAGAGGACAATTCGTTCAAAAGCAACCAGCTCGTGTAGTGGTAGATGTAAACGGTGTTGGTTACGATTTGCAAATAAGTTTGCATACCTACAGTTTTGTTGTAGATAAAGATGCAGGACAATTGTTTACGTATGTGCATATTACTGAGAATGCCCAAACGATGTTTGGTTTTGCTGGATTGGATGAAAAGGAAATTTTCTTACAATTGATCAGTGTTTCTGGGGTTGGTGCAGCAACAGCTCGTATGATGTTGTCAGGTATGAAGCCAGAGGAAATTACAAAAGCTATTGTTCAAGGCAACACCAAACAACTAGAAAGTATCAAAGGAATTGGTAAGAAAAGTGCAGAACGATTAATTGTGGAATTGAGAGATAAACTGGGTAAACAACATATCGATACTATGTTTACGAGTGGTGTTTCGAATGCTATGCCTGGCTTAGATGCAGTAAATGCACTAATTTCATTGGGTATAGCAAAACCTTTGGCCGAACAAGCAGTTAAAAAAGCAATTGCTATAAACCCTGAACCTGTTGCATTAGAAGACTTAATTAAAAACGCACTAAAAAATTTGTGATTTATTGGAACTAATTTCTACTTAACTAAGGTCGCTACGTTTTGAACAGGACAACCAACATTTGCCCAAACATTTTTTTTGTATTTGCTGTTGCACTCACTTGCATTAGTGTAACCTCTATTGCCCAAAAAACCGATTCTCTTCGTTATCCAATTAAAGATAGAAGGGGGGATAAGTACAGCTGGCAAAATAAAAATCCTTTTGAAATAAGGGATACATCGTTGCTTAAACAGGATATTCAATACAATCCTAAAACCAAGCAATATGTAATTGTTGAAAGAATTAATGGCAATGAATACCGCAAGCCAACTTATTTAACATTCGAGGAGTTTCAACGCATTCAAGCTAAAAAAGCAGAAGCTGATTATTTTAAAAAGCGTTCTCAAGCCTTGGCTTCATTAAACAGAAAAATTACCCGACCAAAAATGAAGGTTTTCGATAAACTCTTCGACCGAATTTTTGGTGTTGGTAAAAATGGATTTAAAGTAGATATTAAACCACAAGGTTCTGTAGATATTTTGGCTGGTTATCAGGGACAGGTTACCAAAAACCCAACCTTGCCCGAAGCTGCCAGAAAAAATGGTGGGTTTGACTTTGATATGAACGCCAATTTAAACGTAAACGCAAACATTGGCGATAAACTAAAATTACCTATTAACTATAACACATTGGCCAATTTCGATTTCGAAAATCAATTGAAATTGGATTATAAGGGTATGGATGATGAAATATTAAAAAGCTTAGAAGCGGGTAATATTTCTTGGCAATCTAAAGGAACACTAATCCCAAGTACACAAAACTTATTTGGCATTAAAACCCAATTGCAGTTTGGTAAATTGTATTTTACTGCAGCATTGGCCAACCAACGTAGCCAACGACAAAGCCAAAATTTACAAGGTGGTGCAGCAACAACACAGTTTCAAAAAAAGCTGGATGATTACGAAGAGAACAGGCACTTTTTAATGGGACAGTATTTTAAGAACAATTACAATGCCGCAATGAAAACCTTGCCTGTTGTAAACAGTCAGGTACAAATACAACGAATTGAAGTTTGGATTACCAATAGAACAGGAGCCACCACCGATGCAAGAGATATTATTGGCTTAGCCGATTTAGGAGAAATACAACCAGCTAACCCTACCATACAACCATTAACCAGCGATACAAAGCCATTTAATGGAACTAACAATTTGTATGCGAATGTAAAAAACTTTAGAAGTCCTTCTCAAGTAACAGGACAAATGTTAGGCTTGGGTTTAAAACCTGTAGATGATTTCGAAAAAACCTATGCTCGTAAATTAAGCACCAACGAATATTATTACAATCCACAAATTGGTTTTGTATCAATCAATACACAATTGCAACCCGATGAGGTGTTGGCTGTTGCTTATCAATATACGTACAATGGCAAAGTGTACCAAGTAGGTGAGTTCAGTCAGGACGTAGCCCTTGATTCAACCCAAGGTGTGCAAAAAGTATTGTACTTAAAATTATTAAAAGCAACATCGGCTCGTACTGCTTTGCCAATTTGGGATTTAATGATGAAGAATGTGTACTCATTAGATTTACCAGGGATTAGTAGAGAAGATTTTAAGCTGAATGTTTTATACGAAGAACCAAGTGGTGGTTTAAAAAGATATTTACCCGAAAGTTCAACAGCTACAGAAGGTAAACCATTGTTAAGAATTTTAAATTTGGATAGATTAAATAATCGAAATGATCCACAACCCGATGGAGTTTTTGATTATGTAGAAGGCTTTACCATTTTGCCACAACAAGGTAAAATTATATTTCCTGTGTTAGAGCCATTTGGTACCGATTTAGAAAGTCTGGCATTTAGTGGTGTAGCATCTGCCATTAAGGATAAATATATTTACAGGCAGTTGTACGATTCTATTAAAGCCATTGCTCAAACCTATGCCAACTTTAACAGGTTTGTTATGCAAGGGCAGGCAAAAGGAACTGGTGGTAGTGATATTTATTTAGGTGCATTCAATATTCCTCAAGGTTCTGTAAAAGTTTCGGCTGGAGGCCAAATCTTGCTAGAAGGCAAAGATTATACAGTTGATTATAATTTGGGAAGTGTAAAAATTGTAAATCAGGCTTTATTAAATTCTGGTGTGCCAGTAAGTGTTTCTTACGAAAACAATGCAGGCTTTGGTATGCAGCAAAGAGGTTTCTTGGGTTTACGTGCCGATTATTTAGCGAGCAAAAAATTAAGTTTAGGAGCATCTATGGTACGTTTAGGAGAAAGACCATTTTTTACCAAAATGAATTATGGTGAAGACCCAATTCGTAATACCATGTATGGTGCAGATTTTAGCTATCGTTCAGAAGCTCCAGGCTTAACTCGTTTGTTAAATAAATTACCTTTTTATTCTACCAAAGCAAAAAGTACCATTACAGCTTATGGGGAAGGTGCTTATTTAAAACCTGGTCATCCAAAACAAATTGGTAAAGGCGATGAAGGCTTAATTTATATTGATGATTTTGAAGGAACTAGAAACAGTTTAGATTTACGTTTTCCCTCACTAGCTTGGACACTTGCGTCAACTCCTGTTGGTGGTTTTGCAGAAGCGGCATTGAGAGATTCAATTAACTATAATTTCAACAGAGCAAAAGTTGCATGGTATAATATTGAACCCAACTTGCAAGATAAAAATGCTGCCAATAATCCTTTACGCCGAAATTTAGATGAATTGAGCGATCCAAGGGTTAGACAGGTGTACACCAATGAATTGTTTCCTAATCTTACTACCAATATCACCAATGTACAAGCATTTACATTTGATTTGGCTTATTATCCAACCGATCTTGGTCCTTACAACTATGTAAGCAGTCAGGCCGAAATTACTGCTGCTGGTAAATTACTGAATCCTAAAAAACGTTGGGGCGGTATTATGCGTAGCATAGACCAAACCGATTTTGAAACTGGTAATGTGGAGTATGTAGAGTTTTGGGTACAAGATCCATTTATTAAAAATCCAAATCCTAACCCTACAGGAAAACTAATTTTAAACTTTGGTAACATTAGTGAAGATATTTTGAAAGATGGCAAACGTTTTTATGAAAACGGACTTCCGTCGCCTAATATTCCTGCTGCAACTGATAAGAGCAACTGGGGCAAACAACCTTTAAACCCAATTCAGGTAACACAAGCATTTAGCAATAATCCTGACGATAGACCTTATCAAGATGTTGGTTTTGATGGTTTAACTGACGATAGTGAAAGGGTAGTTAAAAAATATTATATAGATAGATTGGCCAACAATTTTGGCACAACATCATCAATTTATCAAAGAGCTATTACTGACCCTAGTAATGATAACTATAGATGGTATAGAGATGAAGCTTATGATGCACAAGGTGCTGGTATTTTGCAACGTTATAAAGGGTTTAATAATCCACAAGGCAATAGTCCAATTGCAGGTACCAACAGTTCGTTAAGTGCTGCTGCAACTTTATATCCAGATAATGAAGATCTAAATAGAGACAATACACTGAATGAAACAGAAGCATACTATGAATATGAAATAGACCTTACAAAAAACATGAATGTTGGTACAACCAAGTATGTGACGGATAAAAGAACTATTAATGTAAATTATCCAAACGGAACAACGGGTCAGGAAAACTGGTATTTATTCAGAGTACCTATTAAAGATTATACTAGAAATGTTGGTGGAATTACCGACTTTAAATCTATTCGTTTTGCAAGAATGTATTTAACCGATTTTGCTGATTCGACAGTGTTGCGTTTTGCACGTTTCGATTTGGTAAGAAACCAATGGAGAAATTTCACCTATAATATTGATACTACAGGTCAGTATATTCCTGTAAACAACAACTCTACTACGTTTAATGTGTTGGCTGTAAACTTAGAAGAAAACAGCAATCGTACACCTGTAAACTATGTAATGCCTCCTGGTATAGAACGGGTACAATTGTTAAGTAATAATGGAGTTAATCTTTTGCAAAACGAACAAGCCATGAGTCTAAAAGTAGTTGGCTTGAAGGATGGTGATGCAAGAGGTGTAATTAAAAATCTGAACTTAGATATGCGTCAGTATGGAAAACTATCTATGTTTATTCATGCTGAAAGTGTTCCTAAATATGCAGAAGTTAAAGACAAAGAGTTAAATGCAGTTATTAGAATTGGGCAAGACTTCTTGAATAACTATTACGAAATTAAAATTCCTTTAAAAGTCACTCAGCCTGGAAAATATACATCCAACGATTCGAGTGCTGCTAAAGTTTGGCCAGACAGTAACCGATTAGATTTTAGCTTGCAGGATTTAGTTAGGCTAAAACTGCAACGCAATAGCACAGGAGTATCTTTAGGCACTATTTACAGGCAGATAATTGGTAATAAAACATTCTCTGTTTATGGTAATCCAAATCTTGGAGAAGTAAGGGGTATTTTAGTTGGAGTTGAAAATGCAAAAGATGGTAATACATTCGATTTATCATCAGAAGTATGGATTAACGAATTAAGACTATCTCAGTTAGATGAAAATGGAGCTTATGCAGCTTTAGCAAGAGTAGATATTCAATTGGCCGATTTAGGAAGCATTAGCTTATCTGCCAATACCTACACACAAGGTTTTGGAACAATAGAGCAACGTGTAAATGAACGTGCCAGAGATAATATGTTTCAATTTGATGCAGCTGCAACAATAGATGCTGGTAAATTGGTCCCTAAAAAAGCCAAAATCAGTATTCCGATTTTTGCAAGTATCAATAAAACAATTAAAAAACCGCAGTACGATCCGTACGATAAAGATGTAAAATATCGAGATAAAATAAATAGTGCTGCAACACAAGAAAAAAGAGATTCTATAAAGAATGTTGCACTAGATCAAACTACCATTAAAACCTTAAACTTTACCAATGTAAGGGTTCAAGGTAATGGTAAGCCACAACTGTGGAGTATCAGCAATTTTGATTTTAGTTATTCATACACCAAAACCGAACAAAGCAGCCCATTGGTACTTAAAAATGAAGTAACCAAGCAGCGTGGTGGTTTGGGTTACAGCTTTAACCGACCATCGAAATATATTGAACCATTTAAAAAATTATTAACTAAACGTAAAAGCAATTGGTACAATTTGGTGAGGGATTTTAATTTTAATTTAAATCCATCTTTACTAAGTTTCAGAGCCGATGTAAACCGCCAGTTTGGTCAGTTTATTCCACGTATTGTAAGTACCGATGGTACAGGTAAAATAGAACGTGTAGATACCACTTACGATAAGTATTTTACGTTCGATCGTTTTTATAATATGCGTTGGGATTTATCTCGTTCACTTAACTTAGATTTTTCTGCAACCAATAATGCAAGGGTAGACGAACCAGATGGAGCTATAAATACCAGAGAGAAAAAAGATAGTATCAAAAATAATTTTTGGAATGGTGGACGTAACACCTTGTACACCCAAAAAGCAACAGTGAGTTATACTTTTCCTCTAAGTAAATTTCCTTTAACTGATTGGATGAATGCTCGATACAGCTACACCACAACCTATAACTGGATTGGTGCAAGCCGTTTGGCACTTTCTTTAGGTAATACATTAGAAAACAGTCAGGAAAATACCATTAATGGAGAGTTTGATTTTACACGATTATACAGTAAATCAAGATTCTTAAGAGCAATAGACAATGTTCCTGCTCCAAAACCTAAACCAGCTCCTGGCACTGATAAAAAAGGAAAAGGTAAAGGCGATGTTGCAAAAAATACCTCAGCAACTGGCATACAAATAAAACCCAAAGCCGAAGTTTTAAAAGGCTTAACAGGCAAGGCAAGAGTTACTGCATTAAAAAAATGGCGTCAGCGAAAAAGTGATGCAAGAATAGCAGCTCAAATGCTTAAGCAAAACCAACCAGTTGAAATGAATGGAGTGGTTAGAGCTACAGGTAAGTTGGTTACAATGGTTAAACGTTTGTCTGTTAACTATAGTGAAAACTACAGAAGCCGTTTACCAGGTTATATGGATAGCACCAAATTTTTTGGTAACAATTTTAAAACCATGCAACCCGGGTTAGATTATGTTTTTGGTAAACAACCCGATACCAATTGGCTAAATCAAAAAGCTGCTCAAGGTTTAATTACAAAAGATACTTTGTATAATTCAATGTTCCGTCAAAATTTTGAGCAACGTTTAAGCATTACTGCACAAATTGAACCTATCAAAGAATTTATCATCGATATCAATTTCGATAAAACATTTAGTAAAGAATATACTGAATTGTTTAAAGACTCTACAGCCAATCGCAATGGAAGAAGAGAACATTTAAACCCTTATGCTGGTGGTGGTTTTAGTGTTTCTTATATTGCCTTCAATACATTGTTTCAGGAGAGTAGCCCTAATGAAGTTTCTGAGACATTTAAAAAGTTTCAGAACTATCGTTTAATTATGAGTAAACGTGTTGCCGAAGGTAATCCATATTGGAATGGACAGTACAATGCCGATGGTTATGCCCAAGGTTATAGCAGGTATGCACAAGATGTACTAATTCCATCTTTCATTGCAGCATACACTGGTAAAGATCCTTACAGTGTTTCTTTAATTAAACAGAATAACAACAATATTCGTTCAAATCCATTCAGTGGTATTATTCCAAAACCCAATTGGAGAGCCACTTACACAGGATTAACCAAAATTCCTGGCTTGGCCAAAAAGTTCAGCACCATCAGTTTAACACATGCGTACAGTGGCACATTAAGTATGAACAGTTACAACAGTGCATTGTTGTTTAGAGATCCATTCAGGTACGGAGCACCGCAGTTTCAAGACACGGTGAGTGGTAATTTTGTTCCATTTTTCTTAGTGCCTAATATTACCATTCAAGAGCAATTTGCTCCGTTAATTGGTATTGATATTACTACATTAAGTCAGTTGAATGTGAAGTTCGAATACAAAAAAAGCCGTCAGTTAAGTTTAAGTTTAATCGATTATCAATTAAGTGAAACAAGAAGTACAGAGTGGGTAGTTGGTGTGGGTTGGCGTAAACGTGGCTTTACATTACCATTCAAATTACCAGGTACAAAAGGTAAAAAATTAGAGAACGACATCAACTTTAAGTTAGACTTGGCCATGAGAGATGATGCGACCAATAATAGTCGTTTAGATCAGACAAACGCCTATGGTACAGGTGGACAAAAAGTAATTACCATTCAGCCAAGTATCGATTATGTATTAAACAATAGAATTAATGTAAAGCTGTTTTTCGATCAACGAAGGGTAACACCATATATTTCAACATCAGCACCTACCATTAATACAAGAGCTGGTTTACAAATCAGAATCTCTCTTGCACCATAAAAAATAATATTTAATTGAACTGGCTGATGTATTACCATGTTACATTAGTAGAGTAAGCGTAGCAGATGAATTACCCTCTTGTACCATTGTATTGCTGCTGAGAAACCAACAAAGTACTTTTATGCTTTATGAATATATATAGCATCTGCCTGTGCTGTACAGGTAATGGTTAAATCGTTGATACAAACATGCTCGGGTAAATTAGCACAATAAAAAATAGTATCAGCAATATCTTGTGCAGTAAGTGGTGTAAAGCCTGCATAGGTTTGTTTTGCTTTGGTTACATCGCCTTTAAATCGAACCATTGCAAATTCAGTTTCTGCAGCACCAGGATGAATAGCAGTAACTTTTATTTTGTGAGCCAATAAATCAATACGCATACTATGACTTAAAGCATCTACAGCAGCTTTACTACCACAATAACCATTGCCAAACTGATAAATTTCTTTTGCAGCAACTGAACCCATATTAATAATGTGTCCGTTGTGTTTTGCTATCATGTAAGGCAATACAGCTTTGGTAACATACAGTAACCCATTAACATTGGTTTGCATCATGGTTTCCCAATCATCAATATTGGCAGTATCAAAACTATCTCTTCCCAAAGCCAGTCCAGCATTGTTTACCAACACATCAATATTTTGCCATTCGGTTGAAATATTTTCAATAGCATTAAAAACAGCCACTCTATCTTGTACATCAAAAACAAGTGGAAGCACCTTTACGTCATGTTCAGCTACTAAAGCTGCAGCAACTTCTTCTAATTTTTCTTTTCTTCTGCCTGTAATAATACAGTTCCATTTTGCAGCTGCAAATTTTTCTGCTATAGCTTTTCCAAAGCCAGAAGTAGCTCCGGTAACTAGGATTGTTTTGGTCATTCTTTATTGTTATTAATTTGAAATTCGAAATTTCAAATTTGTAATTAATTATCTAATCAACACACAAGTTCCTTTTCTAAAAACTACTTTACCTGTATAATCCACCCCTTGTGCAACAAAAACAAAAGTGCCACTGCCTTGTGGTACACCATTAATGGTGCCATCCCAACCTTTTTCAAGTTCTTTGGTTTCAAAAATTAATTGTCCCCATCGATTGTAAATTCTAAAGAAATTTAATTGTGTAATACCAACAGCAATAGGTTTTAAGACATCGTTTTTACCATCATTATTTGGCGTAAATGCAGTAGGTATAAAAATGTCAGGTTCGGTTCTAAAAATTCTTACTACAATTTCATCTTCACCAAAACATCCTTCAGGTCGGGTTACACGAACTTTGTATTTTATTGAATCGGCAGTAATATTTAAAATAGCGATTGGGTTAAAAATAGTATCACTGCTTAATCCAATATTCGGGGTCCATAAATATTTGGTATTTACAGGAACACCATTGGTAGTTGCAAACAATTGTAATGGTTGATTGCGTACAATAGAAGTATCTCTTCCTGCATTTACAGTTACAATTGGTATTACTTCTACAACAATGGTATCACTTACAGGTTTAGGACAATCAACAGTATCAGTGGCAGTAATAATATAAGATGTGGTTTTACTTGGACCTGCAATTGGATTTAAAGTAGTTGGATTTAATAGTGTATTGGTTGGTCGCCAAAAAAAGTTACTGCCTACAATATTGGCATTTAATTGAACTTTTCCTCCAAAACAAATTGGGTTTACATTTACCCCTGAAACCTGTGGATATGGAACAGGGTTAATTGCAACAGAATCCCTATCCTGACATTTGCCCAAATTGGCAGTAACATAATATTTAGTGTACACCAAGGGTTGCACCAAAGGATATTTTATATCGTCAACTACAACGCCTGTTGAGGCTGTCCAAATATAACTGAGAGCATCGCTAATGGGTCGAAGTCTAAACGTATCTGTTTTACAAATAGCTGAATCAATACCTGCGTCAACTCGTATAAAAGTGAGCACATTTACTTTAATAGAGTCTTTATTTACACAACCTCCATCATTAACAGTTATTACATAAGTGGTGGTATCTGTTGGGTAAACCAATGGATTTGCTGAATTGGCATTAATGATATTGTAATTGGGTGTCCAAACTATACTTCCAGCAGTATTTGCAATCAATGGCAATGTATCAATACTACAAATCAGTGTGTCTTTAAAAGGTAAATTAATAATGGGCTTATCTCTTACAATCAGCGTTTTAAAAGCAGTATCAATACAACCTTTACTATTGGTAGAAATTAAAGTTGCTTGATAAGTACCAGCCGATGGGAATAACCAGGCTGAATCCTTTCTTCGTGAAGTATCTGCTATGGTTGTTAAATCGCCAAAGTTCCAATTCCAAGTATTTACGACACCATATACTGTTGTTGTAGCATCAAAAAACTGAATGGGTTGTTGGATACAAGAACCAACTACGTTAATGGCAGGTGTGAAGCCTGGAAAAACATATACAAATTTTGACGAAGAATCTTGACAACCCCCTGTAGCAGTAACTTTTAATTTTACTAAAAATCTTCCTGTGTCAGCATAAGTGTGTGATGGAGTAGATAGTGTATAGGTATTGCCATCCCCAAAACTCCAGTTATAGCTAATAATGGCAGGATTTGGAGATTCATTTATGAAGCCAAAATTAAATCCATCACAAGTTCTATCATCTGGACCTAAATAAGGTTGAACTGTAGAACAATTTTCTACTCGTAGAATAAAATCTTTTCTATGTTCATTAATTAATACACCATTTCTCCATTCTTCAACAGTAACACAAACTACATATTTGCCTGGGTTTGGTGGAGCCATACCACTAATAATTCCTGTATTGGCATTAATGGTTGCATTTGTGCCAAAGGGGTTTGTGGCACTATAAGGTGCAAAGTAATTAAGTGAAATAGGTTGTAAAACAGATGGTGGTGGTGGTGTGGGTGGTGATGGACCATCTTGACCATCATAAGCAGGGCTAAATTTATAAGACAATGAATCGCCATCTGTATCAACAGCACTAAAATCTAAAATAAAATTGCTGTTCTTACAAACTGTATTGGTATCTCTTACAGCAAAAGTTGGGCAATCGTTTGTTCCAGAAGGTAATTGATTTGTGCCAGGGATTCTGGTGGTAAATGTTGCCCCCATTTGGGCAGATGAATTAGATACATTGTCCAAAGAAGTTCTCGTATATCTAATCCAAGAAAGTGTATAGCCATTAGCAGTTTTGGGTAATTCTATGGAAGCTTGGTAAGTGCCAATTTGATAGCAAACGTCAACAAATGGAACTAAACAAGGGTTTGCACCATTTGTATTTTGAATTTCAGGTGGATTGCCTGTAAATTGTTGAACGAGAGTTACTTCAGATAATTTTGTTAAACTAGGATTATTATAAATACCAATGGTAACGTTTTCACCATTTAGTCCAGCGAAATTTGGTCCTGGAGGCCCACATAACCTAAATAAACGCATGGTTACAAGGTATCTGTCTGTATTAGCTGCTGTACCTGGACCTTGATATTTATAATACAACTCACCACCTGCTATGTGTGTAGCATTGGAAGCAATAACAAATAACAAAATAACAAGTATTAGTACAACTCTTTTCATAATGCTCAATTCCCAAAACGTGAATGTACGAAAGCTATCTGTTTTATAGCTTGTTTTAACTAATGTAAAACATATTTTAAAGAGTAAGTTTTATTGTGATATGCTGCCTCTTTATCAACTACTTGATAAATGCTCAACAAATTGTTTTATCTTATTAGAACAACTGTGCCTTTTTTATAAACAACTTTGCCAGTATAGTCTACACCTTGTGTAATAAAAACATAAGTGCCATTACCTTGTTCTACACCATTAATGGTACCATTCCAGCCTTTTTCAAATTCATTGGTTTCGAAAATTAATTGCCCCCATCGGTTATAAATTCTAAAATAATCCAATCTGGTAATGCCCACACAAATGGGTTTTAGTGCATCGTTTTTGCCATCTTTATTTGGGGTAAATGCTGTTGGTACAAAAATGTCAGGATCGGTACTAAAAATTCGCACCACAATTTCATCTTCACCAAAGCAACCATCAGGAATAGTAGCTTTTACTTTATACTTAATACTATTGGCACTACTATTTAAAACACTAATTGGATTAGCAACGGCAGTATTGTTTAATCCAGTAGAAGGAGTCCACTCATATTGTACACCATTGTCAAAATTTACCAACGTATTTAATTGTAATGGTTGATTGCGGACAATAGCAGTATCGTTTCCTGCAAATACAGTAACTGGCTTAATAACTTTTACTAAAATGCTATCTACAAATGGTTTAGGGCAACCCAATGTGTCATTTACTGTAAGTATATAGTAGGTGTTTTTAGATGGAGCTACAGTAGGCGTTAATGTATTGGCATTCAGCATTGCATTTGTTGGGCTCCATACAAATGATGAGCCAGTAATGGTTGCATTCAAAACTGCTTTTTCTCCAAAACAAATATTTTTATCAGTTCCCGCATTGCTTACAGGGTAAGGTGCAACTTTTATAAAAATTGAATCTTTGTCTTCACACTTACCCAAATTGGCCTGTACATAATATTTGGTATTAGTCAATGGTTGTACCAAAGGATATTTAACAGCAGCAACAGCTTCACCAGTTGAGGCAGTCCATAAATAACCAAGGGCGTGGCTAATAGGTTTTAACTTAAAGGTATCGGTTTTGCAAATAGCTGAATCCACACCTGCGTCAACCTTTATAAATTGTAGCACATTTACTTTTATAGAGTCGGTTGCAATACAACCATTTTCGTTCAGCGTTACATAATAGGTAGTTGTGTCTTGTGGAAAGACAAATGGATTGTTGGTATTAGAGTTGATGATATGATTATTGGGCAACCAATTAAAAACACCAGTACCTAGTGCAATTAAAGGCAGTGTATCGATACTGCAAATAAGTGTGTCGTTAAATGGCAGAATTAATGAAGGTTGATCACTTACAGCCAATGTTTTTTCAATCGTTTTTTCACAACCTTTACTACTGCCAACAGTAAACTTTATGGTTCTTGGTCCAGCATTTGGATAAGTATAACTTGGATTTTTTAAAGTTGATGTATCAGTAAAAGAATTGAGGTCGCCAAAGTTCCAGTTCCATTGGTTTACTGTTCCATAAACAGCCTTTGTAGTATCATTAAACATAAAAGGATTTTGGTAACAGCTTCCATTTATGGTAAAGCCTGGATAAAAGCCTGGATATACAATTACTACAGTACTGTCTTTACCAACACAACCATTAGGACCAGTAACAGATAATGTAGCTTTATATCTTCCAGTATCAGCATATACATGTGTTACTGTTGGTGTAGTAGAGGTGTTGTTTGGAGAAGAAGGCTCTCCAAAATTCCATAAATAAGATTGAATAGAAGATGAGGTGGACTGATTTTCGAAATAAACAGAAAAATTATCGCACTGAATAATTTTATCGGGCAATTGAGCTTCTATATAATCGCAATCTTGCACCTTCAGTATAAAGTCTTTACGATGTTGTGTAAAGGGAACACCATTTCGTATTTCAGTAATGCATACACTCACAACATATTGCCCAACGCCGGGAGCTATACCACTAATTACACCTGTGGTTGAATTAATACCTGGGCCGCCCAATGGGTCACTTCCACTAAATGGAGAAATATAAGGTATTGGAACAAGGCTTAAAGAGTTTGGTGGAGGGATGTTGTTGCTTCCATTTCCAGCCGTGTAGGCATCACAAAAACCATATACCAGCATATCATTATCAGGGTCTTCGGCTCCAAAGTCTAGCCTGAAATTTTTACCAGCACAAACCAATGCAGTGTCTTTTACATTAAACTGCGGACTATTGTTAAACCCAGTAGGCAATGTACTTGTGCCAGGAATTTTTGTAATATAGGTACTGCCTATGCTATTGCCTCCAGTAGTATTTGTAATGGCATCGATTCTACAACAGCCTAGCCTAGCTAAAATGTATCCAGAACTATTAATAGGTAACTCAATTGTATTAACATATAATGCTACTTGATAACAAACATTTACCGAACCAACCAAACAAGGAAATGCAGCAGTATTTAAAGTAATCGTATTTACACCACCAGTTAAAGGAAGATTTACAACAGCAATACGATTGTAGTTTTCATAAACACCAACATTTACAGCTTCGGCTTGTAGTAATGGACCGGTATTTATAGAGTTTCCAGAGGCATTATAATAATCTCTAAATAAGCGGAGTGTGATTCTGTAACTGCTTGTATTATTACCAACACCAGAACCAAGATATTCATAAAATAGTTCACCACCGGCTACATGTCTAGAGAAGACCTGATTTATAAACACAAATGAAAATATAAAAAATATATTTTTCAATAAAATTACTTTTGAATTATTACCTTTTTAAAATATGCTTGTTTATTAGTTGTATATTTTATTAAATAGACACCTTGATTGATTTCACTTAGCTTGATTTCGTCAGTTAAATTTAGCTTAATACTTTTCATCAGAATGCCGCCCATGGTATAAATATCTATTTGTTGTGCATATTCTCCAATTATATTAATTGGAATAACTTTTATAGAGCTTGATGCAGGGTTTGGATAAACGCTGATTTCCGACAATTTGGTTTCATTTGACTTCTTTAACGTTGGCTTTGAGGGCACTAGCATGGACTTACATGCCATATTAATATTAATATTTTCTATAAAACGACGACACCCTCCAAAATTATAAGAAAAAGATTTGGTTACAACCGTATTATTGGGGAAATAGACATTAAAACCTGTTAAAGGGTTAGTACCAGATATTGTTATATTGTTTAAGCCAGCATATTGAATTGGGCTAGTTACTATTCCGGATCCAAAATCATAATTTTCATAATCAAATCCAGAACCGCCAACGGGCAAAGGAGTAACACTTGTGGAATAACAACTATAAAAAGAACTATTTGGATTACTACCACAAACTGTATATATATTATTCACTTCCGGATTACGTTTAATACTGGCATCGTAATCTAGTATTTTTTGATAGCCATTTAGGTTGGCGGTTGCTACTATAGCTAATGAATATTGAGTGGAGCTACCAAGTGGTATCCCTGAGATAGTTAAGTTAGCTGCATTGAAATTAGGGTTATATGGATTTAATGAAGAAATCTGTGTAGGGTAATGAGTAATGTTCCAACTGTAGGTTGTGCCTGAACCTAAATCAAATTGACGAAGTGTTTCATTGCTATTTTCGCAAAGCCATCGAGACGTTTTGACTGGTAATTCGTTTGCCCATGGCATTGTTAAGTTAGCTTTACCCCATTGTACTATTTTGAAACTAACATCATTTAATGGGGGGCAACTTAGGGTTCCAACACTATAAAAATGTTCTCCTTCAGCCCACTCAGTTGAAAAAGGTATAGTATAACTTTGACCAAAAGCATTTGGGATTGGCTGCCCGTCTTTATACCATTGTAGCCCGGCAGTTACATTTGTAGTAAAAGTAAAACCAGTAGCTACTGGATTTTCCGCATTTCCATAATACTCAACAGGTCCTTTCGGATTTATAATTGGCTGGGCACCTAAAACAGTTACAGTTGTATTGTCTGTAGAAGGAGGGCAGTTTCCAAAAAAGAGATCATCTAAATTAAAATCATTATCAGTCCCATTTGTATTATTATCATAAATTTCAATTAAGGCATTTGTAGAATTGCCAGAATTCCATGATGTGCTAACAAAAGGAGACCATTTACACTGATTATAAAGCGTACCTTGTAGAAGTAAGTTTTGAATTACATCCACACCATTTATGCGAACCCTTAAAATTGGCATTGTATTAATGTTATAATAGTCGAAGCCATTTAAAGACCACCAGCCTCCAAAATAGTAATTTGAATTTTGGTTAACAGGAATAGATGCGTACCAAATTCTAAGATTGCTAGAACAAGAACCATCTATGGTTAACATATTATTAGTTCCCGTAGGGGTATGATCTTCCCCTGCACACCAACTAGAAAGAATATTTGATGGATTAGGATTGACCATAATTGAACCTGTATTCCCTGAAAATGGACAACCGGCTCCATTAGGTGAAATACCATAATCAGTTGAGAAACCGGTATATCCATTCTCGAAGTCACCATTAGTTAATAGATTAGGAGGTGTCATTGTGAGTGTATATGTAGTAGTAGTAGTAGGATTCGCAAAAGGATCGGCTATATTAGGGTTACTTAATCCAGTTATTGGAGTCCAACTATAAATATAACCTTGAATTGCAGGGGATCCAATTTTTATTCCACTTGGCCCTCCAGAACAAATATTTTGATTTGGACCTGCATTTGCTGTTTCGCATAAGCTTATTGGACGTATTATAGATTTACGTTGACCAAAAGTTGAGATAAACATTAGTAAAAGAAGGTGTAGAATAATACATTTCATAAATGAATTTTTTACTGGTGAATAAATTGAAGTAAGTAGCTGTTTACTTTATCTGTTGCCTCCCACATACCCATATGACCCACATTGCTTAGCACATAAATATACGAACAATTGGGTAAATGTGTTTGTTGCAAAACATCGTTTAATGGTGCTGCCACGTCTTCAGTACCTAAGATAAACAAAACAGGTACTTTGCTGCCTTGTAGTACATCTGTTGAATCTGGCCTGTTCATCATAGCAAAAGAATACTGCTGTAATGCTTCATTGCTAAACTGTTTACTAGCTTCAATTACCGCTTCGACTTTATCAGGAAATTGTTCCTTAAAGTTTGAACTAAATAAATTGGGGATGGTGTTTTTTAAAAAAGAATAACCACCATAATCAGCAATTAACTGAATACCACGTAAACGGTTTTGTTTTTTCTCTTCATTATCAGCAAATGCTGTAGAGTGTAGTAGCCCAAATCCATTTAATAATTGAGGAAATTGTTTTGCAAATGCCAAACTAATATAACCGCCCATGCTATGACCAATCATAGTGCAGTTTTTGATATTTTCTTGCTGTAATAATGCATATATGCAGTTGGCGTAATCTGTAATAGATGCTGGATATTGGATACTATATGTTGGATGCTGGTTGTTAGATTTGAATAATTCGCTTTTACCAGTACCGGGTAAATCAGGAACAATTAATAAACAATAATCTTTTAAAAAATCTATTTGTGAATTAAAAATTGTACTGTCTTCTCCAAAGCCATGTATCAACACAACAGGTTTCCCTACACCTTCTACGCTGTAAGAAATATTCGATGATAGATATTGAAATTTTTTTTCCATAATGTTCAATCATGGCAAAGAATGAGCCAAATATTTGAATGAGTGTTGATTTTTTCTAATCATTTATTCAAACCCAGAATATTTGCAATTATGTTGCCCAATTTTTTTACGATTTTACTAAAGTATTAGAAGAGAAATATTTCTTATTTAAACTTTGAAATGGTTACTCTAGTTTACCCTAGTTTTGATTGGTTGTATATTAATGAATTGCTATTGTTAGTTGTAATGGCAGTTTTTGATTTTATCATTGTTAGTAAGATTAATGTAAAATAAAAAGAGATGAATACCGTTGCTATTCATCTCTTTTTATTCAAATTTTTTGATAATCTAATTATAACGACTCTATAGAAACTCTTGTATATTTTTCCTTTTTATTGTATTCTGAAACCATGATATGACCTTCTTTTGCAGGGAAAATATTGGTACTTACATTTCCGTCTTTATAAGGAACAGTACGAACAACTTTTTTCTTATTTACATCATAAATAGTAATCTTACTAGCATCTTTCATAATAATAAAATTGGCTTTAGTTTCTTCATTTGTAACATGATAGTAACTTTTTCTGTCAGCAGCCGAAACTGAGCTTGAACCTTTCATTATAATTTTTACTTTTTCCCCTTCAATGGTATTCTCTAAACTCAACTCACCCTTTGAATTTTGTTTAATAATCATTGCATCTTGAGCAGAGTATTTGTTATAACCTCCACCTGCAATTATTATAGGTAGAAGTATAGATGGTAGTGTAACTAATGTTGAAATCATAGAACCAATTTTAGGTTTCTTTCTAACGCCTGTTCCAACAAAGTAGGTATTGCCACCAAAGTCTTTAAATGCCTGTGTACCATCAAAATAACATTTTGTATCAGCAAATCTACCTCTTGTATTTATTATGGGTTCTTTAGATTCGTCCGACCAATAAGAGAACTTTTCTACTAAGCTTTTTTTGCTAGAGCCCATGAAATTAATTGTAAAAACACCTTTGTAAAAACCTCTATTCAATTGTTTAGCAGTTGGAGAGTAATTAATTGTGTTATTTGCAGATACAATCATTCCTGTGAGGTATGGCATTTTTGTAATAGGGTCGTAGTTAAAGTTGATTATTTTCAAACGATTACCAGTTTTACTATCTTTTAAAGAATATTTAAGTGTTTCAGAATTATCCTTAACATTATATCCTGTCACTTGATCATCTGTGTTAGAGTTTAGCGACATGCCTCCTTTTAATAAATAAATATCATTCTTCGATGTGAACATTATAAAGTAAGTAAGTTTATCTTTCGCAATTTTCTTTTTCCAAATTTCATCTCCTTTAAAATTGTAAAGTGATAGATAATTGCTTTCATCATCGCCATAAAAAACAGAGAATCCAGTTTCTTGAACATTGGCAATTTGCATAGGTTGTGCTAAACTAGAATATCCAACGAATGATTTAGAATAAGGGCCAGGAGCATATAAATCTTGATCTGGCTTGGTGCTTACAATTGTTTCATTGGTTTTAAAAATTTTGCCCGTTAAATCCATAAACTGAAGTAGAGTATAAAATTTGGCTTCTTTAGTTAATTTATTAAGCTCTTTTCTGTTTTTCATTTGTTTACCTAGAAAATTACTTTTAAAGTAAGAAAGGCAAATTACATCATTTTCAAATGATACATCATGCAATTGAAGACTAACTTCTTTAAAACTTACAGTACCTATATCATTCAAATTTTCATCCATAATTGTTATCTTATAACTGAACGAATCTTCCGAAATTTCTTCCAATCTTGTAAATGTTAAGTAACCAACCAAGGTTTTATCTTGCATTAATACTCTTACTGTTGACGCAATTTCGTCACTTACTTCTTTAAAAACTTTTGATTGTGCATTAGATGTTATAGCTGCTATAGTCAATAACAGCATGAGTACCATTTTTCTCATAATTAATTGTTTGGTTGATTGTATAAAAAAGTGTTACTTTTTTTTAAAGTGTTCTGCAAACTCACAATACATACTTTCTGCATGGCTGGTAATATAATTTTGAGCTGCATTGTTATATTCTTTTTCTGCCTTTTCTATATCACTATTTAAAATTGCTATTAAGCTTTTTAAGGCTTTTGCATCTTCAGTTGCATTAGACCAGAAAACTGTTTTTTGCATGGTTTCATAATATTTTTGTAGTTGATCTTTGGGTATTTGCTCTAGCATGGTTTGCAACTGATAATAATCTTTAGATATATATTCTTTGGGTATAACGCCAATTGAATTAAAACGCATCAATTTTCTATCAGCATAATATAAGCCAGCAATTACATTATGAAACATAAAATCGTACCATTCATCTTTATTACCTTTGTCTTTTTCTAACATGATATTGTAAAGGCAGCCTGTTAATTGAAGATTATCAAAAAGATTCCAAATAATAATTTTATTGGCTTTGTCTTTAATACTTGCTGGTATTGGATGACTTTGCATTCCAACATCGGATAAACTCTTTGTTTTTGCAAAGCGTTCTAAACATTCTGGATGTGTTTTCAAAGAATCTTGTAAACTAGAGGTGTCTTTAAAACTATAATTTCTAGAAGATAATCCCTTTGATTTTTTTTGAGTCCAAGAATCTTCAAAACTCAAATTATAGGTAGTAAAACAATAGTGTCCTAAACGATTTTTTAATTTTATAAATTAATTGATTTTAGTTGTGTGTAGGATGGTATTAATCGTTTTTTAGAAAAGTACCCCTTGTATTGTAATTTGTGGGTCATCAGTATGTTCTT
>JBIKRV010000087.1:0-2961 GCA_044348985.1 Chitinophagaceae bacterium
GAACTATTTTTAGCCTACACACGGCTAAAAACGTTTTTAATCAACATTATTTAGGATGATTTATCTTAGTAAACAAATTACAGGATTTACAGCCTTAACCAGTCAACTAAATTCAGGACGAGACATATCTTTAATCAGCACCAGTTCCAAGCAGGACGACTAAAGCCGTCCTGCCAACGTAAAGCCCTGAACGTTGCACGTAATTTTATTTGAAACAAACAACTTTACAGAAAATGAAAGAAAATAGACCAGTTACATTTAGACTTTTATTTGACGTTTTTAAAACTAAATATCCATTTTCAGGAATTGGACTTGCATTCATTATCATATCACTTTTTGTCCTTATTCCTTCAATAGCTTTCTTCAACTCGACAAGAGACAGTTACGAAAAGTATGACTATGATAAAATTGTAAAACAAGGTAAAGACTTAGTAGCAACTGTAAGTTCTGTCCAGATTCAATACAATGTAACAGTTAATGACGTGTTTCATCCTCAAATTATTGACTACACTTTTAATGACAATGGTCAGATAAAGAATGACAAGTTCAAAACACTTGCAAATACAGACAAACTCATTTTTAAAACTGGAGACACTGTAAATATTAAGATTTACAATGGAGAAACGGTTATTAAAAACATTAAACCTTTCTCATTTCCTTTTTATTTGTTCTATCTTATGCCAATAATATTTCTTTTAGTTGGCATCCCTTTTTTCTTAATTGGACTTTTACCAGCTTTGAAAAATTATCAACTTTATAAAAATGGAATTAGGAAAGAAGCAACAATAATTTCACTTACCACAACAAGAATATTACCATTTGTTAAAATGAACCAAAATGTTTTAGTAAACTACTTTTACATTGGACAAAACGGCAACAAAATTTTAGACAAATCAATATCTACAGGACTTTATCTAATGACAGAGAAAAAAGCCCAAGACAAAATTGACATTTTTGTTTCATCAAAAAACGAGAACATTTCTTGTCTTGTTCCAACAGCTTTGTTGTGACAAAGAAAAACTACGTGCAACAAAAGGTTTGGCGTAATGGCTGCTTGACGTAATAAACTTCAACAGCAAATCGTTATTCAACTTTTGTTCTCAGCGTGACCCAACGAAACTCGGCTGACTATTTTTAACATCAACTAATTATCTTTACTCAACACCAGTTCCCAGCTTGACCGAACGCTATTGCAGCCACAACGCCAAGCCTCGAACGTTGTACGCCATTTTTTCGCCTACCATCATGACTTGAAGCTTCAAAAAAAAGTGATTAAAAAAGTTGTACATTTGGACAACTTTACTATCTTTGACACCTGGAATCAAATCAAAAAATACGGACAATCATTTTTTACAAGGAGTACTTTAACGACTTCTTTGTAAAGCAACGTCAGAAAGTAAAAGACAAAATAGTTTGGACTTTTGACTTGATTGAACTCATTGATAAAGTTCCTGAAACATATCTTAAACATCTAGAAGGAACGGACAAACTGTTTGAAATTAGGGTTCAAAGCGGTAACGACATTTTTAGAATATTTTGCTTTTTCGATGAAGGAAGTTTAGTTGTCCTTGCAAATGGCTTTCAAAAGAAAACCCAAAAGACACCGAAAAAAGAAATAGAAAAGGCTTTAAAAATTAAAACTGAATATTATGAAAGCAAATAAAAATATTAAAACACTTGCCCAATTTAAAGATGAACATTATGGCAAAATTGGTTCTGCTAAACGTGACAAATTAGACAAAGGGTTTGAAGCATTTAAACTTGGTGCTTTAATTCACGAGGCAAGACTTGAGCAAGGTTTGACACAAGAGCAACTTGCAGACAAATGCGGTACGAACAAAGCTTACATTTCAAGAGTTGAGAACAACATCAAAGACGTTCGTATTTCGACTTTGCAGAAAATAGTTGAACTTGGTTTCGGGGGACAATTACAGCTATCTATCAAACTGTAGGACAATAAAACGGCGTACAACATGGGGTTTTGTACAAGTTGGGCAGGACGAACTAATCTTCAGCTATTTGCAAATCCAAACTGCAAATCCAGCATGACGCACAAAGCCAAGCAACAGAATACACAATGAACTTTTTATTATAAATTTGGCAGCAGCTATGGGCAGACGGAATTCTAATTCCCCAACAAACGCCAAGCCTTTTTCGTTGTAGGCAATGGCAATTGACAATCCCTAATATTTATTATCTTAAATGAAATTCCTAACACTTCTATTTTTACTTACTACGGTTGGACATTATTCTTTTGGGCAAGACAAAACTCTTCTGCAACAGAGTAAGTACTTCGATAAAGAACTTAAAAAATGGACAAAGACTTTTTCTAATTTCAATTTGTCTGACTTCAAAATAAAAGACACTTTACGTTTCGAGAATAACTATAAGCAAGACTTCAACACATATAAACAATTCATTTCTATTTACAAACCAATAATTACCTATTCATCTGACAGTTCTAAATTTATTGACATTTACAGTTATCAGTTAAATCTTGAGAAAAATGGAGACCATTATGAAGCAAATACAGAGGTAGACCAAGCTGTTTTATTATGTAATCCAAAAACAAAATATTGGAATAGAATATATTTTGGTGGTTATTCACGATGGATAGATGAAGTGTTATGGATTGCACCAACAAAATTTCTTTTAGTTGGTATTATTAAATCGGTTGACGATAAAACAAATCCTCACATTCTATTGGGTGACACAGATAAACAGACATTAATAGAATATGTTAACACGAACAAAACTTCACTTCAAGACGACAAAGGTTATATGTCATCGAAATTGAAAAAGATAAAAATTGAAGACCTGTAGAAGCCACTGCTACCAACATGAACTGTGTAAAAAACCAAATAAAAATTGATTTTTTTTAAGGTTTAGGTGAACAATAATTTGGTTGATACAAACTATTGTTTTTTACTACTGCAAAAACCTGTTTTAAAAGTTTATTAC
>JBIKRV010000088.1:0-2936 GCA_044348985.1 Chitinophagaceae bacterium
TTGCAAGAAACGGTGTATATTCAATTAGTCTTTCAAAACAATATAAGCAATTGGTTTTAGAAGTTTCTGCAAATAAATATCAAAAGGAAGTATTTGTGATTGATAGTTTTATTGCATCAAAGAATTATACCCACAACTTCATTTTAGTAAAAGACACAGTAGTCAAACTACAAGATGTTGTGGTTACTGCAAAAGTACGTCCGTTTCAAATCAAAGGAGATACAGTTAAGTATAATGTTTCGGCATATAGAGACGGCACAGAAAGGAAGATACAAGATGTAATAAAAAAACTACCGGGAATTGAGGTAAATGAGAGCACAGGAGAAATTAAGTATAAAGGAAAATCTGTTGAAACTGTAAAACTTGATGGTGAGGATTTGTTTGCTTCTAACTATACTATTGGTACAAAGAATATTAATGTAGATATGGTTGAACAAGTTCAAGCTATAGAAAACTATTCTGACAATCCTTTATTGAAAGGAATAGAAAGTGGCGATAAGGTAGCTTTAAACTTAACCTTAAAAAAGAAAAAAGCCGATTTTTCAGGCAGTTTAGATTTAGGCTTAGGCATAGTCGGTTCTGAACTAGCTATTGACGCTTCTACAGATGTTCTAGGTATTTCAAAAAAATACAAATCATTTGCAACGGTATCCTACAATAACGTAGGTATAAACAATACTCCTTTTGATTATTTCGCTTATAACCCTAACATTGAGCAATTAAGAGAAGCTGAATTTTTAGCTAAGAAATATATCCCCGATACTTATTTTAATACAGATATTGATTCTAAAAGAAGTAACATAAATAATTCATTTTTTAGCAGCTACAATGCAGTGTTTAAAATAGGAAAGAAAATTAATTTAAAAAGCAATTTGTATTACCTTAATGATAAACTAACATCTGAGCAATTAAACGTTTCAATAAATAATATTAATGGACAGCAACTCATTACATCAGACAATTATTCAATTGTAAAAAAACCAGTACAATTAAGAGGAGATGTAGAGATTAAGTATAATATTTCAACAAAGTCGCTTTTAGAATATTCATTACAGTTAAGGGAAGAGAATATAGAAACGAATAACGAAGTTTTGCAAAATAGCAACGCCAATTTCAACACTTCTTTTACTTCAAACGATGTTTACTTCAAACAAAATCTCATTCTCACTACTAAACTTTCCGACAAAAAGGCTTTACAATTTGTTGGAAAGTATACTGCTAACAACTTACCACAGTTATTAAGTTTTAAACCAGCCGTAATTGAACCCAATTTGTATAGTTTAAATAATCAGAAAAGTAAATTTAACAAAAGTTGCATTGTGCTACAATCAAATTTATTAGGCTCTACAACAAAAGGTAAATACCAAATGACTATAGGTACTAACTTAAAAGACATAGATTTTAATTCAGACTTAATTGGTACCAATGGCAGCAGCAGCCTATCAATTAGCGGCTTTCAGAACCAAACAACCTATAAACAAAATAGTATTTTTATTAACGGAAATTACAAACTGATACTAAAACGTTTTAGAATAACACCTTCACTTGCATTGTCATCAGTAAATCAGCGGCTGTTAAATTATTATTCAAACCCTCTCCGAGACACTAATAATTTTCTAATTGAGCCTAACCTATCTATAGTTTATAAAATTAATGATTTTTCAGGGCTACTAATTTCGGCAGGTTTTAAACAAAAGCCTTTTGCAGAAGATTATCTTATAGAAAATTCAGTTTTGATTTCCAATAGAATAATTAAATCTAACGATATTTCGTTAAAAATTCAGCAAAGCAAAAATCTTGGTGTATTTTACATAATTAACAATCTTTATAAGCAGTTTCAGTTAAATATTGGTGCAAACTACTCCGAAAATAATGGAAACTATTTTTCAAACTTGCTAATTCAACAAAATAGTACTAAATCAATATATTTTTTCTTTCCTGAAAAAAATAGAATTTTCTCATTGAATTTTCTCATCGAAAAATACATTCCATTTTTGCAAGGTACAGTAAGGTTGAAAAACGACTATTCTGCACAATTTTACAAAAACATAGTTAACAATTCCACATTGAGAAATAATACCTTATCCAATTTCAATACCTCGTTATTTTTTAAAACTGCTTTTGATTGGAAAATTAACTTTGAAAATACATTTACTCATAGACTATTAGAGTCGAAAACCGAAAGTGGGCTTCAACTTAACAATCAATTTATTGCAAATAATTTTCAAATTATAATCAAACCTAAAAAACGCTTTTTTATCTTGTTGGCAACAGACTTTTATCTTCCATCAACACAAACGCCGAAACAAAAATATTTCTTCTTGGATACTGACGTAACATATCAGACAAAAAATAAAATTTACGACTTTCGTTTAAAAGCAAGAAATATTACGAATAATAAAACACTAAATCAGTTCGACATAAATGATTTTTCAACAACCAATTTTCAAACAAACTTATTGCCAAGACACTTCGTACTTAGTGTATCAAGAAATTTTTAATTCAAAGCACTCGAATGGACTATTACTTTGTACAACATGAACTGTTTTGTTCGAATTGGGCTTAATCTAATAACATCATTTAATTCTTTCCAGCATTGTATTCTTTTAATCCCTTGCCTAGCTAAAGGGCAAGGTGTACAACGAGGCTAAATACTTCCAACTATTGTATTTGCTTTGCTCACAAACCCCAAGCAAAGTGGTATGTCAGAAAATAAGGTTAGAATAGTTGGGTTTGTGAAACTTAAAACTTTTAGTAACAATGCTACAAAAAAGAAAAAGTTAAAACTTAAAATTGTAGTAAAAACACTACAATAAAATGCAAAATATGTTGCTTTATTTTACTGGCGAGAAACAACATCTCAAAATTTGGTGGCCACCAAAACTTATTTCAAACAAATAAAATTTAAAATTTATAAAAAAAGTAATGATTTTATT
>JBIKRV010000063.1:0-10821 GCA_044348985.1 Chitinophagaceae bacterium
TGAGCCAAAAAATTGATGCTGTTAAGTAGAAAAAGCAGTTTAAACTTTTGCGTTGTGTCTGTCACGATTGCAATTATTACGTTGTTACATAAGTTGAGAAAACTAAATTATAAAGTTGCCTACAACGTCCCAGGCTTTGCGAAGGTGTGGCATTAGCTTTGCGTCAAGCTTGGGACAGGAGTTTGGTTTTATTTTAAAGTTGAAGTTGACAACTTCAGCTTGGATTTATTCTGGAAAGCTGATAACTGAAGTTCATTTTTTTCAATTGTTGAAGTGTAGATTCGTCTGCCACACTTTTGCAAAACCTTTTGTTGTAGGCTGCTTTGCCAAAATGAAAAGGAGCGAAGCCAGTACTACAAAAACTAAAAGTAATTACGATGCCAATGAGCCAAAAAATTGATGCTGTTAAGTAGAAAAAGTAGTTTAAACTTTTGCGTTGTGTCTGTCACGATTGTAATTATTACGTTGTTACATAAGTTGAGAAAACTAAATTATAAAGTTGCCTACAACGAACAGGGCTTTGTGCAGGGGTGGCAATAGCGTACTGTCTGCTGGGAACTGCTGCTGGGCTTTGTTTTGCTGTTGATGTTAAGAGCTGTTGCTTGGCTTTATTCGTCGAGCTGGAACTAAAGTTGAATAATGGTTTGTTGCTGATGTTTCATTCGTCCAGCCACACTTGCACAAAACCCCATGTTAGTGGCAGTATTCGTCTACACGGTAGGTGCTGGGCTTTTACTGTCTGCTGATGGTTGGTACTGGGCAGCCTGTTTATAAAGGTTGGCCTGGTGCGTTTGCCTTGTGTGCCTTTATAAAGGGGCTGACCTTGCTTAGCTTTGCAATGTGCCATTCTCTGTAGCTAAACAGGTTTAGTCTACCTTGTAACCACCTACCAGTTTCTTAAAACCAAGTGGCGGTTTTCTCGGTCTAACCGCTCGTTTCTTCTGTCCTACCTTTCGTTTTCTAAAACTATGTTGCCGTTTTCTCTACACAACCGCTCGTTTTCTCGGTCTAAGTCATCGTTTTCTAAAACTAAGTGCCAGTTTTCTCAATTAAACCGTTCGTTTTCTTAATCAGGTTGAGCGTTTTCTCAAAAAAGTACGAATTTTCTCAAAAAAGTGGTAGTTGCGTCAGTTTTGGGGTTTCATTTATGACATTCTGTGTCAAATTGTCGCTTTTTCTAATTGTAAAAGCAGATGTGTAATACCTATTTATCCTTTGGTGGTCTGGTAAATGGTATGCCTGCTACTTGTTTGTATTGTGGACTATTGGCTTTAAAGACTGATTTAATATAGGTTTTAACGGCTAAAGCTGTATCTACCAAGCCTGTTTTTTCTGCATACAGTAAGTTATCTCTTTCTGCTAATGCATTTTGGTAAGGTACTAAACCAGCTATTACAGCTTTGTTGGCTTTGTCTATTTTATCCCAATATTGCTTTAAGGCTGCTACTTTTAATTCGGGTTCATTTGGGTTGTAAGGGGGTTGTAGTTCTACCCAATCTATTAAATCGCCAAAGTGGGTTACATAATTGTCATAGCTCTGTTGGCTGGCTGAGCTTGAATTGCCTGTATTGCCCTCGGTAGATGTTTCAGCAGTTGTTTTTGCATCCCTGTCTTTTTTAGGGGTGGCTCTTTTGCCTTGTATTTTGCGGTTAATTTCAATGGCACCGTTTACGGTGTCTTGTGGCAAATCGATAATAGAAAAGGCGTTAACTATTTGTGTGGCATAAGATTGTAAGGGGTCGAATGCTATCATGCGTTTATCTACCAAATCATCAAATACTTTGGTTGACTTGCTGGCTGCTTTTACAGCGGTATCACAAGCGGATTGCTGTGTGGTAAGATTGGCAATTTTTAGGGCTTCATTGGTGGGATTGTATTTTGTGCCGAAGCCTTCGGCAAATCCAATCAACTGCAAAAAGTTGTTGACATTTTTGGTGTGTCCAGTTTCATGTACTTCTGACATAAGATGGAAGTTTTAATGTGATGATTTCTGTTTACTAGATAAAAGTAAGCAAATAATAATCACAAAAAATGGGCGGCCTTCAGCCGCCCACATTGTTTTGAAAATATGTTGTTTAGTTTTTGATGACTTTTTTGCTTACCCATGTTTTACCATCGTAAATACGGATGATATATACATCGGCTGGTAAATCGGCAATGTTTATTTTATGCTTTTTAGGGCTTGTATTGAGTTTGATAGTCTTTTTAATATTGCCAAACTTATCTGTTACCTGTATTTCTTTTATAGTGGTGGCTTTGTCTGTTGCTAAGGCTTCTATTTGTACATCGCCTGTGGTTGGGTTTGGTGAAGCGGCAAAACTATTTCTTTCTAGCCCAAAACCACAAACTTCGCCATCAACCTGTATTGGATAACCTGTACCACAAGCGTTTACCGCTTGAACTGCAAATGTTAAAGAACTGCCAGTAGTACCATAAACGGTTGCATTAATGACATCTGAACCCTGCCCAGAATTTAATGTAACTGCATTGGGTGCACCAATGCTCCAATAATAAGAACTTGCACCTGCTACGGGGTCAACCAAAATTTCATAGTTTACTATTCGATTAAGACAAAGATCTTGGGTATAGTTACTGTAGCCAACACCATTAAAATACATTTGTGTTGGTGCAGGTGGTACACCCACATGCACAATGGTAGTTGCATTTGTATTTGGGCAACCGTTGTTAATTGTTGCTGTTAATGTAACGTCCCCATTTCCTAATCTGGTAAGTGTAGTTTGATTACCAGTACTTGTAACAGACGCTAATGTTGATGGTGTTACGCTCCATGTAATTGTAGCACCCCTTTGAACTGGTTTTGACAATGAAAATACTTTTGTGGTGCAAACTGGGTCATCACCAACAATGGTGAATGGATTTGAACACTCATTAGAACAATTAAGATTATTATTCAAGTTTTCCATTTCATTAAACAGCCATTGTGAATTACGGGCAGTAAAGCGTATATGAACATTATTGGTCAAGGCTGCATTGTTCTGTACGGTTTCTTGTGCTATAAAAGTTTCACTGGTGGATGGATAACTTTGGTTAGTGCCATTTACATATTTCTGTGAAAAAACTGGTGTCGTATATGGGCTTACATCTAAAGCACTTCCTACTGGTACAAATGTGAAATTGATGGCTACGCCTTGGTTATAAGCATACGCATCAAAATAAAAAGTAAGTGGCTTAATAATGGGAATTTGAAAACTTAAATTAGCTGAGAAGTTTGGTAGCGTTGTTATTTGATCTAAGGCATCTAAATTAATTAATGGATAGTTAGAGCCTGGTACGCCATCTACTGCCAAATGACTGCCTGGTGCATAAGCAGTATTATCATATAACTGTTTGAAAATATCAATTAAGCCAAATAGTTTAAGGTTGTTAATAGTGTAAACCCTTGCAATTTTGTTGGTAGCACCTGCATTGGGTAAAGCATAAGCTTCTACCTCTGCTGCCAATTGGTAGGTTACAATTGGTATTTTGAAAAATGGAAATTTGAGTTTGAGGCCAGCACTAACACCTGCACCAATATTTATAAAGGTTTTGCCCGGATTAAACAAAGGGTTTGCACACTCATTGCCATTGGCTGTGGCAATAAAACGATAAGTGGGCTGAGGGTCAGTTGGGGCAAACGTAATCATTGGGCGATAGGTAGCATCTAAAAAAGCATTGCTAGTAAATGTGTTTGCAGAAGTAGCACTGTATAATAACAACTGTGTAGTGGCTGGTGCATTCATTAAATTGATGGCATCATCATAATCTGGGTAAATGTCGTAAACATTGGTGTTGAATAGTTGAAAGCCCCCTAACATACGTATCATATACTGCAAACCTAAAGGTACATTTGCCCCACGGTGTGGGCTATCGTGGGTTATTAATAGGCGTGTTTCGGTAGGTGTGTTGGGGAAGTTCTTGGTCATATTAGCTAGGGCAAATCTTGCACAAAGCCCACCCATACTTAAACCCATTACTACATTTTGCTGGCGAATATTACCAAACCTAGTATCGTTTACTTTGTTAGCATTTACCCGATTAATAACCTCTTGCACTATGGCGGCATTACGTACTATATCATCTGCACCATCCCTAAAATCTATGAATACCAAATCGTAACCAGCTGTATTGTCTAATGCATCATTGAAATCATAACCTGCATCAAACGGTGCATTGATTCCTGCAATGAAATCTCTGAAAGAATAATTATCTTGTAATCTACTTGCTCTTCTGCTTACATCGTACCCTTCTACTACTATTAAAGGTTTGCGTAAAGTATTGGTATTGTTTAGGTTGCTATAATTTACAGTAACAATAGCCCCACTGTGTACGCCATTTACTGGATTTATAAACCCCCAAGCTGGTACAACGGTTTGGTTAGTGGCAAACCTTGCACCAATATTGGCTGCCTTGTGTACATAAAACTCGTTATAGCATTGTAGTACACTATTATCGCTCAAGGTGATTTTAACCGACCATCGCTTATAACCAGTATCGCTATAATTGATAGTGATGGGGCTACCAATAGTTAGAGTTTGTAGCCCATTGTCATCTGCAAAATCTATTTGTATTTGGCTAATGGTCTTGTTAGTGGTATTATATACCAAACTGCTAGGTATTACAAAGGTTTCGCTACCTGTAAAGGTTTGCTGGGTATTTGGGCTGGCAGCAAATAAATTTTTTGTTGTATAAGGGCTTTGGCTTCTGCCATTAACATCGGCTATTTGCCTTGTACCACTGTTATAACTTAATAAATTGCTGGTAAAAGCATTGCCACTTACGGTATTATATTGGGCAATTAACAATGGTATGGGTATGAGTAAGGTATCGTCTATTTGTTGCTTAATAGCAGTATTAACTGAAGTTATTGCTGGCAAAGGGTTGGTACTGCTACCCGTATAACCAGTTTGTAACTGGAAATATAGGGTACGCCACAGGTTCATATCTATACGGTTGCTATCTGTGAGTGTACCGTTAAAGGTTGCCATGGGTAAAATGGGGCAACCGTATTCTTCTAAGAAGTTTGTGGAAATTTGACTTTTGTCAATGTTTTGAAAAATGTATTGCAGTAATTTTTGGGTGGTACTGGTGTCTACTTGTGCATTTGTTTTTTGTACAAATAGTGTAATTGCAAGGCATAGCAATAGCATATGCTTTTTTAGAAGTTTTTTCATTTTGATTGGTTTTATAGTGATTGATTTTAAAATTTCATATCGAAGCGACCATCAGTAATTCTGATAGTGTCGCATCCTGCTGTTGAAAGAGTTGCATTAAATGTTCCAGATATAATGCGTGCAGATTTATCTAACTTATTTACCGAAAGTGTACCTGTAACATTAGTATTTACATCATTTGAAAAAAGACTACAATTGCTATTTTCAAATCTAATTCTAAAGAGACTACTGTTTGATAAACTGATTATGAATGGTGCTGTATAAAAATTAACGCTGTCTTTCATTCCTATGCCAAAATATTCTCTATTGCCATTACTTGGTATTCTGTATGCTGAAATTCCAAAAACGCCATTGTTAATACCAGAGTCAAAATCAATACTCAAATTGGCGGTTCCATTATTTCCTTGCGGTGTCCAAGGCTGCCCATTTAATGTAAAGCCTAAGGTGTTAGCACCAGTTTGTGTAGTAGGTGGTAAGTTGTTAGGGTTAGGGGTTTCTTTTTTGCAACTGCTGCAACTTAGGGTAGATAGTACCGTAATAGTGATAAGAGAGAGGAAAAGATTTTTCATGTCTAATGTTTTAAAATTGGATATGCTAAAAGTAAAAAATGTTGCTTGGTATATCGTTAAAAAATTATTATTTAATTTTTGAGGGATGCGGCTTGTCATTGTGCGAGGGCTGCATACAGGCTCTTTTGCAAGGTTGGCTTCTGTGCGTTGGGTTTTGTGTGCCTTGCAAATGTGCCTGTATGCGAAGGGTTGGCTGGTTGCGTTTTGTCATACATAGTTTGGACTTTTGGATAATTGCGTTGTGTCAAATTTAGGGAATATTGCCACTAACGTCCCAGGCTTTGCGAAGGTGTGGCATTAGCTTTGCGTCAAGCTTGGGACAGGAGTTTGGTTTTATTTTAAAGTTGAAGTTAACAACTTCAGCTTGGATTTATTCTGGAAAGCTGATAACTGAAGTTCATTTTTTTTCAATTGTTGAAGTGTAGATTCGTCTGCCACACTTTTGCAAAACCTTTTGTTGTAGGCTGCTTTGCCAAAATGAAAAGGAGCGAAGCCAGTACTACAAAAACTAAACGTAATTACGATGCTGATGAGCCAAAAATTTGATGCTGTTAAGCAAAAAAAAGCTGTTTAAACTTTTGCGTTGTGTCTGTCACGATTGTAATTATTATGTTGTTACACAAGTTGAGAAAACTAAATTATAAAGTTGCCTACAACGGGCAGGGCTTTGTGCAGGTTGGGAATTAGTATTCCGTCTGCCCGTAACCGCTGCTGAGTAAAGTTAATAAAAGTTGATGATAAGAACTAATGCTGAATGATGTTTGTCTAGCTGGAACTGAAGTAGTGTAGTGCTGAAAAAGCCGATTGTTATTTCTTCTGCCCAATTTGCACAAAACCCAATGTTGTAGGAAGCCGTTCTAATGCAATATATTTAAATTCCTAAAGTTTAAATTTTACTGACAAGTCAATACTTCTTCCAAATAATAAATAGCTAGTATTGTTTTGAAATTGTGGACTAATATTAAATTGGTTATAGTTTCTTTGATTTAATAAATTCTTAGCTAAAATTTCTAATTGACAGTTACTTTTTGGTATTGAATAACTAATTTCAAAGTCAATAAAATTTAAACGCAATGGTTCGTTATTTATATTTAAATTGTAATTAGAATAAAATATTGATATGTTGCTTGTATTTTTATATTTGTAAAATACTTTAGTGAAGTTTATTAATGAAATATTTGTAAAGTTGTTTAAAACAGTTGAGTTTAAAAAACGTGAACTGTTTGAATTAATAAATTTAGTACCAACCTCTCCATTTAATTTAGTTTTAAATACAGTTACATATTTTAACTCTATTGTTGTTGTTAAATTTTTGAATCGTGAAAAAAAATTTTCTTTCTCAAAGAATGGTAAAGATTGACTAAGGAGTGAACTACTTAATTCAATTCTACTTTTCAGTTTTAATATTGGTGATTTTGATTGAAGAGTAATAAATTTTGTGCTATTTGATAAAAATTTGAATTTATTCTGTATAAAATTTAATGAGTTTGATAAATTATTTGAGCCTAGAAAACCCTGTGGTTGATATGAAATTCCGCTATTAAGTGAAATAAATAGTAATTTTTTATTTATTAAAAACAAGTTCAAACCTAAATTGTACTGGTCGTTCAATAAATTTATTGAAGTGTATCGCATTAATTCATTATTGCTTATTAGCATAAATGAGTCATTCAATAGATGATTATTGTTATATAATCGTTTTGCACTTGCTATAATTGAAGCTGAGACATATTTGCTAATTCGTTGTGAAAGATTTAATTCTAGATTACCTATAAAACCTATTTTTCTATTTTTTATCAATTCAAGGTTATTCTCCCAATTAACGCTACCTAATTCAACAGAATTAATAAGTTTCATTCTATTGTGTTTATATGTCCCTTTGTAACCAATTTTAGTAGTTATTATAATGTTTTTATCAGATTGCTGAGATGCTTTATAAATACTATCGTTTGAGTTATTTGACTCAAGAGTTAATAAATTATCTCTTTCCGTAAAGTTTCCCTGTATATCAAAATATGTGCTGCTTACATAATTATTTTTTTTATTAAGAATTTGAAATTGTGTTCCAATAAATGAATTTTTTGAATAATTTTTTTGATTAATAGGGTTATAACCATTGATGCCAATTAGACTAAAACCAAAATTATCAGATAGAATTTTATAGTTTTGATTTAAAACTTTTAAACTAAAGTAGGAATTGATTAAAATTATATTTTTTTGATTTAATTTTTTAGCATAATCCAACAGAATAAAATAAGACTGTAAGTTGTTTTTAAGCTGCCCTGCATTAATTGAATTTACATTAAGTTGGTTATTTATTTGTGTATTCCAAAATTTATTTTTATTTAAATCAAATTGCAAAATAAACCGAAGTTGACTGTTATCTGAAATGTCGAAATCGTTTTGTAAATTAAATTTTAATTTTAGTGGCTTAAACTGATTGTTAATAGTATCAATAATATTAAAATTTAGAGCTTGTTGAAAATAATTGGATTGTCTATTGAAATTTATTTTAACGTCATCATTTTGAAATGATGTAGATAATTTTGTTTTTATTTTTTTTGATAAATTGAAATTTGTTTGGTTATTGAAATTTATTTGGTTATTAAAAAACCAACGCTGGGATGGTAAAGGCAATGATGATAGATAAGGATTTATTATGTTTTCAGGTAAATTAACAATATTTTGAAAATTAAAATTCGATATTTTTTGAAAAGCATCGTCACTATCAATGTTTATACTTGCTACTTGAATGTTGTCTTTTCCAATATTGTTATAATTAGCTATTGTAGCTGACTTTGTTTTATTCAATAGTGAAAAGATTACTGCATTAAAATCTTGTCGTTTTGTAATGCCGATGGATAAGCCTACTTCTCCAAATGCTACTTTTAGCTTCCGCTTATTCAATTTTAAATTCATAACTGTTTGGTCACCTTGATTAAAATCTTTTAGAATTTTATTGTCATTATAATTTTCTATTACTTGTATGTTATCTAGTAAATCAGCAGGGAAATTTTTCGATAGTAGTTTAGTTTTATTTGAAAGTAAATCTTCTCCTTCAATTAGAATTTTTGTTAACCTTTTTCCTTTAAATGATAATGAACCATCATCATTCACTATCATACCTGGTAATTTTTTTGCTACATCTTCTAAAGTTTTTTCTGTTCCATTAGTAAATGCTTTTAATCGATAAGTTGTAGTATCATTATTCACATTTATTGGTAAAGCTTTTACAACCACTTCTTGTAAGGAGTTTTGTTTACTTAAGTTTAATACAATTTTCAACTTGCTAAATTTCCACTCCTTCATATCAATTTCTAATTCTTGTTTTTTGAACGATATATGGCTTACAATTAGTTTGATTCTTTGTGTAGTATCTGTGTTTGACAAGAAAGAAAAGTTACCATTCTTATCACTAAGCAAAGTTCTTAATAAAATTTCTGATTTTTTAATTTGAATTGTAGCTCTATCCACAGGGTTATTCAAACTATCAATAACAATTCCTTCAAGCTTATTCTGACTAAAAACTTGAAAGGATAAGAATAGAAAAAAAATATTGAATATTAGTTTTATCATTGCTGAGTTTGGTTCTGTTTGTTATTTTGCTCCATAATTAGTCTAATACGCTCCTTTTTTTCTTTTTCAATCTTTTCGTAATCGGTTTTATTATAGACTTTGGCACTTTTTATTTCTTCTGGGTATAAAAATTTATTTTCAAGGGTTGTACTTAAATTAATTTCTTGCAATGTATATTTTTGGGTATCGTTATCAGAAATCAATTCAACAATAAGCCCGGGTGAATGAGAAAACCTCCAAGGGCCATCTGTGAAGGGTGTGTTTAAATCAATCCAAGCTGTCCAATTTGTATTGTAGAATGATTTTAAATAAAACTTTGTACATTTTCTATTGTTTATTAAAGAATCATTTGTAGTACTTTCCCAATTTTGAATTCTAATTGTATCTTTTAAAAAATTCCCTAACCTGCCTTGTACACCCGAAAAAGAATAAACTATTTCATTTGATAGATAGTTTTTATAAACAACTGATTGTGTTTTTTCAATGTCTACAGGAATAACTGTAATACCACCGTTTGATAGTCTTTTTTCCTCGTTTTGTGTTTTTATTTCACCGCTAATTTCTTTATATAAAATCTCGTTGCCTTTATAATAAAGAACTGCTGAATAATTTTTTGTGTCGTAAAGCTCTTTTTTACCACTAGGCATTTCGTGAAAATAATTTTTTACCACATTATATTTTAAAAATCCTTGTGTTGTGTCTTGGCCTTTTGACTTTGCAATTATTAAAATTGACAATATTATTAAAGTTAAATTTTTCATTTTTTTCTTTTTAATTTTTTAAAAACAGTACTTGCCGAATGCTTTCAAAACAAATAACTAAGGCAATACCACGTCTAGAATTTGCCCAATCGTACCTAGAGCAGATTGTACTGCTGCCCCACAACCACTTGCACTACCTGTGGTGCCACTATAGCTGCTTGTTGTTCCATCCGACCAAGTAATAGTTACTGTCCATTCTACCCAACACCATCCTACATTTTCTTTTATATTATATGTTACATTATAAGTTGCTTTGTCTTTTGTAATTGCTTTAACAAAAGTTTTAGATTGTGAAGAAATTTGGTTAGTCGTTGTTGCAGCGTTTACTGACATTGTCATAAAAACTGCTGCGATGATTGAAAATACTAATTGTTTCATTTTTTTTAAATTTAAAATTAATAAATATATATCGGCAAGTACTGTTAAATTTTTTAGGGTTTCCCCTACGGTTTCCTACAACGTCCCAGGCTTTACGTTGGCAGGACGGCTTTAGTCGTCCTGCTTGGAACTGGTGTTGAATAAAGATATGTAGTTACAAACAAATTCTACTGCTGAATAGCGTTCGGTCAAGCCAAGAACAAAAGCTACATTGAAATACAAAAGTTGAGAGGCTTGAACCGTCAGCCCTGCTGACGTAAAACCTTTTGTTGCCTGTAGTTTTTTTGAGCTGGAAAGGAGTGGTGTCAAAACAAAAAAACGTACTCTAAAACTGCAATACAAAAAACTTAGAAGAACCGAAACGAG
>JBIKRV010000089.1:0-2913 GCA_044348985.1 Chitinophagaceae bacterium
TATCATGTTAGAAAGGCTTTTATGCCTATTAGGTTTTACCATCTTATTCCGCCCTTTGTTCTTTCAATTTTTGTTATTCTTCCGACCAATAAATTTAATAAAATGTAAACATAGGATTAGGTTTGGCGTTAGCTGGGCTGACATTTGAAGCCTCAGCATTTGTACTTTTTTCAACTTTTGTTTCGTCTGACATAACTTTAATAAGCAACTGTAGGTTATATTTATCTTTTGAACTTTATTGGGCTTTGGTTCCAAGCTGACCAGTCGCTATTTCCCAGCCATCGCCAAGCCCTATGCGTTAGCTGTAACCTTAGCGAAAAATCTAAAATTTTAAACAGCTACAACATAATTATCAATCATATTTGACACAGTTTCCCAACGTTTGACTTTCGGAATTCGTTTGGTTTCTACAGCAGACAAATCGCTTAAAATTTTCTTGGCCAAAACGTTTGCCATACGAACAGGAACTGCATTGCCAATCATTTTGTAACCATCAGCAATATTTTTATAGTAGAATTTAAAACTATCAGGAAAAGTTTGAACTCTTGCACATTCTCTGACACTTAATCTACGATACAAATGTTCTTGACCAGGTACAAAAATTCTTACATTCTGTTCGACAAATTGAAACTTTGGTGCTTGTGGGTGACAAGGTGCGTGACGACCACCAGCTTGAATTGTAAAAGAAACTTCATCCCAAGAACGAACACGATTTCTTGACATATAAATTGTAGAAAATCCACCAGTCATATACTCGTGGTTTGACACAAGACAATTTTTACCATTAGTTATATTTCCTTTTTGTGCTGGTAAGACATTATCTTTCAAATCACCAATTGCTTTAATAAGTGGAATTTTATTTTCTAAAGTTGTTGGTTCAGGAAACTTAAATTCAATTCCTAAATCGTTGCGATAGCCAACAAAAAAAACTCGTTTTCTATCTTGTGGCACACCATAGTCAGAGACATTCAGCATTTGAAATGACAAATTGTAACCACATTCACGAAACATATTTTTAATATTCTCTAATGCAGACTTGTGTGTATCTAACAACATCCCAGACACATTTTCTGCAAGAAAAAATTTAGGTTGTTTATCAGCAAGTATTCTGATGAAGTCATAAAAAAGTTGTCCTCGTTTGTCGCCAATGCCTCTCATAGCACCAGCTTCAGACCAACTTTGACAAGGTGGTCCACCAATAATTCCATCACATTCAGGAACTTCATTTGTAGGAACATCAGTAATACTTCGTTTGTCTAAATAAACGCCTTTATGATTTTTTTGGTAGGTTTCCCAAATAGATTTATCGTATTCGTTAGCCCAAATAACATCAAATCCTGCACTTGAAAAGCCTAAATCTAAGCTGCCAGTACCAGTGAAAAATGTAAATTAATTTGGGCGTTTCCCTTCGGGTCGGGCTTTTCGTTACAATCTTTTTGTTCGTTCCTCACAAAAAGGATTTCCACTTCAATCCCTAACGCAACTAATACCCAATCAAAAGAATTCCTTTAAGTGGCAAATGAAGTCTATTGGAAATATATAGAGTTTCTAAAAAAGTATAAATGATTTCAAAATCTTTATGCCCACGATATTCATTTCTTACAACAATAACAAGATATTCAACTTCATACATCATGCAAGCTTGAAAAATATCTTTCAAAAATTGATTATTTTCAGTAGCTCTTCCAGCTTCTACTTCTATCACTATTTTTCCATCTTCACTTACAGCATCAGCATTAAATGATTTATCGATTACATTGTCAAAACCAAATAAAACAGGGATACTTATTTTCTGGAGTTTTGATTTTCCTGTTTCTACTGTAAAATTTATTTTTTCAAGGTGTGGTCTAATTACTTCTAAAACTTGGTTACTAGATAGATTATTTTCAGGGGATTTTATTTTGTCAATCTCAAGTTCAAAGCAAGAAATAACAGACTTTATTTGAGAATTAATTCCCTGAGACCGCGGAAAAAATTGAAACCTTAAACTGCTACTCATTTACTTTAATTTTAAATTCGTTAAGTGTTATTTCAATCTCATCAATCCAATTCAGAAGTCTAGATTTTGACTTATCAAATTCGTTAGTTATTCCTTGCGGAATTTGATTTTTTATACTTTCTTGAACTACGTTTAATGAATGTTTTAGTTGTTCAATTTTAATCAAAGTATCGTCATAATTTGTATTTGTTACTATCATTGTCTATGCTATATTTTTAATTTTCTCATAAACTGATGCATCAGCAGCAAAGCAATCCCCATAAACAAACCATAAATACTTAATGTCGGTATCACTTGTATGACCTATAACGTAGATAATGTCTTTTACAATCCAATCTTCACAAGTCTTACAAGACTGTGTAAGCATTGGACTATCAACAAAAAGTTTAGCTTTAGGATAAGAACTATTTAATGCTAATGCACTTGTGGGACTTTGCACTTTTTTAGTTTCTATGGCATCCCCATTTTTAAGAATTATATCAGGTGGGTTATTTTGGTTACCTAAGTATGAAAATACTTCATTGAACTTATGTAATCTATCGGTTTCAGACAAATCGAAAGAATTTGCAAAAACATCTCTAATATAGTTTTCAAATGCTTCACCAACAGAGTTTGCTCTATTACGACCAGTATAGTAATCTTTGACTTGAATTATTGGGTTCTCAACTATTGATTTTATTGCCCTTAATAGGTTTGACATTACATTTACAATTAAGCAACAAACTTACAAAGTTTGAGTTAAACAGAGTTGGCAATTTGCTAAATAAATTAGAGCGAAGAAGAAAGGCTACAGCTAACATGAACTGTGTAAAAAACCAAATAAAAATTGATTTTTTTTAAGGTTTAGGTGAACAATAATTTGGTTGATACAAACTATTGTTTTTTACTACTGCAAAAACCTGTTTTAAAAGTTT
>JBIKRV010000090.1:0-2889 GCA_044348985.1 Chitinophagaceae bacterium
AATAAACTTTTAAAACAGGTTTTTGCAGTAGTAAAAAACAATAGTTTGTATCAACCAAATTATTGTTCACCTAAACCTTAAAAAAAATCAATTTTTATTTGGTTTTTTACACAGTTCATGTTGGCTGTAGTTTTTTTGAGCTGGAAAGGAGTGAAGCTAAAACAAAAAAACATACTCTAAAAAACAACAGCAAAAAGCTAAAAGAATCGAAACAACTAAAAAATTAAACGTTGTTTGTCTGCACAGAATTAAAGCAACTTAAAGTTTAGAAAACTTTAGACGAAATTTTTTTTTATAAAATTACAGCCAACGTTCGAGGCTTGGCGTTGTGGCTGCATAGCGTTCTGTCAAGCTTGGAACTGGTGTTGATTAAAGATAATTAGTTGATGTTAAAAATGGTCAGCCGAGTTGCGTTGGGTCAAGCTGAGAACAACAGCTAAATAGCGATTTGTTGTTGATTGCTCATTCGTCAAGCAGCAATAACGCCAAACCTTTTGTTGTAAGCTGCCCTTTTGGTTTTATAAAAATAAAGCGTTCAAAAAATCTTGAACGCTTTATGAGTTTTTTATTTTTTAATAAATTGTTTTCGTTGTCTTGTTTTGCCATCAAAGACTTCAAGAAAGTAGATACCAGTATTAAGTTTACTAATGTCAACTTGAACTTGTTTGGAATTATTTGCAAATACTTTTCTTAGTCTTAAGATACCTAAATTGTCAAAGATTGCAATTTGAGAAATGTTATTTAGCTTACTTGATGCTTTAATGTGTTTGTCTTCATTATTAAGTGATATGAATATTGTGTTTGTAGCTGGGTTTGGAAATAATTTTATTGCATCATTATTTGTAGCTTGTTGTCTGTAATTCCAACATTCTAAAAATATTTCTCCAACATTTACAGGAATACTACGACCACAATACGTTACAGCAATTACTTCTAAATTTCTTGGATTACCCATACAAGGCCAACTATTTGTCCACAAATAACCTGTAGACGTTTCTGAAATTAACTGACCATCTATGTACCATTGGTAAGTCCATGCACCTTCAGGGTGCTCATCTACTTGTGCTATTAAGGGCTCTGAAGTAAAATTGGGAGCATAAATTATAGTTGGATTTGGGTTATCCCAAGGCAAACAAGGGCAATATGTTACGTTATTATTTGCTTGAATTGAGCATAAGCCACTACCTAATGTTGCAGAAACTGAACCCGATTGTCCATTCGTTGCAGATATTTCAACGCTATTGTCATAGGTAGTAGTATAAGGAGAGGCAAATCCATTAATTAATAGCCCATTTGTAGTTGTCCATGTAATTGTGTGTCCTAATGGTAAATTTGCTTTAACTGTCATTATATTACAATCCAAACCTATTGTATAATTGCTTAAGCTAAAGTTAGGATATGGATTAGTAGAAATCTGTCTAGTGAATGTAAGTGTCCCACAACCGTTTGTAATAGTAGCTGTTAACTCAAAGTTTCCATTAAAGCCAGAGTTATTTAAAGTAACATTGGCACCATTAGCTGATAATGTAATACAAGGATTGTTTACAGTCCAAGTAATGTTAAAACCTGCTGGTAATACTTCAGCAATGCCGTAATTACCTGTAAGACCAAATGTAGCTGGACCTGTAATAAATTGAACAGGATTACCATAAATGCTTCTTATGCCAGCAATGTCATCTGCACCTAAATTTCTTCTGCTACCATCATATACAGCTTCCATTATTGAGCCTGCTACTGTTGTATGGTTCAAACCAAGTGAATGACCAATTTCATGTAGAGCAACTGTTTGTAAGTCAAATGGTGGGAGACCCAAAGCTTGAAATATTTCTGTCCATTGCTCAAAGTCGTCAAAATGCATATCACCTGCAAGGTTACCATTATTTGGTGGAGGGAAAAATGCATGTGCAAGTACATTGCCCTGCGGAGTTCCTCCATTATCAAACGGGAAGTTGTCACCATGGTTTCCTTCACCCCAAAGGATTACTATGTCAGCTTGTGCAGCATTGCAAACTTCAATGAAGTAAAGTCTTGTTTGTGCTTGCCATGTTCTAAATGCAGTTCTAACTTGTTCCCGTGCCGTAGCTTGTGGGTTTATATCATTTGTAGTGTTTGCAAAAAAATAAGTTATGAATCTGTTATTCCAAGCATTACCTTGTGCCACAAATTCACCTATCGGACTTCCTGTGTCTTTGATACCACCATCATCATATTTGATTTGAGCATTTAATTTGATAGTTATTACGAGTGTAAGTAGTAGAAAATATTTTTTCATTTTATTAAAGTTGGATTGATGTAATAAATTTCTTGTCCTCCAATCTCAGGGGAAGGATTGTTGCAGCTTTCTTTTAGTTCACCACTGATTGTAACGCTACGTCCAATTGTCTTTAAATTATCAGGAATGTCTGAACAAATTATGCATGTACGTAGACCGTCAGTAGTATTCGGGATTGGAATATTTACAGCCCACTTTCTAATGTCATTGTAGTACCCTAGCGTACCTGTCCAATTATCGGCTGTCATAATAGTTAGTCTCCTAGTATCACAAGGGTCTAACGAACATGTGTTTACTTGTGTCTTTTTACAACTTACTAGGACGATTAGTAAGAAGAATATTGGTTTCATAATAATTGATATTTATTTGTAAATAATAGTTATGACAAAAGAAGTGTTTAATCTGTTGCATTTTAGGAGGACTATTTTTAAGAATTAATTGGGTGTTTAATAATTTCATTTTGAGAATTACTTTTACTGTGTCACCAGGGTTGCTTACAACGAACAGGGCTTTGTGCCGTTTTGGAATTTGAAATTCGTCCGCTTGGACAAAAGCTAAATTAATAAACTAAAGATGAAAAAACTTACTAAAGCTGATAGTGTTCCGTCTGCTGGAAC
>JBIKRV010000012.1:0-98258 GCA_044348985.1 Chitinophagaceae bacterium
CTAAATTAAAGGAATTGACATAGTTACCCTTTTTTCGTTTGTACTATCATAAACAATAGAGCCACGCAACTGCTTTATCAACTGTTCAATCATGCCAGTACCAAAGGACTTGTTTTCACTGCTATTTGTGTTTTCCGTGAGAAATTTAACAATAGCGTAATAAATATTGGATTAATAAATACTATAATAAAAAATGAAATGCCTATAAACTACTGCATACCCACGCAAATGATTATTTAGGCATTCATTCCTTGTTACAAAATATAAGCAGCCAAATGCTGCAAATTAAAAGTGATTTACACATGAAAGAAAAAATTACAGATATTGGGCAATTAGAAAAAATTGCTTCACAAGTACGTAGAGATATTGTACGCCAAGTACATGGTTGCCAAAGTGGCCATCCAGGTGGTTCTTTAGGTTGTACAGATGTGTTGGTGGCTTTGTACTTTAATACCATGAACATAGACACTAATTTTAATATGCAAGGCACAGGAGAAGATTTATTTTTTCTTTCAAATGGGCATATTTCACCAGTTTTTTACAGTGTTTTAGCAAGGGTTGGCTATTTTGATGTAAAAGAGTTAGCAACTTTTCGTAAACTAAATTCTCGTTTACAGGGGCATCCAACTACGCATGAACATTTACCAGGTATTCGTATGTCTTCTGGGTCTTTAGGTCAAGGATTGTCTGTTGGTATTGGTGCTGCGTTATCAAAAAAATTAAAAAATGATAATGGGTTTGTATATGTTTTAATGGGCGATGGAGAGCAAAATGAAGGTCAAGTTTGGGAAGCAGTACAATTTGCACCACATCATAAAGTTGATAATTTAATTGCTATTGTAGATGTAAATGGGCAACAAATTGATGGCTCAACCGAAAAGGTAATGAGTAACAGAGACCTTGGCGAAAAATACAAAGCTTTTGGTTGGCAAGTAATGCATATGGATGGTAATAATATGGCAGAAGTTGTAACCACCTTAGCAGCTGCAAAAGCAGCAAGTAAACAAGGGGTTCCTGTAGCTATTATGATGAAAACCGAAATGGGTGCTGGTGTAGATTTTATGATGGGCAGCCACAAATGGCATGGTGTAGCACCAAACGATGAGCAATTGGCAACAGCTTTAGCTCAACTAACAGAAACTCTAGGCGATTATTAAAACAAACCCTTTTGGCGGTTTTCAAAACCCCGAAACTGGTTAAACAAAATAGTAAAAAACCTTTTGGTGGTTCTTAAACCCCCAAAGCAGTTGAATAACAAGATAACTCATATAAAAAATGAAAAAATATACGTTCACAGAAAAGAAAGATACACGTTCTGGTTTTGGTGCAGGCATGACGGAACTCGGTAGAACCAACCCAAATGTGGTAGCCCTTTGTGCAGATTTAGTTGGCTCTTTAAAAATAGACACATTTATTAAAGAAAACCCCGAACGTTTTGTACAATGTGGTATTGCAGAAGCCAATATGATTGGTATTGCTGCTGGTTTATCTATTGCAGGTCATATACCTTATGCAACTACGTTCGCCAATTTTGGTTCTGGTCGTGTGTACGATCAAATACGCCAATCGGTTGCTTATAGCAATAAAAATGTAAAAATTGCAGTATCACATGCTGGTTTAACATTGGGCGAAGACGGAGCAACCCACCAAATTTTAGAAGATATTGGTATGATGAAAATGTTACCAGGAATGGTTGTTATTAATCCTTGCGATTATAACCAAACCAAAGCTGCAACAGAAGCCATAGCTAATTATGAAGGGCCAGTTTATTTACGTTTTGGCAGGCCTGTTGTACCAGTTTTTACAGATCCAAATCAACCTTTTGAAATTGGTAAAGCTTGGATGGTAAATGAAGGTACAGATGTAACCATTATTGCAACTGGACATTTAGTTTGGGAAGCCATACAAGCTGGCGAACAATTAGAAGCTTTAGGCATTAGTGCAGAAATTATTAATATACATACCATTAAGCCTTTAGATGAAGAAGCTGTTTTAAAATCTGTTACAAAAACAGGTTGTGTGGTAACTTGCGAAGAACACAATCGTTTAGGTGGGTTAGGAGATAGTGTTGCACAAGTATTGGTTAAAAACAATCCATTACCACAAGAATATATTGCAGTAAACGATAGTTTTGGAGAAAGTGGAACACCTGCTCAACTAATGGAAAAATATGGGTTAGATGCAGCCCATATTGTTGCTGCAGCCCAAAAAGTGATTGCAAGAAAAAAGTAGTTTTAGCTTTTCTCTGCGTTTCCACTCTGTTCTTGGTGGCTCTGTGGTGTTTTTTTTTACCACAGAGTTTTGGAGTAAAGGAGTTACACAGAGATTTTTTTCTATGTGCCTAGTGTGTGCCTATGTGGTTAATTTTTACCACAGAGTTCACTCGGTTTTTATCTAAAGAGCTTTTTAAAAAATTTGAATGTTCAATAACTATATAACCCTATAACTTATTAAACACTCAAACTCTTAAAATTCCTCTTATTGTTTTACTAGTTTTTCTACCATTCTTTTGCCTTTGCTATCTGTAATTTCTACTACATAATTGCCTTGGCTTAGTTGGCTAATATTTATGGCTTGTACACCTGCTGCTAATTGGTTTTGATATACTTGTTTACCTGTAATTTCAGTTATTTTAACTGTGTACTTGCCTTCTGTTATTGGTAACTCTACTGTTAACTGTTTATTGGCTGGGTTGGGGTACATTTTTATACCTTGTATTACTACTGGCACTATGGCTTTATTAAACACCAATACAAAACGGTTGGTTTGGGTGGCTGTTATTGCTTTATCTACACTAAAATTATACACTGGGTTTGCCTTTATTGCTGTTGTTGTGTTGGTGTAATTATCCAACAAATAAATATTGGCTGTGGTAAATTGTTCGTGTTCGCTAAAGTTAAAGTGGTAACTACCTGTTTCGCTTACATTAAAATCTAATTGTACACTATCGCTTTGTACTTGTTGTAAACTTCGTGTTTGTATTGAGGTTAAGTTACCTGCTTTTAGTGTACCTAAATAACTATTACTGCTTGATAATAAAGTTGCATCTAAATTGCCTAGTTTGGTATTGTTTACTGTTGCTTCGGTGCTGTATCTAATTACTGTTTGGTCTATTTCTACTGCATCTTTTTTAAAGGCTATTCGTACAATATCGTTCCAAGTTGGTGTAGTACGGAAAACACCATTTTGTGTACCATTGTATTTATGTGCCTCTGTAAAGTTTAATGTAATATTACTTGCGGCTTGTGCTTGTACAAAAAATGCTTGTCCGTTGGCTATGTATTGCCCATTGGCATTGCTTATGCTGGTGGCTGCGTTGCTCCATGTGCCTGCATTCCAAGTGCTGTACATATTGGCTGGTGTTACATTGTTTGGTGCATTTTGTGGATCGTAAATGATATAGCTGGCATTGATTACACTGCTATTGGTGGTTCTAAATGCGGTAAAGTCTATTTCGCTTGGGTAGGGGTTGCCTATTAATACCCAATTATTGGCTACATTGTTATTGTAGGTATTGCTAAAGCTTCCTGCATTTTTGCTGGCATTGTTTACTGCTCCTGTTGCACTTAGGGTTACTGCTGTTGGTATTAAACCTCCTGCTGTTCCATCTAATAAACTACAACCTATGCTTCTGGCTCCACGTACATTTAACCTGTAACCTGTACCTGGTGTTAAGGTAAAGCTTGTTGTACCTGTTGTGTTGGCTACCCAACGGCTGCCACTTGCATTACTTGCATTGTAACTAAACATGCTTGGGGCATTGGTTAGCGTTGCATCAAAACCATTGCTATGTGCTGTTAAGCTTGGACAATTGGTGCCACCTGTACCTGCACCTGTTATATGTATTTGTTGTTGCCATGCTGCACTTAATGCTTGGCTTACTGGGCTGGCTATAAAACTAAACCTGCGTGTGGATTTGGCTGGTATAAAACGCTCTTGGGTTACATTGCCGCTTATTGTACCTGCACTGTTGGCTATACGTGCTGTGTTGGTGGCATTGCTTTGCAAAATTAATTTATCTCCTGTGTTTAATATGCCTGCTGTGGGGGCTAGAACCCCAGACACTTTTACAGTATCTAGCAAACTAACGCCTGTTGCATTGTTTATAGTAAGGTTGTTGGTAGTTATTTTGTTAGCAATACTTTGTGCTGCTATGCCAGTAAACGCTACATCACCCAAGCTGGCAGTTATGCTGCCATTGCCTGTAATATGGTTGGTAATGCTTAGGGTACTGGCATCGGTAAGGGTTATACTGCCTGTATTGTACAGTTTGTTGATGATGGTATTGCCAGTTATAGTAGGCATAGTGGTGCTACCTGCCAATACACTTACACTATCGGTACTAGTAGGCACTAAGGCACAGCCCCAATTGGCTGTAGATTGCCAATTGCTGCTTGCTGCATTGGTTTTCCAAGTGTAAAAATTACCTACCACTATGTTTTGCGTTTGGCTAAGTATAAACGATGTACCATTGCAGCTACTACTTACATCCCAAGCTTGAGGTAAGGTAAAGTTGGTTAATATGCCATTATTGTTATTAAGGCTGGCATCGGTAGCTGTGTTGCCTGTGGTTTGGTTGAGTTTATAATTGGCAATAAGCCCTGTTTCGCTGCCAGTTAGTTCTTTAAAATAACTGGTAGAAATTTCAGAAGCCGATTTTGCCACATTCCAAAGTCTTGTATCGTACATATTGCCTGCACCAAAATAAGTAGTGGCTGCATTAATGCCACTGCCACCCAATTTTATATTGCTACTATTGCCCAATACAAAAGAACTGCAAGTAGCCGATGCTTGAAAAACCCCATCTACATACAAACTAAGTAGGGTATTGCCACCCACATTTTGCCAAGTGGCTGCTAAATGGTGCCAACTATTGGCAGCAAACCCTTGGGTTACTAAAGTAGAAACATAATTATTGCCCGTTTGTCCTTGGCCACCATACCTAAAATGAAAACCAACAGCAGGATGTAGTGATGCATACATACTACCATTACTGGTAAAATCAATACCATTGGTAAATAATTGGTCGTCGTGGTGGTTTGCCCAATTATCTTTTTGTACCCAAGCCTCCCAACTGCCACTGCTGCCTTGTAAGGTGGCTGGGGTGTTTATATAATCATCAATGCCATCAAAGCGTAAATGCCTTAACTCTTGTAATGCTTTAACTCTTATTGTTGTACTTGAGCTTAATGGTGTAGTAATCATATTTAATGCCCCACCTGTGGCAAGTGTGGGTGCATTAAGCCTAGTGCCTGTGGTATTATCTTCTAATACGTAATATTTACCTGTTTGGCTGCTTGGGGTAGTTATAGTGGCGGTAGTATTGGGGCAAATAGTATTGCTAGCTGCACCCACTGTTATATTGCTAAGGTTGGGGGTAATGATTATGGGCTTAACCAAGTTTACAGCAACAGTAGGGGCACTATTATTAAAATAAATCGTATCTGGGTAAACCTTTCTAAAGCTGGGTGCAGCATCGTAACTGCTACCATTATAAGTGGCAAAGTTTTGAATACTGGTAGGCAACACACCACCTGCAAACAGGCTGGCAGTAATGGTGTAGCTGGTAAGGGTAAGTGTAGGGGCATTGGCAGTAACGGTAACAGGGGCAGAAAGTAAAGTACCTGTTACTGTATCTTTTAACTGGTACACACCTGGGTGCACATCGGTAAGGGTGCTGGTAAAACTACTGCCTTCACATATACTACTAGGCGATGTATTGGCATTGTGAGACAAATACGTAGTAATTTGGATAGCACAATTTTCACTAGGAAGAGTAGCTGTTTGAAGCCGAACCCCAAATTTCTCTACAAAAGCAATGTGCCTGTTTTGGGGGAATGGGTTGTAGTTGAAATTATAAGAATTTGTAACCCCCAAAATAGGGTCTGTATCATTTATAGGTGTAAAAATGCCCCAATCAGTAGTATTATGACTTTCTAAATATACATATTCTGTATTGTATGTACCGTAAGGAAATGTATAGGTGTTGCCCAAACCAGTACCTGCACTGCCTATCCATACAGGTGGTATTTTAAGTATGTAGCCATTAATAAAAACGGTAGTAGTCCCTAAGGGTCCAAAAGACCAATAGCCTGTTTGGCCTGTGGAGCCAGGGCTGCTGCCTATTTGTGCTTTGGTGGTGGCAACAAAAAGTAAAAAAATGAGTGGAGCAAAGAGCCTCATTCCTACCTCCCGAAGTCTAGGGATAGGCTTTCTACAAAGGAGAAGGAACTGGGAGAACGAAATGAAGATATTAGCGAAGAAGGATTTACCTTTTTTGGGGGTAATGATTTGTTGCATACTTTTTGTATTTAAAACCAACACAGTTGGCAAGTAATACCATCTTGATTTAATAAATAGGCCAAAGGACTATGTTGAAATCTTAGATGGTATTATACCGACATAAACCAGATTGGACTAATTTGTATTTCACTTCGGTATAGTTTTAACGATTGCCAACTACAATTATAAAAACTATTTGAAGCACAACTAGGTTATAAAATTGAATAATATGCTTGGTATTACAAAATAATTTCTGTTGTATCTATAAACAAATACCCAAGAGATAGCTGTAGCAGGCCAAATACAATGGTTTAAATAGCTACCCAATTGTTATTATACCAGCAAATTTTGATTTAAATTAAAATTTACAATTTTCTCTGCTTTTCCTATCTGTTTTTTGTGGCTCTGCGGTGAGCTTTTTTACCACAGAGTTTTGGAGTAAAGGAGTTACACAGAGATTTTTTTCTATGTGCCTACTGTGCCTTGTCTGGTTAATTTTTACCACAGAGTTTTGGAGTACATGAGTTACACAGAGATTTTTTTTCTATGTGCCTAGTATGCCTATGTGGTTAATTTTTACCACTAAGCCACAAAGTACACTAGTTGTTTTTGTTTTTTTGCTCTGTGGTTAAACATATACCAACAAAAAAGCCTGTACACATTGCTGGTACAGGCTTTTAATATATTAAGGATAAATAAAATTAACCTAAAGCTACTCTTTTAAAGCTTTCTACTTTTAAAGTAGCACTTACGCTTTTTAAGTATTCTGCTACTGTTTTACCACCATCTTTTACAAATGGTTGTGCTACCAATGTTTGCTCTTTAAAGAATGCGTTTAATTTGCCTTCTGCAATTTTAGCAATCATTTCGTCTGGTTTACCAGCCATTTTAGGGTCTTCTTTCATTGTTTCTATAACAATGTTTCTTTCTCTTTCAATTGCTTCTGCAGGAACGCTATCAGCATCTACAGCAACTGGGTTTAAGGCTGCAATTTGCATAGCAACATCTTTACCAGCTTCGGCTGCAGCTTCGTTTAAAGATACCAATACACCTAAACGGTATGCACCATGTATATAAGAAGCAACATAAGGTGCTTCTACTCTTTCAAACTTAACAATACCAATTTTTTCTCCAATGGCAGCTAATTTATCGTTAATTAAATCGGCAATTTTAGCACCATTTACAGTTACTTCATTTAATTCTTCTACAGTTTTAACATCGTTACTAACTGCAGCATCTGCAATACTTTGTGCAAATGCAATAAAGTCTGTGTTTTTAGATACAAAGTCTGTTTCGCAAGAAATACAAACAATGTAACCAATTTTATTATCGGCAGTTGTTTGTGCAATAATTACACCTTCTTTTGCTTCTCTATCGCTGCGTTTAGCAGCAATTTTTTGACCTTGTTTACGTAGCCAATCAATGGCTGCTTCAAAATCGCCATTCGATTCGGTTAATGCTTTTCTGCAATCCATCATACCAGCACCTGTTGCCTGACGTAGTTTGCTAATGTCGGCTGCTGTTATTGCTACGGCTGTACTCATTTTATTTTCTTTTTAAATTATTTGTTTGAATTTACCAATATTGTGCCGCAAAAATAACTGTACCAACTTGTCAGTTTCTGTTAAGAAAAGATGAACAAGGTTATACAGTTGAAAGGTGCGACGCAACTGGTGATTCATTGAAATACTACTGTTGGTCTCAATAAATTTTCTCTAATTGCCCTTTAGGGGTTAGGGGTTTATTTACCTGCTGGACGACGAGGACCTGGTACACGACGCTTTGGAGCACCAGCACCTGGAGCGGCTGCATCAGTTGTGCCACGACCACCACGACGACCACGACCACCTTCGGCTTGAGCTTCTTGCTCTAAACGACGAGCTTTTGCTTCGTTTTCGTTGTTGCTATCGTCTTGAGAATCGTCTTCATCTTTGTTTGCTTGACGCTCAGCTAAACCTTCAGCAATTGCAGCAACTAAATAGTTGGTGATAATTGCGATAGATTTTGTAGCATCATCATTTGCAGGAATTGCAAAATCAACTTTATTAGGATCGCAATTGGTATCTACCATACCAAATGTGATGATGCCTAAACGTTTTGCTTCTGCCAATGCAATATGTTCAACTCCAATATCCACTAAGAATAAAGCTGCTGGTAAACGACCCAATTGAGCGATACCACCCAATACTTTTTCCATTTTGTCTTTATCACGTGTAAGTGTTAAACGCTCTTTTTTAGTTAAGCTTTCGGCACTACCATCGTTCAACATTTTTTCGATGCTCTGCATTTTCTTTACACTCTTACGAACTGTATTGAAGTTGGTAAGCATACCACCTAACCAACGCTCAGTTGCATAAGGCATGTTTACACGTTTAGCACACTCAGAAACAATTTCTTTTGCTTGTTTCTTAGTAGCAACGAACATGATTTTTTTACCGCTTTTTGCAATTTGTTTCATTGCAGCAGCAGTTTCCTGTAAATGATCTACCGTTTTATTAAGATCTATAATGTGAATACCTTTCTTTTCTGCAAAGATGTAAGGCAACATTTTAGGGTTCCACTTCTTTTTTAAGTGACCAAAGTGTACGCCAGCTTCTAAAAGTTGTTGCTGAAGTGAAGTATTATTTTCCATTTTGATAATTTGAAATGTGTAATTTTTAATTTGAAATTGCCGCAATTAACGTTTGCTGAACTGGTAGCTTCTTCTAGCTTTTTTATGACCAAATTTCTTACGTTCAACACCACGTGGATCTCTTTTGAGTTGACCAGCTGCTTTTAAAGCAGGACGGAACTCAGGATTCACTTCAAGCAATACTCTAGCAATACCTAATTTAATAGCTTCTGCCTGACCTTTTAAACCACCACCTTGTGCATTTACAACGATGTCGAATTTACCAACAACATCAGCAGTTTTTAAAGGGGCTTCTACTTGGTTTTGTAAGTAAACCAATGGGAAATATGCTTTGTAATCTTTATCGTTTACAGTTATTTTACCATCGCCTTTGCTGATGAACACACGTGTTACAGCTTCTTTACGACGACCAACTGCGTTTTTTTGTTTTTCCATTTTATATTTAAGCTTTTAGCTTTTAGCCTTTGGCTTTTAGCATGTTGCTAATTGCTGATGGCTAATGGCTTTGATTTTAAAATTTTAATTCTTTTGGTTGCTGTGCTGTGTGAGGATGTTGATCGCCTACATACACGAATAATTTTTTGTACATCTTACGACCTAAGCGGTTTTTAGGTAACATGCCTTTAATGGCACGCTCTAAAATTACTTCTGGACGACGACGTTGCAAATCTTTAGCAACTTCTTCTTTACGACCACCTGGATGACCAGAGTAAGTGTCATAAATTTTCTGATCCATTTTATTGCCGGTAAGTTTTACCTTTTCGCAATTAATGATGATAACATTATCTCCACAATCTACGTGAGGAGTATAATAGGCTTTGTTCTTACCTCTAAGAACCGCAGCAATTTTGCTGCACATACGACCAACGGTTTGATTAGTACCGTCCACAACGTACCAGTTGTGCTTTACGGTAGCCTCGTTCGCATGTTTGGTAGTGAAATGTAATTTGCTCATTGTATTTCTATTTAAGGTTTATCCAACGCTATCCCGTTAGATTTTTAAATTGGGTGGCGAAGGTAGGCGTAGCTGTGGCGATTTTCCAAAATTTTTGGAAAGTATTTTTTATCGAACCTTTGTAACTAATTGATTTACAATAAAAAATTTGTTTAATTATTTTATTGATGGGGTGAGGTGGTTATAGAGATTGGGTTTAGGGGTAGTTTTTGCCGCTAATCACTTATATAAACTGCTTTAAGTTAACAGAAAGAAAATAACCAATATTGTTGGTTATACACCTAATAAAATAGCCACCTAAAAAGATGGCTATTTTACTACTCTTTAATTGGATGGTCTTTTACATATTTTTCCCAAGCATCAAATACTTTGTGTTCTTGTGGGGTGAGGTGATCTCTTATGAAATCATACCGAATTCGTTGTTTAGTTGGTGATTGTGTTCCAAAGAAATCCTGCATTTGTATCGGGCAGCCGTTGGCAAACTTCTTACTTAAACTATCTTCCATTCTAAATCTTGAATGAGTTGCATTACAATTAGCATAATGTATTGCATAAACTGTATCTAACTTTTTATCATTTTTAAATGTAGAATGGGTACGAATTCTTTTATAGTTTGTATTGTTCATAACTGTATCAGCTAAAATAACAGCACTAGAATGAGGATCGATAGGATTACCATAACCATAGTAACCCCAAACAGTTTTAGCCTCATAGGCTGGTTTTATCTTAAACATTTTTATGGGTGTAGCGGTATCTGTAAACGTTTTAAAATGAATTTCTGTATTGGTTTTCAAATCTGCAAATTGATAATAGCCTATCTCAAAATACGCTGTATCCAATACCCCATTGGTTTCATGACTATAAAATGTATAAATTTCAATAGCCAATACACTGTCTCTGTAATACAACAATGAAGCTCTGTCATTATTACCTAACCTGTATTTACCTGTAACAGAATCAAAAATTTTGATATTAGGGCACATAACTCCACAAAATAATGGTACAGATTTTTGTGCCTTACACCCAAAAAAGAAAAATAATAGTATAAAAAAATAACTATTGCTATGTTTTTTTAGCTGTATTTTTATTTTAATTAAAATTTTCATGTTAATGCCATATTTGGTAAGATACCCATGATTGAGCTTTAGATATTGCTTACTAATAACTTCTCAAGTACAAAATGAAAGCCACTTTTTAAGTGGCTTTCATTTATTTAGCAGGATGTTCTTTTGCATATTTTTCCCAGGCATCAAAAACTTTGTGCTCTTTTAGTGTTAGTGTATCTCGTATAAAATCATATTTTAACCGAAGTTTAATCGAAGAATTCGACCAAAAAAAGTCTGCCATCTGTATTGGACATCCATTTGCAAATTTTTTACTTAAACTAATATCGAACTGAAACATTGAATAATTAGTTTTACAACTTGCATAATAAATAACAAATGAAGTATCTGATTGGTCATTTGTTTTATTGATTGAATATGTTAAAATACGATCATAATTAATACCATTCATTACAGTATCTGAAAGTATTTTTGCACTTGATTCTGAATTAATTGGTTTACCATATCCATAAAAATCCCATGGTGATTTAAAAGTTGAATCTCGATCTACTTTACTTATTATATAAACTTTTATTGGTTTAGCCGTATCTGTAAAAGTTTTAAAATGCATGGCAGTATTGGTTTTCAAATCACCAAATTGATAATAGTTAACTTCATAATAACTAGTATCAAGAATACCGTTGGTAGAATGACTATTCAGGACTAATCTTTCACCAATAAACAAGCTATCTCTAAAGTATATCAAAGGGTCTCTTTTATTAAAGTCAATACTAAACTTTTTTAGTGCTGTATCATATACTTTGAAATTTGAAATTAAAACTCCGCTAAATTTAGTGTTTAACTTTTGTACGTTGCAGCCACAAATGATAACTGCAATTACACAAAAAAGTCTATAAGCAGGCATTATAAGACGTTTTGAAGTTATCAATTTGGCCAAATTTCGTATGATATAAAATTTTGTAGATTATTAATATCTGCGGGAATATAAGGACCCGCAAAATTTACGGTTCCACTATTCGTTGCAGTCACCTTATAATCATTCATCACATTGGCACTATTAGAACCTTGAACCCACGTTGCTACACTACTTGGTGCATCTAAAGTAGTACCCCCACGCTCAGCAGATGTAAATGTAGCTTTTAATGAAGAGTTTCTAGGTTTTATTCCTTTTAAGTTCTCTGTTGAAAGTACCCTCCAATAGTTATTTCCAACTGTTCCATGACCTACTCTCCATACTAAGCTTGCTGATCTAACATAAGGTGCATCATCTTCATCAGTACTTAATCCTCCACTGCCATTACCATTTGAACCATCACCACCGCCAGAAGGAGGACAAACAGTGCTAGAGAATAAGAAGATTTCAGAGTATTCTGTTGTACCATCTTCATAAGTAATTAATGTCCATTGATACCAATCGGTTGTTGTACACCCTGTTACACCATCTCCTGGTGGTAATGTAGCATCTGTATTTTTGGGTTTAGGCTGAACAACTGAATTCCTATATAATTTATTATTTCTGTATTCTGTTTCAGTAAGATAATAATCTGTATTTAAAATGTCAATATTTGTAAATTGACCACTCACGGATTCGAATGTGTACAACTTATGCAATACGTTGCGTGGAAGTGATGTTTTGTGTGTTTTATCTTCTGCTAAATATTGCAAAATTTCACCTAATTGTATTTCACCTTTAGTATCCTGAATTAAAAATAAATAGTTGGTTACCGGTTTGTTCTTGTTATTTTTAATTTCAAACCCATCTTTTACAGGTATTAAAATAATTTTATCCCCTTCTCTAATATCCTCTACCCACAATTCATTTACATCAATATTGTTTTTTAAAGATTCGTATTTGCTTTTGTGTTGTTCAGTTTTGGCATTAGCTTGTTGGGCATTTATCCAGTTTAACACTTTTGCAGAAGTGGAGAGATTTTCTGGAAGTAGCAATTGGTCGGAAGTGTTTTTTTTGCAAGCACTAAAACTGATTACAAAAAAAAGTAGTAAGAGAAGTTTGGTTAGTAATTTACCCCCCCCATTAAATAAGAAATTTTTTTCATGTTTTTTAATTTTAAGGTTAATTAATAAGCTAATATATGAAAAGTAATTTATAAAAAAAATATTTTTTACCCTAGCATATACTACCTGCCGCCAACTACGAAAATTTTACTCACTGCTTTTTCTACCCCTTCATCATCTCTTATGAATACAAGGTAAACACCACTGGCTACTTTTTCTCCTTTGTAGTTTTTGCCATTCCATATTGCTTGGCCACCTAGAGCCCTTGTTTCAAAAACTAGCCTTCCATTGGGTTCAGCAATTTTTACATTGGCATTGTTTACTAAGCCACGAATGGCAATAGTGCCTGTAAAATTTGGAGGTACAGGATTGGGATATACCAATACATTGTTATTGGTTATACTTGGCTCGGTAGCTGTACTACGAAAACTGCAAACACCTTTAAAGGTTGCAATAAAAACTTCGCCAGTTGTGGGATTTATTGCTAACTGCTTTACGTCGTTGTTGAGTAACGGAGAATTGTCTTCGGTAAATTGATAAATAATTTTATCACCATCGGCACTTACCAGCCACAAACCCTTTTTTGTACCTACCCATTTTCTATTAGCTCCATCTATGGCAATGCATTGCACTTGTTGGTCTTGAAACAAATAACCAGCAAATGCACCTTGCTGTACAATTGGCCAAACTGCATTACAATTAGCATTGAAGACTTCTGTTGCACATTGCACCACTGCGATTCCTTTATCAGTTCCTATCCACATAAACCCATTTTTGTCTTTGGCAATGCAATACACATTGTTGCTAGGCAAATTACCTGAGCCTGTTCCCATTCTAAAATATTTCCATTGATCGTCGTTTATAGCATCAATACTTTTTCCATAGTTGTAACAAAAAACACCATTGCCACGTGGGCTTACCGCCCAAACTTGATTGGCATCATCGGCTACAATTTGGCTAATGGCATTTTCAAAATGTGCAAATGGAATGGTGAATGCTTTAAAACTCCCATCGGCTTTACGAACTTGTAAATTTTGTGGTGCTGCGTAGTTGGCAATCCACAAATTATTATTGCCATCGAAAGCTAAACCACTCACTCTATAACTATTTGCATCGCCAATAGCTGCTTGTAGTGTAGCATTATTTTTCTTATAAATAGTTACATTATTGTCTTTTAAATTTACTAAACCGCCACCATAACTTCCTGCCCATAAACTATTGTCTCTTGTATCGGCTGCAAGACTTACAAAATCTAATACCGAATCAAAAATGGCCTTGGTGAAATAACCATCGTAAGTCCAAGTTCCATCTTTAAAAATAAAAATACCATCACGATTGTATTGGTAATTCCATGCATCGTTAACAGAGCCTGCTGCTGCATATAAAACATCGTTGTTAAAAACCATTGAACCACTAACAGAACTCAATGTTCCATTGGGAATAAAACGCTCAAAAGAATTGGTGTGTTTAGATAAACCTCCAAAATAATCGGCAATCCAAATTGCCCCATTGCTTAGTGTAGCAAATTTTGGAAAAGAGATAACACCTGGTTGTGTCAGTGTTTTTTCGATTGTTCCATTGGTGTTTAATTGTATAACTCTACTTGCACCTGACGCAGCTCGTTGTGCAACTAAAATTTTATTTTCAGCTGAGTTGATGCTTACAATTGGCCAATTAATATCTGCATACAATAATGTCCAAGTAGTACCATTTTGTACAACTAATGAGTCGTTTTTGTGTAATACAATTTTGCTGTTACAATTTACAACATTTGCAATTGTTCCATTTGTTAAACCATTTGCTCCACTTATGTTTTGCCAGGCAGAGAAATTGGATAAATTACTTGCATTGATATTGGCTCTTTTTAAACCTTCATTTGTAGCAGCATAATAATACAAAGCATCGGTAGTAACAGCATTTACGTTTACCTGATTACCATTGTTACCAATAATCCAAGTGTCTTTTATCTCATACTTATTTATATCGGCAATAATAATTCCTAGTCCAGTACTTAAATAAGCTAGTCCAGCTTTACAAAAAATGCTGTTGATCGTTTTATTTCCTGTTATTGTGCTTCTTTTAATATCGCCAATATTTTTTACCAAATCATTTTTCAATACATCTACATTGCTGTTGTTATAAGCGATGATTAATTGTTGTGTGGTATTATCCCAACCAATACAGTTTACACCAATATCGCTTAAACCTGTTACTTTACTATAACGTTGTAATTCTCTATTTATATCTATACTAAAAACATTGTTTTGTGTAGCACAATAAATTTTATCTCCTTGTAATACTTGAATGATATTTTGATAAGGCAAATGCTCTCTCCAATAGCCAATGGGAGGTTGAGCATTTGATGAAAAGAAAGAAAGAAAAAAGGGTGCACTTAAAAGTAGATATCTGGTAAATGATTTTTGTGAATAATTTATATATATCATTTTTGCCAATGAGGCACAATACAACAAAAAAAATTTACTTACGCTAACCATTTGCATTAGCCAAAGTTAAAAGAAAAAACCTCCTGATAGAAATCAAGAGGAGACATGAGAAAATCTACTGTAAATCTGATTACTTATTGCTTAAACCTTAACTGATGCAAATGTGGTTGATTAATGTTATGCCAATATGAACTACATATAAGCTTATTGTTACCAAGTGTGCTGAAAAAATGTATGTTGTTGAAGTGTGCCCTGCTATTCAGCAGGATTTGCAACAACGCAACTGTAGTTTAATAGAATTACCACTGTTGGTTACAAAATAAAAAAGCTTCACTATTTACAGTGAAGCTTTAATACTATTAGATTATTGAATTAAGTTAAAATTTAGTCCAACCTTTCCACCATGTTTGGTCGTCACCAGCAGGGGCAATTGCACCACGGAAAGTAACTGATTTAAAGAAAGTGCCAGCTAATTTTGGGTCGGTGAAACTTGCTCCATTCAATACTTTTGCATTGCCCGATGAGCCTCCAAAAGGTGTAGGGTCTGGTGCAGAATAGTTAAATGGTTGAATCAATTTTACATCAGAAGAATTAACCAAAATATCATTATTAAAAAATGGATTGGTTAAGGTTGCGGTAATACTTGCATCTGTAGCACCTGTTGGAGTAGAACTAGCAGCATATTTAAAGTTAACTGTGTTACCAGCAATAGTATTGTTACGAAAACGTAACGTACTATCATCCAAATTTTTGTCAGTAGGACTGCCAAGAGCAGCATCGACCAACAAAGCCTGAGGCCATCCCATGATAATTGAATTAAAGATAGAAATAGAAGAATTTCTCCTTATTTGTGCACCAGCACGGTACAAGGTATTACCAACGTTACTTAAAGTTGCACGTGGTCCAATAGCAGTAATATTACTGAATACTGCACTTGTTTTTGGTGTGGCGGGTGTACCTGTAGAATTGTTATCGCTTTCGAAAGCTTCGGAAGTAGAGATGTCAGCAATTAGTGAATCTCTCATTACTAAACCAAACTGAACATTACCACTATAACCATTATCGGTATCAAAATCATCGTCCTGTGTTTTGTAGGCAATTAAATATTTACAGTTAACGGTGCCGCCAAACCACTCATAGGCATCGTCTTTTGCATAAGTAACTTGAATGTGGTCTATTGTTGTACCACTACCTACTGCAGCCATTGTTAAACTGTTAATTTCTTTATCAGGCTCAAAAGCATAACCTGCATATTCAATACGAACATAACTTAATAAACCTGAGTTATCATTACTAACTGGTGTAGGAGCTAAAGCATCTCCAGAACCTGCAAGAGCATCGCCATTTGAATTGTTTATACCCCCTTCAACAAGATATAAGCCATTAAATCCATTGGTTACAGTATTGATTGGTGCTTTACCACAAAGTACTATTCCACCCCAATCTCCTGACTGAGGATTTGGAGAAGCAGAAGTAAATACAATTGGTTCTGAAGCTGTGCCTTGAGCTATAATTTTGCCACCACGACAAACAATTAAAACAGCAACATCTGCACCGGAAAAAGAACCTTTTACAGTGGCTCCTTTTTGTATTGTTAATGTAACACCATTGGTAATGTATACAAACCCCTTTAAAATGTTATTGTCTATTGCAAGCAAAGTAGTATCTCTAGTAATACGACCAGAAAGGGTAACTGTTTTTCCTGTTGTGCCAGTACCGCCACCATTAATAATTACGATTTCTTTTTCGCCATCTGTTTCAATCTTTCTGCAACTTGTAACAGCAAATGCGACAATTGCTGCTAAATAGAAAATGTACTTTTTCATTGTATTCTGCTTTATTTAATTTTTAAAGTGTTGTGTAATTTTAAAGTATCGTATAGTTAAATGTTAAGCCAATTGTCGTTCCAAACTGTCTTGTAAATCGATAAGCATCTTTGTTCTTCTGAAAACTTGTTGAACTACCTTCAGCATTTTGATAGAAATATTGAAGCTTGTTTAAAATATCTGCTACATTTAGGCGAAGCTCTCCTTTTCTTTTCAGTACCTTTTTGGCTACTTGAAAATCAAATACTGGCCTAGGAGCTTCCCAAACATCTGGTGAACCACCAACAGCAGCTTGTATATCTCCAACTAAATAAATACGTTGACCAATTTGATTGAAAAGTAATGTTGCACTAAGACCATGTTTCTCTAAGTCATACATCAATCCCATGTTTAGCACATAAGGAGATTGTCCTTGCAAGGGTCTATCTATGGTTGCAGATTGAAAGTTTACCTGACTATATATATAAGAAGCATTTGCTTGGAAGGTGAAATTTTTCAATGCTTTTGCAAAATCAAGTTTCTTGCGATATTCCACTTCTACACCATATGACTTTGCTTTTGGTGCATTTCTATAAGAAAATGTATTAATGTTTAAAATCTGCTCAATTGGGTTTTTAAAATCTTTGTAAAAAACACCGGCAGTTAATACTTCTCCCGATTTTGGATATACCTCATACCTCAAATCAAAGTTGGTTATTTTAGTGCGAAGCAGTGCTGGATTTCCTTGGACAGAGGAATTTAATTCAAAATCATATAAACTTAAATCAGCAAGTTCTCGTAATTCAGGTCGTATAACTGTTTGTGAAACGGATAAACGAATATTTGTTTTTTCATTCAACTTATAAGTTGCATTGATACCTGGTAAAAAATCTGTAACCTTAGAATATGTATGTCTTGAGTCAAATTTTTTAACACTCCCAATTAGCTGATCATAATTCTCTACCCTTAATCCCCAAACTAAACGTAATTTATTGCTAAGCTGATTATCGAATTGTAAAAAACCTGCATTTAAAATTGTATTGGCCAAATAACGGTTAGACTTATTAGAAATAGCTCCAAAACCAATAAGATTATCTGAACCGTTGCCAAAATTAGTTGGTGCAAAAGCCTGCTCAACAGGTAATAATCTTAATGTTGGATTGTCATTATATAAATAGTTGGCAAACAATTGTGCATCATATAATCTGTCCTTTACTTGAAACATATAACCAACTTTCAAAGTTTGCTTAAGATTGAACATATTGTAGTTGTAACTTAAATCGCCACCTGCTGTATAAATATAATCGCTCAGGTTTTGATAAATACGGCTGCCGCTTTGTTGAGAAAGTGTGTTAGAAATGGCCAAAGAATAGGGTGAATTACTGCCTAATGTTTTTGAGTAAAATATTCTTCGTTGATCTGGCACATAACCATCTAAAATATTAAATGCACCATACCATTTTAGCTTTAATTGAGAGGTAAGACTATGATCACCACTTACTTGTACTGTAAAAAAGGTATTTTGATTAAAATTTAATTCAGTACCCTTAATATCTTCTCCTCTGTCAAAATCAGGACCTTGTCTAAGTGTGATTGTACTTGGTGAGTTTATGTTTACAATTGTTTTTACAGATACCTTGTTTAAGTTATTTAATTGCATACTAAAAGTTCCAGTGGCACCTAGTGACAAATCTTGTACAAACTTGTCATCTGCAAAGTCGTAAACTGTAGAGAAAATACCAGATGAGTAGGCATTTTGTTTGTTTTCTAATTTCAACAACCTATTGTTTCTATTATAATTAACACCTATTGACCCTCCCACTTTTTTGCCAAATAATTTGCCCACAAAACCACCATTCATTTGCAAAGAGGCATTTAAACCTGCATTGGTACTAATTGGTACCCAAGCATTACGCATTTGTTTACCAATAGCTGTTTTTTCTGAAGGGCTTAAAAGATCAAAATTTGATTTTGTAGTATATCCATTAGGCAAATCTCTTGTACCATCATCCCAACCAAGCCAATCTGTATTTCCTTTTTGGTCTCTATAAAATCCTTTGCCAATAGTTTGTGTATTGAATCCTGTACCTAATTGAATGTTAAAGAAACTTTTAGTAGGAATATCTTTGGTATTCACTTGTATCAAACCACCAGCCCACTCTCCTGGCAATTCAGGTACAAATGCTTTATTGATAATTATGTTGTCAATCATAGATGATGGAATCATATCAAAAGAAAACGTTTTTCTATCGGGCTCAGTACTTGTTAATAATATACCATTTAGCATAGCTTGATTGTATCTATCGGCTAAGCCTCTAACTACAATGAACTTTCCTTCTTGAATACTTGCACCGGGTGTACGTTTCAATACTTCGCTTGTATTCCTGTCTGGGCTTCTTTTAATAGCTTCTGCCGAAACAACTGAAGCAACTGTATTGGTATTTTTTTGAAAAGCAATCATGGCATTTACAGTTTCACCTTTAGCTCCACTTCTTGCTGATGCTTTTACAGTAACCTCACTTGTATTTTTTTTACTCTCTTCAAGTAAAATATCAATTTGTTCTTCTCCATTTACTTTAGTAATGATAACCCCATCTACAATTTTTTCGGTGTATCCAACATAAGAAAAAGAGAGTTCATATTTTTTACCTACTTCTACACTAATTGTATAACGACCTTCTACGTTAGTAACTGCTGTAGCTTTTCCACTACCACCTAATTTAACTGTAACACCTACCAATGCTTCATTACGATTATTGGTAACTTTACCAGAAATTTTACCACGTTGTGCAAATGAAAAAGAGAAAGAAAATAAAGAAATCAGTAGAATAATGTAATACTTCACAGTGCTGTATATTTTGATGGGGCGAAAGTAGAAGCACTGTGTTAACGAATTGTTACCTGTACATTATCTGGATGTTAACATTAATGAGTAAAGTACCAGAGCTATTAGTTATGTAACAAACACAATCATAAATAGAAAATATAAAATGCTCAAAAAAAAATAAGTAGCCTAAAAGAAATGATTTTTAAAATCAGTTCAAATTCAATGTTAAGAAATTATTACCATTTACTGTGCCCTTGCAAATAGATAAATAATATCAACCTTTGCAAACTTAAAAATTCAACCATGGGCTTAAACAACATTGGCAAACTATTCATGCCAAAAAATAAAGTTTTTTACGAATTATTTGAAGATGTAGCAGAAAGAGTGAGTGAAATGGGCTACAAATTAAAGGAAATGGTGAATGAGCCAGACGCAGATAAAAGAGCCAGTTTACAATCTGTTTTAGAAGATTTAGAGCATAAAAATGATGATAGTACGCATCAAATTTTTACAGAATTAGGTAGAAATTTTATTACTCCATTCGATAGAGAAGATATTCACTATTTAGCTTCTGCATTAGATGATATTGCTGATTACATTTTTGCTACTTCTAAAAAAATTAACTTCTATAAGGTTAATCCTAACGATAGTGGTATTCAAAAATTAGCTGAATTAATTTTACAAGGTTCTATAGAAATTACCAAAGCAGTTAAGGGTTTAAGAGATATGAAAAATCTTAGAGAAATGACTGAAGCTTTGGTAAAAGTAAACAGCATCGAAAACCAGGCAGATGATGTTTTTGATATGAGTATTGAAATGTTGTTTAATCAAGAAAACGATTTTAAAGAAGTAATTAAGAAAAGGGAAATTTATCAGGTAATGGAAACTGCTACTGATAAATGCGAAGATGCTGCCAATGTAATTGAAAGCATTATTATTAAATACGCTTAATGAAAGTTGAATTAGTGCATTGCAAGTACACTAACGTGTAGTAAACAATCAATAATTCACCCTAAACAAACAATATGAACTTTCCAGTACTGCTTATAGTAATCATTGCATTAGCATTTGTTTTTGATTACATCAATGGTTTTCACGATGCAGCCAACTCCATTGCAACAATCGTTTCAACCAAAGTATTAACGCCATTTCAAGCGGTTTTATGGGCTGCTGTTTTTAATTTTGCAGCTTTCTTTATTTCTAAATATTTAGTAGGCGAATTTAAAATTGGTAATACCATTGCTAAAAGTGTAAATGAACATTATATTACTTTAGAAGTAATTTTTTCTGGATTATTAGCAGCTATTGTTTGGAATTTAATTACCTGGTGGTTTGGTATTCCTTCATCCTCTTCACATACTTTATTGGGTGGATTTATGGGTGCTGCAATTGCACATGCAGGAGCTATTAGTAAAGATGGAATTGATGTAATTAACTACGCTAAAGTAGTGCCTACATTCTTATTCATTTTTGCAGCACCGCTAGTGGGTATGTTTATTGCATTTTGGATTACCATTTTAATTGTGCATCTTTTTAAACGAAGTAACCCTTACAAAGCAGAAACCTGGTTCAAGCGATTACAGCTTGCTTCCAGTGCAGCTTTCAGCTTAGGTCATGGCGGTAACGATGCTCAAAAAGTAATGGGTATTATTGGAGCTGCAATTATTTATTACGAAGCTTCTCAGGGCAGAAAATTAAGTTTTAATCAGTTTGTAATTGAATACAGCTGGGTACCGTTTTGCAGCTTCTTAGCAATTGGTTTGGGAACCATGAGTGGTGGTTGGAAAATTGTAAAAACAATGGGTACACGTATTACCAAAGTAACGCCATTAGAAGGTGTAAGTGCCGAAACTGCCGGAGCAATTACTTTATATTTATCTGAGCATTTAGGTATTCCTGTTTCTACTACTCACACTATTACAGGGTCTATTATTGGTGTTGGTGCTACCAAACGTTTAAGTGCAGTTCGTTGGGGAGTAACCATTAATCTTTTATGGGCATGGATTTTAACCATTCCCGTATCAGCTGCGATGGCAGCAATTTTTTATTATATCGTTAAGCTGTTTATAAAATAATTTCAAAAAGCTTCACAGCAATGTTGGGCTTTTTGAAAAATGAAACAGGGAAGGGTATTTAGTTTGAGATAATGAAGATATACTATGCTACCCGTTTCTAAAAAAAATAAGCTAATTTGCCTCTTCAAAATTTAGTTATGGCAAAAATATTGGTTACAGGTGGATGTGGCTTTATTGGCTCTCATACAATCGTTGATTTATTAGAAAATGGTTATGATGTTATATCGATAGATGACAACTCCCGTTCTACAGATATTGCAATTACTGGTATTGAAAAAATTACTGGTAAAAAAATTAAAAACTATACAGTTGATTTAAAAAGTTTCGATGATACCCGTGCTGTTTTTCAAGAAAATGAAAACATTACTGGTATTATTCATTTCGCAGCTTACAAAGCCGTTGGAGAAAGTGTAGAACAACCCATTAGCTATTATGAGAATAATATGTTTAGCTTAATTAATTTGTTGAAATGTGTTACCGAATTTAATGTACCACATTTTGTATTCTCTTCATCCTGTACGGTTTATGGAAGCCCTGACGCAATTCCTGTTACAGAAAAATCACCCACCAAAGATGCTGAAAGTCCATATGGTGCAACCAAACAAATGGGTGAAAGGGTGATTAAAGACTTTACCAACGTTCAGCCCAACTCAGCAATTCTGTTACGATATTTCAATCCCGTTGGTGCACATCCAACAAATCATTTGGGCGAATTACCGTTGGGAAAACCCATGAATCTGGTTCCTGTAATTACTCAAACGGCTATTGGTAAATTGCCTAAAATGTTTGTTCATGGAACAGACTATGATACAAGAGATGGAAGTTGTGTAAGAGATTATATTCATGTTTGTGATATTGCACATGCCCACACATTGGCTATTCAATATTTAATAAGCCAAAAAAATAAAACCCGTTGCGATATTTTTAATTTAGGAACTGGTAATGGTGTTACTGTTTTAGAAGCCATTAATATGTTCGAAAAAGTGAGTGGCGTTCAACTAAATTATGAAACTGGACCCCGAAGAGCTGGTGATATTATGGCTATTTATGCCAATAATGAGTTTGCAGTAACAGAATTGGGCTGGAAAATTAAATATGACTTAGAAGCCATGATGACAACAGCTTGGAACTGGGAATTGAAGCTTAAAAAAGAAGCTGATTTAATTAAGCAACAATCTATATTGAATTAAATTCTACTTCGCAGAAGAATTTTACCACAGAGCAATGGAGCAAAGAAGGCATTCAAAGTATTTATGATTCTTTATATGCCTTTATATTTTAAGTAAATTATTACTCTCAGAAAACACAGATAACACAGAAGAATTTTAACCACAGGGCAACAGAGCAAAGAAGAAACTGAGTTACGCTGAGTTTGTATATGCTTTGTGCACTTCATATCTTTTGTTGCTTCTTGTGCAACAAAACGTTGGTATCTTTGCATTCGTCGTTGCGTGAAATATTATTAACTGCTATGGTCTGCAACTATAACCCACTTACTTTTAATTTTTTTCAACAGCAAAGTATAATATCCTGTAGCATCACCAACACTACGTTTTAAAAACCATTTTCCTGTTACAAAATAATATTCAGGCGATAATTTTTTTAAGCTAATAATTGTTGAAGTAAACCTACCCATGTGTGCGGTATCAGGATATCCTTTTTTGTAGTTAGCCAAAGTTTTATCGTAGCCATAAGTTGGTCCACTTTTGCCAATAAACATTAAACTATCGTTTTCCCAATAGCCAATCATAAATTTTTCAAGATTCCCTTCATTCCATGCTACTTCTTGTGCTTTCAACATTTTAGTTATTGCAATTTCTTCTTTACTTTGAGCAGTACTAAAAAAAGTGAATGAACAAAATAACAATACAAATAAATATTTCATGGTAAAAATGTTTAGTTTAAAAGTAGGCAATGCCAATTAAATAATTTTTCTTTTTTATTGAGAAGTAGTTTTTAAAAACAATTATCTTGTTGCATGCAATACAAAGAGCATTTACAAAAAGACAAAAAGCTGAGCAAATGTTTAGGTGATGAAGTGTATGAATTAAAACTGCATAAAAATATTCCAGTTCGTTTAATGGCAAGCATTATGAGCCAACAACTGAGCACAAAAGTTGCCAAAGTCATTTTTCATCGATTTCTCGATTTGTATGGCAAAAAAGAACCTACACCACAACAAGTATTAGCTACTTCGTTCGAACAATTGCGTAGCATTGGTTTAAGCAATGCAAAAGTAAATTACGTAAAAAATGTTACAGCTTTTTGTATTGAACATAAGATTACAGATAAGAAATTATTGAAGCTAAGCAACGATGAAATTATTGAACTGCTTACCCAAATAAAAGGCGTTGGCAAATGGACTGTTGAAATGTTATTGATGTTTAGTTTAGGCAGAGAAGATGTTTTTGCTGTAGATGATTTAGGTATTCAGCAAGCCATGATTCAATTGTATAAATTAGATGCAACAAATAAAAAATTATTAAAAGAAAAGATGCTAAAAATAGCTACAAAATGGACTCCCTACCGTACCTATGCCTGCTTACATTTATGGAAATGGAAAGATGCTTAATGCAAATTATTCATTTTCTTACCTATTTAAACACAGCAGGAATAACCAATTGATTTAATGGTAAAATTGATTTCCCATCCCTTACTTTTGCCCAGCAAAAAACTATAATACTATGATAAAGATTGCTGTTGCAAAAGGCGATGGAATTGGCCCTGAAATAATGGATGCTGTATTGAAAATATTTAATGCTGCACAAGTACCCTTAGAATATGATGTAGTAGAAATGGGTAAATGGGTGTTCGACAAAGGATTTAATAATGGTATGACACCTCTAGCTCAGGAAACCATTGAAAATTTGGGCATTTTATTTAAAGGTCCTATGGAAACCCCAAAGGGCAAAGGTGTAAAAAGCATTAATGTTACGGCCCGTAAAACCTGGAATACCTACGCCAATAAAAGGACTTTTCAAACATTGCACGGTGTAGATACTGTTTTCAGTAAAGCTGGAATTCCTATTGATGTAACCATTGTTCGTGAAAATATTGAAGATACTTATGGTGGTATTGAACACATGCTTACACATGATGTGGCTTTGAGTAGAAGATTTATTACTCGTCCTGGTAGTGAACAAGTAATTAAATATGCTTTTGAAATGGCTAAGAAAAAAGGTGCTAGTAGGATTACCTGTGGGCACAAAGCCAATATCATGAAATTAACAGATGGATTATTCTTAGAAGTGTTTTACGAAGTGGCAAAACAATATCCTGAATTAAAAGCGGATGATGTAATTGTAGATGATTTGTGCATGAAATTGGTTACTCGACCTGATTTATTCGATACAGTAGTTTTAACCAATTTACAAGGCGATATTGTAAGTGATTTATGTGCTGGATTGGTTGGTGGACTAGGTTTTGCTCCTAGTGCAAACATTGGTGACCATATTTCTATTTTTGAAGCTGTTCATGGCACTGCACCAGATATTGCAGGCAAAAATTTAGCTAACCCAACTGCCTTGTTATTAAGCGGAATTGGCATGTTACAACATTTAGGTTTAATGGAAAGTAGTACACTAATTGAAAACGCTTTACTCTACACTTTAGAAAGTGGTGTACACACCGGCGATTTTGGCGACAAATCAACACCAGCCTTAGGTACAGAAGCTTTTGCAGATGCAATCATTGCTAATTTTGGTAAACAGCCACACCACAATCCTAAACCCGATTTAAGCGATGTTCCTTATTCATGTACTGTTTTAAATTTAAAGCAGAACCCAATGATGGAATCCGAAGAAGGTTTACAAGAAAAAATTGTTGGTGTTGATATGTTTGTAGAAAGCAACTTACAGCCAACAGAAGTAGCTGAAAAGTGTTTACAACACTGTGGAAGTTTATTTAAATTAGTAACCATCAGTAATCGTGGTACACAGGTTTGGCCAACAGGCAGTGTATTTACTAATTTAATCAATCAATATCGCTGTAGATTCGAAAGTATTAATGAAGCCGCTTTAATACAGCAAAACGTAATCGATTTGCATCAAAGTTTATCTGCCGATTTTAAAATTTGCTCTACCGAATTGTTGAATATGTGGGATGGCAAAAAAGCTTATTCATTGGCACAAGGACAGTAATTTTCACATAAAGCAACTAAGCATACAAAGAGCACAAAGAATTATTTCTTTGTGCTCTTTTCTTTTGGCTTTGTTACTTAGTGTGAAATAAAAAGGTCCCACCCAAAAATGGGCAGGACAATCAAGGCAAACACTGATACTTCCGACAAGTTGCACCAGCATTAGATTTTTATAACGATCTACTTCTTACATAGTTACTTCTTAAAAGTTAATAATCCCATGCTTTTTTCTCGGTGCTATCAATTGCATTGGCAGTTACAGTAATTGCATCTATCTTTTCCTCTCTGATTGGTCCTCTGGAGAAGCTTTTGTACGATATACTTTTAATTTTAGGCAACTCAAGTTTAATTTCCTTTTTGCTTTTTATGGCAACAACTTCTTCATCTTCTACAATGGTGGGTGGAGTAGACTTTGCAGGTATTGCTTTAACAATATTTGATTTTCTTTCAGGTGCTTTGTTTATTTCACCACGGCTATAATCTTCTATATCAATTTCTTTCTTAACAGTTGTAGTTACAACAGACTTTTCTTGTTTATATAAATTTTTAATGCTGCCGTTTTTTTGTGCAGTATCGTAATCAATGGCTCCTGCAATGATAGCAACAATCATTAAGGAGCCGCAGATGTACATGCTAATTTTAATTGCTTTCATTTTATGTTGGTTTGTTGGTGAATGATTAAATGGAAAATGATTTTAAGTAATGCTTGGCTTTAGAAAGAATAACCAGTTCGGCAACCAGCAAATTGCCTACAACACTTATCCAAAGGCTTACTTCGTAATTACGTGTAAGCTCAACATTAAGTAAGTATAAAATCAAATAATATACCCTGAAAGTAACAGCAGTTAATGCCATCGCATAGCTGCGTATCATCCAGTTTTTATGTGCCAATACATTCTTTTGTAAAATGGTAATAAAGCCTTTGAATGTAAAGAAAAACCAGCTGATGGCCATAAACATAAACAAGGCTTTCTCAGCTCCGCCCCCTTTTGCAAAAAAGCTCATATACATACCAGTTGGTGCTCCCAACAGCAACACTACAAATACATAAATTCTTCCACTCCACACATGAATGACTTTTCGTTTTTTAATAATAGCAGTTGAGAATTGCAGCAATGCACTGCCAATACAAAACATGCCTGCAAAAATGTGTATGTAAAAACTAATGCTGTATAAAGGTCTTAAAAACAGTACAGCTCTTTCTTCAATAAAAGAAAATTGTTTACTGAAGCTGAAATAAGGAATGGTATTGTAAATAAGCAATAAACTAAAAAAAATAATGGGTAGCCAAAAGAAAATAAATAACGCAAATGCTTTTGTTCGTTGAATGGTAATGAGTCGGGAGTTCATGTTCAGTTTGGTTTTGGTGGCTATGAGATGGCCCTGTTTTCAGCATTCCATAAATAAGAATGTTATACCTCTGTTAAAGGATTTTTTGTGGTAACCAGCTATAGTATTTCAATTGAACATTACTGGCAAGTTTATCCTGAGCGAAGTCGAAAGACCTCTTTCAAGGTTCTGTTCTTTGGGCAGCATTCATAAATACTATATTTGCAGCTACCACAATCCCACATTAGGGAATGGAGCAATTATGATTGTAATAGACAATAAACTGATTAGCGACGAAGTAATAGAAGAACAATTTGTGTGCGACCTTGCAGCATGCAAAGGTGGCTGTTGTGAAGATGGTGATGCTGGTGCTCCATTAGAAATGTGGGAGAAAAAAGAAGTAGAAAAATATTACGAAACGGTAAAACCTTACTTAACCAAAGAAGGTATTGAAGAAGTAAAACACCAAGGCTTATTTACATTCGATAGAGAATTTGGCTGGGTTACACCCACCATTAACAGTGGAATTTGTGCCTATGGCAAAAAAGACGCAACAGGCACCATACAATGTGGTTTTGAACAAGCTTATAATGATGGAAAAATTGGCTGGAAAAAGCCTTTAAGCTGTCATTTATTCCCCATCAAAATCAGCCAAAGTAAAGAAGACCCCGATTTAGAATACATTAACTACGAACCCAGAGAAGATTTATGTGCAGCAGCCTGCAAATTGGGTAAAAAACTAAAAGTGCCAGCTTATGTTTTCTTAAAAGAGCCACTGATTAGAAAATATGGCGAAGAATTTTATGAAGCATTAGAAGCTAGTGCAGCAATGCTTAAAAAGTAGGATTGGAACACGGAATCGTACTTTTTGTAGAAACAATTTTTTGTTTATAATTCAATTTTTCTGTACAATTTTTACTATTAAATTTGTAACCATTGTATAAGGTTAAACAATTTGGTTATGAGTGAATATTTACATTGCATGAGGCTTCAGAACTAATAGGTAAAAGTAAAGAAACACTAAGGCTTTGGGATAGAGAGGGTAAATTATCTGCTGTAAGAGAGCCTATGAGTAATTATCGTTTTTATAGAAAAACAGAAGTGCAAAGCTTATTTTCAGATTTACTCAATCTTGATATAGAAGAAAGTACAACGAACTATACTGAGCCTCAAAATGAGTATAAAGTTTTAGAGGTGTTTGCTGGTGCAGGAGGCTTAGCTGTTGATATGGAAAAGGCTAGTTTAAAATGCGTAGCCCTAAACGAAATCGACAAATGGGCATGTCAAACACTACTAAAAAATCGTCCTAATTGGGAAGTCTTAGGAGGTGACATTAAATTGTTTGATTTTAAAAAATATCATAATAAAGTTGACGTTGTAACTGGTGGATTCCCTTGTCAAGCATTTAGTTATGCAGGTAAAAAGTTAGGCTTAGCTGATGCTAGAGGAACTTTGTTTTATGAGTTTGCCAGAGTTGTGAAAGAAGTAAATCCTCCAATATGCATTGGTGAAAATGTTCGTGGTTTACTTAGTCACGAAAATGGGAAAACCTTACAGGGTATGATTTCCATTTTAGACGAAATTGGCTACAATGTTGTTACCGTAGAAGTTTTAAAGGCAATTCATTATAAAGTTCCACAAAAAAGAGAACGATTAATTTTAGTTGGCGTTAGAAAAGACATTAATATAAAATACGAATACCCCAAGCCTTATAAAAAAATTTATACTTTAAAAGATGTCCTAAAAAAAGGTGATTTATTTGAATCTAATGTTCCAAAATTAGATGGTGCAAAATATCCTAAAAGTAAAATTGAGGTGTTGGATTTAGTACCTCAAAAAGGATATTGGAGAGATTTGCCAGTAGAAATTCAAAAAAAGTTTATGGGTGGTAGTTTTTATTTAGGTGCTGGTAAAACTGGAATGGCAAGAAGAATGGGTTGAGATGAACCTTGTTTAACACTAATGTGCAGCCCAGCACAAAAACAAACTGAAAGATGCCATCCAGAATATACAAGGCCTTTTACAGTTCGTTAATATGCTCGAATTCAAACATTTCCAGATGATTGGGAATTTGTAGGCTCATTGGCTCAACAGTATAAACAAATTGGTAATGCTGTTCCTGTTAATTTAGCAAGAGAAGTTGGTTATTCACTTATAAACTTTTTAACCCAATTTTACAAACAAAAAGAAAATGAACAAACAAGAAAGAGTTGCATTAGCAATTAAAGAGGTTGTTTCAAAGATGATGGATAGAGTGATGAATAATGTATTAATTAATGACCCATTCATTAAAGAAAAGCACCATTCATCAAAACCACTTTATGCAGCTTTAGTTCCAGATGAAATATTTAAAGGTTCACATTTTGAAAGGAGATTCGTAACACCCTTTGGAAGCGTTTGGGAGAAACTTGCTCAGGTTGTTGCCATTGAAGCTCACTCTGATTGCTCAATTGGGTACAATATAAATGGTGTAGTTGGAAGTGAAAGTTTAAGGCGAATTCAAGAAGTATTAAATAAATTGGAACATAATGCAAAAGGAAATTAGAAAATAAAACCAAATTGGAGAACAGAATTAAAATATATAAAAGAAGGTGGTGGAGAACCAATACCAGTAAGCGTTACTTGTGATATTTTTATTCATAATCCAGAAACTAATCTAAAATATGCGTTTGAACTTAAAGGTCCTTTGCCAAACAGTGACCAAACAAAAGTTAGTAAAGAAAAAATGTTTAAGTTATTAGCAATGGTTCCTGATCAAGTTGACTTTGCATATTATGCTTTACCTTACAATCCTTATGGTAAAAAGGAGGATTATAAATGGGCTTTTCCAATGAGATGGTTTGATATGCAAAATGATGAATCTGTTTTAATTGGTAATGAGTTTTGGGAATTAATAGGGGGAAAAGGGACTTATAAAAATTTCATAAAAGAAGTAAACCTTTTAGGTAAACAATATAGAGAACGCATTTATAAAGAGTTCTTAGAAATTGAGCCACCAACAAGCTTTGAGGATTCCCTACTTAAATAATTAAAAATGAGTACACAAAATAAATTTACTTTCATTGACCTTTTTGCTGGTATAGGTGGCTTTAGAATGGCATTAAATAACTTGGGCGGAAACTGCTTGGGATTTAGTGAAATCAATAAAGACGCTATCAATACTTATTGTACAAATTTCAATGAAAATATAGATTCAAATTTTGGTGATATAACTAAAATAAAATTCTTACCACAACACGATTTACTTACTGGTGGTGTACCTTGCCAAAGTTGGTCTATTGCTGGTAAAAATTTAGGATTTGATGATGATAGAGGACAACTTTGGAACGATACTATTTATTTGTTAAACCAATCTAAACCTAAGGCTTTTATTTTTGAAAATGTAAAAGGTTTAGTTGACCCTAGAAATAAAAAAGCATTAAACTATATTCTTGAAAGAATTAAAGAAGCTGGTTATTTTGCAAAGTACTATGTGTTAAATTCATTTGACTATGGTGTTCCTCAAAACAGAATTAGAATATATATAGTAGGATTTTTAGAAGAAGAGTTCGCTTCCAAATTTTGCATTCCAAAGCCAGTTGATAATAAACTAAGGTTGAGTGATATACTATCTAGCTCAATAAAACAGAAAGCAAATAATGTTTCTGTTTTACAGAAAGACTTATTTGGAGAAAATATTTTACCAAGAAATATGAGTTTGTCAAACACAAATGGGCTTAATGATTACTTCTTATTTAATGATTTAAGAAATGGACACTCTACCATACATTCTTGGGATATTATAAAGACTACTGAAAGGCAGAAAAATATTTGTTATTTATTACTTAGAAACAGAAGAAAAAGTGCTTATGGAAGTTTAGATGGTAACCCTTTATCCTTAATTCATTTTCAAAATTTAGATAATACTATTACACAAAAAGATTTAGACGATTTAGTAGAATTAGGCATATTGAAAGTTGACAATTACTCTTTTAAAATAAATAATTGTATTGCTTGTGATTTAACAGATGATCAAAGAGAATTATTAAAGTACGGTTTCAATAATAGGTTATTAATTGATACCTTAAAAACCAATAGAGATTTAAAAATTAAAAACATCTCTATTTCAAAAACACTCAAGTCATTAGAAGAAAAAAATATTATTTCTTGTGATGAGATAAGATATGATTTTAAAAACACTAAGATTAGCACTGGGCTCAATGGTATTAACAGAATATTTCTTCCAAGTTCAAAAATTTTTCCAACTTTAGTTGCAAGTGATACAAATGATTACATTACAACAAACGAAATACAAGCTAAGACACAGGAAGAGCATCGTCAGTTATTTATTGAAACAATTTACCAAAAGAATGATTTTAGAAAAATAACAAAAGAGGAGGCTTGCAAAATTCAAGGCTTTCCACCAGATTATATATTACCAGAAAATCGAGCAAGGTGGATGAAATTATTGGGAAACAGTGTATCTGTACCTGTTATAGAGATATTATCAAAGGCAATAATTAAAACTGGAGTATTTGACTCAGAAAATATAATAAAAAAACAAGAAAAAAACTCTCATCACTTGCATTTAGTTAATTCAATAAAAGAGATTTGACTACTCAACCAAGACTATAGTTATTTTCTAAAATCTTTGAAAGGTATTTAACAACAATCGGATTTATGTTGTAAGATTTAAGCTTAGAATGAGTTTTTAGGGATGCGTCAATATGATTTTTGAAAATATTTTTCTCAAAATAGTCAACGATTTTCTGTGTTAAATCCTTTTTTGTCATACGAAATTTTATGATTCAAATATATATCATGTATTTGGCTCAGCAACTGATGAAAACGATTCTAAACCCTGAAGCTGATAGCTATCGGCTGTGCAACGCCACTACAGGTTAATTTTGTACTACAGCTGGTTACAAAATTTTAATTATTTTTTTGAGGAGCAATTAATTCGAATGCCGGAATTTTTACAAAGAAAGATTGTAAAGTATTCTGATTCATCAGTTCGTAATGGCCTTGCATTTTACCCATTTCTGTTTTAAGGTTACAACCACTTACATAAGTAAATTGTTGACCTGCATTTAAAGTGGGTTGCACACCTACAACACCTTCGCCTTCTACCTCTCGGTTTTCTCCATTACTATCGAAAATGAACCAGTGTCTTTTAAGGAGTTGTACAGTAAAACTGTTGTGATTTTCAAGGGTAATTCGATAGGCAAACATAAATTCATGGTTCAGCGGATTACTGTAATCCTGCTGATAAAAAGTTTCTACCGAAACTTCTATGCCTTCCGAAATTTTTGATACCATGCAACTATGCTTTTCGTAAAGTTAGGGGATTAGTTCTTTAAAATTGCCTATTTATATTCCATTATAGGATGCCTTTCGAATGAGTTTTTTTGTTCATCAAAAATATACCTATACGTAATCATTCTTCTATTTTGACGACCACCTAAACTTTTGTAAATATTTACCATTCTAGGGTTCCAATCGCCTGCCCAACCCATTTCATAAGCATCGTACCAACCTTTATGTTGCATATTGTAACCACAAGCTTGTATTAAAAAACTATCTACCCCCAATGCTTGGTATTTAGGTACAACACCAAATGCTAGTCCAGTTAATTTATTGCATTGACCCCTTTTTTTCATCCACAACAATCGTAGTTTGTTTATCAGGTTCAGCTTGCCATTAAAGTGTTTGAAATACTGGTTCACATCTGGCACATTAATAAACATGGCAATAGGTTCTTCTTTATAGTAGGCAAACCAAATTACACGTTCATCCATAATGGGCTTCATGGTTTTAAAAAGCTTCATTACTTCATCTACTGTAATTTCTTTTGCTTCTCCATGCTGTGCCCATGCAGCATTGTACACAGTTGCAAAATCCTGAGCATATTTATTGAGCTCACTTAATTCTACATGTTTGGCTGTATAATCGGTTTTTGCAGCAAATTTTTTATACCGTTCCTGAAAACGTGCAGGCAAATCATCATCTACACTCATTTTGTACCAATACTGGTTGTAATAATTTTTAAACCCATAGCCTTCTAACAAAGCCTCATAATAATCTGGATTAAAAGGCATTCCATAAATAGGTTCATCGTTAAAACCTTCTACCATCAAGCCCCACCACTTATCTCTATCCCCAAAATTAATAGGCCCATCCATTGCTTCACAGCCTTTACTTGCCAACCAATTTTTGGCTGTATCGAACAAGATATTTGCTGCTTGTTGGTTGTTTATGCAATCAAAAAATCCTAGCCCACCTGTAATAAATTCAGTGCCTTTATTAATGTATTTTTTATTGGTAAATGCTGCAATACGCCCAATTAATTTACCGGCTGCTTCTTTTAAAATCCAACGTTTAGTTTCTCCATTGGCATAATTTTTATTTTTTTCAGGGTTGAATACATCATTTATATCATTATCCAACGGACGAATGTATGCAGGATTGTGTTTGTTCATTAACACATTTACCATTATAAAATCCTGTGCAGTTTGACTATTGTTAACTTCTATTATTTGCATAAATCCATCGCTTAAAATGTAAACGAAAGTAATAATTCGTACACACTATTGTACAAACAATTTAGCAGCTAATTTTTCATCATGTTTATAAATATCTTTTCTAAAATGAATTGCATTGTTCGAATCGACCCAAGCAGTAAAATAAACAAGTAATACAGGTACTGTTTTTTTAAGCGTTACCCATTTTTCTTTTTTTAAATTCATACAACTATCAATTACATGATTTTTCCATATTGTAGCAGTATCGTTGCGTAATAAATACTGTGCAAAATGTTTGGGTTGTGCAAGACGAATACAGCCATGACTAAAATTTCGAGAATTTTCGGTAAACAAATCTTTATTGGGTGTATCGTGCAAGTAAATATTATGGCTATTGGGAAATAAAAACTTTACCAGCCCTAACGAGTTATTAATGCCTGGTTTTTGCCTAATAGATGGAATCCCATTTTCGTAGCCAGTAATTTCCATATTATGGTTTTTGATATAATTGGAATTTCTTTTAATTGCAGACATGATTTCACTTTTTACTATACTCGAAGGAACGTTCCAAAAGGGGCTAAATACAATGTATTGCAAGTTTCCACTAAATACAACTGTATTATGTGTTGCAGTGCCAACAATTACATCCATTTCAAATTGTTGTTTGCCGCTGTCATACACATGCATTTTATACTCCGGAATATTTACGACAATGTAATTGCTGGATTTAATAGTTGGCATCCAACGAACACGTTCTAAATTTATAAGTAGCTGTTGTATGCGTTTTGCAGGTTTAATGTTCAACTCATCTATACACTTTTTTCCAATAACACCATCTGCTGTTAAACCCATTCTTTGTTGAAATAATTTTACAGCAATTGATAAAGTTGAATCGAATAAAGCAGTACCATTATTGATTGTAGCATCGCCTAACAACTTCAATTTTTCTTTGATAGAAATAATAGATAAAGTCGAATCACCAACCTTATAAGGTTTTTTAGGATATGGTATCGAATCCCAGAGATTATTTTTTGCTAAATGATGATAGAATGCAATGGCCGTTTGCATTTTTTTATACCCACTATTGCCGGCTAAAAATTGTGTTGTTGCAGCCGAATCGTTTTTTAGCGATGATGCTAAAATTTCTTGTAGGTTTAATTTTTTTCTTGGAATAAACCAACCCAACTCAGCTGCATTAATATCGCTGCCTTTATAAGCTTTAGAGGCAAAAACAAAAAACTGTCCTGTTAAAATAAGCTCTGCTTGCAGGGTTGCTTCTTTAGTTAATTTTTGATTTGTATTAAATACCGAATCTTGTGATTGCAAGAAGGGTTTGCTAAAAAAACTACTGTCTTGCAAATCACTCACTGTAGTTTGTAAGAGGCTAATAAAACTATTGGCTTGTTGTGTTATTCCACTATCGTTAAACCAAGCATACTGATAATTTCGAGATTGATAGAAATCTTCATATTGCTGGGAAAATGAATTAAAACTAGCATTGTTTTTAGTAAAGTTTAACAATTGAATACTATCTAAAAAAATATCGTTCACCGAGTTTTTTGCAACAATACTTGTATCTCTAACAACATTCTTTTTTTTAGTTTTGTTAGAACAACTAACCAAAAAACAAGCAAAGCAAACTGTAATAAAATATAAAATGGATTTCATAGACTGTTGAAGGTAGTCTATTATCGTAGCATTAAAACAGTTGCTGCTGCAACGCCTGCTGTTTCAGTTCTTAAACGAGTATTTCCTAAGCTAACAGCAACAAAATGTCTTTCGTTGGCTTGGTTAATTTCTTCTGTTGAAAAATCACCTTCGGGCCCAATTAAAATAATGGTGTTTGAACTTAAGTCAACTTTATGTAAGGGTATTTTAGGGGCATCTTCACAATGAGCTATCAACTTTATATCTTGTGTTGCCCATTTTATTAAATCAATTACAGGTGCTGGTTCATGTAAAATGGGCAACCATGTTTGCTCACTTTGTAACATGGCAGCAATTAAAATTCCATTTAGTCTATCGTATCTAAAATGCTGTTTTTCGGTTCTATGGCATTGCAATAAATGAATTTCGCTAATGCCCAACTCCGTTGCTTTTTCTAAAAACCATTCTAAACGATTGGCATTTTTTAGCAAAGAGATTCCGATAGCCACTTTAATAGGCTTTTCCTCAAAAAACTGAACGGATTGAATTTGTACAATCGACTGTTTTTTATCGGCACTTTGAATAATAGCTCTACATAATAACCCTTTGCCATTGGTTAAATGCATTGCATCGCCCACTTTCATTCTTAATACCTGAATGGCATGTTTATGCGTATCTATACTAAGTGTAAACAGGGTTGCCTCGTCTATTAAATCAGGTTCGTAAAAAAAGGGCAGTTGCATGTTGCAAATGTAGTATTGTGTTTAATCGAAAACAGCTACCATTATTCCATCTTTTGCAGATTGTAGGTATGGTATATACATTGTTCTTCCATTAAAATACAACTTAATTTTATTTTCTCCAGTTGGTAAAAACACATCTACCATATTCATAAATGGTAACATGCCCATACCATTGTGCATATTACTGCTTGTTAATTTATCTCCATCATCAAAAAGAAAAAAAGCAATAGCAGTTTTTGCTGCTGATGCAAGTTTCTTATCTAATAAAGTAATATCGTTTATTGTTAAACTATCTCTTCCACTAATTACAGCAGCATTTGCACTAAAAATAGCCAATACAGTTTGAGCATTATCTACTGGCAGTTTTCGAGTAATCATTGCCGCCATACCTGCTTTACCCAAAACCCTTAGATAAACAAGTGAATTATTCGCTTTAAAAGGCTCTCTAAAGTAATGCACTACCCTTTTTGCAGTATCAGTAGGCGTTACAACAAATTCATAATATTCGTTGGGTTTTGCTTTAAAGCCTGTCCATTTACCCAAAGTATCTGTTAACGTAATAAAAACAGGTTTCTTGATTTTTCGTTTGCCAGCTATTGGATCTAGTACAAAAATCTCAATTCTAGCATTTGATTCTGGTTTGTTTTCTCCAAAACTTACTGCCTTACCCGAAATTTGAAAAACATTAATAGAAAGTGGCAATTCATTTTTAGGGGAGGCATTATTAAAAAATTGAAATAATGCATTGAAAGTTTCTATGCTTGTAGCAACTTCGTAATGATCTTTATTTTGTAAAGCAATATTTGTAGCCCCTTCTATATTGCTACCACCACTTATTTTGTCAGCCAAAGAATAAATATTCATTGTAGCAACTGAGGGCAGTTGATTTAATTTACCACTACCAATATGTGCATAATGAGCAATTTTAGCTGCATTTTGTGCATTATTGATATAATTTGTACAAACGCCTCCACCTGCAGAATGCCCAACCAAATTCACTTGCTTGGCACCTGTACTTTGCAAAGTATGGTTTATAACAGAATCTAATGAAATGGTATTCATTTTACCAAATGCAACGGTATTCCAATCTACCACTTGTAAATGATTGGGTTGATATCCTTGTTGTTCAAATCGTTGAAATTGTAAGGTCCAAGTATCGCCACTAGCTAACATTCCATGTACAAATACAATTGGAATAAATTCGGGTTTATTATTTTGACCAAATAGCTGAAACAACAACAACAGGTTAATCATTAATAAGAAAATTTTTTTCAAGGCTATTGTATTTGAGTTGATTAAATAGTAAAGCAACTAAAAGTAAGTCAACTTAGCGTATTTGCAACCTTTAGAACCAAAATATCATCTCTAGGGTAATCCCTATACTTTTCTTAAAAGAAAGTTCGTACCCAATACTCAAAATGAAGGCCAATTGTTTACCTTAAAATGGCAATTGTCGAAATGATTAAATCTATTGTTAGTTTCCCATCGGAAAGTGGCTTGCTAATTGGGAAGCCAAGAAATCAAAGGTCTGAAAGACTGGTTACTTATTATGAGCTGTATAGGCAAATTAAACATTTAGAAGGAAGTATCTTGAAATGTGGAATAATTAGCGACGAAGCTTTCAGTTATTTTTCCTTTTTTAAACAAATGAATCAGTACAAAAAGCAGCCATTGGTTGCTTTTGAAAAGTCGTTGTCTATTTTTCAAACAACCACTGAAAATCAAGAAGCTACTGTTGCTATTAAAATATGTACTCAGTAGAAAATAGAATTGAACAAAAAAAACTCGCTAAGAAATGCATCGCAAAGGATATTGATTTTAGGTCAGGTTCGTTGAATAATTCTATTCCTATTTATTTGATAGAAAATCCAGAACTAAAAATTGCACTATTAACCATTGACCTAGACGATTACGAAAATACCATAACCGCTATGGAATATTTATATCCTAGATTGGTTACAGATGGTATTTTAATTGTGAATAGTTACTACAAAAAACAAGCTGAGTACAATACAATTCAACATTATTTCTCGAACGAAGTAGTTATCATCCATCATTTTTCCTTAGAAAAAGGACCTCATTACATTGTAAAAAAGTAGAAAAAAGGCTGGTTGAAATCAATTTTTGAAAAAAATAGAAAAAGAGTTTTCTATTTAATAACAACTCATTACCTTTGCCGTCCGTAAAAAAATTAAAGCTATGAACGCAGCAGTTCAATTTGTACACGAGCAGTTAAGTGCTAAGAAAGAATTCCCCAAATTTAAAGCAGGTGATAATATCACTGTTAATTATAAAATTATTGAGGGTGGTAAAGAGCGTATTCAAAGTTTCCGTGGCGATGTAATTAAATTACAAGGCACTGGTGCAACAGCCTCTTTCACAGTACGTAAAATATCAGATGGTGTAGGTGTAGAACGTTTGTTCCCTATTTTATCTCCAAACATCGATTCAATTTTATTGAATAAAACTGGTAAGGTACGTCGTGCAAAATTGTACTACCTACGAGAAAGAAGTGGTAAGAGTGCTAGAATTAAAGAAAAACGTTTCTAATAATAGAACCATATTTTATAAAAGCGGAATCAATTTCCGCTTTTTTTAATGCTTTGTGTTAAAGAAACCGAGTTTTATTAAAGAGCCGTTTTTTTACCTTAGCTTTGACACTTATAAAACCAATTTTATGGGTAATTTAGGATTCCAAGAAATTTTACTAATAGCAGTAGTTGTACTGGTATTATTTGGTGGTAGAAAAATCCCTGAGTTCATGCGTGGCTTGGGTAAAGGTATTCGTGAGTTTAACGATGCCAAAAACAATGTTAAAAAAGAATTAGAAGAAGGAATTAATGAAAAGGATAAACCAACTTCTGCCAGCTAATTCAATAATTAATTACACACTAAAATTACAGACAGCCTTTGTTTACTTTCAGTACAATCAAAGACTATCAAAATAACTTATTGCACAGCAAAACCACTTGTTTGGAGGCTGTGCAATATTATTTAGAGGCTATTAAAGCCAAATCTTACCTCAATGCTTACTTAGAAGTATTTGAAGAAGATGCCATTGCTACTGCAAAAGCTTTAGATTTAAAAAGACAATCCAAACAGCCATTAGGCAAATTGCATGGAGTTGTTATTGCAATAAAAGATGTTATTTGCTATAGAGGCCATCAGGTTTCGGCAGCATCAAAAATTTTACAAAACTTTACATCCATTTATCATGCTACTGCGGTAGAAAAATTACTTGCCCAAGATGCCATTATTATTGGTAGGAATAATTGTGATGAGTTTGCTATGGGCAGCAGTAACGAAAACTCGGCTTTTGGCAATGTGAAAAATGCTATTGATGAAAGTCGTGTGCCAGGAGGTTCATCTGGTGGTTCAGCAGTTGCAGTGCAAGCAGGTTTATGTATGGTTAGTTTAGGAAGTGATACAGGAGGAAGTGTTCGACAACCAGCAGATTTTTGTGGAATTGTGGGTTTAAAACCAACTTATGGCCGTATTTCTAGATATGGATTAATTGCGTATGCTTCTTCATTTGATCAAGTAGGTATCTTTTCGAACACAGTTGATGACGCAGCATTAACCTTAGAAGTAATTGCTGGCGAAGATGATTTTGATAGTACCGTTTCATCATTACCTGTGCCAGATTATTCGAATCAATTGGTAGCAGAAAACAAGCCATATAAAATTGCTTATTTTAAAGAAGCCCTCGAAAACCCAGCTCTCGACCCTGAAATTAAGGCTCAAATATATTCGTTTATCAAAAGTTTAACAGAACAAGGATATACGGTAGAACCTATTGATTTTAAACTACTTGAATATGTGGTTCCAACTTATTATGTTTTAACAACTGCCGAAGCCAGCAGCAACCTTTCGAGGTTTGATGGCGTACGATTTGGGCATCAATCAATACCTCATAATGCAGATTTGACAGACTTGTACAAAGCTAGTAGAAGTGAAGGTTTTGGCAAAGAAGTGCAACGACGAATTATGTTGGGAACCTTTGTTTTAAGCTCTGGCTATTTCGATGCATATTTTACTAAGGCTCAACAGGTTAGGCAAATTTTAAGTGCCAAAACAAATGAGATTTTTGCTCAGTATGATGCCATCATTTCTCCAACAGTACCAGCAACCGCTTGGAAGTTTGGGGAGAAGAGTAATAACCCAACAGAAATGTACTTGGCTGACATTTATACAGTGTTCGCTAATTTGGTAGGAATACCAGCAATTTCTATCCCTCTCTTCAAACACAGCAACAGCATGCCTTTTGGGCTGCAAGTAATGGTTTCTCATTTTAATGAAGTACTTTTGCACCACATTAGCAAAAACATGATGAAGTTGAAATAGACTTCATTTTTTGTCTAAATACAATTAACGCAACCAAAACCTGCAGATTGTTTCATTAAAAAAGAGGAGAAGTTCATGCAGTGGTTTTTACATCTTATTGGTTATTTAAATAACAAATTAAAAATTGCCATTGTTGCATCTGCAATTGTTGTACTGGGGTTTGGCTCAGCTTCATTTGCACACAACAACGGCAATCAATTACACTTTAATGGTAGAGATACAACTACTGATAAATCATTAATCAGCAGTTTATCAACTAAAAAAAGTATTAATTATTTACAACAACCCATTCAGGTTGAACTAAATCCCTTGGTTAGAGGTTTTGTGCAACAATACGCTGCCAAACAAACGCAAGGTTTCGAAAAAATGAAATCTTGGGGTAAACCTTACTTCGATTTGTACGATCAAATATTACCTCAATACGGCATTCCCAAGCAGTTGAAATATTTAAGTGTTATAGAAAGTTATTTGCAGCCTGGTACAATTTCTTGGGCAGGTGCAGTTGGACCTTGGCAATTGATGCCTTATGAAGGCACTCGCTATGGCTTAAGAATGAATCAATACACTGACGAGAGAATGGATTTTTACAAAAGCACACATGCAGCTTGTAAATTAATGAAAGAATTGTATGAAACTTTTGGCGATTGGCTTTTAGTAGTTGCAGCTTACAATGGTGGTGTTGGCAGGGTAAAACAATGCATAAGAAAAGCAGGTGGTAGTACTAGTTTTTGGGATATACAATATTATTTACCTGAAGAAACAAGAACACATGTAAAAAAATACATTGCTACACATTTTATTTTTGAAGGAAGTGGGGGTTGGACAACCATGACCGCTAAAGAAACTGAAAAGTATCTGGCATCATTGGCATTAGAAAACAAGCAACCTTCTTTAACTGAAGAGGAGCTTAAAACAACTACTGTTATTGAAATTGGGGGAAGATATTTATCATTTGTAGTTTCTAATTACCTGTTAATGGATATTGACCAATTTAATAAATGGAATCCCGGCTTTGACAAAACATTGGCCGAAGGCAAAAAATATGCTTTACGTTTAAGCAAAGAAAGAGCAGTAGTTTTTGAAGCTAAGAAAAGCCAAATACTTTTAGAAAGCGTAAAAGCATTACTGAATGGCGATAATGCTACAACTGTAAAAAATTAACTTTCTAAGAAGCATTAAAAAAGAGGATTCATGTGAATCCTCTTTTTTAATACTATGTTTTATGGATTTGTGGTTAATTCATCTCAACCCATTCACTCAAATTATTATTCCAATCTACTGTACTAATAAATACTCGTTTATTTTGATTAAACCATTTTAATGCATCTAAATCGCCAGTTGCTCCTTGTACAATCAGCTGAACTATTTTGGCATTTTTCATTGTTGTTTCCTGTTTTTCGTCAACTGTAAAAACAACATAGCCTTTAATTTTTTCTGATCCGTTATAGGCAATACGATTAATACCATCGTTCAATTTTTGCACAACTGGCTTTTGTGGGGCTTTATTATCTACCCAAGCCATTGGAGGTGGTAATGCAGGATATGCATAGTAATTGTTTCTCAAACTATCGCACCAACCGTTTGGATTTTTCTCAAATGTTTTGCTGCTAAAATACACACTGCCTTGAGTGGTAGGATATTCTCTGAGCTTTTTAATTTGATTCGGTATTTCATTTTTATCTCTCCAAGCTGTATTTGTACCAGCACGGTAAATGCCATGACCCACATACACATGCTTTCCATAACTGTTTAGATTCCACCAGTTTAAAAGCACATCGTAATCGCACAATTTATGTCCACGTTCCCAATACAACTGTGGTGTAACATAATCTATCCAGCCCTTTTCCAACCACAATAAAATATCTGCATATAAATCATCATAATTGGTTTGTCCACCTTTGGTTTCACTGCCTCTTGGGTCTTGAGATTTATTTCTCCAAACACCAAATGGACTAATGCCAAACTTTACATTCGACTTTGTAGAACGAATCGTTTCGAATAACATTTTAATAATCGAATCACAATTGCTTCTTCTCCATTGGTCTTTGCTTAAGCCATTGCCATATTGTTTGAATGCAGCTTGATCAGGAAATTCTTTTCCATCAATACGATAAGGATAAAAGTAGTCATCCATGTGAATAGCATCTACATCATAATTTTTCACAATGTCTTTTACAATTCTATTTACATGTTGTTGCACTTCGGGCAAACCTGGATTAAAGTATTTAGTTGTTCCATACGTTAAAAACCATTCAGGATGTAATCTGGTAATATGAGAAGGAGAGATTGAACTTTTGCCAACTCTAAAAACTGCTCTATAAGGATTTAGCCATGCATGAAACTCCATTCCTCGTTTATGTGTTTCGGTAATCATAAAATCCAATGGATCGTACAATGGAGTTGGTGGCAAACCTTGCTTACCCATTAAATATTCACTCCAGGGTTCGTATTGCGAAGGATAAAAAGCATCGGCTGCTGGTCGTACTTGCACAATAACAGTATTCATACCATTACGTTGGTGCATGTCTAACAACTTAATAAATTCATTTTTTTGGTCATCCACACTCAAACCTTTTCGGCTAGGCCAATCGATATTTTCTACTGACGCCACCCAAACACCACGAAATTCAAAAATGGGTTGGGCACTAATTTTTGATGTTATAATGGCGAAACATGCAAAGCAAATGGATAGAAAAATGTTTTTCATATACCGAAGATAATTTTTGCTGAACAGAGATTACTATTTGTGGATGAAATACTTTTTGTTTAAGGTTTAATTCACAAAAAAACCATCCTTTTTTGGAGGATGGTTTTCTAGAAAAATGTAAATTATTTTATTGTTTTACAATTTTCTTTGTATCAATTGTAACTCCATTTTCATTAACCAATTTTAGTAAGAAGGTACCAGCTGAAAAGTTACTGGTATTTTCGAAAATTGAAACTTCGCCATTGGTTAGCTTAATGCTCCTTTGAAGGAGAATTTTACCATTTATATCACTAATTACGAGATTAGCATTCGCCTCACTTGGTGATCCAATAGTGATTGTTAATCTGTCAGTTACCGGGTTTGGATAAATTGCTGAAATAGAAGCACTAGTTAGTTTATTCCCTTTTAAAGTTACAATGCTGCTATAGTAATATTTGTCATCTTTATCCACTTGCTTTAATCTGTAATAATTTGTAACAACTGAAGGAGTATAATCATAAAATTCATAGCTTAAAGCTGTAGAAGCGTTAACATTATTGGCTTTTGAACTAATAAATCCGATTGATTTGAAATTAACTCCATCAAAGCTTCTTTCAATATCAAAGCCTCTATTGTTGGTTTCAGATGCAGTTCTCCAGCTAAGCAGATTTATTTTTTCAAGTTTAGAACCACTAAAGCTTGAGAAAGAAACAGGTAAACCAGATGAAAATCTAGCATCCATCATTAACTTAAAGTTGTTTCCGGGAGCAAAATCGGTCCAAGCTCCGGTAGTTTTTAAGTAGAACGTACCTGAACGAATGGGATTTTCTACTTCATATCCATAAGCCATATTGGTTGTGCCAGTTTGTTTTACTGCTACGAAGAAATCTCCACTAATCGACAAAGCTGGGCTAACGCTTACGTTAACGTTTGCTCCTGCTGTAGTTTGACCTGTTAATGTCCATAATGCAGTTGTTCCTGGTGTACCTCCTGTACCTGAAGCATCATAAATAGCAATATCATAAGGTTGACCAGTAGATGTTGTTGGAAAATAAAGAGTTAATTGATCTATTGCTTTTGTACCAGCATTAGCAAATTTTGTAGCAAATTCAATTACTGAGCCATTATTTCCAACACCTACTGTTGTTGTTGCAGAATAAGCTGTACTAATAGTATTTGATGTAATAGTTTGAGTTACTGCTATCGAGTTATTTGTATTTACATCATCTGAAGGTACACTTACTGTAACTGTATTTGATCCAACAATAATAGGATTAAAACCAACAAAAGTAACAACAGTCGTAGCTCCGGCTGCTAAAGAAGCTACTGATTGTGAGTTAGTATAAGTATTAGCCCCTGTAACATTTAATGATACATTTAAATTTGTTAAGGTTGCACTTCCAGCATTTCTAATAGTTGCTTGAACAGCATGATTCCCCCCAAAACCAGCAGGTCTTTTGCCCAATGTAAATACATTAACAACTGCCGGCATCATTAGGCGATAAAGAAACAGCAACAAATCTATAAGTTACCCCAGAAACTGGCAAAACGGAATTTCTATTGTTACATTTATTACCTGTATATGCACCATTCAAAAATGTAGCAGCACTCCAAGCTGCTGTTGAGGCTTTAGTAAGATTTACAGAGCTAGAAGCTACAGAGCCAGCTATCCCAACAGTAGTACCCAAAATAGCAGATGTTGCCCCACTAGAAGTGTATGTTCCATAAACGAATTCTATATTATTCGTTGTCTCATAAAGCTTTATTTGAAAGTTTATACTAGAATATTGACCTGTTGTGCTCGAATAGTCTTTAACATTTTTAAATTGAATAGTACATATTCTAGATCCTGTAGTACCCGAAGTAAATACTCGATACTCAGAACCTGCTGCTCCATCTAAGTCATGATTATATGGAGAAATTGTATTCGCCTCAAAAGTGGTCAATACATCATAAATGCTTGTAGGTGCAGATGTACCCAACTTGATAAACCCATTTGTACATAACACAAATTGAGTAAACGTAGTTCCATTAAATGTAAAATTGAACCCAATATTTTGAACAGCAGATGTATCGTCATCAAAAGTAATTGGGCCTCCGCCATTAAACTTGGTAGCAATAGCTGTTCCATTGGTTCCAAGATCAGTATATGTACCAGATGTAACTACACCATTGGTAGCCTGATAATTAAATTGTGCATTTACTTTTAAAGCAATGAAAGTAAATACAATAAATAAAAAAGAGAGTAACATTTTTTTCATAATCCTGATTTTTAATTTGTAGCTAATGTAGTAAAAAATAATTGTATAAGCATTTTTTTGTCAATTAATCCTCCCAAACCCTCAACCCCTCACTACAATTGGCACATATATCTATGTTTTTTCTACTGTTCATTAACTCTCTTCTGAACTGCTTGTAGTTATCGTTGTTCCAGGTTTCTTTAAAGCTTTGTGTTTTTAAATTACCTAGTTGATGGGTTGCATCTTTATCAAAACAACAAGGTACTACCAATCCATCCCAAGTAATTACGTTGGCATGCCACAACTTCCAACAACGATTACTCAAACCACTTTTCACCTGAAAATTGCCCTGCTTATCTTTTTTATAACGACTGTACTTTTGATTTGATGGAATCAATTGGTTGGGATCATTTTCATAATCGTACACTTGTGCAGTTTTAAATCTTACCTGATCTACACCTATTTCCTTCCCTAGTTTTTTAACTTCTTCTATTTGATGCTCATTGGGCTTTACTACCAAAAATTGAAAGAAAATAAATGGCGTTTTACTATTTAATTGCTTCTTCCATTTTACAATATTTTTTGTACCCTCTAACACCTTATCTAACTTACCTCCTACCCTATACGATTGATATACATCTTGCGTTGTTCCATCTATACTAATAATCAATCTATCCAAACCACTTTCTACAGTTGCTTTGGCTTTTTCATCAGTCAAATAATGAGCATTAGTGCTGGTGGCTGTGTATATGCCTTTATCATGAGCGTATTTTACCATGTTTAAAAAATCAGGGTTCAAATAGGGTTCACCCTGAAAGTAGAATATAAGGTATAATAATTCCTTATGAATATCATCGATGGTTTGTTTGAAAAATGATTTTTGCAACATGCCTGTTGGTCGTGTAAACTCTCTTAAACCGCTTGGGCACTCGGGACAACGCAAATTGCAACTAGTAGTTGGTTCAAATGAAATTGAAATTGGATAACCCCATTGAATAGGTTTGCCTGTTATCTTACTCAACTGATAGCTCAGCCAAACTTTGTACGCATTCCATGTACGGTGAATGGTAAATTTGGAAATTAAATTAATACTATCGGTTAAATTAAAATAAGGCATAATAATATTGTAAAAATACGTGAAGGTTATATACAATGCCTTGTAAAGAAAATCTTGTTTCGGTAATCGAAAAATGTGTTAAACACAGTTCTTACCAAACTAATTAAATCAATAACTTTAAAAAATGAAATGGTTCGTGCTGTTTTTATCGATTTGCTCAAAAGTTTCTGCCCAAGAAAACTTGTGCAAAAACTTTTCCGATATACCTGAAACGGAAAAAAGAAGTTTTATTAATAAGCAACAAAGTCGTTTTTTATCGCAGGCCTCCAATAACTTTAATGTTCATTACAGCCGTTGTATTTGGAATGTAGACCCAGCAATTAGATACATTACAGGCAAAGTAACTCAATGTATAATTGCATTAAACACAACTAATTCTTTAACCTTCGATTTAACAACTCAGCTAACTGTTGATAGTGTGCTGTTTAGAAATCAAAAAATAAGCTTCACACAACAAAGCAATCAAACTGTTGCAGTGCAACTATCGTCAACCCTTACTGCACAACAAAAAGATTCAGTTACCTTTTTTTATCATGGTGTACCCGATAATACAGGTTTTGGTTCTTTTATTCAACAAACACACAATAATGTTCCAGTCATTTGGACATTAAGCGAACCTTATGGAGCTAAAGATTGGTGGCCTTGCAGAAATGGATTAGACGATAAAACAGATAGCATTGATATTATTATTATACATCCTTCAATTTACAGGTCAACAGCCAATGGAATGTTACAATACGAGATAACCAATGCTAATACAACAACTACTTTTTATAAACATCGCTACCCAATTGCTACGTATTTAGTTGCTTTTTCTATTACCAACTTTTCAGTATTTACCAATACTGTACAGCTGGGTAATATACAATTGCCCATGATTTCATATATCTACCCAGAGAGTGTTGCCAACTTTCAACCCAATACTTATAAAGTACTAGATGCAATGCAGTTATTTCACTACACATTTGGCCCATATCCTTTTATCAAAGAAAAGTACGGACATACGCAATTTGGTTGGGGTGGTGGAATGGAGCATCAAACCAATACATTTTTAACCAGTGCCGACGCAAACCTGATGGCACATGAATTGGGGCATCAATGGTTTGGTAATAAAATTACCATTGGTAGTTGGCAAGATATTTGGCTAAACGAAAGTTTTGCAACTTTTGCGGCAAATTATTATTTAGAAAAATTTGATACTGCAAAATTTAGAAATTTACTCAATGCCCATTTAGCAAACATTACAGCCTTACCCAATGGTGCTGTTTTTTGTGTAGATACAACAGATCCCAATAGAATTTTTAATGGTCGTTTGAGCTACGATAAAGGTGGCTATGTACTACGCATGTTACGTTTTACCTTAGGGGATAGTATCTTTTTTAAAGGAATACAAACCTATTTAGCAGACCCTGCTTTGCAATATGGTTTTGCAAAAACAGCAGATTTTAAAAGGCATATTGAAGCTGCCGCAAATAAAGACTTAACCTACTTTTTTAATCAATGGATTTATGGAGAAGGACATCCGTCGTTTAAGATTCAATGGACTCAAAATAATAACAACTGGGCTAAAATTAAAATAAATCAAACCACCTCACATAGTTCGGTTAGTTTTTTTAAAACACCGGTTGCCTTAACATTCAAAAATGCAACACAACAAAAAACGATTGTTGTACAATGTGATTTTAATGGAATAGAAAGCTGGGCAGATATTGGTTTTGTAGCTGACACAGTTTTAATTGATACTGAAATACAATTAATCAGTACGAATAATACTTCTACTAAAATAAATGTGCCTTTAGCAAATAGTAACGAGATAAAGATTTACCCAATACCTACGTTAACTAACATAAACATCAGTTTAAAAAATCCTACCAATAAAAGCTTAATAGTACAAGTTTTTAATGCTATAGGCCAACTAATACACCAACTAATGTTTAGTACACCTGGGCAAGATGAACTATTGCAAATACCAATTACCAACTTGCCAAAGGGAATGTATTTGCTAAAATTTAACGCAACTAATACCATTAACCTTACTAAGCAAATCATTAAACTGTAAATGAATAGCATATTCACAAATCAACTTTTTACTTTCTTTCACAATTAAATGCTTCAATTTGCTGCATAAGTATTTACTGCTTCATGAATGATAAAAACAATAAAATAATTTGGTGGTTGCTTATTGCTATTGCAATAATATTACCTGTTAGCTATTTCATTTATTACAAAATAAACAAGCACAAAAAACAAGAAGCAGCAGCAATAGTTAGATACACTGCATTTGGTATTGAAATGCCACCCAACTATACCATTCATGGAATTGATGTTAGCAGCTACCAAAGCTATATACATTGGCCAGCAGTTAAAGAAATGGAAATTAACCAAATCAAAATTGGTTTTGCTTTTATAAAAGCAACAGAAGGCTTAAACGATACGGATCGTTTTTTTAAACACAATTGGAAAAAATTAAAGGAAAACAATATTCCTCGTGGAGCTTACTTATTTTTTTTAGCTACTAAAAGCGGCAAAAAGCAAGCGGAGAATTTTATTAAAAATGTACAACTAGATCAGGGTGATTTACCACCAGTTGTAGATATAGAAGAATTATATGGAGTACCCAAAAATACAATGCAAGCTAGATTAACAGAGTGTTTAACTGTGTTACAAGAACATTATAAAGTAAAACCAATTGTGTATAGTTATGCTAATTTTTACGAAAACAACTTGGGTAAAAAATACGATGATTATCCATTGTGGATTGCTCATTATTTTGAAAAAAACAATCCAAGAATTAGCAGAGATTGGCAATTTTGGCAACACAACGAAAAAGGAAGCGTAAATGGAATTACAACCAAAGTAGATTTTAATGTTTTTAATGGTGATAGTAGTGCCTTTAAAAAAATACTAATTCCCTAACGCCCATTTTTCTTAACACAAATAAAAGGCTGCATCCGTCAGTTTACTATTTATTTCAAATTAAATAACAATTAAAAGTAAGTGTTATATGGCTGAACCATTGAATTAAGCCTAACACTCTATTTCTATGACCTACACTAGTTGAAATATAGAAAAATCATTAAGGATAGTACTTTTATAGGTATTACTAACCTAATTTATTCGATTTCCTGCTCAAAGTCTTGCCTAAATACTGACGATAGTCATTTATTCTCTTTGCATGCACAAATACTTTTGTTATCAAGCATAGTAATAATATGGATGTAATGTTAGAAAATAATATGAGTATTGCAATAGTGCAACAATTGTTTAATGAACAGTTCCCTTTCCTGAAAATAGAATTTTTTGAAAAGGATAGTAAGTTCAACGGCAATATTGCAGCCAAAAAGTATATCAATAACTCAACAAAAAAATTAATTGATTTTAAGCTGCCACAAATTGAGGGTTATCCAATTATCATTCATTCGGAAATGACTGTTACCGAACTGGAAAAAGCATTTACCAAAGTTTATAAACTACAGACTCAAGTTTTTAGAAAGTCGGGTAATATATGGCTTGAAACCACCATAACTGATGGTTGGACTTTGGAAGACCAAAACGCACAAGGTCAAATCATAACCGAACAAATCAGAAGCCGTTAAATTAAAGCAACCTAAATGTTTGCTTTAATTTTTCATATTGCTCAACTTATCAATATTTAAAATTGTAATTTTCCCAGCCTGAACTTCTACCAATTTCTCATCTTTAAAGTCACTTAAAGTACGTATGGTACTTTCTGTTGCAGTACCTGCAATATTGGCTAAATCTTCTCTAGAAATATTTACAGTAAAATTAGTAGCCTCATTTGTGTTAAACCTGTTGTGCAAAGTAACCAAAGCATCGGCTACTTTTTTTCTTACGGAGTTATAAGCAAGTTTTACCAAATGCTCTTCACGTTCGTGCAAATCATCGCTTAACATTTTAATAAACTTTTTAGATACCTGAGCATTGTTGTGCAGCAGTGCAAAAAAATCTTCTTTGGGCAACAAATAAATTTCAGCGTCTTCTAAAACTGTTGCAGTATCGCTGTATTTACCCTCTTCTAATAAAGCTAAATAACCAAAAAAATCACCTTCTTTATATAAGCCAGTAATAAACTCTTTAGCATTCTCCCCACTTTTAAAGGTTTTCACTTTCCCTTTTCCAATAAAGTAAATCCCCCTTGGGTAATTACCTTCTTGGTAAACTTCTTCTTTCTTTTTATACAGTTTTACACTTCTTTCCTCAGATATTCTTTGCAATGTTTCCAAACCTCTTACATCGCTAATAAACTGCTCTAACCCTTCTATGTTTTTGCTAAACTCCTTTTTAAGTAAATCAGTTTTCTTTAATCTACTTTCTACGGCGTTTAACAATTCTAAATCATCGAAAGGTTTGGTTAAATAATCATCGGCACCCATTTCCATACCTTTTCTTAAATCACTTCTTTCGGCCTTTGCTGTAAGAAAAATAAATGGAATACTGGCAGTTTCATCGTTTCTGGAAAGCATGTGCAATACACCATAACCATCCAATTCCGGCATCATAATATCACAAATAATTAAATCCGGTTTTTCCGTTTCTGCCATTGCAACACCTTCTTTTCCATTAACAGCAACCGCAACTTGGTAATGTGCCAACGAAAGAATTTCGGCAATATTCTCTCTCATAGCTTCATTATCTTCTATCAGTAATATTTTTTTACTCATGTTCTTTTATGTTTGGAATTACAATATTAAATGTTGTTCCTTCATTAACCATACTTTCAACTGCTATTGTACCATTAAATAACTCTATATAACGTGCAACAATGCTTAAACCCAGCCCTGTACCCTGAATATTGGTTACATTTCTACCCCTGAAAAATCGTTCAAATAAATGTTCTTTATCTTCTTCACTGATACCAACCCCGTGATCCTGAATTTTTATTTGTATCGATTCATCAGATACTATGGTAGTTACTTCAATGGCCGATTTTTCTGGCGAAAACTTAATGGCATTTGAAATAAGGTTAAAGAAAATAATACGAAGGGCTTTTTTATCAGTATATATTTTATGGAGGCCTTCATGTTTATAAACTACCTGCTGACCCTTTTGTGCCAACATTTGCAATTCGTGTATTATTTCGGCTGTATAAGATGTTAAATCAAACAGCTCTGAATTAATGGATGTTTTTCCTTCTTCGAGCTTGCTTATAGACAATACATCGTTCAACAAATCTGTTAAATGACTGATAGACTCTTTAATACGCTGAATATGCCTTTGTTGTTTTTCTGTCTCACCTATCTCTCCATATTTACTCACTAGTGCTAGCGATGAAAGTATGGTTGCTAAAGGTGTTCTAAATTCGTGTGAAGCCATCGATACAAATCTTGATTTCATTTCATTCAGCTCTTTTTCTTTTTCCAAAGCAGTTTTTAGTTCTTCTCTCGAAATTTCTAATTGCTGTAATGCCTCTTCAAGAATCATTGTTCTGTTTTTTACTCTTTTCTCCAGCTCTAAGGTTAATTTCTCCAGCTCTTTTTTCTTTTGCTTAATGTCTAAATCCATTTGCTTTCGCACAGAAATATCTATAATAAAAGCAATTACAAAATCACCGTCGCTGGTTTTAAAGGGGCTTAAACTAACTTCTACCGAAAACTCAGAACAATCTTTTTTTATACCAAACAAATCCCTACCGGTTCCCATAGATCTTGGTCCAGGATGTGCATGATAATTATTACGTAAGGCTATATGATGGTCAGCTGCTTTTTTAGGAATCAATACTTCTACTTCCTGCCCAATCAACTCAGCAGGGTCATATCCAAATAAAGCTTCAGCAGCAGGGTTTGCCAATACAATAACGCCGCTTGTATTTGCTACAATAATGCCTTCTGTTGCAAATTCAAACAAAGCTCTAAAATACTCTTCACTTTGATGTAACCTGTTTTCCATAGGCATAAAATTATGTGTAAAATGAAACATTCAATTAATCATTTTACATACATAGAAAACATGACTTCTGTCATTGTACAAACTTAACACTACTGCTACTTTGCAATCAATTGTAAAAAACAGACTATGGCTCATCAAATTGTGGATACCAATATTCAATGTTTTCATTGTGGCGAAGATTGCGGCAACCATGCCATAAAAGTTTATGAAAAAAAATTTTGTTGTGATGGCTGCAAAATGGTGTATGAAATTTTGAGTAAAAGTGGCATGTGCGATTATTACGATATTTCTGATAATCCTGGTATTAATCAACGCATAAAAGCAAGACCCGATAAGTTTGCTTTTTTAGAAACTGAAAGTATTGCTGCCAGCTTAATCAGTTTTAAAAACGATACTCAAACACATATTACTTTTTATCTACCCCAAATACATTGTAGCAGCTGCCTTTGGTTGTTAGAAAACCTACATCAATTAAATGAGCATATCATTAGCAGCAAAGTAAATTTTGAAAGAAAAGAAGCCGACATTGTTTTCAATAATCAAAAAATAAGTACCCGTAAACTGGCTGAATTACTTACCAATATTGGCTATGAGCCTTATATTAGTTTAAATAATTTGGCAGGTACTAAACCAAAAGTAGAGAAGTCTAAGATTTATAAATTGGGCGTTGCAGGTTTTTGCTTTGCCAATATTATGCTCATGAGTTTTCCTGAGTATTTAGGTATTGATGCAAAAGAAGCCAACTTAATTAACTTGTTTAGATACTTGAATGTGTTGCTTGCATTGCCAGTATTTTTTTATTCGGCTTCTGAGTTTTACATAAGTGCATGGAAGAGTTTAAAACACAAATTTTTAAATATTGATGTGCCAATTGTTTTATCGGTGGTAATTACTTTTGGCAGAAGTTTATATGAAGTGTTTACAGGCGAAGGCTTGGGTTATTTCGATAGTATGAGTGGTATTGTTTTCTTTATGTTAGCAGGCAGGGTTTTACAAGATAAAACCTATGCTGCACTTAGTTTTGAAAGAGATTATACTGCATATTTTCCTTTAGCAATTACTAAAATAAAAGACGATAAAGAAGAAAGTATTGCTTTGCCAGAAATTAAATTGGATGATACCCTTTTAATACACAATCAGGAATTAATTCCAGCCGATGGTATTTTAACCAGAGGAAAAGCATTAATTGATTATAGCTTTGTAACTGGTGAAAGTGCTCCTGTGGCTAAAGAAATGGGTGAAATTGTGTATGCCGGTGGTAAGCAAATCGGTAGTAATATTGAGCTATTGGTAATTAAAGAAGTTACACAAAGCTACCTAACCAAACTGTGGAATAGAGAAGAACTGAACAAAGACAAAAAAGATGAAGAACGATCTTTTGTACACTTACTTAGCAAATATTTTACGATTATTCTTTTCACTATTGCAACCATTACTGCAGTGTATTGGGCTTTTACAGATAGCAGTAAAATTTGGAATGCTGTTACTGCTGTTTTAATCGTTGCTTGTCCTTGTGCATTATTATTGAGCAACACATTTACCAATGGTAATATTTTACGACGTTTAAGTCGTAACAATTTGTATTTACGCAATGCTCAAACTATTGAAGATATTGCCAGAGTGAGTTATATTGTTTTTGACAAAACAGGTACCCTTACTACTGGTAGATACAATAATATTAATTACGAAGGCGAAACTTTATCAAGAGAAACAAAGAAAAAAATTGCATCCTTGGCTGCTCAAAGCAACCACCCAATGAGCAAAGCAATTGTTACTTGGGCTAAAGCTGGTGCTGTTTTAAAAGTTACTGGTTATAGCGAAATACCTGGTTTTGGCATCGAAGGCTTTATTGGAGAAGATTTAATCAGTTTGGGATCTAAGCAATTTGTTTGCAAAACAAAAGATGCCAATGAAGGTTCGTTGGTTTATGTTGCAATTGAAGGTGAAGTGATTGGCAAGTTTTCGTTTATGAATGAATACAGGGAGCATTTACCTGAATTAATCAATGAATTGAAAAATGAATTTCAACTAGCTGTATTAAGTGGAGACAATGCTGGAGAGAAAAAAAATCTACAAGAATTAATGGGTTTTCATGCCACCATTTTATTTAATCAACAACCTACCGATAAATTAGAAACCATTCAATACTTACAAAAAAAAGGTAAGAAAGTAATGATGATTGGTGATGGATTAAACGATGCAGGAGCTTTAAAACAAGCTAATGTAGGCATTGCCATTACTGAAAGTAGCAGCAATTTTACACCAGCCAGCGATGGTATTATGGAAGCTGCTCAATTACCCTTGTTGTACAAGTTTATACAATACAGCAAGTTCAATAAAAAAATTGTTACCACTGCTTTTGTAGTGTCTATTTTGTACAATATTGTGGGCATTAGCTTCGCTGTACAGGGCATTTTACAACCTGTTGTTGCAGCTATATTAATGCCAAGTAGTACAATTAGTATTTTATTAATCACCTTTGGATTGAGTAATGTAAAAGCATGGCAACTTAAATTGAAATAGTTATATTAGTGAGTCAATTAAACCCACAACGATTAACTTTTATTCATCACCATTAAACATTGTTATATGAAAAAAAACATGGGCGTAGCCGACAAAGGAATACGACTTTTACTTTCTGGAATTATGGCTGTAGTATTTTTTATGGGTGCTGTAGAAGGCATTTTTGGCTGGATCATTTTAGGATTAGCAGTTGTTTTTGCAATCACCAGCTTTATTAGTTTTTGCCCATTGTACACCATTTTTGGTTATAGTACTTGCCCACCTAAAAAAGAACATCATCAACCACCACACAAACATCATCACAAGAGAAAATAAAAAAATGCCTCCAAAGTTTTGGAGGCATTTTTAGTTATGAAAATATCCATTTTACAAAATACCAATTTCCTAAACTATTGCATAAAATCCCTTTTACAATAAGCATATTCTTCTTTTAAATATTGTATTTGCTTTCGCTGAAAAAGTAAATATGACCAATATCATGTTTTGGCTTGAGCGTTATCATTTACCAACTTCTCCTCAAAAAATATTTTTGTTGCTTAATTGTAAAGTATGAGTGTAATTATCATTTTATTAATTGCCAGTATTAGTGTAGCTGCTTTGTTTTTAGCTGGATTTATCTGGAGTGTAAAAACTGGCCAATACGATGATGATGCAAGCCCTGCTATTAGAATGTTATTCGAGAATAAGCCTTCGAAAAAAGAACCTGAAAGTACCACGATTATTACAAAAGCATAAACGTTTTTTTATTTATACCAAACAAACAACTGGCTGCTTAGGCCAAAATTTAAAACCAGAAAATCGCTTCTATGGAATTAGAAAAATTTTATTACGACAACGGAATTGTTAAGCAGTTTGCTTATGCTACAGTTCTTTGGGGTGCAGTTGGCATGTTGGTGGGTTTGTTAGCTGCTGTTCAAATTTATTTGCCTGCTGCTAATTTTAATCTACCAATTACCACATTTGGTCGTGTTCGACCATTACACACCAATGCTGTAATTTTTGCATTTGTAGGCAATGGTATTTTTATGGGTGTTTACTACTCGTTACAACGACTCTGTAAAGCCCGTATGTTTAGCGATGTATTAAGTAAAATACATTTTTGGGGTTGGCAACTAATTATTGTTGCTGCAGCTGTTACCTTATTAGGCGGCTACACTACAGGTAAAGAATATGCAGAGTTAGAATGGCCAATTGATATTGCCATCACTTTAATTTGGGTGGTTTTTGGTATCAACATGTTTGGTACAATTCTTAAAAGAAGAGAAAGTCATTTGTATGTTGCCATTTGGTTTTTTATAGCTACATGGGTTACAGTGGCTATGTTACACATTGTAAACTCTTTCGAAATTCCATTTGCACCATTTAAAAGTTATAGCTGGTATGCAGGTGTACAAGATGCATTGGTACAATGGTGGTATGGACATAATGCAGTTGCATTTTTCTTAACTACGCCTTACTTGGGAATTATGTATTATTTTTTACCAAAAGCTGCCAATCGTCCGGTGTATAGTTATCGTTTATCTATCATTCACTTTTGGGCGTTAATTTTTATTTATATATGGGCTGGTCCTCACCATTTATTATACACTGCTTTACCCGATTGGGCTCAAAGTTTAGGTGTAGTGTTTAGTATTATGTTGATTGCTCCTAGTTGGGGAGGTATGCTAAATGGATTGTTCACCTTACGTGGTGCATGGGATAAAGTTCGTGAAGATGCTGTTTTGAAATTTATGGTGGTAGCTGTAACCTGTTATGGTATGGCCACTTTCGAAGGTCCAATGTTAAGTTTAAAAAGTGTAAACGCTATTGCACACTATACTGATTGGATTGTTGCTCACGTTCACGTTGGAGCATTGGGCTGGAACGGATTTTTAACCTTTGGTATTTTATATTGGATTATTCCAAAAATATTTGATACACAGCTATACTCTAAAAAATTAGCTTCTACCCATTTTTGGATAGGAACAATTGGTATTGTATTGTATGCTGTACCTATGTATTGGGCAGGATTTGCACAAGCAGAAATGTGGAAACAGTTTACAGAAGAAGGCACTATTAAATATCAATTCTTAGAAACTGTTACCAATATTATTCCAATGTATGTTACACGTAGCGTAGGTGGTTTATTGTACTTGATTGGTGTTTTTGTAATGATATACAATTTGGCTAAGACTGTTCAATCTGGAAAATTAATTGCCAATGAAGCTGCTGAAGCTCCTGCATTACCAAAAATTGCAGAGACACATGGTAAACAATATTGGCATCGCTGGATTGAAGCAAGACCAATACAAATGTTGGTGCTAAGTTTAGTAGCTGTTGCTATTGGTGGTATTTTAGAAATGATTCCTACATTTTTAATCAAAGAAAATATACCTACCATTTCTTCTGTTAAACCCTATACTCCGCTTGAATTACAGGGTCGTGATATTTATATAAGAGAAGGTTGTTATACCTGTCACTCACAAATGGTAAGACCTTTCCGTCATGAAGTTGCACGTTATGGCGAATACAGTAAAGCTGGAGAATTTGTATACGACCATCCATTTCAATGGGGTAGTAAACGTACTGGACCAGATTTAGCTAGAGAAGGTGGAAAATATCCTGATAGCTGGCATTATAACCACATGCTAGAGCCACAAAGTATGAGTCCTGGTTCTATCATGCCATCTTACCCTTGGTTGTTTGATAATAAGATTGATACAGCTATTACCCCTGCAAAAATTAGGGCTATGCAAACTTTGGGTGTGCCATATCCTGAAGGTTATGATAAAGTGGCCAATGCCGATTTAATGGCTCAAGCAAATGCAATAAAAGTTGGACTGAAAGCTGAGAAATTAGAAATAGCAAAGGATAAAGAAATTATTGCTCTGATTGCCTATTTGCAAAGAATTGGTACAGATATTAAAAAAGCTGAACCAAGCACACCCGTAATTAAATAAACTATTAAAACAGGATATGAAATTCATTAATTATTTAGAAAAGATTACAGGCGTTGATGTATATGCATTAACCTCTTTCAGCATCTTTTTCCCTTTATTTATTATCATGGTTTTATGGGCATGGAAAGCCGATAAAAAAATGATTGATGAAATCAATAATCTTCCATTAAAAAACTAAAAATTATGATAATGAAAAAACTATTATCAAATTGGAATAAATGGTCACTTTTTTTATTCTTACTAATTCCGTTTAATGTGTTCGCAGCAGGGCCACCAAAGCCTTCTGATATGAGTAACCCATTTGCACAGGTACTATTGGTTGTAATAATTGTTTTAGCCGTTTGTATTGCAATATTGGCCAATGTTTTATTGGGTGCAGCTCAAATAAAAATGAAAAAAGAAAAAGCAGCAAAACTGCTAAGTGTTATTGTATTACTTGCTTTAGGTAATACCTCATTTGCACAAGATGCAACAACTGCAACCAAAAGCGATTTAATTAGCGGAATCTCATCTAACGGATTTTATGGTTTACTGAGTGTTGTATTCTTAGAGTTAATTATTTTGTTGGCATTGATTTACAATTTAAAGTTCATGCTACGTAAAGAAAAAGTAGCTATTCTCGAAACAGAAGGTGAAACTGAAATGGTACAAAAAGAAGCTACTAGTTTTTCAAAATGGTGGGATAATTTCAATCAATTTAAACCAGTGCAAGAAGAAGCAGCAATTGACTTGGGTCATGATTATGATGGTATTCGTGAATTAGACAATCGTTTACCGCCATGGTGGTTATATGGATTTTATTTGTGTGTAATTTTTGCTGGTATTTATTTATGGCGTTACCATGTTGCACATTCTGCACCACTAAGTAAAGAAGAATTAGCTATAGAAATACAAAAAGGAGAAGAAGACAAAGCTGCATATTTAAAAAATGCTGCTAACAATGTAGATGAAACAACAGTTAAATATTTAACTGCTGAAGCCGATTTGGCAGCAGGTAAAAAGATATTTAGCACAGTATGTGCTGCCTGCCATTTAGCTGATGGTGGTGGGTCGGTTGGACCAAATTTAACAGATGAATACTGGATTCATGGCGGTAGTATTCAAGACATATTTAAAACCTTAAAATATGGTTGGGTTGAAAAAGGAATGAAGAGCTGGAAAGACGATTATACTCCAATGCAAATTGCACAGATTTCAAGCTTTGTAAAAAGTTTACAAGGAACCAAACCTGCAAAAGCAAAAGAACCACAAGGAACAATATATACTGATACAGGAAGTGGTAGTTCAGATTCAACAAAAGCAAAAGTTGATTCTGCTATAACGAAGGCAAAATAAATCACTAAACCACGCCTTTGGCGTGGTTTTAAATTCAATACCATGATTTCTAATTTTGAACATATTAATGAGCCTACGACAGAAGAGTTTAGAGATCGAATTGCCACAGTTGATGAAAGTGGTAAACGAAAATGGATTTATGCTTATAAACCCAAAGGCAAATTTTACAACATACGTTCAATTTTAAGTTACCTGTATTTTATAGTTTTTTTTGGCTTGCCTTTTATTCATATCGACGGAAGACCATTGTTTTTATTCAATGTTCCCCAAGCTAAGTTTATTATTTTTAGTAAAGTGTTTTGGCCACAAGATTTTTTCATCTTTGGCTTAACCATGATTACGTTTATTTTCTTTATTATTTTATTTACAGCAGCTTTTGGCAGATTATTTTGTGGCTGGGCTTGCCCACAAACCAACTTTATGGAAATGATGTTTCGTAAAGTAGAATTTTGGGTTTTGGGAGATGCTCCTGCACAAAGACAACTTAAAAACGCCTCTTGGACTGGTAAAAAAATTTCGAAAGTAATTTTGAAGCATGTATTATTTTACTTGCTCTCATTTATAATTGCCAATTTCTTTTTAGCCTATATTATTGGTATCCATGAGCTAGAAAAAATAATTGTAGAACCATTAACACAACATGTAGCTGGCTTTGCGTCAATACTTGTTTTTAGTGGCGTATTTTATGCAGTGTATGCTTTTTTTAGAGAACAAGCTTGTACAGTTGTATGCCCTTATGGTCGACTACAAAGTGTACTATTAGACAAAAACTCCATGATTGTAGCCTACGATTACAAACGTGGAGAACCTAGAGGACAAGCTAAAAAAACACATACAGAAAACTTAGGCGATTGTATAGATTGTTTTCAATGTGTAAAGGTTTGCCCAACTGGTATTGATATTAGGAATGGTGTTCAAATGGAATGTGTTGGCTGTACAGCTTGCATCGATGCATGCGATACGGTGATGGAAAAAATTGGCAAACCAAAAGGCTTAATTCGTTATGCTTCTGAAAATTCTATTGCCAATGGTGAACCTTTACATTACACCACTCGAATGAAAATTTATACTGGATTATGTTTATTGGTTTTATCTATTCTATCTGTAATTCTATTCACAAGAAAAGATGTAACAGCTACTATTATGCGTACACCTGGCATTTTATATCAGGAAAAGGGAACGGATAGCATCTCCAATTTATACAACATTAAAGTGGTTAATAAAACTGTAAAAGATATTCCATTAACCATTCAATTAGAAGGCACAGCTGGAAGTGTTCAGGTTATTGGTCGTCCGTTTATAGAAGTTGTAAAAGAAGGTCAGGGAGCAGGCTCTTTTTTTGTGATACTTCCCAAAAAATTAATTACCGATAGAAAAACAGTTTTGAAATTGGGTTTATACGAAGGCTCTAAAAAAATTGCAACAGTGAAAACAAATTTTTTAGGCCCTGTTCCTGAATAAATAATTCAAATAATCATTTAAAGTAAATAACATGAGTTGGGGAAATAAATTGATTGTTGCATTTGTGCTATTTGCAGCATTAATAGGCACCTTGGTGTACAAGAGTGTACATTCTTCTTTCGATTTAGTAAGTAAAGATTATTATAAAGATGAGCTTCGTTATCAAGATAAAATTGATGCTCAAAAGAACGCCTCTAAGTTTAGTGAAGTTGTAATTACACAATCAGCCGAATTGGTAAATATCAATTTTCCAAAAGAACTTGCAGGAAAAAAAGTAGAAGGTGAAGCTTGGTTTTATTGCAGTACAGATGCCAGTAAAGACAAAAAAATTAAAATAATTGTAAACAATAAAGCTGAATTAGTTATTCCAAAAAATCAACTTGCTAAAGCAGTATGTCAGGTAAAAATTAGTTGGAAAATAGACAACAATAATTATTACTCAGAAAAAAATATTACCATTCAATAATGCTTTGGGAAATCATCATATCAGGTATTGGTTTAGGCCTAATAAGTAGTTTTCACTGCATTGGTATGTGTGGCCCATTGGTATTTGCATTGCCAATTCAGCATTTACCTGCATCTAAAAGATTATTAGGAGCCATTATTTATCATTTAGGCAGGGTATTAACATATACTGCTTTAGGTGTTTTCTTTGGTTTTGTAGGCAAGCGTTTTTTTGTTGCTGGATTTCAGCAAATGTTCTCCATTATTTTAGGTGTACTTATTTTATTAATGTTGGTTTCTTTTGTGTTGAATAAACGATTCCTACATTTTACATTTATCGATAAAACAACTGCTGTAATTCAAGAGTTTATTATCAAGCACATGCAACGCAAAAGCTTTATAAGCCTTTTTTCAGTTGGTGCTGCCAATGGTTTATTACCATGTGGCATGGTGTATTTTGCCATTGCTGGTTCTATGGCAACTGGCAATATTGAAGGTGGTAGCTTTTTTATGCTTGCCTTTGGTTTAGGCACATTGCCTTTTATGGTTTTACTAAGTCAATTTGGATACGTTTTAAATATTGCTGCCAGAAATACGATGAAGAAAACAGTCCCATTCTTTATTGCAGGTATGGGCATCTTATTGATTTTGAGGGGATTAAATTTAGGTATCCCCTATGTGAGCCCACATTTTGACAATACAGCAGCCACATCTGTTTCTTGTCATTAAAGTACACTATTGTCATGCAAATGTCTATTAACATTTTATTGTTAAACCCTTAGCATTTCTTTCAGTCTTTAATACAGAAGTTTACATTGTAATTGTGAAATAAGCGACACAAAAAACAAAAAAAGTTCTTTAAGATTTCTTTAGCATTTTATTTATGTAAAAAATAAACTATTGGCATCTTAATTGCGTTAATAGATATAACAAACAAGTTAAGTAGTAAATTTTCTCATAAGCAGTTAGTTTTGGTTGCGGTCCCGATTTCCATCGGGACCAATTTTTTTTATACCATACCAACTGGTCTTAATTCTTCAACCAATATTTAACAGCAAATAGTAATGCAGCTAAACAACCAATTGAGTCAGCAATAATATCTCCAATATCAAAAGATCTATTTGCAATGTAATCTCTTTGAATAAATTCTATTACAATGCCATAGCCAATAAATAATGTTATCAGCACAAAAAAAATGATTCTTTTAATTTGTGTTGAGTAATGAACATTTTTAAATGGAAACATAAAACTGAGGCATAATACCACAAACAAAAAAATGTGCACTATTTTATCAACTTGCAGTTGATGAAACAAATCAATGTCCGGAATTTTTGAACCGGGCAACGTAAAAAGCCAAAATGTAATACCCAACCAAATAACTCCTGGAACAAACTTGAATGCAAATTTCAATGTGTAAGATTTGCTACAAAAATAAGGGAGGCATTGCTGCCTCCCTTCCATCTGAAAAACCCCGCTATTGATTAGCTATTTAAATAGTGTATTTGCAGTATTTACGAAATATTGTAACCACTGGTTTTATGCAAATAAAAATGCCCTCGAAAATCGAGGGCTTTTGGTAATTTGTTGGCTAATAAATATAAATCTTTTGTGGTTTTATTACAAGATACAGTGGTTAAATTACCTGCATTTCTTACAATGTTAATTATTCAGGTAAATAACTTCCTTGGTATCTTCTTTAGTCTCAAAGCTGTTTCTAAGCCTAAACAAATACGTCCTGCAAGGTATCAGCTGCAATACCTGATGATATGCAATAATTTAATTCAAGCTGTATACTACCGTTACAAAAAAAAACATACAATAATTGAAAAATTTGTTTCAGTAACATCACAAACTCTTACTATTGATGTTTATTTTATGCTTGCAATAGCAATTATTAAAAATGTTAAACAGATGGTTGATGATACTTACGAGAAAACAATCACTGTGGTTTTTGGTTCACAAAAAAAACTATGCAACCAAAGCAGCATAAGCAGCACTATCCATCAATGCTTCAACATCAGCTGGGTTATTTACAGTCATTTTAATCATCCAACCTTCGCCGTAAGGGTCGTTATTTACCAATTCAGGTGCTTTTTCTAAACCTGCATTTACTTCAGTAACAGTTCCTGCAACTGGTAAAAACAAATCACTGACTGTTTTTACAGCTTCTACAGTTCCAAAAACTTCTTCTGCCTGTAATGGTTTGCCAACAGTATTAATATCTACATATACAATATCACCCAATTCGGCCTGAGCAAATTCGGTAATACCAATGGTTGCAATATTGCCTTCAAGGCTAATCCATTCGTGGTCTTTTGTGTAACGTAAGTTGGAAGGAAAATTCATTGTGTTTGATTTTTAATAAGCAAATATGAAATAATTTTTTTGCAAGCTAATTATTTTATAACAATGAAGTAGAAGTTCAATTATTTAATTCTATACTGTAAACTCAGTTCAGGAAAAAAGAATGGATAAATACTCCAAGTAGGATTTTCCCAGCAGTAGCCCATTTTTACTTGGGTTAAAAATTTACCCTTTTGCCAACCGAAACCTGCCGATGCTGTTGGAAACAAAAAGTTTTTTTCTTCTTTATAATCAATATAATCTGTTATTGTGCTATACTGCCTAATTATTTGGGTGTAGCCTGTATTTAAACCAGAAATACCTAGCCCTAGTAATGCAGTAAACTCACTTTTTTTGCTTTTAAATCTTCTCCCTAATTCTAAATTTAAATCAAAAATTAAGCGTTTCTTATCTTTAATTTTTATATCAGGCACATTTATATCTAAAGGCCATTCCTCGTACAACAAATCGTAACGGGTTGTTTGTTGAAAATTTAATAGCCATTTATTGTTAATTTTATAGGTTTGGCCAGTTAGCAACCCTAAACCCGATAGGTGCATATCTGGTTGTTGCCATGTGTTTATTAATCCATTAACGCGTATGTATAAAAGTTGAACTTTTGTAGTAGTGTAAATTGGAGTAACCTTCAACTTGACACCAGCATATAAATTTATTTTTTGAGTGTATCCATTAATTGCAAATACAAACAACACAGCAAAAAGCCATTTTTTCATTTTCCACTAATTTAAAGTAATAGAAGGGCTGATAATTTAAACCAGCCCTTCTATTTTGTTAATATTGCTTTACATTAAATTTAATATCAGCTCTATCAATTGTATGCCCATCAAAATATAAATATTGAAAGTTGGTACTTAGCCCAGATACATTTCCATAAATAGCATAATTTGTACTTGTTGTGCCAACATTGCTGCCATAAGATTCATCAGAAGATCTAAAAATTAAGCCTTCAGAATTTGTGAATATACTAGGGTTGCTTGGTATTAAAGAACGTGAAAATCGTAAAGGAACAGGCCAAGCATCAGCCTCAAATACTACATATGCATATACAATAGGGTCACTACTAAAATTATCGAGTTTCCAATTTTGTATAATCGGATAATTAATAAGATTGTCTGTATTTATCTTATTTCTAGGCATTTTCCAAATTTCAAAACCACATGGATCAGATGTTGTTCTCAAATTATTTTGAGTAAATTCTGGATTTGTGCTGATACCCAATAACCTTTGGTTCCATGTAGTAGATATTGCTTTAATACTAACTTCTGAAGCACCAGCCATCCAGCTTTCATTATGGTGCTTTACAGTTATGTATTCAATTTTAGCATTAACAGTATTTGTAGTATTGGTTGTTACTGTGGGCCCATAAAGTATTGGCTCTCCATCAGGGTTTTCATTTAGGCCCAAAATTAAAAGAGGTTTCATAACTGAATAATCTTCATCAGCAATATTACCTGTAGGCACAACTTCACCATCTTCGTTAAAAGTATAAGTTGGCTTTTCATTTACTGTTTCATCACCATCGTAAAATACTGCTTCAACTGCTTCGTCTGAAGTTGTTCGTAAACTTTGGCTTGAAATATGTTTTTCAAAACTTGGTATATAAATTTGAGGGTGATAATTTCTACCATCAATATTATAAAAAGCAGCTAACAGATCGTTTACCTTTTCGGTGTTTATTTTACTTGAAACTTGTGGATTTTTTATCAAGGTTTTAATAAGTACATTATATTCTCCATCAAATTTTTTAGCAACCTCACTATATAGAATTGCTTTTAATTCAGCATCTTTAAAAACGGGTTTCAATTCCTTCATTAATTGTTTAAAGTTATCTCTAACATATTGCCTTTGTTCGTTAATAGACTTTTTGGCAATTGGATTTTCTTCTATTAAAATAGCTGTTTCATTTTTTTTGCAACTAAATACTAATGTTGCAAAAACAAACAGGATTGATAATTTTGATATTTTGTAAGTCATACTTTTAGTTTTTTAAATAAAATAATTATTTTGGCTAAAAGTAAATGGGATGGAGACTTATTGGGCAAGCTTAAACGCTTAGTAGGTTGGTTTTTTACCCCCCCCATTATTGAAATATTAACTAATGTATTCATTAACACTATAAAATTATTTATATAATGTAAAAATAAGAATACGAGATAAATAAAACAAATATTAAATAAAATTAAGTACTTTTACTTTATTTATTGCTTCGGAAAATACGTAAAAATTATAGGATTTCTAATTCAGCAACCTCATTTTCATTACCACATTTTTTACAGGTCGATCTCCCGGTTTGGTTTGCACAGCAGCAATTTTATCAATTACATTCAGCCCACTGATTACTTCTCCAAAAACCGTATAGTTTTGGTCTAACATAGCTGTACCTCCAATGCGTTGATAAATTTCTTTTTGTTGGTTAGAATAATTAAAAGAAGGATTGGAGGCTTTTATATTTTGCTCTCCTTGTTTCAGTTGAACTGAGTCAATTTTATTGCCTTGTACAATATAAAACTGGCAATTACTACTAGCTTTTTCTGGATTACCATCTCTGGCAGCAGCCAATGCACCTTTTTTGTGAAATGCAAAGGGCTTAAACTCAGCAGGTACTCTTTCTCCCGAGGCTGAACCAGCACCAAGCATAGCTGCATCATCAGCATTTTTACTGGTTGGGTCGCCACCTTGAATCATAAAATTTTTAATTACACGGTGAAACAACAAACTATCGTAAAATTTTTGTTGCACCAGTTTAATAAAATTATCCCGATGTTTTGGGGTAGAATCGTATAAACGTGCAATCATTACACCATATTCGGTAGTAATTTCTACCAATCTTTCTTTTGAAGCAACAGGTTTTTGTACAGTGGTTTGTGTTGCTGGCTTTTTTGCAGCTACAGTAATTTTTTTAACCTGTGCGTTAACAACAATTGTAAGCAGTAAAAATGTGCCAAATAAAATACATTTCATGAATGGTTACTTTTAATACATCTACAAAAATTAAAAACCCATTTGTTCAAAATAAAGGAGAATATGGTCTTTTAAAAAATTTTCCTGCCCAGGCAAATCGTAATCAGGCATTTCTTTTATTTGCCTGAAATGTGGCCAATTGTCGGGATCTTTTCCTTCTAAAATAAAATAGCCACTGGGCTGCAATAAAGTACAAACAGCCACATGCATTAAATCTTGCTTTTGCTCTTTAGAAATTTTTTCGGCTTCAAAACCCGTTTCTTGTAATCCTATTAAAAATAAAATGGCTTCTACATCGGGCTTCTTGTCAAATCTTTCTACTAGTTTGGCTTCTAAATTCCACCAGCGTTGTTGTAAATCGTCGTTTGCAAACATGCAGCAAAAGTATTGCTGAAATAATGAACTTGTTATTATTCAAAGAAAAAATTACAGCAATGTTTTAGCAACCGCTTCTTTTACCATTTGATTTAATTCTTTGGTACTGGTTTCAAACATATCCTTTATGCATGGCTACATCAAACATAATTTTAGAGGCATTTTAGCTTCTCTATTAAATGAAACAAATTTCATTTCACTATCCAGAAAGTAAAAAGACTCATCCGAATTATTGAGCAATACATGTAATTTTTGCAGGGTAATCTGATGTTTTATTCTTTCTGTTTGATAATTGCTAATTTTAAGAGCCTGCTTAAAAACTAAATTCATCATTGCCATTATAATAAATAAGAATAGCTGTTGCCAGAAGTTATATTATCGTTTTAATGGATAACCAAAACACATTAAAAAAAATTACAATTTCAACATTTTTATTTAGTGTAGTTCTTATTATTTAATGACAACAAATTTTTGTAAATAGCTTTCGTTTTGTTCGATTAGCTTGATGGTAAATGTTCCTGCATTTAATTGTTTGAGGGGAATTGTAATTAATCCATTGGTTAATGTACAGACACTATTAACAACCATTTTACCAGTAATATCTGTAAGTTGAACAGTTACTTTTCCGTTGTTATTGTTATTTACCTGCAGTGAAACAAAACCCTGTGCAGGATTGGGATACACTGTGAATTTTATATTCAATGGGATTTGTAAAGTAAATACTTCACTATAGCTAAAATTTCCATCATTGTCTATTTTCTTTAACCGATAGTACACCCTTCTGCCTTTAATATTATCAGCAACATCGGTATAACTATAGTTTTTTATACCAGCAGATTTAATAGAACCAATCAACAAATAGTTTGTTCCATTAACACTTCTTTCAACGTCATAACGGTTAAAGTTGATTTCGTTTTCAGCTTCCCAGTTCAACAGTACTTTATTGTTTTGTAATTTACCCGAAAAGAATACAATATTTACTGGCAAAGTCGATAAACCAGGGCATGTATAACTCCAAACCCTATTAACGTATTGTGGACTATCTATAAAAGGATTTCTATTGCCTTGATAAGTGTAAGCAGCATTGTTTCTATCAATTTCTTTTTGGCTAACAGGGTCTTGATTATGCCACTTTATCATCAATTTTAAATAGTTGATTTTTACCGATGGAAAAGTGCTATTATCGAACGATTGTGCTGCTTCTGCATTACTAGACCAAGTTGGAATATCATTCTCATATCTTGTTACAAAATATAAAAATGCTCTTGCAATATCGCCTTTGTATTCGTTAATGGGTTCAAAAACTGATCCTGTAAAACCTGCTACTGAAGACGTTCCTAGCTTACTTCCATTTAAACTTGTGTAAGATGCAGATGCAACTTCCCCGTAAATAAAATTGGCTCTTTTGCCATTTACATAACCATCAGTTGGAAAAATGTGTAAATAATCTGTTGTTGGCCCAGCAACACCCGTATTGCCACTAAACCAGCTTTGTGGTACAGAGTGCTCTCTATTATAACAATCGGCTTCGCTATTATAGTTGCCACATTGGTTGGTACTAGGTGTAAAATTATAGGGATCTACACCCGTAGGATTATCAGAGTAAATATCCCAAATTACATTCGTAGAACCACTACCTACTTCTCTTGGTTTAATATCAGAAAGTTGATATTGAGTCCATAAAGAACCGTAAGACTGTGGCGAATTACCATTGGTAATAATTGTTTTAAGTGTAGTTTTTAAAGTTGCACAACTACCAGTTGCTGCAGTTGAATAATAACCAGCAGGTGGCTGTGCTACAACAACGGTTGTTGTAATTAATGCAATTGAAAGCAATAGAACAAATTTCATATAAAAAAATTAAACGTTGAAGTTAAATGAAAATAAGCTTCTACTGCAAGTTTTAAGCAGTAATAAGGCATTAAACTATTATTAATGCAATATATTTTTTACATGCAAGGTTAAAATAATTGGAACCCCTTCTCTAGAAATAAGCACAGCTAGCTTAGTACCAGCAACTTGCATTACAGCTTTAAAATGTTGAATGTTTTTGGTAAAATTATTGTCTATGGCCATTATAATATCGCCACTTTTAAAGCCTGCTACATCTCCTGGAGAGCCTTTAACTATATCAATTACCGTTACTTCATTGTTTACCAAGTAAATGCTTAATCCGGTATAAGAATAATCGAAAGGGTCATTAAATTTTCCATTGGGTTTTAGGTGAATTGATTGATCGGGATAGTTAAGAATTACGTTAAATCTTCTCAACAAATCGTTACCAATAATACCTGCCATTTGCGGATAAGAAGTTACATTAAATTCATCTTGAAAAATATAGGTTGGGACTTTCTTAAATTTAAACTGCCCAACCGATACACTTTTTATAACGGTAAGCTCCATAGTTTTTTTTCCACCCAAACCTTCGGCTTGTGTGTTGTATCGTTTCTTTTTCTTTTTTAAGAAAGAACTGTCTTCAATAAAGTCTTTATTCAGCAATAAACATAAACCAGCACCCGTATCAAAAATAAAACGACTTAAAAAATCCTGTGCATCTTCAATTTCAAATAAGGGTAATGGTAATGTACTGAAGTTGGGTCTTATTAAATATCCACCTCTTGGATATTTAAATGCTCCAGGGTTATACACTTCAATCTCTTGTTTATCATAATCCATTTTAATAATGTACCTGCGTAAAAAACTAAATCCAATAATACCATCTATCTTAAGACCATAAACACTGGTTAATAAATCATAATCATTGATATGAAAACTGAAAGTATCAGTTTTAAGTCCTGGAAAATTTAAGCTATGCCCATAAGTAAAATCCACCTTTTTCATACCCGCAATACCACGAATGGTTTTTTCGGTTTGTGCCACTTTAAACCCAAAAGTGGCAACAGTTGTAGAATCTAAAGAAATGCCACCACTACCTGTATCAAAAACAAAATTTAAAGTGTCTTTATTTAAAGTATCAATGGTGGCTCTTATAATTACAATTCCACCAGTAAGTTGTATGAATGAAAATTTTGTAATCAGTTTTGCCTGGGGAGGTATAAATTCTTCTTGAGCAAATATTTGTGTTGCTTGAAAAAGTAAAAGGCATATGGCAAAAAAGAATTTACTCATTTGTTTAATTAAGCAGTTACACCCAATGTGACAATGATGAAGTTAAAGTAGCTGCTACAAGTAGCCAACAATTGTTTATTGTTTTTATGCTATTATACCATAATGTTTTCGATGCGTTAGGGATTGTACTTCGACAAGCTCAGTATTGAAAGCCCACAGCCAAACAAAGTGAAACGTAGTTTGGCGAGGACTTGAAACGTAAAGCCCGACCCTTGGGTAACGCCCTAAATTTTTTTGCCCATTAGTCAAAATATCATTTAAAGTAAATTTCACCCAACTATACATCCTTAACTTTGTTATTCTTTAAAATAGATTGATATGCAGTTAGCCGATTTGTATAGCAAAGCCCTGAAGTTTGAATTTTTAAGCATAGAAGAAGGTATGTTTTTGTTTGAACAAGCACCATTGGCAGAGTTGATGTTTGTTGCCAATGAAATGAAAAAACACCATGTACCTCATGGAAAAGTTACCTGGCAAATTGATAGAAATGTAAATACGACCAACGTTTGTATTGCTAATTGCAAGTTTTGTAATTTTTATAGAATTCCTGGCCACGCTGAAGCATATATAACTGATATGCCAACCTATAGAACAAAGATTGAAGAAACCATTAAATATGGTGGAGACCAATTGTTGTTGCAAGGTGGGCATCATCCAGCATTAGGATTGGATTTTTACACCAAAACCTTTAGAGAAATTAAGCAAGAATATCCAACCATTAAATTACATGCTCTTGGACCCCCAGAAATTGCACATATTACCAAACTAGAAAAAAGCACCCACCACGAAGTGTTGAAAGCCTTGAAAGAAGCAGGTTTGGATAGTTTACCTGGTGCTGGTGCTGAAATATTAATTGATCGTGTTCGCAGGTTAATCAGCAAAGGAAAATGTGGTGCTGATGAATGGTTGGCTGTAATGCATGAAGCCCATAAACTGGATATTACCACCAGTGCAACCATGATGTTTGGCCATGTGGAAACCTTAGAAGAACGTTTTATTCACTTAGTGAAAATTCGTGAAGTACAGGCAATGAAACCTGAACATGCTAAAGGGTTTTTAGCATTTATTCCATGGACTTTTCAGGATGTAGATACTTTACTAGCAAAAATAAGAGGTGTTCAAAATTTAATTACTGCTGAGGAATACATTCGTATGATTGCCATTAGCCGTATTATGTTACCCAATGTAAAAAATATTCAGGCAAGCTGGTTAACTGTAGGTAAGCAAACAGCACAAATTTGTTTGAATGCAGGTGCCAATGATTTTGGCAGTATTATGATTGAAGAAAATGTAGTTAGTGCTGCAGGTGCACCTCACAGGTTTACTTCTAAAACCATTCAGGATGCTATACGTGAAGCAGGTTTTGAACCTCAGTTACGCAATCAGCAATATGAATGGAGAGAAATTCCTGAAAGCATTGAAGAACAAGTGGTTAATTATTAAAAAACAATATTTTGAACTGTTTAAAAACACCTATTTATACTACCCTTCGTTCGAAGGGTATTTTTTTTTCTTTGCACTGTAACAAATTTTAACTTGCATCGTATAACACATTACAAGGTAAGCATTAACTGATTATTTATTCCGACTGTTTATGACCGAAAAAAATTACAACGACTGTGTAACGCAATACGCCGACAACGTATTTAGGTTTATAGTTAAAAATTTAAAACATGAAGAAGATGCACGTGATATTGTGCAAACAGCTTTTGAAAAAATGTGGCGTAACAGAGAAGCTGTAGAAAACGATAAAGCAAAATCGTACCTGTTTACTGTGGCATACAATCAAATGATTGACCATATCAGAAAAAACAAGCGAATACAGCTGAAAGAAGAATTTAAAGATGAAACAAAAGTGGGTTATCAGGCAAACAGTAATACCAAAAAAGTATTGATGGAAGCATTAAACCGTTTGAATGAAACGCAAAAAAGCCTGATAATGCTGAAAGATTATGAAGGATATAATTATGAAGAAATAGGAAAAATTATGAGTCTGAATGAAAGTCAGGTAAAAGTTTATCTGCACAGGGCAAGATTGGCTTTAAGAGATTATTTGGTGAAGCCCGAAAATGTGATGTAAGCAAATTTTAACCCCCAATTCAAATTAAATAGAACATGAACATTAACAGAAATAATTACGAAGAGTTTTTCCTGATGTATGTAGATGGAGAGTTAAACAACCATCAACAACAAATGGTAGAAGCTTTTGTACAACAAAATACCGATTTACAATTTGAGCTGGATATGTTATTGCAAACCAAATTGGTATTGGATGAAGAAATCGTTTTTGATAAGTCCGCTTTATACAAAAATGAAACTGATGCAATTAACGCAACTAATGCCGAAGAAAAGTTTCTACTGTATGTAGATAATGAATTAAATACTGCCACTAAAGCCGAAGTAGAAACATTTGTATTGCAACATCCTGCTTTTCAAAACAATTTTACTGCATTAAAAAATACCGTTTTACCAGTAGAAACTATTGTTTGTCCAGATAAAGAAAGTTTGTATAAAAAAGAAGAAAAGCCTGTTGTTTTTATGTGGTTTAAACGTTTGAGTGTTGCTGCAGCCATTTTATTTTTTTCAGTAATGGCTTGGCAGTTAATTCCATCTAATACTGTTCAAACTGCTGCTAGTTCAACTGTAGCAAGCAATACAGAAAATCCGAAAAAAAATGAGGTTGTTCCCGTAAATTCTGGTACATCTCAACCGTTGAAAATAGAAAATACCTCAACTGCAACCAATCAACAAAAAATGCCAGTTGTAAAAGGTATTGAACAAACGGAAACTGTTCAATTTGTTAAAGATAAGAACGAACAAGTTGTTACTAACAATACTGTTCAAATAATTACCAGTAATCAAAACAACACATCAAATAACAATACCACAACACAGCAACCAGTACAACAAATAGCAGGCGTGGTAAACTCAGTAAACAAAACAGAAAACAATATTGCTACTGTTGTAAAAAATACAGAAAATGCAAACAATACTGTAAATACCATACATAAACAAGATGAAGCTGTTATTGCTCAACCTGCAGTGTACAGGCAGCTAGATACCAACGAAGAAGAGAACAACAACACCGTTTATGTGGGTAATTTAAAAGTAAACAAAACCAAATTGAACAACCTGTTTAAAAAAGCCAGAGGGCTATTTGGTAAATCTAAAAAAGAAGCAGCTTCAGAAGAAACTTACACCTCAAAATCTAATACACTTTAATTAATTTAAACCTTACGGAAATGAAAACAATTTTATTAGCAGCAACCAGTTTACTGGCTGCACAAGCAAGCTTTGCTCAAACTGATACCTCAACAAAAAAAGCAGATACATTGGTTGCAGGCAATTTTGTAATCGTAAAAAAGCCTTCGAAATCTATCGATATAGAAATGAGTACTAGAAAAGGGTTTAATGTTACTTATAACAATGGGAAAAAGAAGAACAGTAACATTAGTACTAACTGGTGGATTATGGACTTAGGGTTCACCAATTTAAGAGATAACACCAATTATACAGCAGCACAGGCTGGTGGATATTTAAGAACATTAAACGCAGCAGCTGGTCCTGCTACAGCAAATAGTATGAAGTTAAATACTGGCAAAAGCTCCAACTTTAATTTGTGGTTTTTTATGCAAAAAATGAATGTGTACAAGCATGTAGTAAACCTTAAATATGGCTTGGGGTATGAGATGTATAACTTTCGTTACGATAGAAATTTAAGCTATCGCAAAGATCCATCGCCTTATATTTTTAATGACACAGTCAGCTTCTCAAAAAATAAGTTATTTGCTGGGTATCTTACTGTTCCATTTATGGTTAATATTAATACAGCACCCAACAAACAAAAAAGTCTAAGTTTTAGTGCTGGTATAAGTGCTGGTTACTTAGTTGCCAGCCGAAATAAACAAATTAGCAACGAAAGAGGGAAAGTAAAATATAAAGGCGATTTTGATTTAGAGCCTTTCCGTTTAGCAGCTATTGGAGAGCTTGGTTTAGGTCCTGTACGTTTATTTGGCAGCTATAGTTTAAATAAATTACACAAAAACAGTACTGGTTTAGACCAAACACCGTATTCTTTTGGTATCAGATTCAGCAATTGGTAGTAGTTGGTTTTAATAAGAAAAAAGAAAGAGGCTGTCTCAAAAGTCCGAGACAGCCTCTTTCTTTTTTAAATCTGTGAAAATCTATTCAATCAGTGTCATCTTTATTCCATCATTATTTCAATTTTGCCAAAGCAGCTTCTAAATTGCTTAATACGGTTGGAATGTCTTCTTTTTTGCAAGTGCCTACGCTTAATCTGTACCAGGGGCTATCATTTCCTGCTCCAAAACAATAAAATGGTACTACAGCTATTTTAGCTTCACCCAAAATATAAGCAGTAACATCTGCCTGATTGTTTAATATAGTTCCATCTGCTGTTTGTTTACCCACTAAATCTATTTTAATGGTTAAATAAATAGCTGCTTGTGGTGTAACTGCATCTACAGTATAGCCTTGTTCTTTCAATGCAATAAAACCGTTGTAAATATTGTGCAGCCTGTATTCCAACTCTAATTTGTAAGCATCTAAAAATGTTTTGATGGCAGCTGTTTGCGTTAAGTATTTTGCGGCAGCTCTTTGTTCAGCCATTGGTGCCCAAGCACCCACATGACTCAAAATAGCTTTCATTTTTGCAATGACATTTTTAGGTCCCATACTCCAACCAACACGAACACCTGTTGCACAAAAAGCTTTTGAAATTCCATCTACAAAAATGGTGTATTCTTTCATAGCTGGATTTAACGAAATTGGATTGTAATGTTCAATTGCACCATAGGTTAAGGTCCAGTACATTTGGTCGTACATTAAATACAATTTCTTTTCACCAGCCCCTCTGTTATTATTTTCTTCAATAATTAAGTCACAAATTTTTTCTAAGGATTCTTTTTTGAGTGTTGTACCCGTGGGATTTTGTGGCGTACACAAACAAATTAATGTTGCTCCTTTAATATGCTTTGCCACATCTTCAGGCGTTGGCATAAAGTTGTTTTCAGGCAAACAATCTATTAAACAATGTTCACCATCCGTTAAGTGTACATAGTGGTTGTTATTCCAGCTTGGTACACCATAAATTACTTTATCGCCTTTATCAACTACTGCTTTAAACAATGTATAAATTAATGGACGACCGCCCGATGCAATTTGTATTTCATCAGTTGCATAATCTAACCCTTCCCATTCTTTTAAGAAAGTGGCAACAGCTTTACGTAAATCCAATACACCATCAGCAGGTGGATAGCTGGTGCTTCCATTTCTATATTCTTCAACAATTAAATCTTCTAATTCTTTTGGTATGGGGAAAATGGATGAGTTGAAATCGCCAATGGTAAAGTTGTAAATGGTTTCACCGTTTCTAATTCTATCGTTAATGGCATTACCCAATTTTACAATTTCACTGCCTATTAAAGTTTCTGCAAGTTGACTGAGTTTGCTCATAACGTAGAATTTGCGGCGAAGGTAAGTTTTTGTGATAAATTCCAGCTTTCACACAAAGCAACTAAGAATACAAAGCCCACAAAGCAGTATTTCACGCAACGAAATAATGAATGTAAACGTAGTGCTTCTCCTCTTTTCCTGGTTGTATATCTTAGCTCAATTCCTTATACTCGTACAAACAACATTGAACCTTTTACCACTATTTGCGTTTTCTAAAAACAAAACTTCTCAGCCCTTACTTTTGCAATTCTTTAAAAACAAATTATGAGTCAGCATTTAAGTGAACAAGAGATCATTCGTAGAGAAAAACTAGCTAAAATTCAGGAAGCTGGTGTCGATGCATTTCCTGCACCATTATTTCCAGTAAACGCATTCTCAACAGACATTAAAGCCAATTATACAGAAGAAACGAAAGAGCAATTTGCTGCTGTTTGTGTGGCTGGTCGTATCATGAGCATTAACGATAAAGGCAAGGTGTTTTTCATAAAAGTTCAGGATAGTAAAGGCATTATTCAACTATACGTAAAACGTGATGAGCTTTGTCCTGATGAAGACAAAAGCTTTTGGGATAATGTAATTAAACATTTGGACCTGGGCGATATTATTGGTGCAACAGGTTATGTATTCATTACTAAAACTGGTGAAACTTCTATTCATACACAAACCATTACTTTACTTACCAAAAGTTTAAAACCTTTACCAGTTGTAAAACGTGATGAAGAAGGAAATGTGTTTGATGAAGTTACTGACCCTGAGTTTCGTTACAGACAACGTTATGTAGATTTAATTATTAATCCTGACGTAAAGGAGACTTTCGTAAAACGTACCAAACTCATCAATACCATTCGTGAGTTTTTAAATGAGCAAGGAGCCATAGAAGTTGATACACCTGTATTACAAGCCATTCCTGGTGGTGCTGCAGCTCGTCCTTTTGTTACACACCACAATGCCTTAGATGTTCCTTTTTATTTGCGTATTGCCAATGAGCTGTATTTAAAAAGATTGATTGTTGGTGGATTTGATTGGGTATATGAGTTCAGCAGAAATTTTAGAAATGAAGGAATGGACAGAACCCACAATCCAGAATTTACTGTATTGGAATGGTACACTGCTTACAAAGATTATTATTGGATGATGGATATTACCGAGCAGTTGATTGAAAAAATTGCATTGGCTTTACATAGCACTACCGATGTGCAATTGGGCGATAAAATCATCAATTTTAAAGCTCCATTTAAACGAATCAGCATTCACGATGCCATTAAAGAAAATACAGGAATTGATGTAAGCAATTTAGATGAAGCTGGTTTACGTGAGGTTTGCAAACAATTAAAAATAGATGTTGCACCAACCATTGGGAAAGGCAAACTGATTGATGAAATTTTTGGAGCAACCAGCGAGCATACTTACACACAACCAACTTTCATTATTGATTATCCGGTTGAGATGAGTCCTTTAACCAAAAAGCATCGCAGCAAACCTGGCTTGGTTGAGCGTTTTGAATTAATGGTAAATGGAAAAGAAATTGCCAATGCTTACAGTGAATTGAACGACCCAATCGATCAACGTGAACGTTTTGAAGAGCAGGTTAAATTAATGGAACGTGGCGATGATGAAGCCATGTTTATTGATTATGACTTTTTACGTGCCTTAGAATATGGTATGCCTCCAACAAGTGGTATTGGCATTGGTATCGATCGTTTGGTGATGATGATGACCAATCAAGCTAGTATTCAAGATGTGTTATTGTTCCCTCAAATGAGACCAGAGAAATTTGAAGATTAATTTTTAAACCACATAGGAAGATAGATTTTTAAGAACACATAGTTTAGGCTATGTGTTCTTTTTTTATGGAACTAGTTGAAGCCCTTAACTCAACTGTACTCACACAGCCGATAGTTATCGGCTTGTACTTTATCACTTTACTTAACAGTATTTAATCTGATAACAAATACAAATTGCCTTATTTTTATAATATGAAAAATATACTTCTTTATATACCCATTATTTTACTTGCATCCTCATGCTCAACAATAGAATATGCACAAGTGGAAAGTTCTTTAAAAAATAAAAAAGTTGGGGTGTATGCTTTTGATGTTAGTTTAACTAAAAAGAAACAAAAAACGAATACTGACTCTGTTTGTTTTTGCAATGGGCAAGCAGCTAGCGAATCAATGACACCATATTTAATCAATGCAGGATTGCAGGTTACCAACATGTTCAATAACCAAAGAGTAACCTTAGAAAAAGCTATCCAACAAGCCGATTCTTTGCAACTGGATTATATTTTAGTGGGCAATGGCATTATTGACATGCAAGGTAAAAGTAGCTTTATGGAATCACTGAATATAAAACTAATAAATGTACAATCTAAACAAAGTCATATGGTTGCTTCGTTTACAGGAGTGGCTATTCGACCAGCAAAAGCCGGAATGAAAATTGGGAAGAAGATACAGAAAAAGCTTAATTGAATATTTATCTAAAGGCTAAAATAAAAAGTATGAATTTCAAATTTTATCCCCTTTGTAAGCAATTCATTATAGGCGTTTTATTCCTTTGTTTGTTTTCCTGTAATAACAATAAAAAGAATGATGCTTTATTTAAAGCATTGGATGAAGGATTGGTAAATTCAAACGCTCAATTGGATAATACAATTAGGCAAATTTTTATAGCTCTAAAACAAAGAATTGAAGATCCAGAATATAAAGCCAAAACAAAAGAAATAGTTCCAAATGCTATTTCAATTCACGAGCTCTCTAATTCAACAGTTGATTATATTGAAGAAATTAAAAAAGCAGTTCTTAATAAGAGTAATGATGAAATTCATGATTATTTCTTCAAAGGAAAAAGAGGAATTGCATTATTCGATATTCTCAAAGCATATAAAAATAAATTACAAATTTTAGATTCCTTGTTGGATACAGAATTAGAGAACGTGTATTCAACTACAGCACCAGAGCTTGGTAAAATATATAAATCGGATGCAGATTTTGCTAACACTTTTTTTGACAATAGCACTAGTACTTCTTCAATCGCAATGCTGTCTAAATTTCAAAATAGTATAAAAATTATTGAAGTAAGCATTTTAACGAACTACTTAAAACAAACAGAAAAAGAGGTTTCTATCTGTGGTTTTTCACATTCCCCATATCCAATTGCCTTTGCTGATAACACACATGTCAAGGCTGGTGAGATTATTGAAATAACTGCTGGGATAGGAGACTTTTTTACATCATTAAATAAAACAATAAGCATCAGTGGCAACAAAATTACTGAAAATCAGTGGGGTGTTTCTGTAACAAAAGTTACTGCTGCTAATAATCTAGGCAAACACTTTATTCCTGTTACAATTGAATATATAAAACCAGATGGCTCTAAAGCTACAATTACTAAAAACATTATTTACTATGTGGATAGTTGCAGATAATTGTTACTTAAGTTCACCGGCTGCCTGATTGCAGTGAAAATTTTGAGTAATAGTGAGCGTAGTCGAACTACGAAAAATTGTAATGAAAAGCAGGAACCGCAGCTCATTAAAGTTACTACAGACCACAGCCCCCATAAATTTGCATTTTTGTTTACATCAATTATACTTATTTCGTGGTATGAATAAACTTGTATGTTTTGCAGCTATTTTAATGTTGTGCAGTTGTGGCAATAAAAAAAACATTCCCGATGTTTCTAAAGTGCAGGTACAGTTAAGTACTGAACGTTTTGAAAAAGATTTTTTTGCTTTAGATACTGTGCATTTAGACAGTGGCTTACAAAAGCTGTTTAACCAGTACCAAATTTTTACGGTAGATTATTTTCAAAATATTTTAGGTAGTAATCCGCAGCCTGATAGCATTATGCAAAATGTTAGGCTGTTTAAAAACGCCTATGCCAATGTATTTGCTGCAAGCGAACAAATATTTGCTGATTTTTCGGCTGTTGAAAAAGAAATAAAGCAGGGCTTTCAGTTTATAAAATATTATTTCCCAAAATATGAGTTACCCAAAAAACTGGTAACCTATATTGGTCCTTGGGATGCTATGTTTATGTTGAGTAATAACAGTAGTGGTTCTGGCATTATGAGAGATGGTGAAGTAATGGGCATTGGACTACAATTAAGTATGGGTAAGGACTTCAGCGTATATAAAGATCCTGCAATTCAAACTTTATACCCTGCATTTATCAGTCGAAGATTTGATAAACAATACATAGCCACCAATGCTATTAAAGTAATTATAGACGATTTGTACAACACAAGAACACAAGGCAAACCTTTGGTTGAACAAATGATTGAAGCCGGTAAAAGATTATACGTTTTAGATGCTTGTTTACCTTATACTGCAGATAGTATTAAAACAAGTTACACCCAAAAACAATTAGAAGGTTGTTTAAAAAATGAAGCCAATATATGGAGCTTTTTTGTTACCAATGATTTGGTATATGCTACTGAACCTACGCTGGTAAAAGATTATATGAATGATGGACCAAACACCGCTGCTTTGGGCAATGAATCACCAGGATTTATTGGTCAGTTTGTAGGTTGGCAAATTGTAAAAAAATGGATGAGCAAAAACGATAAAAAAACGCTGGAAGATTTATTGAAAACTTCGGCTAAAGACATTTTTGAGCAGAGTAAGTATAAGCCTTAATACAAACCAACAAACCACATAGGCAGATAGACACATAGAATAAAAATAAGCTTACTGTGTGTACCTATGTGGTAAATATTTACACAAATAAATCTTGGTACAATTGCCCATCGGGCACTACAGCATATTTATCTAAATTGGTAATGCCTTCATTGGCCAATACTTCTTCATCAATAAAGGTATTACCTGTATAGGCTAAATTTTCTTTACTTAAAATATAATATGCAGTATCAGCCAAAATATCTACGGTTCTGCTCATTTTAGCCAATGCTTCACCACCTAGTAAATTGCGTACAGCAGCAGTATCTATAGTGGTTCTTGGCCATAATGCGTTACTGGCTATTCCATCTTTCTTAAATTCTGCAGCCCAACCAATTGCCATCATACTCATGTTGTATTTGCTCATGGTATAAGCCACATGCGGACCAATCCATTTTGGTAAAATATTAATGGGTGGAGACAAGGTTAGTATATGCGGATTGATTCCTTTTTTTAAATAGGGCAAACAATGCTGCACTACCAAAAAAGTTCCTCTAACATTAATGCTGTGCATTAAATCGAAACGCTTGGCTTCGGTTTGTGCTGTGCCTGTTAATTGTATGGCTGATGCATTGTTAATTACAATATCAATACCTCCAAAAGTTTCTACGGCTTTAGATACAGCGGCAGCAATTTGCTCTTCGAAACGAATATCAGTTTGCACTGGCAAAGCCTTACCACCAGCAGCTTCTATCTCTTCAGCAGCAGAAAAAATAGTACCACCAAGTTTTGGATTTTCTTCAGCACTTTTTGCAGCAATAACAATATTAGCACCTTTGGCAGCCAGCTTTAATGCAATGGCTTTACCAATACCACGACTTGCACCAGTAATAAAAACGGTTTTGTTTTGAAACGACATAAAATCGGTTTTGAAATACAAATGTAATATTATAAAACTAAAGGTTTTAGTTGATAGCGAGCAAAGTTGTTGTATAAAACTTCAGGTTATAAATAAGATATAGCTTTTATTGATACAAATACTTTCACGCCCTAAAATTAATTCTATGACAATGAAATCCACAATTGCTGCCCTATCTTTCTTAACCGTATTTGCATCTTGCGAAAAAAATGATGATGCTCCAGTAGTAGTTGAAGAGGCTACAGTAATGATTAAACATGCATCTCCTGATGCTCCTGCTGTAGATATTCTTGTTGATGGTGTAAAAACGAATAGTGCACCTGTTACATTTAACTCAAATACTGGTTATATAAAAGTAAAAGCCGGTGCAAGAACTATACGTGTTAATGCAGCAGGTACCACAAATGCAGTAATTAACGCTACAGCTACTTTGGTAAAAGACAAAAACTATTCAATTTTTGCAGCTAACAGATTAGCAAATATTGAACCAATTGTGGTTGAAGACAATTTAACGACTCCTTCCGCTGGTAAAGCTCATGTTCGTTTTGTACACTTAAGTCCGGATGCACCTGCTGTAAACATTGTTGCAGGTACCGCTGCAACAAATTTATTTTCTGCTGTAACATTTAAAACAACTACCGCATTTATTCCTGTAGATGCTACTACCGCAGGTACTGCTGTTACTTTGAATGTTAGAAATGCAAGTAACAACAATACTGTATTAGCAGTACCGGTTACTTTAATTGCAGGAAAAATTTATACCATTGTTGCAAGAGGTTTAGTTACGCCTCCAACAGGCAATACCAATACACTTGCTGCTACCGTAATTACGAATAAATAATCAATACTCCATATTGTTTAAAGAAAGGCTACACAATTGTGTAGCCTTTTTTATTGTAAATCTAAAAATATTTTAATGCTTTTAGCAGCATCAGCACAGGCTTTGTCTAAATTTTCGTTTACAATTACTTTAGAAAAAGAATGGCTGAAAGAAATTTCATAAGCAGCTTTGCTTACTCTGGTTTCAATGCTTTCAGGCGTTTCAGTACCACGACTCTCTAATCGTTCTCTCAATACATCTACACTTGGTGGCTTTATAAATAATGATAATGTTTGATTAGGATATTGCTGCTGTATATGAATTGCACCTTTTACATCAATATCTAAAACAGGGGTTTTACCTTGTTGCCAAATTCTTTCTAATTCGGCTTTTAGTGTACCATAATATTTTCCTTCATACACCATTTCCCATTCGGCAAAAGCATTGGCTGCAATTTTTTCTTGAAAATCTGTAGCAGAAATAAAGTAATAATCTACACCATCTTTTTCCTCTCCTCGAGGTTGTCTTGTAGCAGCAGAAATTGAAAAAGACAGCAAGGGATATTTATTGAGCAGATACCTTGTAATAGAAGTTTTACCTGCACCCGATGGAGCAGTAATGATGATGATTTTTCCTGTTGCCATGTGCAAAGAAAAGGAAAACTGCAATATGCAAACAAGAGCTATACAAGTAATTGCACAGCTCTTGTTTATTTTTTATTTAATTACCAAAAGTTCTAATTACAACACCTAGACCACTACTGGCCGCTGCTTTATGTAACCTGTAAGTAAAAGTTAACAGTAAATAACGTTGCAAAACATTATATCGAACATCTTCTATATAGTTTTGATTGGCATTACGGCTTACACCTACATTTCTGTTCAAAATATCGAATACAGCTATTTTAGCTTCCATTCTTTTATTCTTTAAAAATCCTTTTGCCAAAGATGCATTCCAAAACGGAACTTCCGTATTAAAACCATCAGCTCTGCCTGAATTAATGGTATAGTTTAGATTATTATTTAACACCAATCCGAGGGGCAAATAATTGGTAATTTCTGTACTGTAAATCTGGGTAAGAAAATTACTGTTGAGTTGCTGCTGCAAAGAGTAGGTTGCTTTGTTAAACCGTAGGTTGGCACTGGCTTGTATATCAATTGTATTGTCCTTAAAATAAGACAATGCAATAGAAGGATTTATGGCTGTATTGTTGATGGTATTGGTTTGTCCATTAATGATTCCAAAGTTTTTTGTTGCATTTAATCCAACAGAAACATCAGCTCTTAACTTCAACTTTTTAATAGGAAACCCGTAGTTGATATTACCAAATAAAAAGGTTGTACCATTTACGTTTATAGGAGATGATTTTCTTGCTCCATTACCGCTGAAAACATCGGCATTAACAATGGCATTTTGTGTTATGCCAAATGCTGCAAAAGCAAAAAAGTTTTGTCGTGTTGCAGGATCTGCAGTGAAAAAGTTCAGATTAATATTATGAGAATAGCTTCTTTTTAAATCCGGATTTCCTTCATACACATTCAATAAATCAGCCACATTTTGTAATGGTTGTAATTGAGCTGTTGATGGTTGCTGTGTGCTGGTTGTATAATTCAATGATAGATTTTTATAATTACTGAACTTGTATTGAATATTGGCATTGGGTAATACATCGGTAAAACTTTGTTGAATGGTATTGTTGTTGGAAATATTCTTACTGGTTAATTCTGCCAATTGTAAAGAAGCTCCAACATCAATAGAAACTTTCTTTCTGTTGGTTCTGTAATTAACACTTCCACCAGTATAATTATAATTGCTTTCGAAACTGTTGCTCAATAAAGTATTTAACATATCATGTTTACCAGAGTTACTATTGTAATCAAATGTTTTTCTATCACTCTTGCCAATAGTGCTGTTGTAAAAGCCACTAAACTCAACTAATGAACGTTTATCTACAGGTTCAGTATAGGTAATATTTCCACCAAAACTATTGGTATTGGCATCGGTGCTGTTAATTTGATTCAGCAATGAATCTTTAGCAGGTAAACCTGCAGTATAAAAAGTATTCTTGGTATTTAATGTGCCTGTTTGGTCGCTGTTGTTCAAATTCATGTTGCCACTAAAAGAAATGGTTCTTCCTTTTTTCCTGAACTTTTTTCTAAACAAAATATCGTTGGTTAAATTAAATCCATCTGATTTGGTGGTGCTGTTGTTATAACCATCATTCAACAATTGCTTAGTTGTAGTAACTGAATTGGATGATGTATAATTTTTATTGCGTTGTTGCTGTAAGGTTAATACTGGTGTAATTTTTAAAGAAGTAAAACTGTCAATCTTATGATCAATACTCATATTTAAACGTTGCTGTTGTACTTTTTTATTACTATTACTTGCAGCAGCATAATTAAAATTGTTTCCTGGTGTCACATATTGTCTTTCGGTGCTTCTATCTGTTTTCAAATCAACATCACTGGCTGTTATACTTGCATTTATATCCGTTTTTTTCTTGAAATTATTATTGTAGTTTAATCCTCCTGCAATTGTGGTTGCTATACCTTGCTGATTTTGCCCCAAGCCTGTTATTGGCAATCCTCCTTGATCATCACTTTGTGTTCTTATAACCATACCACCTCCATTACGCATGCCATTTCTTAATTCTCCTGAAAAGTTTAAAATATCACTCATGCTAAATCCTTGCTTATTTATATTGTTGCCCATGCCAATTAAACTAATTTGTTTATCGCCTTTAAACTTGTTGAGATTGGTTTGTGCATCATAACGTTCATTATTGCCAGCACCTGCTGCTACTTTTCCAAAAACAGCATTGTCTCTGTCTTTTTTCAACTTCAGATTAATTGCTTTTTGGCTGTTGCCATCATCGATACCAGTAAACTCCGAACGATCACTTTTTTTGTCAAACACCTGTACTTTATCTACAGCATCGGCATCTAAATTTTTAGTGGCCATTTTAGGATCGCCATTAAAGAAATCTTTGCCATTTACAAATACACGATTTACACGTTGTCCATTAACACGTACTGTACCATCAGCATCTACAGTTACACCAGGCAAACGTTTCAGCAAATCTTCAACAACTGCATTGGGTTGTGTTTTAAAATTTTCAGAATTAAATTCTAAGGTATCACCATTAATTACCACTGGTGGTCGTTTGGCCTGAACCGTTACAGCACTGCTATTGGCCAAATCGGTCATCATTACTTTTCCAACATTCAATTCAGTTTCATCACTTACTGTAATCCCTTTCCATACTGGTGCAAAACCAACATAAGAAGTAGACAATAAATAGTTGCCTTTACTTACCTGCTTTAAAACAAATGCTCCTGCCGAATCGGCTCTTGTAAAGTTGATGAGTGTAGAATCTTTGGCATTTACTAAGGAAACTGTTGCAAACGATAAGCCTTTTTTAGAGGCTGTATCAAAAACAACTCCTTTGATGCTGGTATTTTTTTGGGCTATTAAAATAGCTGGTATAAAAAGTAAAAAGTAAATTAGACGATGCATGGTGCTGTTATTTTGAAAGTCAAAAGTAGCTGCACCAATTTTGTTTTGCAGTTAATCAACTTATGTTTAAGGTTAATGATTGTTAATGTGTTTGCTGAACAGCGATAAAACTGTTCAAGTGTGCGACGCAACTACAGCTCAATTTTTGTTCTTCTGTTGGTAACACAAAGCCTTACCTTACTGTTTTCAACATAGTATAAGTAAAAAATTATTTTATGTAGGTTTGTTACAAACTACTGCACATGAGTTTAGAAACAATTATCGACTTTCTTGAACCAATTAATATTTATGAGCTTTCGAATGATGAAGGCTTTAAAGACACCCAATTGGGCAGGCATATTGATGTATTTGAAGAAGAGCTGCCTGATATAACAAATGCAGATATTGTGATTGTAGGTTGTGGTGAAACCAGAGGTACTGGTGCCAACTATAATCATACAGTTTCTCCCAATGCCATTCGTGCAGAATTTTATAGTTTGTACCACTGGCATAAGGAAGTGAATGTGGTTGATTTCGGTAACGTAAAAACTGGTGCAAGTTTACAAGATACCTATGCTGCATTAAAAGCTGTAGTAAGTGAGTTAATTGAAAGAAAGAAAAAAGTAGTAATACTCGGTGGTAGTCACGATTTAACATTGGCTCAATATGGTGCTTATGGAAGCTTGGGAAAAATCATTGAAGCTGCAGTGGTAGATTCGAGAATTGATTTGAATATTGATAGCGTATTACCAGCAGATAATTTTTTAATGGAACTACTTTGTGGTAGCCCTAACTACGTTAAACACTATAGCCACATTGGTTTTCAGAGCTATATGGTTCATCCACACATGTTGGAGACGATTGATAAATTACATTTCGATTGTTTTCGTGTTGGAAAAGTAAAAGAGAATATTGAAGAAATGGAACCTGTGCTACGCAATGCCAATATGTTAAGTTTTGATATTGCAGCCATTCAAAATGCACATGCACCTGCCAACAGAATTACACCCAATGGTTTTACAGGCGAAGAAGCTTGTACATTAATGCAATATGCAGGCTTAAGTAACAATATCAGTAGTATTGGCTTGTATGGATATATTCCAAAAGACGACGTACATCAACTTACAGCAAAACAAGCCAGTCATATGCTTTGGTATGTGATGGATGGTGTATATAAAAGCAAGCAGGAAGCTGAGTTAGATAATGCCAACGAATTCAACGAATTTCACTTGGCATTCGCCGATGTGCAAACTTCTTTTTTACAAAGTAAAAGAACTGGTCGTTGGTGGATGCAGTTACCAGATAGCAAGTATATTGCCTGTAGTCAAAGCGATTACATTATTGCTGCAAGCAATGATATTCCTGAACGTTGGATGAGAGCAATAGAAAGAAGTTAAATTTTGGTAACCAACTGTAGTACTGCTATTAGACTCCTGTTGCGTCGCACACTTCAACGTTCTTATCTTTAATGAACAAATACAATAACATGAAGCAAACTTTTCTACATAAAAGCAACTATTCAATAAGTAGTCTATTGTTCATATTGGTATTTGCTTCTTGTACAGTAACCAAACAACCTCAGGACAATCAGCTACAAAAACCTGCTTTTCTTAACAACGAAATATTTACACCAGCTCATGTAGGTGTTGCTGTGTATGATATTGCAGCCAATACGTATTTATACAATTATCAGGCAGATAAATATTTTGTTCCTGCAAGTAATACCAAAATTTTCACCTGCTATGCAGCCATGAAACATTTAGGCGATAGCTTAACAGGCTTATTGTACACTCAAGAAGATAGTAATTACACAGTAAAATTTGCTGGCGACCCAACATTATTACATCTAGATTTTAAACAACATGCTGTTGCAAATTTTTTTAAAACCCACAACAATATCACAGTTGTAAAAAGCGATTGGAAAGATGTTCGTTGGGGTAATGGATGGGCATGGAACGATTTTGATGCAGATTATATGGCCGAACGTTCGGCAGCACCAATTTATGGCAATGTGGTAAGCTTCAAGAAAATAGGTAATCAATTGAGTGTGCTGCCTAAACTATTCAAAGATTCTGTAACTATTTATGGCAATTTGCAATCGGGTAACTTTTCTATCGAAAGAGATTATTATAACAACAGTTTTTCATTACAAAACAGTAGTAGAAAATTTAGTGCAACGGATATTCCTTTTATCACTTCAGAAGTTTTGGCTGTTTCACTATTGGAAGACAGCTTAAAAAAACCAATTGATTATTTAGATGCTGATGCAGTCAATAAATCAGGCTGGAAAAAATTAAAATCTCAACCCACCGATTCGATGCTTGCACCCATGATGCACAGAAGTGATAATTTTTATGCTGAACAAACACTTTTAATGGTAAGCAATGAAAAGTTGGGTGTAATCAGTGATAGTAAAATAATTGACACTTTATTAAAAACTGATTTAGCAGCTTTACCTCAAAAACCTCGTTGGGTGGATGGTAGCGGATTAAGCAGATACAATTTATTTACACCTATGGATTTTGTTTGGGTCTTGAATCAAATGAAAAAAGAGTTTAGTTGGAATAGAATTGCAACTATTTTTCCGACTGGCAACACAGGTACATTGAGTGGTTACTACAAAGATTATGCTGGCAAAATATATGCTAAAACAGGTACACTATCAGGCCAGGTTGCATTAAGTGGTTTTATAACTGCTAAGAGTGGTAAAGAATTGATCTTCTCCATTTTGGTAAATAACCATCAAACAGCTGCAAGCAATATTAGAAGAGCAGTAGAAGCTTTTTTGATTGATCTAATTGAGAAAAATTAAACTGTTTTACCACAGAGCAACGGAGCAATGAAGTTTTTGGGTTTGTAATCTTTTTCGTTACCCCAGAGTTTTGGAGATAAAGCGTTATACAGAGCAAATAAAACATGTTTTTCGAAGATTTCTCTGTGTTACTCTGTGTGCCCCTTTGCTCTGTGGTAAAAATTCTTATTCTACTTTGTATTCTTAGTATCCTTTGTTGCTTTGTGTGAAACAAAAAGTATCTTAGCACAATAACTTATTGCCATGTATTTCTACCGAAATAATTTAACCAATCAAGACTTACGTTCTATTTATAAAGCATTGCTTCTTCCAAGAATGATAGAAGAGAAAATGCTGGTACTCTTACGTCAAGGGAAAATCAGTAAATGGTTTAGTGGTATTGGTCAGGAAGCAATAAGTGTTGGCACTACATTGGCATTAGACAAAGACGAATGGATCATGCCTTTACACAGAAATTTGGGCGTATTCACCACCAGACAAATGCCTTTATCTAAACTTTTCATGCAATGGCAAGGCAATAAAGAAGGTTACAGCAAAGGCAGAGAAAGAAGTTTTCATTTTGGTACTAGAGAACACCATATCTGTGGTATGATTTCTCATCTAGGTCCACAATTGGCTATTGCCGATGGTATAGCATTGGCTCATAAACTCAAAGCCGAAAATAAAGTGGCTGTTGCATTTACAGGAGATGGTGGTACCAGCGAAGGTGATTTTCACGAAGCACTCAATGTTGCTGCTGTATGGAATTTACCTGTCATTTTTATTATAGAAAACAATGGCTATGGTTTAAGTACACCAGTGAATGAACAATATCGTTGCGAAAGTTTGGTAAGCAAAGCCAAAGGATATGGAATGGAAGGTGTACAAATAGATGGTAACAATATTCTTACTATGTATGATACCATCAGAGGCGTTAGAGATTATTGTATTAAAGAACAAAAGCCTTATTTAATTGAGTGCATGACTTTTAGAATGCGTGGTCATGAAGAAGCAAGTGGTACAAAATATGTTCCACCTCATTTATTTGAAGAATGGGGGAAAAAAGATCCAGTTCAAAACTTCGAAAACTATTTGATTAGAGAAAATGTACTTACACAACAAACCATTGATGTAATTAAAAATGAAATAAAATCGTATATCGAATCTGATTTACAAGAAGCATATAATGAAGCAACACTTGTTCCAAATAGTGAAGAAGAATTGAATGATGTGTTTGCGAAGCAGTCAATAGTCCACAGTCCACAGTCCACAGTTGAGAACAAGAAACTCGATGAAAATGGCTTATGGGTAATCGATGAAGGGCCAACAAAAGAAATTCGTTTTGTAGATGCTGTGCAACAGGCTTTACGTCAGTCTATGCTGCAACATGAGAACCTTGTTTTAATGGGACAAGATATTGCTGAATATGGTGGTGCATTTAAAATTACTGAAGGCTTTATGCAGGAATTTGGGAAAGCCAGGGTTCGTAATACGCCATTGTGTGAAAGTGCAATTGTAGGTACTGCATTGGGTTTAAGTATTGCTGGATTTAAAAGTATGATGGAAATGCAGTTTAGCGATTTTGCAACGGTTGGTTTCAATCAAATCGTGAATAATTTGGCAAAAACCCATTATCGTTGGGGACAAAATGCAGATGTAGTTGTTCGTATGCCTTGTGGTGGTGGCGTTGGTGCTGGCCCATTTCACAGCCAAACCAATGAAGCCTGGTTTACTAAAGTAGCAGGATTGAAAGTGGTGTATCCATCTACACCTTACGATGCAAAAGGGTTATTGATTGCAGCCATTAACGACCCTAATCCTGTTATTTTCTTTGAGCATAAAGGTTTGTATAGAAGTGTGCATGGGCAAGTGCCTGAAGCAGCTTATGAAATTGAAATTGGCAAAGCCAATACTGTAAAACAAGGGGATGATATTACCATCATCACTTATGGTGCAGGTGTACACTGGTGTTTAGAATATTTAGAACAACATCCTGAAACAAGTTGTGAGTTACTCGATTTAAGAAGTTTACAACCTTTAGATTATACAGCCATTGAAAAAGCAGTTGCTAAAACTGGCAAAGTTTTAATTGTACATGAAGACAGTTTAATCAGTGGTTTTGGTGGGGAAATCAGTGCATGGATAAGTGAACATTGTTTCGAAAAATTAGATGCCCCTGTTTTACGTTGTGCAAGTTTAGATACACCCATTCCATTTAATATGGAACTCGAAAAAAATTATATGGCTAAAAGCAGATTGGGTGAGTATGTAGAAAAATTATTGAAGTATTAAGGAATTGTCATTTTACAAAAGACCTAATTTTATTCAATCAAATAGCTAACAATGAATGCAGTTAAAACCAGAGAGGATTTAAGCCCTAAAATAACAGCAGCTTTAAAAAAGGCGATTGAAAAAGTAATAGCCGAAACCAAAGAAAAAAATTCTTACATGGTCATTTCCGATAAGAATGGTAAAATCAAAAAAATTCCTGCTAAAGATTTGTAATTAAGGCACAGCATCATAACCACTGCTTCCACCAGGATGGCATTTGCTGATGCGTTTTATTACCAACCAAAATCCTTTAAATAAGCCATGTTTTTTAAAAGCCTCTGCTGCATATTGTGAACAGGTTGGGGTAAACCTGCACTTAGGACCAAGCAATGGAGAAATCCCATACTGATAAATTTTTATCAGTAACAAGAATGGATAACTCAATATAATCAACAGTTTTTTCAACTCAAGGCATTTATCAACTTATCAATAACAACAGGCATTTTTATGGGTAACACATGTTTTTCAGGCATTGCTTTGTCTATGTACAAAAAGAATACAGCTACTTTTTTATTGTTGACTTCTAAGAATTCGTGGAGTGGAATTTTGTTCAATCGGTAATGCTCTCTCAACAAACGTTTAATTCTGTTTCTATCGGTAGCATGTTTAAAATTTCTGCTGCTTGCACCAACACCCGCTTGCACCAAACTTGTTGCTTCACTTGCGTCAACCTGTAAATAAATTACCTTAACCGGAAATACCAAAAACGACTTTCCATTGGCAAACAATTGCTCCAGCAGTTTTCTGCTTTTCAATTTTTCGGCCTTATTATATGAAAATGTTTTTGCCATAGTGGTTTATAAAACTAAAAAAGTTCTGCCAATAAAGGCAGAACTTATATAGATGAATTGTACCTCGTTAGAGGAATAATTTTTTAATTATTTTAATCCACGCTCATCAGAAACGGTAAGTTTCTTACGACCTTTTGCACGGCGGCTAGCCAATACTTTACGTCCATTTGCCGATTCCATACGCTTACGAAAGCCATGTACAGATTTTCTGCGACGTGTGTGTGGTTGAAATGTTTGTTTCATGCTTATTTTTTTTACTTACCAACAATTTTGTTTCAGTTCAAAAGCGGCCACCATACCACTATTTTGTGAAAGGACGGCGAAGATAAGGGTGAAATGCTATTTGACAAGGGTTGCAGCTTATTTTTTTATGAAACCAGCTATAGAACTGCTATTTGGCACCTCTTGCAACGATAGTTTGTTATTTAATTTTCTTTCAGTGAAAGAGAATTAAATAATCACACTTGTGCGTTTGTACCATTATTCAGCAGTAAAAGTTGAAATTTATTCTACTGCCCAAAGGCTTGGGATTGAAGCGGTAGCTGGCCGACCAAAGAAGACCACTACAAGTGTAAAGCCCAATATCCAAAGCCCATTAAAGTATCTTTTGTTGATAGCCCCAAATTATCCATTCAAATCAGCATGTTTACTTTGAATGTGCTTTTCAAAGAAAATAGTAGCTTGTTTGTTAAACGTTTCTGTATCGTCGGTCGTGTAAAAACTCAGTTGGCTTTCTTTTTTGCAAAATGCATCCATTTCGGGGTGGCGTTGCAAATAATTTTCCAATCCTTTGGCTACAATTTCTCCCTGACTTACAATTTTGGTATCAGCAGGAGAATATTCTTTAATTTTTTGCAACAACAAGGGATAATGCGTACAAGCCAGTAAAATGGTATCAATTTTTGGTGACTGGTGCATGAGCTTATTGATATATTCCTTCACAAAAAAGTCAGCTCCTTTGCTGTGGTGTTCATTGTTTTCAATTAATGAAACCCACATGGGGCAAGCCTGTTGAAATACCTTTACATTGGGAAAAAATTTCTCAATTTCTATTGGATAAGAGTCAGATTGTACGGTTCCATTGGTCCCTAAAACGCCCACATGACCAGTATCGGTAAATGTTCCAATTACTTCAGTTGTTGGGCGAATTACACCCAAAACCCGTTGATGCTTATCGGCCAATTTAGGCAAATCGTTTTGCTGAATGGTTCTTAAAGCTTTTGCCGATGCTGTATTGCAAGCCAAAATAACTAATGGGCAACCTTGTGCAAAAAACCATTGCACTGCTTCCCAGGTGTATTGATACACTGTTTCGAAACTACGCGTACCATAAGGAGCTCTTGCATTATCGCCCAGATACAAATAATTGTATTGTGGCAGTTGATGTACTATTTCTTTTAAAACAGTTAAGCCACCATAACCACTATCAAAAACACCTATAGCACCTTTGTATTGCATGCTATAAAATTAAGCACTGTACAATTGTTGTGCAATAAAAAAGCTATCTCGTTTTAAGAGATAGCTTTTAAAATATGATTCAGCTAAAAATTAACCTTTTTTAGGAGCAGGTTTGGCTGTTCCACCAGCAGCTGGTTTTGCAGGAACAGGTGCAGATGAACCACCACCAATACCTAAAGCTTTAATTTGATCTTCTACTTCTTTTGGCAAAGGAATTTTTAACTTGTGTAATACACGTAACATTAATTCTTCTGATTTATCAGCATATACAAATACATCTTTTTTGAAAACGTGTGTGTATTTCTGCTCAGCAATTACAGCTTGTAATGCATTGTAAATTTTTTCTAAAAATGGTCTTAACAACTCTTGTTGCTTCCTTTGCAACTCTTGCTGTTGAAATTGTTGCCAATTTTGAATTTTATAAAAATGTCCTGCTATATCCTTTTTCATTACTTGTTTAACAGAATTACTCATTTTTGCAGAGTCGGCTTTGAAAGTACTGTCTTTTGTTTGAAACTGATACAGTTCATAATCGTATTCAGGTTTCAAAGAGTCGGTAACATACTGTTGCAAAACAGTATCTACTTTTTGTACACCTGGCATAAAAGATAAAATTGCCTCCTCATCGAAATTGCCTATTTTAACTTGAGCATTTGTAGTTGTTGCAGCAAAAAGGGTAAAAACACCGGCCACAGCTACCAATAAAATTTTCTTCATTGTTTTTGTTTGTTTATTTAAAATGATTGATAACACTAATTTTTAATTCCCAATTCTTTTAAAACGTCTTCGCTTTTATCGATTTTTGGGTCGGCAAATATAACAGTAATTCCTTCACTTTTATCGAGTATGAAATCATAGCCACGGTTTGCAGCAATTTTTTGTACTGCTGTATAAACACGGTCTTGTATAGGTTTTACCAGTTTTTGTCTTTCTTTAAATAAATCGCCTTCATATCCAAAGCGTTTCTTTTGCAAATCACGAACCTCTTTTTCTTTATTAAATAACTCATCTTCACGTTTCTTTTTCAACTCATCACTCAACATAAACTGCTCGGCTTCGTAGTTTTTGTACATTTTGTCTAACTGAGCTTGTTTATCATCTATCTCTTTCTGCCACTGATCGGCAATGGCTTGTAATTTTTTATCGGCTTCTTTATATTCTGGAATTTTATCCAAAATATACTTGGTATCAATAATGGCATAACGTTGTGCGTTTGCAGTTAATGTGAGCATTACAATGCTAAATGCCAATAAAAATATTCTTTTCATAACGGTGGCTTTTTTAAAATTTTAGTTTGATTTTAATTGGCAACTACTATTCTGGTTCAAAACCTAGCATAAAGGTAAATCTTGAAGCATCTTTTAATTTGCCGTTTGGCGTTATCCTATCCAATCCTATGCCATAATCAAATCCAAGTAGTCCAAACATGGGTAAAAAGAAACGCATACCGACACCCACAGAACGACGCAACTGGAATGGATTATAATCTTTAAACTGAAACCAACCATTGGCTGCTTCGAAGAAACCTAATGCATAAATGGTACTGCTTGGGTTTAAGCTTAACGGATAACGCAGCTCTAATACATATTTATTAAACATGGTGAAGTATTCTGAAGCTCCCTGTTGATCGGGGTTTACCCTAGGATTTGATGTTTGATACACAGGATAACCTCTTTGTGCAATAATATCGTAACCCAATAATGCAAATTGATTGCTTAAACCTGCATCACCCACTTGAAAACGCTCAAACGGAGATATTTTTAACTGATCGTTGTAACGACCTAAGAAACCAAACTTAGCAGCAACTTTTAACACAAACTGTTTGTTTTTTTCTGGTCCAGCTGGTCGTCCTAAAGGCACATACCATTCTGTATTAAAACGCCATTTGTGGTATTCAATCCATTGGTATGGATTGGTAGATGTAGCAATGGTTTTATCAATTAAAGAATATGGTGGTGTAATTTGTAAGCTTAACAAAAAGCTTGAACCGCTACGTGGAAATAAAGGCTGATCTACAGATGAACGTTGTAAAGCAACTTTTAAATTTAGATTGTGTGAAAAGCCATTATTAAAGCCGGGTAAATTAACCTGATCGATATAATAATTTTTCAATTTGTACCTTGAAAAGCTTAAGCCAACACTTAAAGAAAAGTAATCATCAGGCCATTTCAATTGTTTAGCCAAACTTACTGATGCACCTGTTGTTTTAATGTATGAGTTATTCGCTGCATCACTAGTATAAGTTCCGGTTACAGGATCATAGGCATTGGCAAATTTGGTGTCGAATAATGACACCGTAAATGCATTTCTTTTTTTACCACCTAACCAAGGTTCGGTAAAAGAGAAATTATATGAACGAAATGCTCGGCCATTACTTTGAATACGTAAACTTAACTTTTGACCATCACCCATTGGTAGTGGATCCCAGGCTTGTTTTTTGAAAATATTTTTTATAGAAAAGTTGTTGAAAGTAATACCAACAGTACCAGTTAAGCCAATTCCACCACCCCAGCCTGCACTTAGTTCTAACTGATCACTACTTTTTTCTTCTAAAGAATAATCAATATCTACCGTTCCATCTTCTTGATTTGGACGAGGATTGATACCAATTTTTTCCTGATTGAAATAGTTCAACTGGGCAATTTCACGCTGAGAACGGATTAAATCAGTTCTTCTGAATTTTTCACCAGGAATAGTTCTGATTTCTCTTCGAATAACGTGTTCTTTGGTTTTATCGTTACCAGTAATATGGATGTTTTTGATTGTAGCCTGTGGCCCTTCAATTACACGAATTTCATAATCGATTGTATCGTTGTAAACGGCCGTTTCCACAGGATCGGTTCTGAAAAATAAATAACCATCATCCATATACAAACCACTGATATCGCCACCTTCAGGTGATAATTGTTTACCCAAACCCTTGTTCAACACATCTAAATTGTACACATCTCCTTTTCTGATACCTAAAATGGTGGTTAAAATAGAATCTGAATACTTGGTGTTTCCTCTCCAGGTAATATTACCAAAATAGTATTTTTTACCTTCATTTACTTTAATACTGATGTTTAAGTTGCCTTTAGCATTGGCCATTTTACGGGTTTCTTCAATTACAGCATCTCTGTAGCCTTGAGCATTGTAGTATTCTGTTAATTTTTCTAAATCTTCCTGGTACTTTATATCATTAAACTTAGCAGAAGCAAATAGTTTTAAACGTACATAAGGATCTAAAATTTTTTTTGTTTTGCTGTACGTAAGGTAACCTTTCTCTTTTAAATAATCGTTAAAAGTGTATGTTTTCCCTGTACCAAACGAACTTCTATCGTCAGATTTTTTGAAGGTTAAACGACTCATTTCTTTGGTTTCCTTCATTTGCTTTTTAAGCTTCAAGGGATCTAAAGTATTCCCTGCAAAATCGATGTTATTCACTTTAACTTTTTGGCCTTTGTTGATGTAAAACAGTAATGTAACTGCATCGCCAAAAGTGGTGTCTTTTTTCTCTTCTATTCTAACAGAAACATTGATATACGCTTTTTCAGCATAAAATTTTTGTATGGCTTCGACTGCACTGCGTTTCATATTTTCTGTAACGATACGGTTGGGTACTAAAGCTGTTTTACCCATTAAATCTTCTTTGTCGCCTTTTTTAACGCCAATGAAATCGTATTTAGATAATCTTGGTCGTTCGGTAACTACTATTTCAATCCAAATATTAGTTCCTTCTAATTTGGTTACAAAAAGTTGAACATCGCTAAAGTAGTTTTGTCCCCATAATTTATTAATGGCTTTTGCAAAATTATCGCCACCTGGAATGGTAATTTCATCACCTATACTAATGCTTGCAATAGACAACAATAAGGTTTCATCGAAATAATTGTTACCAGTAACTTTTAAACCTGCAACCTTGTATTTTCTGGCTTTCTTTTGAGTAAATAAGTTTACCAAATCCACATCTACAGAGGTAATGGTTGTATCTTTTTCTTGTGAAAAAGCATAAACACAACTGATAGACGCAATAAAAAAAAGTAGTAAAAATTTGTTCATTCTACGTATCGACATAAGTATATTATTGGCGGCTGAATTAACTCATAGAAGCAATTTCAGCAGTTGGTTATCTGGTTTAGGTGGGCAAATTAAAGGGATTTCTCAAAAGTGTTTGTTAAATAAGCCAGTAATAGAAATTGTTTAACTAATTGTAGCTGTATTTTCCTGTTTAATTTGTTTGCCTGTTTTGCCAAATCTACGTTCTCGGTTTTGAAAATCGAGAATGGCTTCATACAAATTATCTTTTCTAAAATCGGGCCAGCGGGTATTGGTAAAATACAGCTCGGCATAAGCCAATTGATATAATAAAAAGTTACTGATTCTATATTCGCCACTGGTTCTGATCATTAACTCAGGATCAGGAAAATTACTGGTGGTTAAATATTGCTGTAAAGTATGCTGATCAATTTCTTCGGGGTTGATTTTGCCATTTTTTACATCTAAGCCAATATATTTTACTGCATTTACCAACTCCCATCTTGAGCTGTAACTCAATGCCATTATTAAATTTAAACCAGTATTGTGACTGGTCATTTCCAATGCTTCCTGCAGTTCGGTTTTGGCAAAATCGGGCAGCATTTGCATATCACCAATAACATGTAGTTTAATATTGTTCTTATTTAATACAGCTACTTCTTTGCGTATGGTATCTACCAATAAAGCCATTAATCCATCTACTTCATTTTGTGGACGATCCCAGTTTTCGGTACTAAATGCATATAAAGTAAGGTATTGAAGTCCCAATTCGGCACTACCCTCTACAATATCACGCACACTTTCAACGCCATGAAAATGACCAAATAAGCGGTCTTCGCCTTTTTCCTCTGCCCAACGACCATTACCATCCATAATTATGGCAATATGTTTGGGCAAACGTTGTTTGTCTATTTTATTTAGTAGCTCTTGCATAGCGTACATTTCTTTTGGTTGGCAAAAGTAGCAAAATGAATGCGGTTTTAACAGAAAGGTTTTGTATTGCCTAATATGCTGCCATTTATTGTTGCAAATAATATAACATTTAATTGCCATTAAATAAATTTCAGCTAATTTCATTTCATAAATAGCCATTTAACAAGTTGTGAGACCTCTTTTATTTATACCATTCTTTAGACCTCTTTCATAAATCCAAATTCAGATATGTTGATAAATATCAGATACTAAAGTTTGTTGCAATTTCGTATAACAAATATGCATTGGATAAGCATACAAAATTTGCCTGATGAACGTTTTCAA
>JBIKRV010000036.1:0-32816 GCA_044348985.1 Chitinophagaceae bacterium
ATGATACCATTTTATGCAGATGAAAGAGCAAGAGCAATATTATTATCACATGGATATATGGTATCTAAAGAAACCTGCATAACACTGAGAGTCGAAAAAATACTACTGCCTAATGGCATTACAGAAGCAGGAATAACAGTTGATTGAAATACTACAGCTCACAGCCCCAAATTCTTTTACAACAAATAGGCTGTACCTTCTAATGCTAAATCAGTGTTTTCAAAAACTTCTCTTGATTCTTCTAAAAACGCATCTAAGGTTTCGTACTTGCTGCTGAAATGACCAATGATTAATTTTTTCACTTCAGCCTTTTGAGCAATGATTGCAGCCTGATGTGTGGTTGCATGAAAACGCAATGCTGCACGTTCATGGTCTTCTTTTAAATATGTGGCTTCATGATACAATAAATCAACTCCTTTAACTTTGTCAATTAAACGTTCATCATAAATGGTATCTGCACTGTAAGCATAACTTCTGCAAGGTTTATTGGCAATGGTAACTAATTCGTTTTTGATAATTGTACCATCCTTTTTTTCATAATCTTCTCCTGCTTTTAGTTGATTGTAGTAAGCAGCAGGAATTTCGTATTGCAAAATTTTTTCTTTATCAATTTTTCTGGGTTCTCTTTTTTCTCTAATAATAAAGCCCCAGCACTCTACACGATGCTGTGTAGAAAAACATTCTACTGAAAACTTATCATGATTAATAATTTCACCCTCATGTTTTAAAGCATGAAAGAGTAGAGGATAAGATAATTTAGTATTGGCAGCATCTAATTGTAGCTGGATAATTTTGGCCAACATAGCTGGAGCATATAGATGCATTTCGGTTTGTCTGCCCAACAAACTCATGCTTGTTAAAAGACCAATTAAACCAAAATAGTGATCGCCATGTAAATGAGAAATTATTATATAATTAATCTTGCTCCATTTAATTTTATACTGAGCAATTTGCATTTGCGTGCCTTCGCCACAATCGATTAAAAACAATTGTTCGTTTAATGTAACTACCTGAGCAGTTGGATGCCTGTCGTGAGCAGGAATCGCTGAATTGTTTCCTAAAATAGTTACTGCAAACATGAATGGGTTTTATGTAAAGACAAAATAAGTGAATGGATGCTGCGTTTTAGATGGATAACTAAAAAGAAACATCTTCATAAATATCTATCAGTTGAATTGATGTATCTACAATTTGAATACAAAGCTCTTTATCTAAAGATTTGTACTCTTCCAATTCCCAATTTCGATTTGCATTTAAACGAAAGATTTCAACACCAATCATTTCTGAATCAATTAGCACATATTCTTTTAAAGTTGGAATATCTCTGTACAATTTAAACTTATCACCTCTATCATAATTTTTTGTAGAAGAAGATAAGATCTCAATAATAACTGTTGGGTTTAGTACATTCAGTTCATCATCATTTTTGGTTTCTACTTTACCGCAAACGATTGTAATATCAGGGTAAGTAAATAAACTATTACTTTCTATATAAACCCTTAAATCGCTGCCATAAGGTTTACAAGACTTCCCTTTTAGTTTTGAACCTAATGTTGAAAATAAACTGGCAAAAATTTTATTGTGATTCAATTTAGCACTACTCATAGCAAAAATTTCACCCTTGTAATATTCATGCTTTTGGGTGGATGCATTTTCCATTTCCAAGTATTCTTCTATAGTAAACTTTGTTTTACCATAAGCAATTGCAGGTTCTCTTAATTCATTATGACCTGTGCCTAAAGGAAATATTTCTCCATTGAAATACTCATGCTTTTCAATAGCAGCATTTTCGAAAGCTAAATACTCTTCGATTGAATATTTACGCTTTGTACCTAAAACATTTTCTTCTTTAGCTTCCATGATTTAAAAATAAGAATTTTATGCCATTTCCTCTGCCCATTTATCACGCTCATCAGGGCTAAATTTCCAAGGTGCAAAATTGTTTTCAATATTGCTGAAAGTGCCATTCCACTCTTGTGGTGCATTGCTTTCTTCCATAATTAAACTTCTTCTCAATTCTACAATAATTTCTAATGGAGAAATGCTTACCGGACAAGCTTCTACACAAGCATTACAAGTTGTACAAGCCCTTAATTCTTCTACTGAAATATAATCATGCAACAAACTTTTACTATCGTCTTTAAATTCTTTATTCAGGTTAATGTTTTTACCCACTTCTTCCAATCGGTCACGTGTTTTCATCATGATGGCACGTGGACTTAATAATTTGCCTGTACTGTTTGCAGGGCACTCTGTTGAGCATCGTCCACATTCTGTGCAACTATATGCATCTAATAAGCTTTTCCAGCTTAAATCAAATACATCTTTTGCACCAAAACGTGCAGGTGGAGCTGCGTCAGTGGGTGCTAGTTCAGGTTGCATGGCATACAACACTTCATTTTGAACAGAAGGCATATTTTTCATTTTGCCTTGTGGCTCTAATCTTGCATAATAGGCATTTGGGAAAGCCAGTAAAACATGTAAATGCTTACTGTAAGGCAAGTAATTCAAAAAAGCAAAAATGCCAGCTATGTGCAACCACCAACAGGTTCTCTCAATCATTTCTAAAGAGCCAGTACTTAACCCAATGAATAGGGGATGCAACATTGAAGAAAAAACAAAACTACCTGTTGGATGTTCAGCATAATGAGTTCCAGCTCTGCCTTGTAACACAGTATCAGTTGCATTCATGGTTAAGAACAAACTCATTAATACAATTTCAGTAATCAAAATATAATTGGCATCGTTTCTTGCCCAGCCATTCAAATCTTTACTGATAAATCGTTTTAGTTTAATTACATTTCTTCTAACCAAAAACACCACACAAACTGCAATAACACCTACAGCTAGTATTTCAAAAAAGTTAATCAAGAAACTATATAATCTTACAGGAATTATACCAGCAAACAATCGATGCTTACCCAACAAACCATCTAATACAATTTCTAACACTTCAATATTAATAATGATGAAGCCAGCATAAATAATCAGGTGCATTACTGCTACCAATGGATTCTTAAACATCTTCTTTTGTCCCAAAGCCAACAATACCAAATTCTTCCAACGCAAAGGTTTATTGTCGCTAAAATCTTCATCTTTTCCCAATAAAATATTGCGACGAATTTCTCCAGCTTTTTTTGAAAAAAGAAAAACAGCAATTCCAGATAACATCAGGAATAAAACTTGTGGAATATATTGCATACAGAAAATTTAAAGGTTCAAGTGGTTCATCTTTTCGTTGGTTCAAAGATAAGCCGATTGCGTTTGCGACAAATAAGCAGTTTAACTTTTAAAATTGCTTGAACATTCGAAGTTTATACATTTACTTTGAAGCAGAATTGTAAAACATGTCTGATAAAAAATACATACTGAATAAAGAAGAAGCTTCTTTAAAACTGCAACGACTTGCTTTAGAGATTGCTGAGCAATTAAATGGCGACGAATCGGAATTGGTAATTATTGGTATCCGCAACAGCGGAATGGTAATTGCCGAAAAAGTGGGCTTATTATTAAAACAATATAGTACATCAGCTGTACAAATAATTGGTATAAGCTTAAATAAAGCCAATCCCGAAGAAGTAACCTTATCAGAAACTGTAGATTTTACCCATAAAAATGTAATTGTTTGTGACGATGTTGCCAATAGTGGTAAAACCTTATTGTATGCGTTAAAACCTTTGTTACAAACACATCCTAAAAGAATTCAGATATTGGTTTTGGTAGAAAGAATGCACAAACTTTTTCCTGTAAAACCCGATTATGTTGGTTTGGGAATTGCCACCACTTTACAAGATCATATTGTAGTTGAAATTGAAAATAATGAAGTTATTGGTGCGTATATTGAATAAAAATTTATGAAAAAATATTTCTGTTTTATTCTTGTTCTTTTTGTTATAAATCCATTTAACATTAAAGCTTGTACTACTTTTTTATTAAATGCAAATGGTAATCTTGTATTTGGTAGAAATTATGATTGGAGCAATGATTTAGGCTTTGTAAATACCAACTTAAAAGGATTATTTAAAACATCGTTCAAAGTAAAAGATGGTAAGCAAATTAGTTGGACTTCCAAATACGGCAGTGTAACTTTTAATCAATATGGCAAAGAGTTCCCAACGGGTGGTATGAATGAAAAAGGATTGGTTGTAGAAGTAATGTGGTTGCCAGAATCTATTTTTGCAAAAGAAGATAAACGAGCTGTTTTACAAGATTTACAGTGGATACAATACCAGCTAGACAATTGCTCTACAATTGAAGAAGTTATTGCAACAGATAGTTTTATCAGAATGTCTGCAACTTCTGTTCCTGTGCATTTTTTAATCGCCGACGCCCAAGGGAAAGCAGCTACAATTGAGTTTTTGAATGGTAAAATGGTTACACATGCAAGTAACAAACTGAGTATGCCAGTTTTAACCAATTCAACTTATGAATCTTCTGTAACCAGCTACACAAAAAATAAAGCCAACAATAATTCATTGGAAAGATTTTCGACTGCTTGTTCAATGATTAATACTTATAAAACCTGCAAGGTTAAGAAACCAGTTATTGATTACTCATTTGAAATTTTGAAAAATGTTGCCCAAGAAAATTCTACAAAATGGAGCATTGTTTATGATATTAAAAACAAGAAAATTTACTTTAAAAGCAACCGTTTTACAAGTAGAAAAAGTTTAGATTTTAGCAAGCTACAGTTTGCATGTAACACTGCACCTATGAGTATAAATTTAAATCAAAACTTAACAGGTGATATTGTAGCTAAACTAACTACTTATTCAAGTAAAGAAAATGAACAATTGGTGAGAGCTTCTATCAAAGCAACCTCTGCAGAAATTCCTATATCAAATAAAGACCTTGAGGCTTACGTAAAATACCCTGCTACCGTGAAATGTAAAGACTAAAAATGCACCCAATTCCACTCCACTCCTTTCTTGCTAAAACCTATGCTGGGTAAAGGAAATTTGAAAGAATTGAAAAAGAACAAAGCTGTTTTCAAAAACTTATTGTTGGTTTTAATTTTTGTAAGGTTAATATCAGGTGCAATGTACCATTGTCTGTAACGGGTAATATCAGTTCTATTCACTAAAGTTCCATTGGCTTCTTTCCAAATATTATCATCTGCTCCATACATACCATCTGCACCATAACCAACTGCAATATTTAACCAGGCTGGTAAATTGCTTTTAGGAAAGAATGATTTTAAATTGGCACTTAACCAATAGGTTTGTCCATTGTAATCTTTTAACATTCGGCTTAAAATGCTTTTGCCATATAAACTATCGGCTCTTGCTCTTAAAACAGGCTCGGTATAATTGACTTGATGAAAAGAAAATTTTAAATCAATGCGTTGTTCATCCCATAAAAATTCTTGTCCAATTAATAGTCCACTGCCCAAACAGTTGGCAGTAAAATCGCCCCAGCTCCAGCCCCAATCAGCACTAAAGCCATCTAAAGTTTCAATCACTGTTTGATAAACTGCTCCACTTAAACCTCCTATCCAAATACGTTGTTTGCGTGGTAAGCCTGCCCAACGCCACACTTCCATGCTGCCTTTACTTTCAATATAGGCACTGTACATGTGTCCAACCTTATCTACCTGCAACCATTCTTTATTATCATTAAAAAAATGAAACTTAGATTGAGGATAATCTTTGTACCATGCAGTATATAAACCATAGCCAGTAGCACCATAACCAACGATATTGGCTGCAGTTACTAGACGGATGCGTTTTTTGTTTGGAATATTATATTGAAGTCGAATTGTAGTGTCAATCTTAATATTTGCTTTTACAGTATCTCTTTGCACAGTACCAATGTATTGCAAAGTGTCCTGACTAAAACTCTTTTTTGAAAAGTTAAGTAAAACAACAAGCAAAAGGCATAATCTTAAACCTCCCACCTTAAACCTTAAACCTTGTTTTCCATTCATCATACCTCAAACTTACGGCAGTATTTTATTTCGGATTGTTTCAATAGGATAAAAAATCATTAATTATGCTTAAAATTGCTTTTTATAACCGCAAAGTCGCTAAGTCGCAAAGAATAAAATTTTTACACAGCGTCTCTCCGCCTCTGCGGTTTAATAAAAAGTTCAGTAAAGAATCAACCGTTGAAGAGTGCGATACTTCGGCATAGCTCAGTACAGGCTATACAACAGTTTCATAGCAATTCATCGGCTGGTAACAAAAAATAATTCTTAATTCTTAATTTTTAACTCTCATGGATGCTGCTATTTTAGAAAAAGTAAATGAATGGTTACAGGGTAATTATGACGACGCTACAAAAGATGCCATTAAAAAATTACAGTCCGAAAATGAAAATGAGTTAGTAGAAAGTTTCTATAAAAACTTAGAATTTGGTACTGGTGGATTACGTGGTATAATGGGCGTTGGTACCAACAGAATGAATAAATATACTGTGGGCATGGCTACACAAGGTTTTGCCAACTATCTAAAAAAGGTATATGGTAATAAAGAAGTAAAAGTTGCTATTGCACATGACAGCAGAAACAACAGCCGTTTTTTTGCTGAAACAACTGCCAATGTTTTTGCAGCCAATGGATGTAATGTGTTTTTATTTGAAACATTAAGACCAACACCCGAGTTGAGTTTCGTTATACGTCATCTGGGTTGCGATGCAGGTGTGGTGTGTACTGCAAGTCATAACCCAAAAGAATACAATGGTTATAAAGCTTACTGGAATGATGGAAGTCAATTGGTTCCACCACATGATAAAAATGTAATTAAAGAAGTAGAAGCCATTGCAAGTGTGGATGATGTGAAATTTACTGGAGGCGAAGCCAATATTACTTTAATGGGCAATGAAATGGATGATGCCTATATTGATATGGTGAAGGGTTTGAGCGTTTACCCTGAAGTAATTGCCAAGCAACATGATTTAAAAATTGTATATACGCCAATTCATGGTACAGGTATTACGATTGTTCCAGAAACATTGAAACGTTTTGGTTTTACCAATGTTACGATTGTTGAAGAACAAGCTACACCAGATGGCAATTTTCCTACTGTGGTTTATCCAAACCCAGAAGAAAAAGAAGCCATGAGCATGGGCTTGAAAAAAGCCATTGAAATTGATGCTGATATTTTATGTGGAACTGATCCTGATGTAGACAGAGTTGGTGTTGGTGTAAAAAATCATAAAGGAGAGTGGGTACTAATGAATGGTAACCAAACTGCTGTATTGGCTTTTGCATACATGATTGAAGCAAGAAAAAGTAAAGGCCTTGCTCAGCCAAACGATATGATTGTAAGTACTATTGTTACTACAGAAATGGTGAATCAGGTGGCTAAATTGAACAACGTAAATTGTTACAATGTATTAACTGGTTTTAAATGGATTGCTGATTTAATTCGTGAAAAAGAAGGTGAAGAAAATTATATTGTGGGTGGAGAAGAAAGCTTTGGTTTAATGATTGGAAATGGTACACGTGATAAAGATGCAGTAAGTGCAGTGGCTATATTGTGTGAAATGGCTGCTTATGAAAAAGAACAAGGCAGAAGCTTATTTGACAAGATGATTGACTTGTATATTAAGTATGGTTTTTATTATGAAACCCTTATCAGCATTACTAAAAAAGGCATGAATGGGCAAAAAGAAATTGCTGATATGATGGAAGGTTATCGCAAGAACCCTCCTACAGAAATTAATGGCAGTCCCGTAATGGAATTGATAGATTACGAAAAACAAATTGGTAAAGATTTTGAAAGTGGCGATAGCTGGGAAACTGGATTACCAAAAAGCAATGTATTGCAATTTGTAACAGAAGATGGCAGTAAAATTTCTGCTCGTCCAAGTGGAACAGAGCCAAAAATCAAATTCTATTTCAGCGTTAAAACTGAATTGAAGAACAAAGAAGAATTTGATGTGAAATTTGCTGAATTGGAACAAAAAATTGCAGGCATTATTGATAGTATGGGGTTGAAATAATCATTACTGATTTGATATTTCTAATTAGAAATTGAACGCTGCAAGCAGAAATGTTTGCAGCGTTTTTGTTTGAACCACTTTTACAGTAAAATACTTTAAGTATATTTGAACAAACGAAATACTATGAACGAAATAATTTTTATAGTTGAAGAAAGTGAAGAAGGAGGATTTACAGCAAAAGCTTTAGGCGTTTCAATTTTTACACAAGCAGAAACGATTGAGGAATTGAGAAATGAAATTAAAGATGCAGTAAAATGCCATTTTGATGATAACCTACAACGCATAATTCGTTTACATCAGGTTAAAGAAGAAGTATTTGCTGCATGAAAAAAATTCCAAGGGATATTACAGGATTTTAATTGTCTAAATTGCTTTCAAAAAAGTATGGCTATGAAAAAACAAGACAATCAGGTAGCCATATACGTTTAACTACAAACCTTGAAGGAGAACATCATATTACTATCCCTAATCATAATCCACTTAAACTGTGAACTTTATCTTCTATATTAGCTGATATAGCTGCACACTTAAAGAAATCAAAAGAGCAGCTAATCGAGGAAATATTTTAAGTGTTCAATAGAAATTCAACAGTACAAGTGTGCGACGCCACTACAGCTCAATCGATATTCTACAGCTGGTTACACAAAAAAGTTAACTACTTGTTTTTACCTTAATTTCGTGCATCTAATTTTCTTTTTATGACTGTTCCAACAATGGCAGAATTAATGGCCAATGGCGAAACTCCTGAAGTATTGTTTTGGGTTGGTTGTGCCGGAAGCTATGATCAACGGGTTCAAAAAATCACTAAAGCATTTGCAACAATCTTAAATAAAGTAGGCATTAAATATGCCATTTTAGGCAAAGAAGAAGCTTGCACTGGCGACCCTGCAAGACGTGCAGGCAATGAGTTTTTGTTTCAAATGATGGCTTACCAAAATATTCAAATTTTAAATGGTTATGGCATCAAAAAAATTGTAACCACTTGTCCGCATTGTTTTAATACTTTAAAAAATGAATACCCTGAATTAGGGGGAACTTATGAAGTTATTCATCATACTACTTTATTACAAGAATTAATTGATGAAGGCAGAATAAAAATGAAAGAAGGTGGTGATTTTAAAGGCAAAAAAATCTCTTACCACGATAGTTGCTATTTGGGTAGAGCCAATAATATTTATGAAGCTCCGCGTAAAGTTTTAGAAGCATTGGATGCTGAATTAATTGAAATGAAACGTTGCCGTACCAATGGTTTATGTTGTGGTGCAGGTGGTGCACAAATGTTTAAAGAAGATGAACCGGGTGATAAACGTATAAACATTGATCGTGCCGATGAAGCTTTAGCAACTGGAGCAAAAGTAATAGCTGCTGCCTGCCCTTTTTGTAATACTATGATGACGGATGGTGTTAAAAATAAAGAAAAAGAAAATGAAGTGCAGGTGTTGGATGTAGCTGAAATGATTGCTGCATCTATGGAGTAGTACTATATCAGTCATTATTAAATTTTGATTCATGAAAAATTTCAACTTTAAAAAATTCATTCTAGCTACTTTAGTTTTATTACCCATTTTATTATTTGTAGATGTTTTGTATGACACCATATTCAAAACATTCGATTTAAAAGAAACACTTGCCATGAAAAACCTGTTCTTTAAAGTTTTAGCAGCATTGGTAGGAGCCTATTTTTACGCTAGTTATAAAAGTGAAAGTGAAGATTAAATAACCAAAAAACTATTAACCCTTATGGATACTGCATTTCAACACTTAATTCCCGAAAATTTAGCTCCCAATTCTAAAGTGTGGATTTATCAAAGTAGCAGATTATTTGGCATTACAGAAGCTTTGCAAATTGAACCCTTGTTAGAAGATTTTGTAAGCAGTTGGAAAAGCCATGGTGCACCAGTAAAAGGTTATGCCAATTTATTCTTTGGTCAGTTTATTGTTTTAATAGCCGATGAAACCAATGTAACTGTTGGTGGTTGCAGCACAGATGCTTCGGTGCATGTAATAAAGCAAATTGAAAAGGAGTATAATATAAATATGTTCGATAGGCAAAGTTTGGCTTTCATTATAAAAGAGAAGGTTCAACTATTGCCACTTGCTCAATTGAATTATGCTTTAGAGAATAATTTTATTACTCCATATACTTTATACTTTAATAATCTGGTTGCAACAAAAGCTGATTTGTTAACTAAGTGGATTGTTCCTGCAAAAGAAAGCTGGCTTGCGTCAAGAATGAAAACAGCACAGGCGATTTAGTTTTTGTAACCAATAGTAATTTTATAATCAACTGTATTGGCATAGCACAGCTGATAAAATCGGCTTGTACATTAGGTCATGTAATAAACTATAAAAATTATTTTATAATAAAAACACAAGGCACAGGTCTCTGACCTTCTTTATCACTTGGCTGAATGGTTTCTTTGCCATTAATTAACATACAACTGCTACCACCACCATCTAAATTCAGAGCTTCCCAACAGCCAATATTTTGCAATAGTTTGGCCTCCTGTTCTAGCGTTGCTCCCTCTGCAATTCCTTTAAATCTGCCTTGAATAACCATAATAATCAACTTACCATCTTGGGTATAACCCATGCAGGTTCTTGGGTGTTTATCTGTTAATCCTGTTTTACCACTAAATTTCAGTTCTTCATTATTGGTTATTTTAATAACTCCATTTTGTAATATAATAGGTCCACCACCAACGGCAGTTTGCATTTTCCATTTGTCTAATCTTCTGGTCGATGAGTTATTGATGCCGATATTATACTTCTTCACATTGTCAATACTTAGTTTACTGCTAGAATCTTTAAATACATCAATTGGCAGTTGCATTGCATAAGGAAATTTCTTGGTAGAATCGGTAAACAACCAGGCAACATCGGCTCTTCTTTTTTTATCAATGCCTAAAGCACTTCCTAAAGTATGACGATAAGTAAATGTGTCTTTTCCTTTACCACCAATTGAATGTATATTATACCCAATCAATTTTCCATTTTTAATTACAGTATTCAAATTTTTACTATGTATAAATTCAAAAAAAGTACTGTTTACCGTAACTATGGGTTGGTTATTTTTCTCAAAATACTGAGCAGGGGTAAGCCTTCTTTCTAAAGTTGTATCAACTGTAAAATCAAGCTTTTTATCTTTCAATTCGGCACTTATATAGTAAGCAATATTGGGTTTGCCATCAAGGCTATCATTTGTATAATACACATGTACTGTTGATGGCAATGGCTGGAATAAAGAATCTACATTTTTCCATTTAATTTGGGCATTCATTGTAAATGGAAATAATAAAAGAAAGGATAACTTATTTTTCATTAAATGAAAATAAAAAAAGTCCTGCAACATTGAAGGACTAAATATTTTAAACGTTCATCAAAAGTGCTTTTTCTTCGAGCCATTTGTTTTTGCCCCAGCCTTGTACAATGTGCTTTTCGCTATGGTAAGATGAACGAACCAATGGTCCACTTTCTACATAATCAAAGCCTAATTCGTAACCAATATCTTTCAACTCAGCAAACTCATCAGGGTGCACAAAACGTTGTACGGGTAAGTGTTTTTTGGTAGGCTGTAAGTACTGACCTAATGTAAGTACATCACAACCAACATCTATTAAATGTTTCATACTTTCTATTACTTCATGCTTCTCTTCACCAATACCCAGCATCATACCAGTTTTGGTACGCATACCCCCTTTTTTCAACGTTTCTATCACAAATAAACTTCTTTTGTATTTTGCTTGTACACGAACTTTGGGTGTCATACGTTCCACAGTTTCCATATTATGGCTTACCACTTCAGGTGCTGCGTCTATTACTTTTTGTATATCAGGAAAATTGCCTTTAAAATCGCCAATTAAAGTTTCTAAAGTTGTATCAGGATTTAAAGATTTAACAGCAATAATGGTATTAAACCAAATTTGTGCTCCACCATCTGGTAACTCATCTCTATCAACAGAAGTAATGACTGCATGTTTCACTTTCATTAAATGAATGGCTTCTGCAACACGTTGAGGTTCGTCCCAATCTACAGGTTCTGGTCGTCCTGTTGCAACTGCACAAAAACGACAGCTACGGGTACAAATATTGCCTAAAATCATAAAAGTTGCTGTACCCTCACCCCAACATTCTCCCATGTTTGGGCAATTGCCGCTTTCACAAATGGTATGTAATTTATGTTTATCTACCAAGCCACGTACATGCTTGTAATCTTCGCCAATAGGCAATTTTACACGCAGCCAAGTGGGTTTTTGTATTTTGGTGGTTGTAGTATCTATTTTAGAAACAACTGGTAATTCTTGCATGAATATTAAGTTTGAAATGAAGACTTACAATCTTACAACTGTATGGCTTGAAAATAAAATAATTAAACACTTTTAAGATGCGAATGTTTAGAAACTGGTATTTTCTAAACGATTTGTTTAATCATTATGGCTTGCTAAAGGCTACTTTCGACGCCCAAAAGTAAGTGCTAAATAAGCATTGAAGAAGAACTTTTTGTATGGATTTTGTGCCATTTGCTCAATTTCTTTGGTATAATATTCAGCATTGATACCAACTTCCATAGCAGAAATCATTTCATTGTATCTGCCATAATCAAACCTTAAAGAAGTACGAACATGAATGCCAGGAATATATTTCATGTTGCTGAAGCCTTTCGTGAATCCGGCAGCACCAATAATTTGTGTTTGGTTTAAAAATAAAGTCGAGTCATCCTGATACTTAATTGTTTTGGTAACACCCGTTGCATCTTTTACATCTAATAAATAAGGTTTCATTAAGGCAACAGATAAACCACCCCCATAAATTAAGGATGTAGCTACTCCATTTTTTGTTCCCTTACCACCTATTAGTCTTTGCTGACCAAAACCCAACTTAAAATTATAGAAATTATTAATTTTTCCATACACATAAGGGTTGCCAATTAAAAAACCAAATTGGGGATCACCTTTCGCAAATTTCATTTCTTTAACATGCTTGTGTTCTCCTAACTCAACCCACCACAAATTGGTTTTAGTAATGGTTTTGTATTTCCCTTTTTCATAAGCAATACCATAACCATCGGTATTTAATTTAATGCTAAAGGCACTTTGCTTATTAAACACCAATGCACCTTCTTCCTCTTGTTTAATGAGCTGATTAATTTTTTCTCTACGTTCAGCTTTCTTTTGCTGACGTGGGGAAATTTTCTTTTCCTGAGCCGAAACGATTGCTGGCAAAACAAAAAACAGTATTAAAAAAATATTCTTCACAGTATATAATTTGTTGAATGTAAATTTAGGGCAAAATACAAACTAATATGACAAGTACAGTTGTTTATAAAGGAGATTTAAGAACAGAATTAACACATTTACAAAGTGGCACTAAAATAGAGAATGATGCCCCAACCGATAATCAGGGTAAAGGTGAAAGATTTAGCCCAACCGATATGTTGGCTACAAGCCTTGGCAGTTGCATGATTACAACAATGGCCATACGAGCAGCAGATATGAATTTAAACTTTACAGGAACAAAAATTAATCTCACCAAAATTATGAGTAGTGATGCTCCTAGACGGGTTGCTGGCATTGTTGCTGAACTAATTTTTACTGAAAATTTTATTGCTACAGAGGAGCAAAAAGAACAACTGGTTCGTATTGCAAGAAGCTGTCCTGTTGAAAAGAGTTTACACCCCGATATTAAATTAGATGTAAGTTTTAAATGGTAAACATTTATTTATTGTAAACAGTTATTTAACAACCTGAAATTTACCACTCTCAATAATTTTACCATTTTTATCTCTTATCTGAAAGATATAAATACCACGGAAATAGCCATCTAAAGAGATGGTTATTTTTGTGCCATTAATAACTATATCACTTACTTTTTTACCAATAAAATTGTAGAGTTCTAAAGTGTGACCTTTTTCTAAAGGTTTATTAAATTCGAAATTTATAAAAGAAGAAGCAGGATTGGGATAAAAGTTTACAATTTTTACCTTACCATCTATAATACCCAAATTATCGGTATCAGCAAAACTGCTTACACCAATTAATAAGGTAAATAAAAATATTGTATAAATTTTTTTCATTCGTTCATTTGAGAATTGAAGATAAATAAAGATTTTAAACAACCAAAAAATACTTCAATATGTTCTTTTTAACAAAAGCAGGCAGAGTTTATATAAATTCTGCCTGCTTCTAATAATTATTTGATGTTATAATCAGTTTAATTTGGTTAATATAGCATTGATTGCTTCAAAGTCTGGCAAATCACCAGCACTTTCCAATACCTCGGCGTACTGAATAACGCCTGTTGCATCGATTACAAAAGCTGAACGTTTGCTTACGCCTTTCATCCAACCAATAAAAGCATCGTAAATTGCACCATAATCTGCTGAAACTTCTTTATTAAAATCGCTCAATAAAGGAAAATTCAGATTTTGCTCTGCTTTGAATTTAGCCAAAGTAAAAGGAGAATCTACAGAAATACCCAAAACCTGAGCGTTAGCACTATTGTAAACAGCAATGTTATCTCTAATGTTGCAAAGTTCAGTAGTACAAACTCCAGTAAATGCCATTGGAAAAAATAATAACACTACGTTTTTGCCTTTTAAATCTACAAGGCTTACTGTATTTCTGTCTGTATCGTGTAAAGTAAACTGTGGGGCTTGTTGGCCAATTTGTACGCTCATATATTTTATTTAAGAATTACAAAATAAAGTATTTGAAAGATGTAAAAAATAATTTTACAATTTTATTACTATTAACGGAATAAACAAAGAGTAAGGCAAATTGTTTGTTGGAAAAATAAAAGAAGGAGATACAAAGTTTGTGGAGGGGAGTTTTCTATTACTAATCCATAAAAGACCTTCTTAAATATTGTATTTAAAATTTAGGACAGAGTGGAATAAATTTTGAGCTATTGTCTCTATCAAAAAATCCTGTATAAGAAATCGACAATTCCATTCCGCCTCTGCCTTGGCTGGCTGTTCTTAATTGAGAAACATTGGCATCATAACTAAAAGAAAATGCAAAAGGTTGATAATCTAATTTAATAACAGGAATAAATGCATCTTTTGCCCTAATAAAACCACCCAAATGCAAGGTGTATTTGGGGTTTTCAATATCTTCTCCTATTTTACAGGAATAGATAGCTCCGCCAATTAATTCTGAATAAATGCCCTGTTTCGAATAATCGGTATGTATTGTAAAATATGATGTTTCGTTTAATGTAAACTTAACACCGACGGATGCTACAATTTTAGCTTGTAATTCAATTTCAGGATTTTTATAAAAAGAATTTTTCGGACGATTAAAATGATGATATGCAACACCTATAAAGTAATTGTCTTCGGGTTTTTCGGCAATGTTTGAATTGAAACTCAAACCAATACTACCATCAAAATAGGTAAAATTTGAATTGGTAAATGTTTCACCATCCGCTAAAGAAGGATTATAGCCATTACCATCATAGTGGTTATTGGTGGTAATTTTACTTCTATCGAACCTGCGTTGCACCATTCCTGCCATTACCCCCATAGATAAGTATTTATTTTTATCACCACTTAACGATTTATGATAGTTCAATGCTGGTAACACATTGGTAGTGGTTAGTGCTGCAGTTCCTGCTTTATCATACAACATTTGCATACCTATTGTAATATAATCATTCGCAGCTCCAACGTTTTTTTTGTATTCCAAACTAAAAGAACCCGTTACAAATGGGGTAGATACTGATGCCCATTGATTTCTGTAAATTCCCTGAAACCGAATATCACCTTGAAATAAACCAGCTAAAGATGGATTTCTTAATAAAGATGCTTCATAAAATTGGGAGAAATGAACATCCTGTGCTTTAATACAGTGATTGGTTGTTGCAAATACAGCAAACAACAAATACACGATTATGTGGATACAGGTTCTCATTTGTAAAGATATTGGGTAATCATATAAACGACTTCCTTTCCTCATTATTGTGTATGGCTTTTCATTCTTAAATTTTTATTACCTTAATAAGGTTACATTACCTTTTAATGGAATAGTTGTATTGTTGTCGCAAACCACCTCAATGGTGTACACATAAACATCAGAACTTAGTTGTTTGCTATTGAAAGTTCCATTCCAGCCTGCACTTGCATCGTTGGCTGTAAATTCAGTTTTTGAAAATATGGTTTCACCCCAGCGGTTAAAAATTTTCATGCTTCTAACTTTAAATAATCCTTTTCCCCTTGGATAGAAAACATCATTCATACCATCTCCATTTGGAGAAAATGTATTTGGAATGAATACATTAAAGCCATTACACAAAGTTTCGACAGTTACTTCATCTCTTGCTGTACAACCTCCTGGATTTGAAACTTCTGCTATATACTTTATATCGTTGGTAATGGTTGCAATTGGGCTTGGGCATGATGAACAACTTAGCCATTTATTAGGTATCCAATTCCATTTGGTGATATCTGCAGAACTTGTTGTAATAAGCCGAACATTTGAGCCTACATTGGTTTTTATTAAAGACTCTACAATATTGAATTGCGGAATCGGATACACTTTAATCGTAATTTTGCCTGTATCAATAAAACAGTTTTTTCTGTCAGTTCCTAAAACCATGTAAATTGTAGTGGTTGTTGGAGTAGCTACAGGATTTGGAATTGCTGAGTTTGATAATCCGGCTGTAGGCGACCATGTATAACTGTGAGCACCTGAAGCTACTAGCTGAGCAGATTCGCCTGTACACAAAGTATCAGTAGCAGATACTCTTATATTAAAAGGTTGAATAACATTTATATACAAAGAATCGGTTGCTGAGCAACCAAAACTATTGAAACCCGTAACACTGTATAGCCTTAAACTATCGGGCATTGCTATAGGGTTTGTACAGGTAGAGCAGCTTAAAGTTGCATCTGTACGCCATACGTAAGAATTAGCACCAGACGGTTGTAAGGTAATTGTATTTCCTTTACAAACCACTGAATCGACACCTGCGTCAGTATTTGGTTTTGGATGAATGATTATATTTTTGGTTGCAGTATCCGAACAACCGCTGGCATTAGAAGAAATTGCAGTAATTGTGTAGATACCTGCGGTGCTATAAAATTGTGGTGGCGGATTTTGCAGTGTGGATATGTTGCCATTGGCTAAATTCCAATTCCAGCTAATCGAGGTAGAATCACTTTTTATTACAAATCCTTGATAAGTGAGCAATGTATTTAAACAGCTCACAGAATCACCAGTAATTTTAATAACGGGCGTTTGTACAACATTAATAGGAATATTCAATGTATCCACAGCACTACAACCAAAAGCTGTGGTTACTTTTAAACTAACCGTATAATTGCCTGGTTGAAAATAAAAATGTGTTGGGTTGATGCTGCTAGATGTAGTATTGTCTCCAAAATTCCATACATAACTGTTTACATTATCGTTGGTAACCACCGTTGAATCAAAGAAATTAAGCCTAACAGAGTCGCAAAATTGTGTTGCAGGTACTTTGATTTTAGTTGCAACATCAATAACTTCAATAGTATCGATACCTGTGATGGGTACCTGACAGCCAGAAGTATCAATTAAAATCATTTTGGGTCTGAATAAACCACTAACACTATACAGATGTTTAACTACAGAGTCGCTGGTTGCTATGGTTACACCGTCACTGAAGTCCCACAAAAAAGTAGCATTATTAAGTGTAGTGGCTACAAATCTTACAGTATCGGGTTTACAAAATGTTTTGGGGCTGTAAGTAAATGTTCCTGTTGGTCCTTTCACCAAAATGTTTTGTGTAACAGAATCTATACATCCTCCAAACCCAGTAGTTTTTAACTGTAGTGGATAAATGCCAACGTAATTGTAAAAATGAGAAGGTGTATCTAAATTAGAAAAACCGCCATCACCAAAATTCCAACTTACACTTTGCGTATTTAACGACTGGTTGGCAACCGTTATTAGAAATGGATAACATAAACCAATGCTATCGCCCTGTAAGAAATTGAACTTAGCAACGGAGTTTGCTATTCTTATATATGATAGCCGATTGAGCGAATCGGTACAGCCAAATAAATCGGTTACTTTAATGTTTACTGAGTATAAGCCTTGAGATACATAACTGTGCTGTGGATTTTGGGTAGTTGAATTGGTGTTGTCTCCAAAACTCCAAACATAGCTTAGGTTAATACCCTGAGATTGATTGGTAAAACTCACCGGCTTATCAGCACAATGCAAAGTATCTGAAGAAATAAAATTTGCAATTGGCTTTGTAATCAAAACAATAGCTGGTTTGAACAAAGTGTCATAACAGCCAAAAGCATCAGTCACTTTTAACATTACATCAAACGTTCCTGTATTTGTGTACTGATGACTGGTTACCCCTGACTGAAGTGTATCGCTGCGTCCATCTCCATAAGTCCAAATCCATTGCTGAATGGCATGAACACCATCGGTTACTGATGAATCAGTGAAATTAATCACTTCATTAATACAGGTTCCAGATAGATTTGAAAAACCAGCTTTAGGTCCATAAACTGTAATGGGCAATACTTGCGTTAAAGTATCTGTACAACCTAAAATATCGGTAATAATAACACTTGGAGTTACAATGCCTGAAGCTGTATATTGGTGTGCAACAGGCGATAAATTTACTCCTGACTGAACAAACCCATCGCCGAAACTCCATTTATAATTAGCTATATGAGCAGTATTAATATTATTTACGGTAAAAACTGCATCGGCATACTTACAAAATGCAGTTCCATTAACTGAAAAATCTGCATTCGCAGAAACCACAATTAAGGTATCATTTGTTAAATATGAGCAGATACCATTTGTAACAGTTAAACTTACAGGATAAATACCCGAAGTCGGGTATACATGAACAGGATTTACTGCAGTAGATGTACTACCATCTCCAAAAGTCCAGAAATGAGTAACCGCCCCAATGGATTGATCGATAAACCTTCTTTGATAAGGGGTATCACAATTAAATGATATACTAAACCTTGCAATTGGGGGTTTAATATGAATATAGTTATTCAAAGTAAGTGTGTCTTTACAGGCTAGATTACTAACTATCAGCATTACAGAAAAATATCCTGTATCTGAATAATTATGTACAGGGTTTTGCAGAGACGATGTACCACCATCACCAAAACTCCAAAACCAGCCGTTAATTGTACCCAATGAATTATCGCTGAACATAATTGGCTGCAGGGCACATGAGTCTAAAGGTGTAGCTGTAAATAAAGCTGTTGGTTTGGTACTTAAAATTACTGCATTAGGAACAGTAAGTGTATCGGTACAACCATTTACTGTAGTTACAATTAATGTAATAGCATAAACACCAGGAAGTAGAAATGTATGTACAGGATTAGAACCCAATACGATTGGCGTTCCATCATTAAAATTCCACTCAAATTTAACCAAAGGTTCAGGTGAGCTTACAACTGCACTGAAATTAGATGTGTATGGGGCACAACCACTATAAGGGGTACCGCCTGTAAAAGATAATATTTTCGGTGGAAGGATTTTAACAGCACCAATTTTTTTTAATGTATCGGTACAACCAAATGTATTGGTAGCTATAAGTGTTGCTGTATAATTGCCTTGTTGTAAATAATTGTTTGAAGGATTTACCTGCTGAGTGGTTCCACCATCGCCAAAAAACCATTGATAAGCTGTTGCACCAACTGAATTATTATTAAACTGTACATTTAATGGTGCATTACATGCTTCTGTTGGCGTATTCGTAAATGCTGCAATGGGTTTTGGGTTAATGGTAATTTGTTTTGTGATAGAATCACTGCAGGTAACAAAATTGGCAACCATTTTTACAAAGTAGCTGCCGGGTGTGTTGTATATTTTTATCGGATTGAGCAAACTAGAAGTTGTTCCATCACCAAAATCCCAAACTACTGCAACAGGCGAAGGTGTTGATGTATTTGTAAAATTTACTGAACTGCCGGTACAAGAGCCTGAGCTTGAAAAGTTAGCACTAACAGCACTTATATGCACAATGCCATTTTTTACTACTGTATCTCTGCAACCATTATTGTTTTGGACAATTAAGCCAACTGTGTATGCACCAACAGAAGTATATAAATGCGTTGGATTTGTTTGGGTAGATGTACCACCATCACCAAAATTCCATATATAAGAAAGTGCACCTGTGCCTGTTGAGGTGTTAGTGAAATTTACTTGGGTTGGTAATGTACAGACATTAAATGGATTCACTGTAAAATTAGACAATACCCCACCCACAGTAGTAATGTAATTGGGTTTATTAAATATCGTAAAACAACCTTTGCTGTTCTTTACTTTTAATGTTACTGTAAAACTTCCGGCTACCACATAAGTATGTTCTGGATTTTGCAGATTAGAAAAAGTACCGTCACCAAAATCCCATGTCCATTCTACACTTGTACCGGAATTGGGAACAGTTAAATCGGTGAATGTAACTTTTAACGGGAAGCATCCAGATGTTGTATTTGCAGAAAAATTAATCGTTGGTGCATCGTTAACTACAATATAACCAACCTTGGTCATTGTGTCAGAACCACTGCTATTTTTTACAATTAAAGAAACCGTATAAATACCCGGATTAAAATAAGTACCTATAGGATTTATCTGGTTTGATATAGTACCATTTCCCAAATCCCAACGCCTAAAAGTGGGGTTACCGATAGACAAATCCTGAAACTGAACTACCAAAGGAGAACAACCACTTGTAATGTTTGCGGTAAAATTTGCAACAGGTTGTGCCATGCAATTCAAATACAATAAAGTTGCAAGACAAACAATTGAAAAACGGTATGCATTGCTTCTTTTCGGAGGCACAGGTTTATTAATTTAAATAATTCATTTTAAAGATAGGCAAAAGAGCATTTTCGTTGCCTTACGCCTGTAATTAGATTATTAATTAATAAATATACAAGTATTAATCAGTATAACAAGGTAACGCTGCCCTTAACAGGTAGAATAGTATTTTAGTATCATTATTGTCCGACAAAAACAAAATTTTGGTTATTCATTTAGCTTTAAAGCTTGCTATTGCTAGATAGCGTTGTTTATCTTCTTTAGCATGGGGCTATGAAGAGTTGAACATATCAGTTTGATAGTTTTTTGTTTGGTTCTTTTTTTTGTATTCTGCCAGTAGCTGCTTTATGCTGATATAGTTGAACAGGTGTAATTTAAAGATAGTTACAAACACACTAAATGCCATTGTTGTTGTATTGTTTTTGTGAATTATTTTGTATGATGATGGTTTCTTGCAAAATATTTGAAGCGGTAGTTTCGTTGTGTAAACATTCTACAGCAATATCATAGACTGTATTTTCTTTTTATCGGGTAACAAAAAATATACCTTGTGCTGTAAATTTTGCATATTGTTTATAGTTGTTGTATCCTTTATCAAATACTACATAAGAGCCATGGGGCAGTTGTAGTTTGCTATAGATATTTTGATTGTGGTTGGCTGCTGCTGAAAAATCTATAAAGTGAGCCACTAAGGATGTGCCGTTCAAAACAGTATTCTTCTTGATACCTCCTTCTTAAAATAGACTTATTGCACAAAGAAATTAGCTGTGAAAATAGATGCTGTCAGAAATAATTGTTACTTTGATTCATTGTTTTAAAGCGTAGTAACTTCAAAACAACATAAAGGGAAGCAGAAATGCTTCCCTTTATGTTTTATCGGACTATAATGAATAAAAATTATAAATATAATATATTCAATACCACAGCTTACATTTAATATACAAAATAATTACGAACTCTTTTTAAACAAATTCCTTTACATCTTCCTATAAATCCTCGGCTTCATCTTTTTTTTCCTCAAAAATACCCGATTAAAATAAGTAAGTGACTCAAAACCACATTGAAAAGCTATTTCACCAATTGACTTATCCGTTTCAATTAATAGCTTACAAGCATGGGCAATACGGATTTCATTGGTGTAATCGGAAAATGTTTTGCCACTGACTCTTTTAAAAAATTTACAAAAAGCACTTTCAGATAAATGAATAATAGAAGCAGCTTTTTTTAATGTAATACTTGCTCGAAACTCTTTTTCAACATATAGAAACACTTTACTAATTCGTTGTTGGTTTTCATTGCCTTTCATTGGTTTATACCTTGCAGAAGCAAGAGGTATAGCTTTGTTATTTGAAAGCAGTTCCAATAACTGAAGCAGCAAACTAAATTTAACCAGTACACTGCCTTTAATCATTCTTTGCAATAGTAAAACGTAGTCTTTATTTTTTGCTTCATTAAACTGAAGTCCTCTATCAGCTTTTGCAAATAGTTTTTCAAAACCACTCATTTCTGGGAACGCAGATAATTTTTCTACAAAGGCATGAGTAAACTGAATGACCACTGCAGTACAAGTTTCTTTTTTATTTTTTTCAGTAATCCATGTATGTGGCAAATTAGATCCGAGTAATACTAAATCACCCTCACTGAAATTTTCATAACTATCTCCTACTAGTCTTTTTCCTTTTCCCTTCACAATATAAGTCAACTCATATTCAGGATGGTAATGCCATAGAAATTCAAAACTTGGTACGTTTACTTCATAACACAAAAACGATACATTTTCTTTTCTATGAGACAATTGTTCAAGTCTTGGTTTCATACTATATTCTACTATTTTTTATCATTACTAATAACTAATGTCAATATAGTGCTTTTTTTTGATTTTTTTGTACTAAAGCTTTTTAATAACAGACAATAGTTTTGTGAAAATATTTTTTATGGAGTTAACATCTAACATTAAATCATTTTTAGATCAGCCTTATGAGCTTACAAAAGAACAGGTTGAGTTTTATCAGCAAAACCGCTTCATCAAACTCAAAGAGGTATTTGATGAAGCCATCATTTCATTTTTTAATGATGCCATCAGCACAAGAGTAGCTATGATGAACAATGAAGTAAGACCTTTAGAAGAACGTACTACTTACGGCAAAGCTTTTCTGCAATTATTCAATTTGTGGAGGGAAGATGAAGTTGTGAAAGAACTTGTATTCAGCAAAAGAATGGCAAAGATTGCAAGCGATTTGATGAAAACTGATGGAGTAAGAATTTACCACGACCAAGCACTATTTAAAGAAGGTGGTGGTGGCATAACGCCTTGGCATGCCGACCAATATTACTGGCCGCTAGAAACTGATAAAACAGTAACCGCATGGATCCCATTACAGGCAACGCCCCTAGAGTTAGGACCACTGGAATTTAGTGCTGGTAGTCATCAAATTGTAGATGGAAGAGAGTTGGAGATAAGTGATGAAAGTGAAGCTAACATTCAACAAAAATTAAGAGTAACCGATTTTAAACATGTAATTGAGCCATTTGATTTGGGTGAAGTGAGTTTTCATAGTGGTTGGGTTTTTCATAGAGCTGGTGCTAATACAACCAATCAAATGCGAAAAGTGATGACTGTAATTTACATGGACAAGGATATGCTACTGAAAAATCCTGAAAATAAAAACCAGATTAATGATTGGAACACTTGGTGTCCTGGAGCTACAATTGGAGCGGTAATAGATTCGCCAATCAATCCTATAATCTTTCAAAACTAAATACATGCAAATAAACTATTGTTGTCCTTTTTGGGGATGTGAACAAGATGAAGCAGATGTATTTATTGAAAAAGTACTTGCAGCCGGATATAATGGGATAGAAATTAATTTGCCTTCGGATATTAATTTTATAGACAAATTGATTAAGCATATTGAAGAAATTAAACAGAAAAATAATGCTTTTACTTTTATTCCTCAACAAGTAATGGCAACTGAAAATGAGCGTGTAAGTACATATATCATAAAGCTCAAAAAAAAATTGTTGGAGCTATCTACCTTACAACCAACATTTATAAACTCCCACACAGGTAAAGATTATTTTTCATTTGATGATAACTGCAAAGTAATTGAAGCAGCAATGAACATTAGCGTTAAAACTGGCGTTCGAATCTTACATGAAACACATCGTGGTAGGTTTTCATTTCATGCTGCATCATTAATTCCTTACCTAAAAAAGTTTCCAGAGATGGAGCTAGTTGGCGACTTTTCTCATTTTTGTACAGTATCGGAAAGTATGCTGCAAGATCAGCAAGAAATTATTGAGCAAATCATACCGCATGTATCACACATACATGCAAGAATAGGTTGGGAACAAGGGCCACAAGTAAATAATCCTGTAGCACCAGAATGGGAAAACCATTTTATACAGTTTGCTTCTTGGTGGAAAATGATTGTTGAGTTTAAACAACAAGCTGGCTGGAAAAATTTTATTATCACTCCAGAATTTGGTCCAGCACCATATATGCCAGCAGAGCCATATACACAAAAGCCTTTAAGCCAACAATGGAACAATAACTTGCATATGATGGAGAAACTAAAAACAGTATTTAATAAATTATAGCATATGTCAAAAAGAAAAAAACATATTCGTCTTTATCTAATTGCAAGTTGCTGTATACTGTTACAACCAATACTCTATTCGCAAAATTTAAAACAATCCCCTTTTAAAAAAATAAAACCAATTCCATCAAAACTGCAAACACTTCCTTTAAATGAAGTAAAACCTTTGGGCTGGTTACAAAGTGAATTACAAAAAAATTTAACCGGCTTTACGGGTCATTTGGATAGTCTTGTTCCTGATTTAATTTTGAAGGATGATATCTACAGCAAAAACAGGTTGACTAAAAAAGTAAAAAGCAAGGATGTTGGTGCAATTTCCGATGCAGGTGATTGGCAAGTACAATTTCTTTGGTGGAACAGTGAAACACAAAGCAATTGGCTGGATGGATACATAAGAACAGCTATTTTATTAAAAGATAAAAAACAATTAATAAAGGCTGAGCAAATCATTAATCGCCTGCTGGCAACGCAAGATCGGGATGGATACATTGGTATTTATGATAAAGAACTACGATACAAATTTGATAACGAAAATGGTGAATTATGGGCCAAAGCAACTTTGTATAGGGCTTTTTTAGGTTGGTATGAATATAAAAAAGATACACATATCCTTACGGCAGTTGAAAAAGCTGTGGCGAATGTAATGCAAGCATACCCTGTCAATCAATCACACCCTTTTTATTCAGTAAACCCCAATGCTGGTGGTTTAACACATGGATTGGCATTTACAGATGTTTTGGAACAGTTATTCAGTATCACAAAAAAACAACAGTACATGGATTACTGTTTGTTTCTATACAAAGATTTTTCTGAACAAGTGCTGAACGAAGATGCACAGTTTTCAAAATTATCGGATAGTAGTATTTACTTGAAAGGGCATGGTGTACATACTTATGAACACTTGCGTTCGGTAATTGCTGCGTATTATGCTTCAGGAAATCCTGCACTAAAAAAGGTACTCAACAATTTTTTGTATAAAATAAAACTGACAACTACGCCATCTGGTGGCCCTGCTGGCGATGAATTTATTTTGGGCAAATTAGCAGATGGAGTCAGTGGTTATGAATTCTGTTCACTTCAAGAACTCATGGCTGGCTGGATAAGCTTACTTACTAAATCAGCCAATAATAAATATGCCGATAATGCCGAGCATTTATTTTTTAATGCTGCTTTAGGAAACACGCATCCTACTGAAAGTGCTATCTGTTATTTAAAACAAGACAATGCATTTTACCTTACAGGAGGAAATAATGGTGATACTAGCGATAAACATCAAACCCGTTACAGGTATTCGCCAGTTCACAAAGAAGCGGCTGTTTGTTGTGTGCCCAATGCTGGCAGAATAGTTCCTTACTATATTCAAAACATGTGGATGAAAGATAAAGACGGACTAGTAGCATCTTTATTAGGCCCTTGTAAATTTACAACTCAAATTAAAAATGTAACAGTATCAATAAAAGAAGAAACAGCTTATCCTTTTGAGAATGATATCCGATTTAGAATTAGCTGTAAACAGCCCTCAACATTTTCAATAAAAATTAGAAAGCCAGATTGGGCGGTTTCAATAAAATCTTCTATCCAATACAAAGAAGAAAATGGATTTCTCATTTTTCAACAAACATGGAATAAGCAAACTAATTTAACCATTTCATTTACTTCGAAAATTGTAAAAAAAGAAACAGCTAATAAAGAAGTCTATTTGGAAAGTGGTCCGTTTGTTATGTGTACTGTATTTGATGCGAAGAAAACAATCACAAAAGCATTCAATATTGTTGGTTTAAATGAGTCTATTTACAAACCTGTTAACAATACAACATATCACTATACCAATAACTTAGTGAGCCCTGTTTCAAACAGCAAAAATACTTTTAGAACAATGATGATCAATAGCTCAACAGGTAAAAAGGAAGCAATAACTTTAGTGCCTATGGCAAAAACAATATTAAGACAAGTGACATTTCCAATAAAAAAGTAATAAATGAAATTATCCATTTTTGTAATCCTCTTGTTGTTACTACTTAATTCTTGTACAGAAAAAAAGCAAGTTGATTTTACCCAATTTGTAAACCCCTTTATTGGAACTGAAGGCACAGGTCACACTTTTCCAGGTCCATGTATGCCGTTTGGCATGGTGCAACCTAGTCCTGACAATGTAGACAAGGGTTGGGATTACACAAGTGGCTATCAATACAATGACAGCATCATTCTTGGATTTTCTCAAACAAGGGCAAATGGCACTGGTATCAATGAATTTGGGGATGTATTACTGCAACCTTTTTCTGACGATAGAAAAGAAAATTTTGGTGAAACTTATTTGAAAGAAACTGAAAAAGCGTCACCAGGTTATTATACAGTTACTTTAAACAATCAAGTAAAGGTTGAATTAACCTGTACAGAAAGAGTGGCATTTCATCAATACACCTACCCTACTTCAAGTGCTAAATTGTTGGTTGATTTGCAACATGGGCTTCGATTTTTAACTGATTCATTAGTGCTAGAAAGCGATGTAAAAATAGAAAACAATAAAAGCATCAGTGGTTATTGCCATACTAAAAATTGGGTAGAACGGAAGTATTTTTTTACCATTCAATTTAGCCAGCCTTTTGTTTCATCAATTGTATTACAAAGAAAAGCTAAGGAAGCTGCACCACGTTATGCATTGAGTTTTGATATAAAAGATAAAGTTCTTCAAACTAAAATAGCCTTGTCAACAGTAAGTATAGATGGAGCTAAGAATAATTTGCAAAAAGAATTATCCGGTTGGGATTTTAATGCAACTGTAGCCAATGCAAAAAAGGCTTGGAACAGTTATTTAAGCAGAATAGAAATTGAAGCTGAACAAAAACAAAAAGAAATATTTTATAGCTGCATGTATAGGTTGTTTATTCAGCCAAGTAATATTGCTGATGTAGATGGCAAGTATAGAGGAGCAGATGATTCTGTAAGAACAGCAAAGAATGGTGAATACTATTCAACGCTTTCTCTTTGGGATACTTACAGGGCAGCTCATCCACTTTACACATTGATTGCTCCTGAAAGAGTAGATGGGTTTATCAATAGTATGATAGAACACAGCAAAGCAGCTGGTTTCTTACCCATCTGGACAGCATGGGGAAAAGACAATTATTGTATGATAGGTAACCATGCAATACCTGTAATTGCAGATGCATACTTGAAAGGATTTACTGGTTTTAATGCAGATGAAGCCTTGCAGCAAATGATCAAATCAACTTCAGAAAATCATATCAACAGCAACTGGACTTTATTGAATAAATATGGTTATTACCCATTCGACAGTTTAGATAATGAAGCCGTTTCAAGAACATTGGAACATGGTGTAGATGATTATTGTATTGCAACAATGGCGGATAAAATAGGCAAGAAAGATATTTCTGCCACTTATTACAAACGTGCCAACTATTATAAAAATTTATACGACGCATCCATCAAACAAATGCGTGGAAAAGACAGCAAAGGAAACTGGCGAACACCTTTTAATCCTTTAATGGCAACATCACCCATGAATAATCCTGGCGATTATACTGAGGCCAATGCTTGGCAATATTTTTGGACTCCAGCTCAGTATGATGTAGAGGGCATGATGCAACTACTAGGTGGTAAGCAAAACTTTACTGCACAACTGGATAGTTTCTTCACCATCAAAGCACTTAATCCCAACAAACATTTGGGGCAAGAAGCTATGATTGGACAATATGCACATGGCAACGAACCAAGCCATCATATTGCTTACTTATATGCTTATTCAAACAAGCCAGCAAAAGGCAAAGAGCTTATCACCAAAATTTACGATGAGTTTTACAACAATACCACCACTGGAATGATTGGCAATGATGATTGTGGACAAATGAGTGCTTGGTATATTTTTTCTACGATTGGTTTTTATTCTGTAAATCCTGTAAGTGGCGAATATGTAATTGGTCAGCCTCAGATAAAAAGTGCAACAGTTCATTTACAGCATGGAAAACTTTTGGAGATAAAAAACAACAACATTCAATCAACCATGCTGAATGATAAAAAAATCAATGGTTATAAAATAAGCCATCAACAAATTTCAGCAGGTGGTATTTTAAATTTTTAAATTGTAATTAGTAACATAGAAAATGTTGATTATGAAAATAACAAAACTGTTTTTACTTTTAATTCTCACAAATATTATTTGTACAAATACAAAAGCTCAAATAAATCATATTGAACCGCTTAACTGGTTTGTTGAAATGAGCAATCCAAACTTACAGTTACTCGTAAATGGAAATAATATTGGGAAAACCACCCCTCAAATAAAATACCCTGGTGTAACCATAAAAAATGTAAGCAAGGCAGATAGTAAGAATTATCTCTTTATTGATTTGATTATAGCTAACCATACAAAGCCTGGCATCATAAATATCAGCTTTAAAAAAGATGGAAAAGAAATATACAGTTATCCATATGAACTTAAAAAAAGAACACAAGCCGCTGAACTGTTTAAAGGCTTTAATGCATTGGATGCTATTTACTTAATTGTACCAGATCGATTTGCCAATGGAGATTACAGCAATGATGTTGTGGAAGGATTAAAAGAAAATAAAATTGACAGAAGTTTTCCAAGTGGCAGACATGGTGGCGACATTCGTGGCATCATCAATCATTTAGACTATATAAAAGACATGGGCTTTACTGCCATTTGGCCTACACCCATGTTGGAAAATGATATGCCTGCTTATTCTTATCATGGCTATGCCATCACCAATCATTATAAAGTTGATCCACGATATGGAACACTAGAAGATTACAAAGAATTATCTGCAAAGATGAAGGCAAAAGGAATGAAGCTAATTTTTGATGAAGTATTGAACCACACTGGCAGTAATTATTGGTGGATGAATGACCTGCCTTTTAAAAACTGGCTCAACTTTCCTGATAAATATGTACCAACCAATCATCGCCGTACAATTAATCAAGATATGTATGCTTCACAATACGATAAGGACTTGTTTAATAAGGGATGGTTCGATAAATCAATGCCAGACATGAATGGCCAAAATCCATTTATGGCAAACTACCTTACTCAAAATACTATTTGGTGGATTGAAACATTGCAGTTGGGCGGAATAAGGCAAGACACTTATGGCTACAGCAACAAAGCATTTTTAAAAAACTGGAGCTGTGCCATTATGAATGAATATCCAAACTTTAGTATTGTTGGTGAAGAATGGAGTACCAACCCTTTAATTACCTCATACTGGCAACAAGGAAAGAAAAATCATGATGGCTATGCTGGTTGTTTAAATACAGTGATGGATTTTCCATTGCAGGCAGCATTGGTGCAATCCCTTAATGGTGATGAAGGCGAATCGTACAATACACCATTTACAAAAATATATGAAGCATTGGCCAATGATTTTGTTTACCCAAATCCTACTCAAATATTATTAATGGGCGACAATCATGATATGGATCGTTTGTTTATGCAGTTAAAACAAGATGTTGCGTTAACAAAGATGGCTTTAACCTTTTTACTCTCTATTCGAGGAATTCCACAAATTTATTATGGAACAGAAATTTTAATGGACAATACACCCAATCATAAAAACGACGGATTGATACGTTCTGATTTTCCCGGTGGTTGGAAAGATGACGCTGTGAACGGATTTACAGGTGCTGGATTAAATGAAAACCAAAGACAAATTCAGTCGCATTTAAAACAATTACTCAACTGGCGTAAGCATAATCATGTTATTGCCAATGGAAAAACAGTACACTTCGCCCCTTTTGATGGAGTGTATGTTTACTTTCGTTACAACAAAGAAAAAATCATTATGGCGGTAATGAATAAAAATGATCAACAGGTAATTGTTGATGCGAATCGATTTGCTGAAATACTAAAAGGGAAAACCAATGCATTGGATGTATTATCCAATAAACCAGTTGATATAAAATCAGGGCTGTATGTTAATCCCAAATCGGCTACCCTATTTGAAATAAACTAAACTGAATGAAAACACCAATTAAATTGTAAAATGATACAAGCAAATAGATTAAAAGTCTTTGGATAAACAGTGTTAAAATGCATGATACTAATGTCAAACAGATAAAGGGAGAATTTATCTTATTCCCAGCATCGTCTCCTTCATAGCCTTGTGTAAAGCCAAGGGGCGATGCGTACTACGTAGCAAAATTTTCAATTAACGCATCTTCCTTTCTCCAAAACACAAAACCATGCAATGAACAGATGCTGAAAAGTTTTTTGGTTGGGTATTTTGTTGCTAAGACATTGCTTGGAGGAAGAGATATTGCTTGGAAGGAAAAGGTACACTGGGCGTATGGCTGTGCCTACGCCGTTTGTTTTTGGTAGCATTTGCTACATTCAACCAATCATTCTTATAGTATAAATATACATAAAGTTAGTACATTAGCTATATGCCAGATAGCTATGTAATCAAAGACCAACAAGGTATTTGTTTTCTAACGTTTCAAGTAGTTGCATGGGTAGATGTATTTACCAGAAAACGTTACTGCAATATAGTAATAGATGCATTGAATTATTGTATTGAACACAAACAATTAAATGTACATGCCTGGTGTATAATGAGCAATCATGTACATTGTATATTATCAAGCAGCAATGGCACACTATCAGATACAATCAGAGATTTTAAAAGGCACACCAGTAAACAAATAATATTGTCTATACAACAAGAACCAGAAAGCAGACGTGAATGGATGTTGTATCAATTTAAACATGCAGCACAGCAACATGTTAGAAATGAAAACTATCAGTTTTGGACACACGAAAATCATGCTGTTGGTATCGATCCACATATACCAGACATGTACATTAACAAATTAATCTACATACACCAAAATGCTGTTAAAGCTGGTTTAGTAGCTTATGCAGAAGATTATTTGCTAAGCAGTGCAAGAGATTATGCAGGTAAAAAAGGCTTGATAAAAATTAGTTTTTTGTAATAAGATTGTGGTAGTGTAGCAAATGCTACATAAAAGTTAGGGCGTAGGCACAGCCATACGCCCAGTGGCTTCGATTACAAGCTACGCCTAGTTAGGGGGCACAGCCATACGCCCAGTGTACGTTTTTTATGATGATTTCAAGCTACGCCGAGTTTGAGTGAGGATTTGCATCAGTGCTTCACGACACACCTACGCCTAGTTAGGCTTACTTAAAGTTACACTCTGTTGCTCTGATGATACAATTCTTTTTTTGAATATATATTGTAATTCTAGTGAAAAAACGCCGCTAGAAGTTGCCAGACTTGCCCAAACTCGTCGTAGCTTATAATTTTCGGCTCGGCGTATGGCTGTGCCTACGCCGTTTGTTTTTGGTAGCATTTGCTACATTCAACCAATCATTCTTATAGTATAAATATACATAAAGTTAGTACATTAGCTATATGCCAGATAGCTATGTAATCAAAGACCAACAAGGTGTTTGTTTTCTAACGTTTCAAGTAGTTGCATGGGTAGATGTATTTACCAGAAAATGTTACTGCGATATAGTAATTGATGCATTGAATTATTGTATTGAACACAAACAATTAAATGCACATGCCTGGTGTATAATGAGCAATCATGTACATTGTATATTATCCAGCAGCAATGGCACATTATCAGATACAATCAGAGATTTTAAAAGGCATACCAGTAAACAAATATTGTTATCTATACAAGAAGAACCAGAAAGCAGACGTGAATGGATGTTGTTTCAATTTAAACATGCAGCACAGCAACATGTTAGAAATGAAAACTATTAGTTTTGGACACACGAAAATCATGCTGTTGGTATCGATCCACATATACCAGATATGTACATGAGCAAAGTAATCTACATACACCAAAATGCTGTTAAAGCTGGTTTAGTAGCTTATGCAGAAGATTGTTTGCTAAGCAGTGCAAGAGATTATGCAGGCAAAAAAGGGTTGGTAAAAATTAGTTTTTTGTAATAAGATTATGGTAGTGTAGCAAATGCTACATAAAGTTAGGGCGTAGGCACAGCCATACGCCGAGTGGGACATTGCTGGGAAGAAAAGCTACGCCTAGTTAGGGTAAATTAATATATATTCATCAAAATGCCGTTAAAGCTGGTTTAGTAGCTTATGCAGAAGATTATTTACTAAGCAGTGCAAGAGATTATGCAGGCAAAAAAGGGTTGGTAAAAATTAGTTTTTTGTAATAAGATTATGGTAGTGTAGCAAATGCTACATAAAAGTTAGGGCGTAGGCACAGCCATACGCCCAGTGGCCTCGATTATAAGCTACGCTGAGTTAGGGGGATTCACTTTATTAATTGCAGACTACGCATAATTTTTTCAATACTAAATTCTGCTATATAAAATAAGTAATCATAAAAATCAATAGTGTCCTAAACGATTTTTTAATTTTATAAATTAATTAATTTTAGTTGTGTGTAGGATGGTATTAATCGTTTTTTAGAAAAGTACCCCTTGTATTGTAATTTGTGGGTCATCAGT